>JAJDVT010000126.1 GCA_022826005.1 Gemmatimonadota bacterium | reverse complement strand
CGGAAGTAGAACTGCGGCCGGTACCCGTTGAAGAACGGCGTGTGCCGGCCGCCCTCCTCCTTCGTCAGCACGTACACCTCCGCCTTGAACTTCGTGTGCGGCGTGATCGAGCCCGGAATCGCCAGAACCTGGCCCCGCTCGATCTCCGTCTTGCCCACGCCCCTGAGCAGCAGACCCGCGTTGTCCCCCGCCTGGCCCTGCTCCAGCAGCTTGCGGAACATCTCCACCCCCGTCACCACCGTCTTGCGGTCCGCGCCCATCCCCACGATCTCCACCATCTCACCCTTGTGGATCACGCCCCGCTCGATCCGGCCCGTCGCCACCGTCCCCCGGCCCGTGATCGAGAACACGTCCTCCACCGGCATCAGGAACGGCTTGTCGATGTCCCGCTCCGGCTCCGGGATGTAGCTGTCGATCGCCTCCATCAGCTCCTGGACGCATGCGCCGGCCTCACCTTCTCCCCCCGCCTCCAGCGCCTGCAGCGCGCTGCCCATCACCACCGGCAGGTCGTCGCCCGGGAAACCCTGCTCGCTCAGCAGCTCGCGAACCTCCAGCTCCACCAGCTCCAGCAGCTCCTCGTCGTCCACCATGTCCACCTTGTTCATGAACACAACGATGTGAGGAACGTTCACCTGCCGCGCCAGCAGAACGTGCTCGCGCGTCTGCGGCATCGGGCCGTCCGCCGCGCTCACCACCAGGATCGCCCCGTCCATCTGCGCCGCTCCCGTGATCATGTTCTTCACGTAGTCCGCGTGCCCCGGGCAGTCCACGTGCGCGTAGTGCCGGTTCTCCGTCTCGTACTCCACGTGCGCCGTCGCGATCGTGATCCCCCGCTCCCGCTCCTCCGGCGCCTTGTCGATCTCGTCGAACGCGATCGCGTCGCCCCCGTACTTCTTCGCCTGCGCCAGGGTGATCGCCGCCGTCAGCGTCGTCTTCCCGTGGTCCACATGTCCGATCGTCCCCACGTTCACGTGCGGCTTCGTGCGCTCGAAGGTCTCCTTCGCCATTCTTTCCTCGCGTCTGGGTTTGTCGTAGTTCCGGGTTTCACCGGCGGGAGCGGCCTCCCCGTCCCGCCAAGCTCTGGGCGGGGATTGAACCCGCGACCTCTTCCTTACCAAGGAAGCGCTCTACCACTGAGCTACCAGAGCACCTCTCTCTGTCCCCGGCACCGGATGCCCCGTTCGCGCCAGCTGTCGCACCCATGGCACCGGAGTTGCCTCTCTCGCTGTCCTGCGCCTCAGAGCGGGAGACCGGACTCGAACCGGCGACCCTCAGCTTGGAAGGCTGATGCTCTAGCCAACTGAGCTACTCCCGCGTTGTCCCTGGGAGGGGCATCCCTCCATGGTGGGGGTAGGATTCGAACCTACGTAGGCATTCGCCAGCAGATTTACAGTCTGCCCCGGTTGGCCGCTTCGGTACCCCACCAAAAAACACGTTCCCACCCCCTGCCCGCCAAAGTCGGCTGTCGGCGAAATCGGGCCCGGATGGAAACGAGCACAAAAAGGTAACTGTTCTCGGCACGCGAATCAATTCCGGTTGACCGGGGGGATTGACCCCGGGGCCGGAGGACCCGCGGTCGAATCCGGCGCCGGTGCCTTGCGCCCGCCGCGCGAAGCTGACGCGGGGACTCGAACCCCGGACCTGCTGATTACAAATCAGCTGCTCTACCGACTGAGCTACGTCAGCACATCCTGAAAGGTGTCGCGGGAGGGGGCCGGGTGGAAGGGGCGCCCCGGCAGGGCGCTATTCAGCGCACGCGCTTCCACCGGGTTCCAGCAGGCGTGTCCTCGAGCCTCACCCCCTGGGCCTCGAGTTCCGCGCGCAGCCGGTCGGCCACGGCGAAGTCGCGCGCCTTCCTCGCCCGGTCACGGGCCTCCACCATCTCCCGGATCCGGCGCTCCGTGTCCGCGTCGACATCCCTGGTCTTCGCCGCCAGGTTCAGCACACCCAGCCTGCCGTCCATCTCCGCAAGCGCGGCCAATGCGGCTTCGCGGTCCTCGGCGCTCACGCCCCCAGAGGCGTCCAGCGCCGCGTTTCCGTCCCGGACGAGCCCCCACACCGATGCGAGGGCGCGCGGCACGTTGAGGTCCTCGTCCATGGCCCGGTCGAAGGCGTCCAGGTGCCGGCGGGCCCGCCCGGCGAGCTTGCCGGCGGCCGTGGTCGCGGCACCCGCCGCCGGGCCTCCGGGGCCCTCCACCTCCTCGGTCATGCGGCGGCGAAAGTCAAGGAGGCGCTGCACCGCCTCGGTCCCGTCGGCGAGCCCGCCCGCGGTGAAATTCAGTTCGCTGCGGTAGTGGGCCGAGAGTAGGACCCAGCGGATCGCGGCGGGATCGTGTCCCTCTTCAACGAGCTCCCTGACCGTGTGGAAGTTGCCGAGCGACTTCGACATCTTGCGGTCGTCGACCTTGAGGTGCTTGACGTGCATCCAGAAGCGGGCAAAGGGACGGCCGGACGCCGCCTCCGACTGTGCGATCTCGTTCTCGTGGTGGGGGAAGAGGAGGTCCTCGCCCCCGACGTGGATGTCGACGGTGTCGCCGAGGAGTGAGGTGACCATGACCGAGCACTCCAGGTGCCAGCCCGGACGGCCCGCCCCCCACGGGGAGTCCCAGACCGCCCCAACCTCGCGGTCGGACGGTTGCGCCGCCTTCCACAGCGCGAAATCCCGCGGGTCCGCCTTGGCGAACCCGGCGGCGTCGATGCGTGACCGCCGCGAGTCCTCCTCGCCCCCCTTGCCGGAGAGCTTGCCGTAGTCGTCGAAGGTCGCGACCGAGTAGTAGACCGACCCGTCGGCGCCCCGGTACGCGTGCCCTGCATCCATGAGGCGGCCGACGAACTCCACCATGGCCGGGATGAACTCCGTCGCCCGCGGGTGATGGGAAACGGGCAGGAAGCCCAGAGTCCCGGCGTCTTCGAGGAACGCCTCGATGAATGGGCCGGTGTGTTCGGCGAGCGAACGGCCGGCCGCAGCAGCACCATCGATGGTCTTGTCGTCCACGTCGGTGAAGTTCACCACGAACTCGACCTCGTGGCCCCTCCGGCGCAGGTGGCGGTGCAGGAGGTCGTAGACGATGAAGGTGCGGAAGTTGCCGATGTGAGCGTAGTCGTACACCGTGGGTCCGCACCCGTAGACGGTAACCCGTCCGGGGCTGCCGGGCCGCCCGGGCTCGAAGCGGCGCAGCTCTCGGTGGAGGGAATCGTAGAGGTTCATTGCGCGCATAATATGGAAAAGGCGATCACGGGGGGATCACGAGGCGCCGGGCGCGCCGGCCGCGATGCGGGCGAAGGCCTCGGCGGGGTCGGGGGCGAACGTCACCGGACGGCCCACCACGATGTGCGTGGCGCCGGCCCGGAATGCCTCGGCGGGCGTGCGGACGCGGCGCTGGTCGTGACGGGGTTCTCCCGGGGCGCGGATCCCCGGGGTGACGATGGCGGCCCCGGGTCCCATCACGGCGCGGATCCGCCCGGCTTCCCCGGCCGCGCAGACCACCCCGCCCAACCCCGCCCCGCGCACCAGCCGCGCCAGCCGCTCGGCCTCCAGACCCGCGTCCTCCACGCGGCGCCCGAAGACCGCGCCGAGACCGGGAGCATCGAGCGAAGTCAGGACCGTCACGGCGAGGAGCCTCAGCCCGCCCGGCGAGGCGGCCGCCGCGGCCTCCAGCATCGCCGCCCCTCCGGCCGCGTGGACCGTGAGGAAGCGCACGCCCAGCTCGCCGGCGCGGGCCGTGGCGCGGGCCACCGTGTTCGGGATGTCGTGCAGCTTCAGGTCGAGGAAGACGTGCTTGCCCCGGCGCCGCAGTGCGCGCACCACCGCCGCGCCCTCCGCCGTGTATAGTTCCAGGCCGACCTTGTAGAAGGTGCAGGCCGGGCCGAGGCGGTCGGCCAGCACGAGGGCGGGCTCCGCGCTGGGAAAGTCGAGCGCGACGATGACCCGGTCACTCACCGCACCGCACCGCCCAGTTCGCGCGCCACTCGGGCAGCGCAACGCGGATCCGCGAAGGAGCCGGTGCCGACCTGCACCAGCGAGGCTCCCGCGTCGAGGTAGGCACGCGCGTCCCGCCCGTTGAAGATTCCGCCCACCCCGATCACGGGCACGTCCACGGCAGCGGCAACCTCCCGCACCGCAGCCAGCCCCACCGGCAGGACCGCGGGGCCGCTCACCCCGCCCCGCCCCGCTCCCAGCCGCGCCGCGCTGGGGCCCCCGGGCAGAAACCCCGGGAGCGTATTGATCGCGGTAACGCCGTCGGCCCCGCACTCGACCGCCAGCGCCGCCGTGGCCGCGATGTCGGGGTCGTTGGGAGCCAGCTTGACCAGCAGCGGGCGCGCGGTGACGGGGCGCACCAGTTGCAACACTTCCCGGAGCGCCTCGGGATCGAGGCAGAACGGCCTGCCTCCCAGGTGGGAATCGTTCGGGCAGGAGAGGTTGAGCTCGAAGCCGAGGAACCCCTCTTCTCCGTCGAGTTCGCCGACCACGCGCGCGTACTCCTCCGACCGCGCCCCGGCGACCGACACGAACACCGGCAACGCCCCCAGGTGCCTCCTGATCCACGGCAGCTTGTCCTCCCTGACCGCCTGCACCCCCGGATTCGCGAGCCCCACCGAGTTGAGCATCCCCCCTGCGTATTCGGCCACGCGGGGAGCGGGATTCCCCCAGCGGGGCTCCACGGTCACGGACTTGGTCACCAGCCCTCCGACCGCGTCGGTCGCCATCACGTCGACCACGGGTTCGCCGAAGCCGCAGGTGCCCGACGCCAGCAGCACCGGGCAGGAGAAACGCGTCCCGAAGAACTCGACCGCGGAACTCACCAGTGACCCTCCGCCGGGCCTTCCGGGCACCGGGTCGGCCTTCCCTTCGACGGCGCCCCTCAACGGTGGTCTTTCATCGCGCGTTCGGCCTCTCGCTGCATCGTCCTGCGCCGGAGTTCCTCACGCCGGTCCCTGTGCTTCTTCCCCCGGCAGAGCCCCAGCGTGACCTTCGCCCTCCCCTTGCGAAGATAGAGGTCCAGCGGAACCAGGGTCAGTCCCTTCTCCTCCGCCTTCGCACCTATCCGGCGGATCTGGTCCTTGTGCAGAAGAAGCTTCCGGGGTCTGGTTTCGTCGTGGTTCCAGCGGTTGCCCGGCTCGTACAGGCCGATGTGAAGGTTGTGCAGCCACATCTCCGCCGCCTCCACGCGGGCGTGCGCGTCGTGAAAGGCCACCCTGCCCGCGCGGATCGACTTCACCTCCGTGCCCAGCAGGACGAGCCCGGCCTCCCACGAGTCGAGGATCTCGTACAGGTGTCTGGCCTTCCGGTTGCGGGCGACCAGCCGCCTCCCGTCACCGGACCCCGGCGCGGTCAATAGATCAGTACCGGCGTACCCACCTCGACCAGGTGGTAGAGGTCCCGCGCGGCCTCGTTGGTCAGGCGGATGCAGCCGTGCGAGACCCGGCGGCGCTCGGGATCGGGATTCATGAGGAGACCCGGATTGGAGGTCCCGTGGATGGCGATCCCGTCGCCGAGGTAGATCGCGGTGTTCCCCATGGCGCCGGGGATGCGCCGCGAGGGGCTGTCAGGGGGTGGAACCCGGAGACCCCGCTCCACGAAATGCCAGTCGGGCGCGATCCATACGGGGTCCTTTTCCTTCCTCCGGACCCGGAACAGGCCGCGGGGCGTCGTGAAGGTCCACTTCTGCCCGCTCCCGGCCAGCCGGAACCCGGTGCCGGTACCCGCCGGGGCCGACCAGAGGGACGAGGTGCCGTCGATGATGTAGACCCGGTTCGTCGCCAGGTGCACCAGCACATAGGGCCCGTCGAAGTCGATCAGCGGCGCCGCCAGTTTCACCATGCCCTCGCCCACCGCCTCGCCGAGGAACTCCCGCGTGCCCTGGGGATGCGCGGCGCCTGCGATGCCGAGGTTGGCGACCGCCGCAAGCAACGCGCACGGCGCGGCGCGGATTGCCGGGTGCGCCCCTCCGCCGCGCGGACGGGGGTGCGCGCCATTGACTCGCCCGGCCACGCCAATCATGCCGCTAACACTTCGCCTCAGCCCGACGACGCCCCGGCGAGCGCCATGTCCACTTCCCGGGCGCGCCAATCGGCGAGAAAGCTGGCCATGCCGCTGTCCGTCAGCGGGTGCCGCATGCACTTCTGCAGCACCTTGAAGGGGCAGGTGGCGATGTGGGCGCCGGCCAGCGCCGCCTCCACCACGTGCCGGGGATGGCGAATCGACGCGGCCAGGATGCGGGTGCCAATGTCGGGGTTCTGCTCGTAGACGGCGGCGATTTCGCGGATCAGCTCCATTCCGTCCTGGGAGAGGTCGTCCAGGCGGCCGATGAAGGGAGACACGACGAAGGCGCCGGCCAGCCCGGCCATCAGCGCCTGGCTGGTGCTGAAGCACAGCGTCACGTTGCAGCGGATGCCCCGCCGGCCGAGCCGCGAGACCGCCTCGAGGCCATCGGTCGTGCTCGGCACCTTGATGATCACGTTGTGGTGCCAGGTGGCGTACTCGACCCCCTCCTTCACCATACCGTCCGCATCCTCCGAAACGGTTTCGGCGCTGATCGGACCGTCCACCAGCGTGGCGATCTCCTGGATGGTCTCCTTGAAGTCCGCCCCTGTCTCGCGGGCCATGAGGCTCGGGTTGGTCGTCACTCCGCTCAGGATTCCCCAGCGTGCCGCCTCGCGGATTTCCCCCAGGTTGGCCGTGTCCAGATAGATCTTCACCGGGCCCCGCTTCCTTTCCTGGTTGTGGTCAATCGGCCTCGGCCGACCCCTTGCCTTCCGCGTCCCTGCGCCGGTCGTACTCCTCCCGCGCCGCGTCGAGGCCCGCCCGGTACGCCGCCTTGGAGCGCGCCAGCCGCTCCTCCAGCTCCGCCCGGGCATCCGACACCGCGAGGCGCCCCTGGCCGGTCGCCCTGCGTGCGGAATCCAGCCGGGACCCCAGATCCTCGCGCAGGCCGCGCACCCGGTCCTCCGTCAGCGCCCTCAGCCTCCTGGCCTGTTCGCGGATGCGCCGCTGCGTCTCCTCTCCGGAACTCGGGGCAAAGAGCAGCGCGATGCCCGCGCCGACCAGCGCCCCCAACAGGAACGCACCGATCTCGGGCCGTCCCTCCTTCTCGATTATGACCGTGTGTTGATCGTTTTCCGTACTCATATTCGCATTCCTCGCCTCATGGTACTCGATGGTTCGTCTAACCTACAATGAGTCCCCTCATACCCGCCAACGGGGATCGGTTCCCGGGAAGCCGGGCGGGTCGCATCCCTTCCGCCCAAGCAGCCCGCGGGCCAGCGACTTGGCCGCCTCCACCCCCGGCTGGTCGAGAGGATTGACTGCGTAAAGCGCGCCGGCGTACACAACCGCGCACTGGAACAGCATGAAGAACGCCCCCATCGTGCGGGCGTCGATCCGGTCCCCCGTGATGGTCATGTTCATCCGGCCCGCCCGCCGCAGCGCCTCCGCGGTGGCCCTCCGCTCGCGGTCCAGGAGCCCGTGGAGGGTGTGGCCGCCGAGGTAGGAGAAGGCCGGCTTACCGGCGAAGGCCCGGGGAATCTCGAGGTCCCGCTCCGGCCTCCCGCGCCCGATGAAGGCGACCACCTTGTCGCGGGGACCCTCCATGAGCAGCTGCAGGACGGAGTGCTGGTCGGCCGCCCCGAAGGCCGGCAGCGGCGTGGGGCCGGTCTCCGCCGGCAGGCCGTCGGTTCGAACCGCCTTGCCCAGCGACTCGGCCCACAGCTGCTGGACCCAGTAGGCGAGCCCCCGCAGCCGGTCCGCGTACGGCATGAACACCTGGATCCCCGCCCCCATCTCGGTGTCGGCGGCGTGCAGCAGCGTGGCGAGGACCCCCGCCGGGTTCACGGCAAGCCGTGGGGCCGCACACCGCTCCGCCATCGCCGCCGCCCCCCCGAGCACGGCCTCGATGCCGACCCCGCAGAGCGCGGCCGGAAACGTCCCGACCGGGGAGAGCACCGAGAACCTGCCCCCCACCGCCTCCGGAACGGCCAGCGACCTCAGCCCGTGCTCCGCCACCACCTCCCGAAGCGGCCCCCGCCGCGCATCCGTGGTGACGACCAGGCGCTCCCCGGCCCGTTCCGCCCCAAGCGCCTCCTCCAGCCGTTCGAGCACCACCAGGAACAGCGCCGCCGTCTCGGCGGTCGAGCCCGACTTGCTTACCACGTTGAAGACCGTGCGGGCCGGGTCCAGCCGGTCCAGCAGCGCGGCGGCCGAGTCGGGGTCCGGATTGTCGAGCACGTGCAGCCTCGGCGCACCCCCCCGCGCTTCGCCGTCCAGCGCGTTCCACCAAGGGCCCAGCAGCGCGTCCCGCAGCGCGACCGCCCCAAGCGCCGACCCGCCGATCCCGACCACGACCACGTCGTCAAAACGTCCCCGGAGCGCGCCCGCGACCTCCAGCGTGTCCGCTGCCAGCCCGCGGTCGTGCGGCAGCTCCAGGAAGCCGAGTTCGCCCGCGCCGCGCCGCGCCTCCACAACGCGCCGGGCCTCCCGGAAGCGCGCGGCCAGATCACCCTCCAGACGCCCCGGCCGGATCCCGCCGGGCCCGGTCCCCACGGGCCCGATCCGGCCCGCCATCATGTTCCCGAAGTCGATCACGGGCAGCCCGCCGCTTCCGCGCGCCGCCACGGCTCAGCCCACCTCCACGACGAGCCCGTCGAAGGCCGGCTCAATCCCGTCCGGCAGCCACTCCACGAGCTCTCCGTATCCCACCTTGTGGGTCAGGTGCGTCAGGTAGGTCCGCTTCGCCCCGACCTGCAGAGCGGCCTCCACCGCCTCCTCCACGTTGAAGTGCGTGGGGTGCGGCGATCCCAGCCAGAGCGCGTTCAGCACCAGCACCTCGACGCCGCGCAGGATATCCAGGGCCGGACCCGGCAACCGCTTGGCGTCCGTCACGTACCCGAGGGCGCCGGCGCGGAACCCGTAAGCGTTCTCCGGCCCGTGCGGTACCCGGAACGGGATCAATTCGACGCCCAGAATCCGCCTCGGCACCCCTTCGGTGTAGGTGCTCAGCGCCAGGCGGGGCCTGGTCGTGCCGCGCGCCGCCTTGACGCGTTCGTCGAAGATGTAGGGGAAGCGGCCCGTCAACTCGTCCTTCATCTCCTCGGGCACGCAGGTGGGCACCGCACCGCGGCCCCGCGTGGAGAAGATTCGCACGTCGTCGATTCCGTGCACGTGGTCGGCGTGCAGGTGCGTGTACCAGACGGCGTCCACCCGGTCGATCCCGCAGGCCAGCAGCTGCAGCCGCAGTTCCGGCGGCGTATCGACGAGCAGGTTGCCGGCTTCCAGCCCCAGCAGGGCGCCGTGGCGGGTCCGCCGGTCCCGCGGGTCGTCCGACCTGCAGTTCGGACAGGAGCAGCCGATCACCGGAACCCCGAAAGAGGTGCCCGTTCCGAGAAAGGTCAGCGTCACGGCCGGGCCACCCTGGTCACTCCACCCTCGTCACGGTCGCTCCACCTTCATCACAACTGCTCCACCCTCATCGTGTTCGTCGAGCCGGGCCTGTGGAACGGGAGTCCCGACGTAACGATGACGGGATCTCCCGGCTTGCCCCGTCCGGACTCCAGGACCACCTGCTTTCCGAGCTCGGTGAGGTTCTCGTAGGTGATCTCTCCGTGCTCGGCCAGCACCGGGCGGACCCCCCACACGCCGGCGAGCTGCCGGTGGACCTTGGCCTCGGTACACACCGAAAAGATGGGGGTGACCGGCCGGTAGGAGGCAACCAGCCTGGCCGAGAAGCCGCTGCGGGTGATGACGATGATCGCCGGGGAGCCCAGATCCCGCGCCGAGCGCACCGACGACGCCGCGACCGCGTGTTCGCGCAGCGAGGCGCCGCGCCGCTGCACCGGCCCCATCTGCGACAGGTAGTGCGGTCCCTCCGCGAGCACGCCGCTCCCCTCGATCTCGGCGGCGATCCTCACCATGACCTCCACCGTCCGGGCCGGGAACTTACCCACCGCGGTTTCCCCCGACAGCATGACCGCATCCGTGCCGTCCAGAATCGCGTTCGCCACGTCGGAGGTCTCGGCCCGGGTCGGCCCCGGATACGACGTCATCGACTCGAGCATCTGCGTCGCCGTGATCACCGGGCAGCCGTACCCGTTGGCCGCCTGGATGATACGCTTCTGCACCAGCGGGACCTGGGCGAAGGGCAGCTCCACCCCCAGGTCGCCGCGCGCGACCATCACCACATCGCTGTACTCGAGGATGCCGTCGAGCTCCTCGACCGCGCGCGCGCGCTCGATCTTCGCGACGAGCCAGGCCCTGCCCTTCATGTGGGCCCTGAGCACACGCACGTCCCGCACCTTCTGCACGAAGGACAGCCCCACGTACTCCGCCTCCATCGCGTAGGCGAACTCGAGGTCCCGGCGGTCCTTTTCGGTCACTGCCGGCGTGTTGAGGTCGACGCCCGGCAGGTTGATCCCCTTCCGCGACCCCAGCAGTCCGCCCCGCAACACCTCGAAGCGGGCCCGTCCCCCCTGCGTCTCCAGGCAGACCAGCTCGAGCAGGCCGTCGTCGAGGAGGATGTGCGTGCCGGGCGACACCTCGCGCGCCAGCGGATCGTAGGTGGTGGGCAGCTCGCCGGGCTGGTGCAACCCCTCCGGCGCGATCGTCACCGCAGCCCCGTCGCGGAGCAGAACGGGCTCGGGAAGGTCGCCGATCCGGATCTTGGGACCCTGCAGGTCGATGAGGACCCCAACCGGACGACCCACTTCCTTCGCCGCCGCGCGCACCAGCCCGATGCTGCGCTCATGGAACCTGTAGTCCCCATGGGACATATTGATACGGGCGATGTCGATACCCGCCCGCACCAGTTCGAGCATCACATCCGGCCTGGCGCTGGCCGGCCCGATGGTGGCGACGACCTTGGTTCTGATCATCGGATCGTTCAGGTTCCTTTCCGGTGGCTGAGGCGGCGAGGGCTCGCGGGCCCGCGACCTGCAAAGCTACAGCACGAACGGCTGCGATGCCGCGCCAGCCGGGTCACAAAAACGAAACGTATTCATGTACGCCATCATTCGCCCCTCGCCGACGATCCCGGCCGCACCGTGAGCCGGACGACCGTCTACGTGGAAACGTCCGGCGAGGCCGGGAGCGTCGAGCGCGCCCTCGCCAGGGCCCGGACGGTCGCGGTGGACTGCGAGGCGGCCGGTTACCACCGCTATTCCGACCGCCTCTGCCTCGTGCAGCTGTCGGCCGCCGGGCGGACTTTCGTGCTCGATCCCCTGGCCTTCGACCCTGCCCCGCACCTGAAGCCATTCCTGGAAGACCCCGGCCGGCTGACCATCATGCACGGGGCGGCCTACGACCTCAGGCTCCTGCACCGGGACCTGGGGATCCGCGTGGGCGCCCTCGCCGACACCCAGGTCGCCGCCAGCTTCCTGGGAGAGCCCGGCGTAGGCCTGCAGGCGCTCCTGGAGCGGCACCTCGGGGTGAAGGTTTCGAAGAAGTACCAACGGGCCGACTGGGCGGCGCGGCCGCTCCCGGCGGACATGATCGAGTACGCGGCCAACGACACGCGCCATCTGCACCGTCTCGCCGATGTTCTGCAGGCGCGGCTGGAAGAAGCCGGAAGGCTGGCCTGGGCCGGGGAGGAGTACCGCCGGCTCCTCGACGGATCGCTCGAGGAGGAGGACGACGCGACTGAGGCCGACCCGGTGACCCGGTTCAAGGCGGCGCGCCGGCTGGACGACCGGTCGGTGGCCGCGCTGCGCGAGGCGATCGCCTGGCGGGAGGGGATCGCGAAGCGGCGGGACCGGGCGCTCTTCCGTGTGGCGTCCGATGCCGCGCTGCTCGCCGCCGCGCGGGCGCGGCCGCCGTCGGTGGCGGCGCTGGCGGCCGTGCAGGGGTTCCCGTCGCGGCTGGCTCACCAGGAAGGGCGCGCGCTGCTGAGGGGCTTTGCGCGCGTGGAGGCTCTGCCGGCGCGTGAGCTGGTGCCGTACCCGCGGCCCCCGGCGCGCGGGACGAGGCCGGACCCGGCGGAGGAGGCCGCCTTCGAGCGCGTGAAGGAGGTGCGCAACCGGGTGGCGGGGCGGCTGGGGCTGGACCGGGGCCGCGTGATGGCGAACCAGGTTCTGCGCGGGGTGGTCGCCGCGATGCCGGGTGACCGCGCCGCGCTGGAGGCGGTCGCGGAGGTGCGGCGGTGGCAGGTGGACGTGATGGGCGGGGAGCTGCTGGGGGCGCTGTGGCAGCGGGGGGGAAGCCGGGCGGCCGGACCGTAGTGACCGGACGCGCGCTGTCCGCCGGCACCGGGGGGCCCGCTCGACGGCAGGAGCCGGGTCAGCCCCCCCGGGCCTCCAGTTCGCGCTTGTACTCGATGCAGTAGCGGGCGTGCGGCAGGGCGTCCAGCCGTTCGAAGGCGATTGCCTTGCCGGTCGCATGACAGCGTCCGAAGTTGTCGGGGTCCCGGTAGAGCCGCCTCAGCGCCTCCTCGATCCGGTACAGGTACCGGCCCTCCTTGGTGGCGAACAGCGCGGCCTTCTCCCTCTCCATGGCCTCCGTCCCCTGGTCGGCCATGTGATCCGTATAGGCGGAGAGGTCCGAGTCATCCGAGGAGCGGTCCATCCTCGCGGCCTCGTTGAAGACGCCGAGGCCACGCAACGCCTTCTTGCGCTCCTGCAGGAGCCGGTCCTCCAGGTGCTTCAACTGCTCCCCGGAGAGCAGCGGACCCTCGCCGTCGTTCAAACGGCCGGTATCGGGCGCGTGCGACGAAGTCATCGCTTTCCTCCATTTGTCCTGCACTGTCGTGTCCCCGAACCTGAATCTACATCCGAGGGGCGCGCGCCCCAAAGTTGGGGGTGATGGCTCCTGCCGGTTCCGGGGCGGCGGCTTCCGGCGTCCGAAGCCCGCGCTCGCCAGGTCGCCGTGTTATCTTGGCCTTCCTGCCGGGAGGCACCGGCTGCCCCTGGCCCCGCCGGCCTTCCGTCCCGCCGACAACCTTCCACCCCATGAGAAGCACGTGGAGCAGATCAGCTGCCTGAAACACCCGGGTGAACCGTCCCCGGCGCTCCCGCGGCCGCCCTTCCGGTCGGCGTTGGGCGAACGCATCCAGCGCGGGATCTGCGCCCGTTGCTGGCGCGACTGGCTTCAGCACCAGACGCTGCTCATCAACCATTTCGGTCTCGACCCGCGCAAGCCGGAGTCGAAGGAGTTCCTCTACGGACAGGTGAGGGCCGTGCTCTTCGGAGAAGGTGAAGCCGCGGAGATCGACACCTCGAAGCAGGGGACGATCGGGCCGCCGGGCGGGTGACCCCTACCTCAGCACGGCCTCGATCTCCACCAGCGCGTCTTCCAGCTCCGTGCGCGTCACCGTCAGCGGCGGCGCGAACCGCACGACCTGGTGGTGAGTCTCCTTGGCGAGAATCCCGCGCTCCTTGAGCGCCTCGCAGAACGGGCGCGCGGTCCCCGAGGACTCCCTGATCACGACGCCGATCATCAGCCCCCTGCCCCGCACCTCGTCGACGTGCGGCGACGGAATCGCGCGCAGCCGGTCCATGAACCAGGTCCCCAGTTCGTCGGAGCGCCGCGACAGGTCCTCGTCGAGGATCACGCGGAGCGAAGCGCTGCCCACCGCCGCGCCCAGCGGGTTGCCGCCGAAGGTGGAGCCGTGGTCGCCCGGGCGGAAGACGTCCATGAACTCCGAGTCCGCGATCGCGGCCGACACCGGGTAGACCCCGCCGCCGAGCGCCTTGCCGACGATCAGCACGTCGGGCCGCACGTCCTCCCAGTCGCAGCACATGAAGCGGCCTGTGCGGCCCAGCCCCGTCTGGATTTCGTCGGCGACGAACGCCACGCCGTTCTCGCGGCACAGCGCCGCCGCGTCCCGCAGGTACCCGTCCGGCGGCACGATCACCCCCGCCTCACCCTGGATGGGTTCGACCAGGAAGCCGACCGTGTTGGGCCCGATCGCGGCCCGCAGCGCGTCGATGTCGCCGTAGGGGATGAGGCGGAAGCCGGGCGTGAAGGGGCCGAAGCCTGCGCGGTACTGGTCCTCGGACGAGAAGCCCACGATGGTCGTCGTGCGGCCGTGGAAGTTGTCCTCGCAGACGATGATCTCGGCGTGCCCGTCCGGCACCCCGCGCACCTCGTAGCCCCACTTGCGGACCATCTTGATGGCGGTCTCGACGGCCTCCGCGCCGGTATTCATCGGAAGCGCGGCGTCGAACCCCGCCGCGTCGCAGAGCTCGTGCAGGAAGGGCCCCATCCGGTCGTTGTGGAACGCGCGCGAGGTCAGCGTCAGCCGGTCCATCTGCTCGCGCGCGGCGGCGATGATTTCCGGGTGCCGGTGGCCCTGGTTCACCGCGGAGTAGGAGGCCAGCATGTCGAGGTACCGGTTGCCCTCCACGTCCCACACCCACACGCCCTCGCCCCGGTCCAGGACGACGGGCAGCGGATGGTAGTTGTGGGCGGAATAGCGCTCCGCCTCCTCCAGGTAGCGCTGGGTGACGGAAGGCGGGGGCGCGGTCATGGTCGTGGTCATGGTGGTCAATTCCCTCTGGTGAGTCGATTCGCCCCGGCAGGTGCTCCGAGTCGGGTATCCGGGGCTTGTGACAAAGCGTATGGGCAGGGATTCTCGCGGGTGCGGGAACAATCATCAAGGGTCACCGCGACAGCCGCCGCGACCGACCGGACGTTCCGCGCCGACGCTGCGGTCGAGGGATCCGATCAGGTACGTGCCCTGCAAGCAGCCACGTGAAAGCCTGTTTCCCCTCTCGATTTCCATTTTTTCTATATGCTATTATATAAATTCGGACCTCTGATTTATATTATTGTATATCAGCGATATCGTATTGCATATTGTTGTGGCTGACTAAACCCGGCGATCGGTCGGTCAGCCGTGATGCGAAAGCCCCCACCGCCTTACCGCCTCACCGCATCCATCGGCGCCTCGTTCACCCGGAACTCGAACACATCGGGCCGCGCGTAGTGCCCCACGACATCGAAGTCGAACTTGCCGCGCGCAACATCGCCGAGGTCCAGGTCGGCATGGAGGACCCCCGCCTCGCCGAGGAGGGGGCCGGCCAGCGGCTCCCCCAGAGGGCTGTAGATCGACGTCCCGCCGGGCGACAGCACATCCGGCCAGTCGGCGAACTCGCCGAGGATCTCGATGTCAGCCGGGTAGTGCTCCTTGGTGACGAACTGGTTGCAGCCGATCACGAAGCAGCGGCCCTCCAGCGCGATGTGGCGGAGCGTGGCCTGCCAGCGGTCGCGCGAATCGGCGGTCGGTGCGAGGTAGATCTCCACCCCCTTGCCGTACATCGCCATGCGCGCGAGCGGCATGTAGTTCTCCCAGCAGATCAGGCCGCCGACCCGTCCGAACGGCGTGTCCAGGACGGGCAGCGTGCTTCCGTCCCCTTCCCCCCAGATGAGCCGCTCGGCGGCGGTGGGTTTCAGCTTGCGGTGCAGGCCCGCCAGGGTGCCGTCGGGAGCGAAGTAGAGCAGTGTGCAGAACAGGGTGCCGGGCGAATGGGCGGCGCCCTTCTCGATGACGCCCACCGCCAGGTAGACGCCGGCGTCGGCGGCCGCCCGCCCCATCCGCTCGGTTTCGGGTCCTGGAACACGGATCGCCGCATCGTGGTATCGCCCGAAGGTGCGGCGCCCCGCCGGCTTGCGTCCGCCGACCGCGGTGCCGAAGGCGAGTCCCCACGGGTATCCGCCGACGAAGGCTTCGGGGAAGACGACCAGACTGGCCCCGTCGTCCGCAGCCGCCCCGGTGGTCGCGCATACCTCCGAGACCGCCGAAGCGGAGTCGAAGGGGAAGCCGCGCGGCTGAACGGCCGCGACGCGGACGCGTTCGCTATCTTTGGCAGGCATTTCGTTCTCGCAGTCTGGAGAGGGACGGTGGCCGGAGCCCGCTCGTGCGCGGACCCGTTGCGCCGTGACCGATTCGGGGAACAATCTGTCCATATTCGTTGTTTCGCACCACTTGGGAATACATCTACCGGAGACCTGAGCAGATGAAGATCCAAACGACCCGCACCCGGCAACCGACGACGGCTTCCACGCCGGCCCGGCGCGAGCGGGCGGCCCCCGCATTCGCCACCCCGATAGCCCTCGCGCTTTCCGCCCTTTCTACGCTCGCGGCCCCCGCCCCCGCCACCGCCCAATCCGGCCACGACGCCGTCGTCGCCCACGTCGAGGCCAATGCGGCCGACTACGCCGCCGTGGCGCAGCAGATCTGGGATCTGGCCGAGGTCGGCTACCAGGAGACGGAGAGCTCGGCGCTGCTGCAGGAGCAGCTGGCACGCGCCGGATTCGAGATCGAGGACGGGGTGGCGGGGATGCCCACCGCCTTCGTGGCCTCCTGGGGGGAGGGGTCGCCCGTGATCGGGGTGCTGGCCGAATTCGACGCCCTGCCCGGCATCACGCAGTCGCGCAGCCCCTACCCCGATCCGGTCTTCTCGATGCGGGCCGGGCACGCGTGCGGGCACCATCTCTTCGGCGCGGGATCCGTTGCCGCGGCGCTGGCCGTCAAGGACTGGCTGGCCTCCTCCGGGACGCCGGGCACCATCCGGCTCTACGGCACGCCGGCGGAGGAGGGCGGCGCGGGGAAGGTCTACATGGTGCGGGGCGGCCTCTTCGGCGATGTCGACGCCGTCCTTCACTGGCACCCGAGCAGCGCCAACGACGCCAGCCCCTCCACGTCGCTGGCCAACAAGTCCGCCAAGTTCCGCTTCCGGGGGGTCTCGGCGCACGCGGCGGGCGCGCCCGACCAGGGCCGCAGCGCGCTGGACGGGGTGGAGGCGATGAACCACATGGTCAACCTGATGCGCGAGCACGTGCCGCAGGAGACGCGCATCCACTACGTGATCACCGCAGGCGGATCCGCGCCCAACGTCGTGCCCGACTTCGCGGAGGTGTACTACTACGTGCGCAACCCGGACGTGGAGGTGGCGCGGGCGATCTTCGAGCGGGTCGTGCTGGCGGCGGAGGGAGCGGCCCGGGGGACGGAGACGAGCATGGAGTACGAGGTGATCCACGGGCTGTACGCCATGCTGGCCAATGAAGCGCTGCAGCGTCGCGCCCAGGCCAACCTGGAGCGGGTGGGCGGCGTGGTGTACGACGAGGAGGAGCGCGCGTTCGCGGAGCGGATTCAGACGACGCTGAACAACAGGCCGCCCATCGAAAGCGCCGCTGCGGTGCAGCCGTATGCGCCCCGCCAGGGCGGCGGATCGACCGACGTGGCCGACGTGAGCTGGGTGGTGCCCACCGTGGGGATCGGCACCGCGACCTGGGTGCCCGGCACGCCCGCCCACTCCTGGCAGGCGATCGCCGCGGGAGGCACCTCGATCGGCAACAAGGGGATGATCGTCGCGGCCAAGACGCTGGCCATGACCGCGGTGGACCTCTTCACCGACCCCGCGCTGCTGGAGGCCGCCAGGGCGGAGTACCTGGAGCGCGTGGGTCCCGGCTTCGAGTACATCGCGCTGGTGGGCGACCGCGATCCGCCGCTGGACTACCGGAGGAATCCGGGGCGGGGGTTGGACCGCTAGCGGACCGCCTCCGGCAGCCGCTTCACGATGATCGTGGGGACATCGAACTCGTCCGTCTCGACGAAGGCGACGATGCCGCCGGGCCCGAACGCGGCGGGCATGCCCGTCTCCTCCAGCGAGAACGTGCCGACGTACTCTCCCTCCGCGGAGAGGACATCGATCCATCCGTCGGTCACCTCGTCCGCCTCCGTCACAGCGCCCGGGACCATTCCGATCTGTTCCAAGGGATCGCCCCCCCACCGCTGTACCCAGATCGTCCCCTCCCAGGTCGTACGAAGGTCGTGCAACAGGGGCACCTCGGGCATGAAGGGGGCGTTCGCCACCATATCGCGCATGCCCTCCATCAAGCTCTCCATCATGGCTGCCAACTGCTCCTGAAAGGCCGACGGAATGTCCTCGCCCAGATCCGGGGCGTTGAACTGTCCCTCGACGGATTCCTCGTATCGCTCCAGCACTCGCGCCCGGGTGCGCTCCCGCAGCTGTTCCGTAACGGGCTGCGGGTGGAGGGGCCGGCCCACGACGCGTGGCGGCGCACCCGCCGTGTGGATCTTCACGGCGTACGCGGAGGAATCCGAATACGCCACCCCACCGCCGGGGAGAACATCGAACACCAGGCGGGGCTCGTAGTAGGCGAACGCGTCGCCGAGTTCGGCGAACACGTCCGAGGGATCGTCCGTCTCCATCGTGACCTGCTGCTCGGGGCGCGGCTCCCAACCCTCCGCGAACGGAACCTGGACGGCCTCTTCGCCCTCGCCCAGCGCCACGCGGTAGATCGTGCGGTCACCTGTCGAGCCGGATGCTTCGCCCTGGCTGAGCGTAACGTTCGAACTCCGAATCAGGAACAGCGCGTCCCCGTCCCGGGCGGCGCGCACGATCTGCGCGGAGACGTTCCGGTCGGCGCCCGCATCCCCGAAGCGGAGCGCGCGTTCGAACGAGCCATCCGGGCCGAACAGAAGGTAGGCGCGGTGTCCGCCGTCGACGATCACGGCCCCGCCCCCGGGCCGGGCCACCATCCGGTCCACGTCGCGAAGCTCACCCGGGCCGTCGCCCATGCGCCCGAACTCGGCCACCAGGCCTCCGGCCCCGTCCACGACCACGAAGCGGGTGGAGGACCCCGTCTCGTCACGAATGTAGAGGTGACCGCGCGCGTCGAAGTCCAGGTCCTCGATCTCGGTGAACGCATCCCACCCTTGCGCCGCGATCCCGCCGACCCGGTAGACCTCCTCGAAGCCGGCCGCCAGCGGACGGTCCTCGCTCACCGGCGGAGCGGCCCCTTCCCCGGTGTCGCCGCCGCAAGCCGCCAGCAATCCAACGATCACAACGCAACTGCTTCTCATGCCACAAGCCTCCAGAGTCGATGCGCATGACGAAGCCAGCATCATATGTCCCGGGATTGCCGACGCGCTACCCGCACTCCGAGAACCCGCACACGTAGCACTTCTTGCACCCCTCCTCGAAGGCCAGGTGGCTGGATCCGCAGGAAGGACACGCGCCGAGCGCGGCGTCGGACTGGTCGACGTACCGCGTCTGGCCCCCGTGCATGGGAGCCCCCGCCGTCCCGCCTGCGCCAGCCCCGCCACCCCCATCGCCTTCGCCCCCCGTCCCCACCCCACCACCCCCACCCGATACGGGAAGCAGCATCTCCTCCTGCACCCCCTCCTTCTCGGCGAGGTAGTGCTCGAGCGCCTGCGCGATCGCGTCCGGGGCCGACAGCACCTTCTGCGGGCCCACGCCCACGGCCCGGTCGCAGGAGATGCCCCGCAGCTGGCCCTTGATGGCCGTGACCGGGATTCCGGACCTCAGCGCCAGCGAGATCAGGCGCCCGATCGCCTCCGAGTCGGCCATGGCGGCGCCCCCCGCCTTGCCCACGGTGCAGAAGACCTCGAACGGGCGGCCGTTTTCGTCCTCGTTGACCGTGACGTAGAGGTCGCCGAGGGGGCAGTCCATCTTGATCGTGCGGCCACGCAGGATCGACGGGCGCTGTCGCTTGTGGCGCGACGCCGCGGCCTCCCTGTCGTGCTCCTCCAGCTGGCTCTTCAACTCCTCGACCGCGCCCTCCAGGGTGTGGGCCCGCTCCCGCGCGTCGGCGAGCTGCTGGGCCAGGCCCTCGAGTTCGGCCGGCCGGGCCGCCACCCCCGCTTCGCCGGACCGAGCCGACGCGTCCGCCGCGCCCTCTTCCCGCTGCCCCGTCTTCCCGGTCGACAGCACCTGCTGCGGACGCGAACCGTCGCGGTACACCGTCACGCCCTTGCACTCCGTCTCGAAGGCCAGTTCGTAGATCTTGCGCACGTCGGTGCGGGTGGCCTCATGGGCGAAGTTGGTCGTCTTGGAGATGGCCGAGTCCACGTGCTCCTGGAACGCAGCCTGCATGCGCACGTGCCAGTCCGGCGAGATGTCGTGCGAGGTGCGGAAGGTGTCCTGAACCTCGGTGGGCACCTCGTCGAAGTGGATGTGGCCCTCTTCGGCGATCTTCTCCATGAGCTCGTCGCTGTGCCACCCCTCCCGCTTCGCCCGTTCGACGAAGTCGGGGTTGACGTCGGGCATCATCACGCCGGCCTGGTTGCGCATGAAGGCGACCGCGAAGAGCGGCTCGATCCCGCCGCTGCACCCCGCGATGATCGAGATCGTACCGGTGGGGGCGACCGTCGTCAGGTTGCAGTTGCGCAGCCGCCGCTCCGGGCGGACGCGCTCCCCTTCCGCGCCTCGCGCACAGTGGTTGTCCGGCCCCCAGATCGACTCCTTCCACGCCGGGAAGACGCCGCGCAGCTCCGCGAGCCGCTCCGACGCGATCCTCGTCTCCTCCTCGATGAACCCCATCACGGTCCGCGCCAGCGCCACGCCCTCGTCCGAGTCGTAGCGCACGCCCAGCCGCACCAGCAGGTCCGCCCACCCCATGATCCCGAGGCCCACCCGGCGGATCTCCTGCGCCAGGTCGCCGATCTCCGGCAGCGGATAGCGGTTGGCGTCGATGACGTTGTCGAGGAAGTGGATGGAGAGGTGCACGACCCGCCTGAGCCCGTCCCAGTCGATCCCCTGCTCCGGCGTGCCGGTGTGCCCCGGCTTCGCGTAGACGCCCACGTTGATGCTGCCCAGGTTGCAGACGTCGTACGGCAGCAGCGGCTGCTCGCCGCAGGGGTTCGTTGCCTCGTAGGATCCGAGCGCCGACACCGGGTTGTACTCGTTGGCGCGGTCGATGAAGAAGACGCCCGGCTCGCCGGTCTTCCAGGCCCCCTCCACGATCATGTCGAAGATTTCGCGGGCGTTCTCGCGGCCGGCCACGTCGCCGGTGCGGGGCGTGACCAGGTCGTACTCCCCGTCGTTCGCCACCGCCTCCATGAAGGCGTCGGTGATCGCGACCGAGATGTTGAAGTTCGTGATTTGCGACGTGTCGTTCTTGCAGCGGATGAAGGCGCGGATGTCCGGGTGGTCCACGCGCAGGATCCCCATGTTGGCGCCGCGCCGCGTGCCGCCCTGCTTCACCACCTCGGTCGACGCATCGTAGAGCCGCATGAAGGACACGGGACCCGACGCCACTCCCATGGTGGAGCGCACGGTGTCGCCCTCGGGCCGGAGCTGTGAGAAGGAGAACCCGGTGCCCCCGCCCGACTGGTGCACGAGCGCCATCGAGCGCAGCGTGTCGTAGATGCCGCTCTTCTCGTTGGAGAGCGCGTCCTCGACGGGGAGCACGAAGCACGCCGACAGCTGCCCCAGCGGACGACCCGCGTTCATGAGCGTCGGGGAGTTGGGCTCGAAGCGGCCGGTCGTCATCAGGTCGTAGAAGCTGCGCGCGACCTCCTCGACGGCCGCGCCCGAGACCCCGTACTTGCGGTCCTCCTCCGCAATCACGCGGGCGACCCGCCAGAACATGGTCTCCGGATCCTCCGTCGGTTCACCGGCCTCGTCTTTCTTCAGGTACCGGCGCGCAAGCACGATGCGCGCGTTCTCCGAAAGCTGGGCGGCGGGCAGATCGGCCGGAGGCTGGTCCGTGAAGACACCTGTGGCATTGGATCGTGAGGTCATTGAACGCGAGTCCCGTTTAGCAGTCCGTGGACAGATCCCGGTGAGCACCGAGAGCGGCGAGGCGCCGCGCTGGCAAGGCGCCTTGAGGAGTGAATAGCCGAGCTATTCGCCCGAGAGGCAACGCAGAGCGTAGCCCCGAAGACGCTGAAGGTAAAGAGAACATGACTTCTTGTAATGTGAACTTTACATCGTGGTCAGGTGAGCGGAGCGGTCCAGCGCGGATGCATCGCCGCTCGAATGCCGCTGGGAATCTGTCCGCGGGCTGCCTGGGAAGCAGGACTGTGGAAACCGTGGAAAAAGCGGCCCGAAGCGGTGTTCGCCGTGTTGAAAGATGTCTGAAGTCCATGTCTTTCAAGGGCCTGGAAGTGTGGATTTCCTCTCGCTGCCCACGAGATATAGTGGGACCATGAAGGTACACACCCTATGGCTTGTGGTCAAGGAGCAACCGGTCGGTGACGTGTTCGTGACGGGGCCGAAGGCCGCCAGATGGCCGGAACGGGGCCCTCGGGGCGGCCGGGACGCCTCCGTTGGCCAGCCCCGCGCCGCGCCGCTCTCGGTGCTTGCGGGGCGCTGTCCACGGACTAGAACGCGTTGCCGATCCTCAGGTAGAAGACGGGGTCGCTGCTCTCCACCAGCGGGAACCCGGCGCCGAAGCGGAAGCTGGCGCCGCGCAGATAGAGGGGGGCCACGATCATCGACGCCTCCGCGCCCACGCTCCAGAGCCCCGACTGCCGGGGATTGTCGTAGCCGGGCTGGCCGAGCGTGGGGCCCCAGGCGTTGCCTCCGTCGACGAAAAGGGAACCGTGCAGGCGGTCCATGAAGAGAGGCCAGGCGCCGAAGCCGCGGTCTACGATCGCGATGGGGAAGCGGTACTCGGCGCTCCAGCTCCAGGCGAACTTCCCCGAGCGCGTTCCCGACCGGTAGCCCCGGACGGGGAAGAGCCGGGACGACCCCCCGAAGAGCCCCAGTCCGGTAAACTGCTCCGGCCGTCCCTCGGCGTCGCCGATGTCGAAGTGGAACTGGTCCGCGCCCGGGCCCGACGCCACTCCCGCCGACAGCCGGGTCGCGAGCACGTGGTTGGCGAATCCCAGCCGGCCGAGCGCCTTGAACGCGGTCATTTCGCCGGTGAATTCGCCGTACCCCCGGTCCTGGCCGGCCACGCCGCGCGCGTCGGCGTCGAGGCCGCGCTCGAGGCGCATGCGCCAGCTGGCGAAGCCGCGCACCCCGTCCTCCCGGGAGTACGAGAGCGCCTGCCGCTGCGTGTTAGCGTACGACAGCGTGGCGCGCAGGTCGGTGAAGTTGAGGTGGGGCCTGACCAGCGGCGGTCCGGCCGTGCCGTCCGGGTTGATCACCGTCCGGTAGTCGGAGACGAGCCCCGCGCGCAGAGTCAGTGCCGTGACGTGGCGGTAGCGCTGCCGCACGAAGCTCGACGAGAACGAAAGGCTGCGCTCGCGCTCCACGAGGAAGAACTCGTGGATGTTCCCCCTCTGGTCCGGCACCCCGATCGTGCGGGAGGTGGCGTCATAGCTCTGCGCCGCGGACAACCCGAGCACGGGGTCTCCCAGGCCGGCGAAGCTGTAGGCGAAGCTCCCCGTGAAGCGGCTGCCGGCGAGCGTCCAGCGGGCGGCAAGCGCGTAGGCGTGACGCCCCACGAGGTCGCTGCCCCCGGTGAGGACGCCGATGAACGGCTCGAAGACCGTGCGGGTGCTCCCCTCCATGTCGGTGCCCGTCTCGGCGCCCTCGTAGAGCGGTGACCAGTAGTAGGGACGAAGAGTGGCGAACGGGCGATAGCGGCGGGGGGTCAGGGCCGCTTCCCGGGCGGCCGCGGGGTCCCCTGCCTCGGGGTCGGCCGCTCCCGGGTTCCGGTCGGCGGCGGCCGGGCTCACCGGCGTGACCGGATTCAGGGGCTCGGCAGACCGCGGCCCACGGTCCGCCTCCGCGTCGAACCGGGGACTCGCCGGCTGCGGCGCAAACCAGTCACCGGGCTCGAAGGGGATCCGTTCCACGTGCCAGCCGTCCGCCTGGTAGGAGAGGTAGTGGATCCAGCGGCCTTGCGGGTCAACGGAGGGGTGGGTCGCCCCGCCGAGGACGTTGGTGACCTGGCGGACTTCCGGTGTTCCGCCGGTACGGAGCGCGGCCGCGTACAGGTTGGGGATCCCGGTCCGGTCCGACGACCAGACCACGGTTGTTCCGTCGGGCGTCCAGAACGGGGCCGTGTCCACCGCGCGGCCGCTGGTGATCTCGGTGACGGCCCGGCCGGCCGCGTCCAGGACCAGGATGTCCATCATGGCGGGGCGGACCCACCGCACCACCGCGATCCGGCTGCCGTCCGGCGACCAGCGCGGATAGGCCCAGTGAACGCCCGGCTCGGCTTCGACCAGCGGGGTGACCTCACCCGAAGAGAGCGTCACCAGCACGAGCGAGTTGCTGCCGCCCCCCTCCCGCACCGCCACCGCCCGGCTGCCATCCGGGGCCACGTCCGCGTAGGTGATCCGCATGCCGCGGGTCACCCGCTCCACCGATCCGTCGCGGCCGGCCCGGTACAGGTCGCTGGTCAGGCGGTAGCGGTCGGAGAACTCCAGTTGCGTGAAGAAGAGTCCCCCGTCCGGCCCCCACGAAAGCGATCCGCGTACGTCGTTCACGCGGGCCAGGCGGCGCGACCCGCCCCCATCCGACTCCACCACCCGGATATGGGGCTGAGTCACTCCGTCCGAACGGAGATACGCCAGCGTTCCCCCATCGGGCGACATGACGGGCTGTCCGGCCAGGCGCCCGGACCCGTCCACCGTCTCCCCCCGGGTCACGGGGACGGCACTGCCCAGCTCGGCCGCCAGGGCGCGGTATCGCTCCCCGGTCTCCTCCGCCCACACCTCCCAGCTCTCTGCCACGCTTACACCGAACGCTCCCCTGGCGGCCGCGTCCATCCGGTAGGGCACCCACAGCCCGGCCACCGTCCGCGCAAACGCCGCCAGGGCCTCCTCGCCGTGCACCTCCGCCATGTGCTCCAGGTAGCGGGAGCCGTAGACGTACGGCCGGTTCCCCGCGGGCCACACCGGCGAGTCGCCCGTCACCTGCCCGAGCCCGCTCAGCGACCCCTCCAGCGCCGCGGCCCGCATCACCATCTCCTGCCAGGTCCCCTTCACCCGGCCCGCTCCGGTCAGTTCCGACTCGTAGTAGGTGGCGAGGCCTTCGAGCATCCATGTGGGCGTGGCCGCCGAAGGGAAGACGGGCCAGAGCGCGGGGGGGCGGCCGAACACGCCCCGGATCACCTTCCCGATGACACCGGTCATGTCGAGGTGGAAGGTGTGCACGAGTTCGTGGGTGATCACCAGCTCCAGCCAGTCGTCGAAGTAGGAGAGGCTTCCCCCGTCCATGGGCGGCCGCGCGAAGATGGTGATCTGGTTGTAGGGGCGCGGGGTGGCGAAGCCGTTGGAGATGTCGGCGTGGTCCGTGACGAGGAGCTGCACGCGGCCGCGGGGGGCGTCGACGAAGCGCTCCTCGAGGAGGCCGAAGGCGCGCTCGGCGGCGGCGGCGGCGTGCTGCGCGAGCGCATCCATCCGCTCCGGGTAGGTGACGACGAAGTGCTCGGTGTCGATCTGCCGCCACGCCTCGTTGGGCGGGACGGGCTGGGCGTGGGCGGCACCCGGCAACAACGACAGAACCAGCACGGTGAGCGGTCCGGCAGGGACCGTCCAGCGGGTCAGCGGACGCGGTCCGGGGCTCATTTCCGGGTCGCTACTCCTGTTTGAGAATCGGGACCGTCATGGAACTCGACTCTGCGGACGACGGAAGCGTTCCCCAATCTTGATGAAGGCACGCCGCCACACCGTCTCCAGGGTCCTGCGGTCCGGGGACATCGTCGGCGCCGGCCCCCCTGATCGCCAATAAGGATATGGGGGGGGCCGATCCCGTGCGAAGTTGTGCGACCAGGCAGAAGCGGCCGGGATTGGCTTGAATCACGGGATTGACGTACATCGCCCCGGTTCGATCCCAGTTGCCGAGGACAACGTGGCCGACTCCGAGCGAATCGGCCTGGGTCAGAAGGCTGCGTCCGTCGGCAAGGAAGGGATACGCCATCGCGGCGTGTCCGCTGAAGGCGTGGAAGAGTCGTGGCTTGCGGACGAACACCAGCGAACCCCGGGGAAGTCGTTCATCCGTCCAGATCGCCATGGCCTGGAGTTCGCGCACATTCGCCGAGTAACAGCCAAGCGGGCCGGAAGACATCACCATGAGTCTGCACTGCCCTGCCTGGCCGGACCGCTCCAGCCAGGACGATGCCGCGGGCAGGAGGATGGCCACCCCGGCGGCCGCCGCAAGCACTCTCGGCCGCCACCGGGGAAACCCGGCCGTCAGGTTGGCCAGACCCTCGCCGGCATACAGCAGCAGCAGGGGGAGAATGGGCAGAAAAAACCGATCACTCGACCACACGCTCGGCCACAGAAGGATGAGTCCGGCGTACAGCAGGAAGAAGAACTCCGGAACGCCGGGTCGCTTGCGAACCCGCAGGACCCAACCCCAGACGGCGATGCCCGCCAACGCGAGTCCGAGGACGACGCCGGCCATGCCCCCGACACCGGCTATGCTGGTCGGCACGATTTCGCTGGAGTACCGCCACAGGTTATCCATCACCCGCCCCGCCAGATCCGTCCAGGCGGCCTCTCCCTGCTCCGGCGCATACGGGTTGACCATCCTGAACGCGGACGCGTACGTATCGCCGGCCCGCAGGTGCCACGGTACGGCCGCGACTGCGAACAGACCCCCGAAAACGCCCAGGGCCGTCCATCGCCGGGCCAGCGCCAGACCTATTGCCACCGCGACCACCAGGGGCAGACCCGCGGATCGAGTGAAATAGGCCGCGATGACCAGGACGAGCCCGGCCCCCAACTCGATTCGTGGATGCCATGAGGACTTCTCGTCACGAGCCGGCCGGACCCCTTGCAGGCGCGGTTTCGGCGTGAGCAGCCAGAGCGATGCGAAGACGAGCGCCATGAAGAGCGGCTCCGCGAGGATCCACTGGGCGGATATGAGCACGGCGGGGGCCACCCCGAAGAGAAGCGCCACCAACGCCGCCCGTCGCGGGCCGTAGAGTCTTCGGACCCAAAGGAAGCAGAAGGCCGTCGCCAGGGCCGTCAGGACGAGCGAGAACGCCTTGAAGGCACTCCACGTCGTGGCCCCCAGCAGAATCAGGACGGCGAGCGCCGCCGGATACAGGGGCGGATACTGCGTATGAGGCGGTGCACCCGGACTCCACGACTCGGAATAGGTGCCATCGTCAGCGAGAGAATTCGCGAGAGACACATAGGCGGCGTTGTCCCCTCCCGGGTGTATGGCAGGATTGGCGGACGTGAATCCCAGGACCACATGGACGGCCACCACCGCGAGCAGGGCGACCCAGGGGGTATCCCAGGCGATCCTGGTCCTGGCAGCCCGTGGAACAGGTCCCCGCCTGCTGATATGGAAGGGCCCTCTGTCAAGGTAGGGTTTTCGTTGTTCTGCGTGAGCCGAGGGATGAGGGGTCGCCCGAGGTTCGCTTCGACGGTGAATCCTCCTGATATACGCCGGTTGGCCGGGGCCAGAGCGGCAAG
>JAJDVT010000008.1 GCA_022826005.1 Gemmatimonadota bacterium | reverse complement strand
CTCGTCGAGCGTCCGGATCCGTTCGGTGCGAAGTGTCACGATCATCCTCCAATGATCTCTTCGCCCCGGCCTTCAGGCTCACTCCCCGCTGGAAACCGGCCCCCCGTTCAGGCTCATTTGCCGTTGGACAAGACTCATCCTACATTGACCTCGCTGTGCGTGTTAGCTTCATCGTCGGGACAGGAGCGCACCACCCCGCGCAGCGGGGAAACCGGATAGGCGGGCGGCTTGGTAAAACCTGTGGCCGGGGTAGGCGAGAAATCAACCGGGGGCTAGTGTGCACGACCTTGGACCTCTAAAGATGCCGGAGTCCGGTTTGCGGGACTCGTTCCGCGCGATCCGTGCAGGACCGGGAGCGCGGTCGTTCGCAGGGGCATCCGTTCGCACCGTTTTCATCGCCGTTTCGGTGGCGATGGGTTGGCTGCCGCAGGCGGCGCGGGCCCAGGTGAGCCTCGGCGGACACGCAGTATACCAGACCGGGGTCTTCGACGGGACCTACGGGTTGGGCGGACGCGCCGAGGTCGCTCTTGACTTCCTCGCCCCCGGATTGGCTGTTGCGGCAACCTACGACCACTTCTTCCCGGACTGTTCCGACTGCTCCGCCTTCAACGCCGGCGCGCAGCTGCTGATCGCTCCCCCGAGTCCCCTTTACCTGGGGCTGGGCGCCGACTACCACCGTTTCAGCGAAGCCCAGGGGGAGGCGGCCGCGGATTCCGAGTGGGCCTTCAATCTGATTGTGGGCATCCGTGTCCCGGTGCTCCCGGTGGTCGTGCCCTTCGTCGAGCTTCGCCAGCAGCTCTGGTCGACCCACCTCAACCAACAGACGCTTTCGCTCGGCGTCATCCTCACTCCGGCCAGAGCACGCAACGCCCCCTCCCGCCCCCGGCCGCGGTGAGTGCCGCCGCGCTCTACGAGCGTCCCCTCAGGTGGCTGGCGCGGTGGTGGGAGTCGTTGGCCGAACACGCCGGGCAGCTCGGGCTGCTGGTATGGGCCACCTTCTCCGCGGCGGTGCGCTTTCGCGTCTCGTTCAGGGAGTTCGTGCGGCAGCTGCAGATCATGGGGATGCAGAGTCTGCCCATCGTGATCGTGACCGCGGTGCTTACCGGAATCGTGACCTCGCAGCAGGGCGGGTACCAGCTCACCTCGACGGTGCCCCTGTATGTCGTGGGAAGCATCACGGTGACGAGCGTGGTCCTGGAGCTCGGACCGGTCCTGACCGCCGTGGTGCTGGTCGGCAGGGTCGGCGCGCGGATCACCGCCGAACTCGGCACCATGGTCGTCTCCGAGCAGATCGACGCCTACCGGTCGCTGGGGCGCGACCCCCTGATCATCCTCGGCGCTCCCCGGATCCTGGCGGGACTGGTGGTGATGCCCGCCCTGGCCGGGCTGGCCAACCTGATCGGAACGATATCGGGGATGATCTCCGCCCAGATGGCCCTCGATCTCGGCTACGAGACGTTCCTCTTCGGCGCGCGCCTCTTCTGGCAGTCCTGGGACATCTTCTATTCGTTCATGAAGGCGATCACCTTCGGATTCGCCATTCCCGTGATCGCGATCCACATGGGCTTCCGCACGAGGGGCGGGGCGGAAGGCGTCGGCCGGACGACGACCGACTCGGTGATGTTCCAGCTCCTGACGATCTTCATCCTCGACGCGATGTTCCCACCCCTCTTCCTCCAGTGACCCGACCCGTGACCGCCGACCCCGTCATCCGCTACCGCAACACCCACAAGGCCTTCAAGCGGCCGGTGCTGTCGGGGGTGGACCTGGGCATCTACGAGGGCGAGATGTTCGCGCTGTTCGGGCCTTCCGGAACGGGGAAGAGCGTGCTTCTCAAGACCACGATCGGCCTGATCGTCCCGGACCGGGGAGATGTCGAGGTGGCGGGAATGTCCGTGTACCATGGTGGCAGGAAGGTCCTGGAGTCGGTTCGGGAGAAGGTCGGCTACGTCTTCCAGCATTCGGCCCTCTTTGATTCGATGAACGTCTACCGCAACGTCGAGATGGGGTTGCCGGCCGAGCGTCTCCGGCGCATGCAGACCAGCGATGTGGCCAGGGCGATCTGGGAGGCCCTCGAGCTGGTCAACCTCGACCCCGTGGAGGTCATGCCGATCCTCCCGGCCGAGTTGTCCGGCGGGATGAAGAAGCGGGTCGGGATCGCGCGCGCCATCGTCGGCCGGCCGCGCATCCTCTTGTGGGACGAGCCCACGACCGGCCTCGACCCGGTCAATACGGCCGCGGTCGAGCGGCTCATCAAGGGGCTCGCCGAGGAACTCCGGGTCACTTCGGTGCTGGTCACCCACGACGTGGAGGGCGCGCTCTGGATGTGCGGGCGCGTGGCCATGCTGGAGGGGGGGCACATCCGCTTCTGCGGGACTCCCGACGAGTTTCAGACCGAGGCCGACCCGGTCGTAAGAGCATTCGTTGATCGCGCGGCCGCGGAGGCCGCCCTGGACGTGGTGGAAATGACATGAACCAAGCGGAGTCTTCGGGCCGCAGACCTTCGGACGCCGAAATCACCCGTGCAGTTCCGCCCGCGGCGCGTGTGCGGGAGGTGCGCGTCGGTATCTTCGTCATTCTCGGGCTTGCCGGGTTCTTCATCATCCTGTTCATGATGACCAGCCCCGCGACCTTCCGGGGACGCTACACCGTCCTCACCCATGTCGACGACGCCGGGGGGATGCGGAGGGGGGACGCGGTCACGATGCGCGGGGTACACATCGGGCGGGTCCGCGCCTTCGACCTCACTCGGGAGACCGGCGTCGTGCTGTCCCTCGAGAT
The DNA here is from genome assembly GCA_022826005.1 of Gemmatimonadota bacterium. Lineage (GTDB taxonomy): Bacteria > Gemmatimonadota > Gemmatimonadetes > Longimicrobiales > Gaopeijiaceae > Bin94. Next base: position 22,566 of record JAJDVT010000008.1, on the reverse strand, counting down.
CGAGCGCGGCTGGCAGATCCCGTTGGGGTCGCGGACGGAGGTGCGTTCCACGGGCTTCCTCGGCGGGATGATCGTCGCGGTCGTAACCGGTCCCGGCCCCGGGTTCGTCGAGCCCGGCACGCTGCTCCCGGGAGAGACCGTCGCGGGGGTGCTGGACGTGGCCGGGGACATGTCCGGCGACGTCTCCGACGTCCTCGCCAGGATTCAGGCCTTCCTGTCCGATACGACCATCGCCGGGACCGAGGGCGCGGTCGTGGCGATGCGTGACCTCTTCAGCGGCGTCACCGGGACGCTGGATACGGTCGACAGCCTCGCCGCCGAAGCCCGCACCGTCCTGACAGACCTCAGGCGCACAGCGGCCAATGTGGGGGACGTGACGGGTGCCGAGGAGTGGCGCAACACTCTCGCGTCCGCGGAAGCGACGCTGGCCAGCCTGGAGCGCTCCGCGACCGAATTGGAGGGGCCGGTGGCATCGCTGGGCATCATCCTGGGGCGCATCGAACGCGGCGAGGGAACCCTGGGCAGGCTTTCGGTCGACGACTCGCTCTACAATGCGTACACGGATCTGGCGGTGAGCCTTCGTCAATTGACCGATGACGTGAAGGAGAACCCGCGCCGCTACATCAGCCTGAGGATCTTCTGACCGGCGGGTTGGCACCGGCGCGCCTCGGGCGACGCCCTTGCCGACTACGGCGAGGCCGCCGGCCCCGCATCCTCGCTGGACCGGGACCGGCGGGACCGCGCTACCAGCCCGGGGCGATCTGGAATCCCCAGTGCCAGCCCTTGCCGGGGCGCTGCCAGGGATACGCGTAGTAGGTTTCCAGAATCAGGAGTCCCAGGACGTTGGCACGTGCCGAGATGCCGCTGCTCGCGAGCGGGATGCGGTCGAATGCGCTCCGCGACCACGTCCATTCTCCGGGCCGCTGGTCGTCCCACGCCATCCCGATGTCGGCAAAGGCCACCAGCTCCACGGCCACATAGGGGAAGACGATCAGGCCGAACTCCTCGATCCCGGTGAACGGAATGCGGAGTTCCGCGTTTCCGACCGCCAGCCGGTGCCCGAACAGCCGGTCCAGCTCCGCGCAGTTGGAGCCTACGATCGAGATCTGGCAGTTCCGCCCCTGGAAGAGCTCGTTGTAGGAGTTGTACGCGTAGCCGCGGATGAACGTCTCGTACCCGAGGAAGAAGGTCCCGAGCTGGTGCTCGTCGAGTGACCGGGTGTCGCCGTAGCGTCCCAGGTGCATTCCGCGGAAGGCCAGGGTGAGCTGGCCGGCTACGTTGAAATAGCGGCGGAAGTCCGCGGTGAGCGTCTGGAAGTTCACCGTGCCGTACTGCCCATCCACGCCGAACCGGTAGCGGTGGCCGCGCACCGGGCTGGTGAAGGCGGCGAACGAGTTGTCTCCCACCAGGGCGAGGGAGGCGGATGCCAGGTGAAGGGGGTCGCGCCCCGGGATGCCCTCGCGGCGGAAGTCCAGGACGCGCCCGAACTGGTCGATGAAGTAGGTTTCCTGTTCGATGCTGTGACCGTAGCGGATGACGCCGACTCCACCCTCGATCCTGCGGGTGGCGGAGAGCGGGAATGCCAGCAGACCGTCGACGGCGTCGATGTAGATTCGTTCGCGCAGAATGGTGAAGGTGTTCGGACCGATTCCGGCCAGCTGCCTCACGATCGGGGTGTGCTGGACCCCCACACCCCAGTTCCAGCGGTTCTTCTGGTTGAGGTAGAAGACCTGTCCGCCCACATCCTTGATCGAGCCGTTGGCGAGGATGGAAACTCCCATCGTCCGGTCCCCGAGCATGTCGCTGAAGTACGCATAGGCGCTTCCGCCGATGTAGGAACCGAAGGAGTCGGCACCGACGCCGACGGTCGGCTGGCCGACATAGTCGAGCCCCAGCGACGGACGGTACGCCTCTGCCTGGTCCGCCGTGTAGACCCCGGGCGCCACGAGTCCCATGAACTGGTCGGCGAGGTAGTCGGCGACCCGGCTGCGGACGCCGGAAGCGCTGGGAGGAAGCATCCTTCCCCGGCCTCCGCCCGCGTCCGCCACCATGTCCACGTAGGTGGCCATGTCGTCCGGTCTCGCGGTGTTCACGATATAGCCTCGCTCATGGAAGACCGAGAAGGCCAAAAGGTCCTTGGCCGGCGAATAGGTGATCGCGGGCGACAGCGGCGTAAACCCGCTTACCCCGGTCACGGCGTGAGTGATCCTGCGCCGCGTGCCGTCGACCATGTTCAGGTGGTAGATGTCCGGGAACCCGTCGTGGTCGGAGACGAAGAAGATTCCTTCGCCGGAGGCATCGTAAACCGGATTGGTGTGCTTGGCGCCGGCGAAGACCGTCATCGGAGTCACCGCGAGCGTTTCGACATCGAGGAAGGCCAGCACGTAGTTGCTGAAGACCAGCTCGTCGAAGTCGGTCTCCGGGCCGCGGTCCGACACGAACGCGAGGGTGCTGCCGTCGGGCGACCAGGCTGCGTGCAGGTCGGCGTGCTTGTCGTTGGTGAGCTGCCGGACGACGCCGGTCTCCAGTTCGTAGACGTAGAGGTCGGAGACGCCGCCCCGCAGACCCGTGAACGCGATCTCGCGTCCGTTCGGCGACCAGGCGGGATTCTGCAGCGCTCCCATCCCCTCGATTTCGATCCGCTCCATGCCGCCGCCCTGGACATCCAGGATCGCCAGCTGGTGATTGCCGCCGGCGAGCACCACGAACGCGAGCCTGCGGCTGTCCGGAGACCACGACCCGCCGGAATCGAGGGAGCGGATCCCGTCGATGTAGGGAGTCTCATTGCGCTGCAGAGGCCGAAGTATCCGTCCGGTCTCCACGTCGGCCAGGAACATGTCCATCGAGAAGAGGTCCTTCTCGGACATGTAGACGATGTAGCGGCCATCCGGACTCAGTGACGGAGAAACGTTCACGCGTCCACCCCCGCACTCCACGCACAACAGGACGTTCCCGGTCTGGTAGGGGTCGGTTCTGCCCGCCATCAAGGGCCGGTACTCGGCCTCGACCGCCTTCCACCACTGCGCGGAGAGGCTGTCCTGCGACATCCCGAATACCTCGTGGATCGCGGGCTCCCACCCGATCGCCAATCCTGTGCGGGTGAAATCCGCGATCGACTCGTCCCCGTAGACGCCGCCGAGGAAGGAGATGAAACCCTGCCCGAAGCGGTAGGGAAAGTACTTCGGGTTGCGCGTCATCTCGACCAGATCCGGCGTCTCGCCCCTGTGGATGTGGTCCCTGAGCCACATGGCGGTGTGTGGGTTGTCCCTCCCGAGGGAGAGGTATTCCGCCGTCCCTTCGATCATCCAGAGCGGCAGCGCCGCCAGGCGCATGATCCCGCCGGCAGGGCCGCTCTTCGAAATGTTGTACTGAAACGCGTGCACCAGCTCGTGGCCGAGCACCGCGTTGGTCTCCCGGTAGGAGGCCGTCAGGGGCATGATCACCCGGTCCTTGAGCGACTCGGTCACGCCGCCGGTACCCTGTCCGATCGCGCCCTGGAGGGTGTTCGTCTGCATGAAGTCCGGCTGGTCGGCGTAGATGATCAGCGGCTTGGTCGTCTCCAACTCGTGCTGGAAGAAGCGGGCGAAGCGCTCGTACCACCGTTCGGAGAGGCGCGCGATGTCCTCGATGACTCCCTGCTCCTCGGCGTAGACCTCGGGATAGAAGTGGATGTCCCAGTTCCTCGTGGTGAGCACTTCGAAGTCACGGTTCTCGTACTGCACCTTGTTGCGTCCGAAGTACTGGGCCGACCCGGGCAGCGGGAGGGCCAGAAGGAGCGCCGCGACCCCGGTCCATCCCAGGATGCGCGCCCCCCGGTTCCGGTTGGTGCCGAGTGCTGCTGTCATGATCAACCTCTTCCCAGTCAACGCCTGCGGTGCGGACGGGTTCGATTCCCGCCTCGCACCGGCGACATCCCTGATGTGGTGGTGCGTGTTGTGGGCCGGTCCTGCGCCGGCCCGTTATGCATATACACGGCCCGTGAGCCAAGGATCCCTTGGGCCCGGGCGGCCAATACGCGAACTTTCCCTCTCATTGGAGAATACACCCTTGGAGCGCCGATGACCACAGCGACAGTCCCCCCCCGACCCGCGAACGCCCCGCCCGCTCCGCCGGGCCGCCGCCACGGGGATGCCCCCGTGGTGCCGGCCGCAGCGATTCTGGCCGCAACGATCCTCTGCCTCGCCGGATGCGGCGTTGGCGGCGGTGACGGAGACGCCCGCCGGTCCCCGGGTAGCGCAGCCGGGTCGCTGGACGGTGGGCTCGCCGAGGGTGCGGCGGGCTCCTACGCCACGGAGATCGCGTCTCCGGCGGCCCCTGGGAGCGGCCAGCCCTTTCTGGCCCCGGCCGCCGGGGGTGTGTGGATGAGCTGGACGGAACCCTCGTCCGCCGGGCACCGGGTAGCATTGTCCCGCTTCGATGGCGACGGCTGGAGCCCTCCGGCCACGGTCGCCGAGGGGGACGCGTTCTTCGTCAACTGGGCGGACTTCCCCTCGGTGCAGCCCTTCCGCGATGGCCTTCTGGTCGCCCACTGGCTTCAGCGAGGCGGACAGTCGACCTACGACTACGGCGTGCGGATCTCGTGGTCAGCGGACGGGGGCGCCACCTGGTCCCCGCCGTGGACGCCGCACGAGGACGGCACCCCCACCGAGCACGGATTCGTGTCCCTCTTCGAGCGGGGCGGGGCGGTGTGGGCCGCCTGGCTGGACGGCCGTGCGATGACCGCGCCGGGCGGTCCGATGTCGGTGCGGGCGCGGTCTCTGCCGTTGGAGGCTGCCGCGGCGAATGGTGCAGGGGCGCGGGACGGGGTGCGTCCAGGGGCCGGCCCGGCCCCCGGTCCCGAGATGCTGGTCGACGGCCGCGCCTGCGAGTGCTGCCAGACCGACGCCGTCGTCGCGGCCGGTGTCCCCGTGCTCGCGTACAGGGACCGCGTCGACGGCGAGATCCGCGACATCGCCGTGAGCCGCCTCCTGGACACCGGCTGGACGCCCGGGGCGCCCGTGCACGAGGACGGCTGGGTGATCGGCGGCTGTCCGGTGAACGGTCCCGCCCTCGCCGCCAGGGACGCGGGCATCGCGGTCGCGTGGTTCACCGCCCCGGAGAACCGGCCTCGGGTCAATGTTGCCTTCTCGGCCGACGGCGCGGTTGCCTTCGGGGCTCCGGTGAGGGTGGACGCGGGCCAGCCGGCCGGCCGGGTGGACGTGGTCATGCTCGACGACGGCTCCGCGCTGGTGACCTGGCTGGAGCGGGGGGCCGGCGGTGCGCGGATCCTGAGTCGGCGCGTGGAGCCTGGCGGGAGGATGGGCGACCCCGTGCCGCTGGCCGACACCGACGCCGGGCGGGCCTCGGGGTTTCCGCGAATCGCCCGCCTGGGCCCGGACCGGCTGATGCTGGCCTGGACGGATCCGGCAGGCGACGGCCGGGTGCGCGTGGCGGTGCTGCCGCTGGAGCTCTGGCTGCCGCTGTGACCGGCATGGACCGCGACCGGTTCGCCGGTCTCGCGACCGGGTTCGGGGCGGCGCGCGTGGTGGTTCTGGGCGACCTGATGCTTGACCGCTACGTGGCAGGGCCGGCGGACCGGGTCTCGCCGGAAGCGCCGGTCCCGGTGGTGCGGGTGGACCGGGAGTGGGACGCGGTGGGCGGCGCGGCCAACGTGGCCGCGAACGTGCGTGCCCTGGGAGCAGGCTGCGACGTGGTCGGGGTATTGGGCAGGGACGCGCCGGGCGGGGTGGTGGAGGAGGCGCTGGAGGGGCTTGGCGCGGGTTGCCGCTGCGTGAGGGACGGCTCCCGCGCCACGACTGTCAAGACCCGGGTCCTGGCGCGCGGCCAGCAGGTGGTGCGCATCGACCGGGAGGATCCGGCGCCGGTTCCGGCCTCCGTGGCGGAGCTGCTCGCCGCCCGCATCGACGCAGTCCTGCCCGGCGCGGACGCGCTGGTCGTTGCCGACTACGACAAGGGGGCGCTGACGCCCCCCCTGATCCGGCATGTCCTGGCCGCGGCGGCGGCCGGTTCGGTTCCCGTCGTGGTGGACCCGAAGCGGCGAAACTTCTTCGCGTACGGGGGCGGCACCGTATTCAAACCCAACCGCGCGGAGCTCGAAGCCGCTTTCGGCGAGGCCGCCCTGCCCGGAGACGGCTGCTGGCTGGAAGCGGCCCGCGTCCGCGCCGGATGCGAACACCTCCTGCTCACGCTGGGCGCCGCCGGGATGGTGCTTGCCTCGCCGGGACGTTCCCCGCGGCGGGTAGCCGCACGCGCCCGTTCTGTCTACGACGTGTCGGGGGCGGGGGACACGGTCGCGGCCGTCGTCGCGGTCGCGCTGGCGGCCGGCGCCCGGCTGGCGGAAGCGGTGGAGGCGGCCGCCGTGGCGGCTGCGGCGGGAGTGGCGAAGGTCGGGGTGGCGACCGTGTCGCCGCAGGAGATCGCGGCGGGCCTCACGGGCCGGACGCCGGATGCCGCCGGGCCGGACGCGGAAGTGGCGGAGGCTTCGAATCCCGCACCCGGTATCCGTAATTCAACATGATGATATTTCATCATATATATTTGACAAACGAATATACACTATAGTATATGATGCTTAAGTATGGGGTCCGGTTTTGACGGGACCGCGCACACTGCCACCTCCAAACCCTCAAGGGAGACTCAACCCCTCATGTCCCTCCTCACCTCCGTGCACACCGACGACGCCCCCGGCGCGCTGGGCCCCTACTCGCAAGCCATTGTGAGCGGCGAATGGATTTTCGCGTCCGGGCAGATCCCCATCGATCCCGCCACGGGAGCGCTCGTCGAGGGGGGCGCCGGTGTCCAGGCGGATCGCGTTCTGCGCAACCTGGCGGCCGTGCTCGCCGCTGCCGGGGGCAGTCTGCAGACGGTCGCCAAGACGACGGTGTTCCTCTCCGACATGTCCCTCTTCGCCGAAATGAATGCCGTCTACGAGCGCCACTTCGGTGATCACCGGCCAGCCCGCGCGACCGTCGCGGTGGCCGGCCTTCCGAAGGGGGTGGACGTGGAAATCGAGGTGATCGCACGCGTGGGCTGATACCCGGGCGGCCGGTGCTACACCGAACGGTAGACAGATGTTCCTTGACAGCCGCGCGCGGCGGCATAACTATTCTCGGTTGTCGGGACGCGTCCGTCCCGGCTGGATAGCAGTGCGCCATCCGGCCCGGGCCGGCGTGGTGGTCGGTTCCGGTGGACCGTGATTTCAGGCCCTGTCCGGGAAGGTCCCGGTCAATTATAGAAGGGTGTGTCAAATGCCAGAAAACTCACAAAAGGGAGGGCAACTCATGACACGTAACCTGGTTTGCAGAAGCCTCGGGAAAGGGGCGGGAGGACTTGCACTGGCCTTGATGGCCGGCATCGTCTTCCCACTGGGAGCCCAGGAGACCGGTTCCATCACCGGTCAGATCACGGACGCGGGCTCCGGGCGACCCCTGGCGTCCAGCCAGGTGTACCTGGAGGGAACTGCGTTCGGTACCCTTACCGGCAACAACGGCCGGTACCTTTTCCTGAACGTGCCGGTCGGCGAATACACGCTGGCCGCTCAGCTCCTGGGCTACCGGACGGTGACCCAGACGGTGACGGTCACCGAGGGTGATACGGAGACCATCGACATTGGCCTCACCGTCACGGCGATCGACATGGACGAGATCGTCGTGACCGGAACCGGCGCCGCCACGGAGAAGAAGAAGCTCGGCAACTCGATCGCCACCGTGGATGTCGGAAGGCTCGAGGACGTGCCGATCACGAGCTTCAGCGATGTGCTCCAGGGCCGTGAGGCAGGGGTCATCGGGCTTCCGGGCGGCGGCGACACCGGGAGCAGCGGCCGGATTCGCATCCGCGGCTCCGCATCGCTCTCGCAGACGAACGAGCCGGTGATCTACCTCGACGGCGTCCGCATCGACCGCGGGGGCGGTGGTGGCTGGGGCGCTGCGCAGGCCGCGACCCGGCGCATCGACGACATCGATCCCAACTCGATCGAGCGCATCGAGATCCTCAAGGGTGCCGCGGCCGCCACGCTCTACGGCACCGAAGCCTCGAACGGCGTGATCCAGATCTTCACCAAGCGCGGCCGGCAGGGTGCTGCGCGCTGGTCGGTGCAGACGGACCAGACCGCCATTCGGGCGCCGTTCGACCGCTTCATCCCGCACGCCGACTTCCCCAGGGACGCCGAGCAAGTCGCCCGGATGCAGCAACGCTGGGGCGTCAGCCTCCAGCCCTTCGAGGTCTACGAGGTCAACTACCTCAAGGACTTCTACAACACCGGCTACGCGCAGACCTACTCCGGGTCCGTCGAGGGTGGTGCGGATCTGATCACCTATTTCGTGTCCGCACGCGTCCACGACGAGAACGGTCCGTTCAGCACCCTGGAGGGCATCCTGCCGAACAACCAGAAGCTCAAGTCGGAGGATACCATCGGACGCCGGCAGGCGACGATGAACGTCGGGATCTTCCCCTTCGACAACCTCCGTCTGCGGGTGACCGGCATGTATTCGGAGCTCAACCAGACCCGGATGCGTGGCGGCAACAACATCTTCGGCGTCGTTCTCGCTCGCCTTGATGGGCCAGTTGCGGCTCGCGGACGAGAACAACTACTACGGCAGCCGCGCCTTCGCGACGATGAGGGAGACCGCGGAAGCTGAAAGCACCGAAGATGTCGAGCACTTCGCCGGCAGTGTCAACGCCAACTGGAACATCATGGAAGGCATGGTTTTCGACGGTACCTTCGGCATCGACATCTCCAACGGCACCAACGTATCCTTCTACCCCTTCGGCTGGAACGTCGACAACTTCTCGTCCTACAACACCGACGGCATCCGCTGGTTCGGTGACCGCAACAACCGCGAGGTGACCGGCGACTTCAAGCTGTCGTACGACACCAACATCACCGACGACTTCACCAGCACATTGACCGCGGGCGCACAGGGCTTCCTGAGCCAGAACGTGTACCACGGCGGCAACGGCGACGGCTTCCCGGGACCCGGTCTCGAGGTCGCGAGCGCCGGCGCCGACCAGTCCACCTCGGAGAGCTGGGTTCGGGTAGTCAACGCGGGCGGCTACTTCCAGGAGCAGGTGGGCTACCAGGACTGGGCGTTCGTCACCGTGGGCGCGCGGTTTGATGCAAACAGCGCCTTCGGTTCGGAATTCGCTACGGCAACATACCCGAGGGCCGGACTGTCGGTCATTCCCAGCGATCTGTTCGAATGGGACAACCAAATCGTCTCGAGCCTGCGCCTTCGCGGAGCCTGGGGCAGGGCCGGCCTGCAGCCGGGCGCCTTCGACAAGTTCACGACCTTCGTTCCGCGGCCCTCCGAGGTTGGCCCTGGTCTGGCGCCGGGCAACCTGGGCAACCAGGCGCTGAAGCCCGAGGTCACCGACGAGATCGAATTCGGCGCCAACATCGGCCTCTGGAACGACCGCGTCGCGCTGGACATCAACTACTTCAACCGGAGCACCACCGACGCGCTCGTGGCACGCCAGTTCCCGGTTACGGGCGGCTTCACGCGCACGCAGCTGGATAACATCGGCCAGCTCGACGCCAGCGGAGTCGAGGTTACGATGAACGGGTCCGTCTACAACAGCGCGAACCTGAGCGTCAACGTCTTCGCCAACACGGCGTATCTCGACCAGGTCGTCACCGATCTGGGCGGCGCGCCGCCGCTCAAGACCGGCGGATCCTACCCCCGTTACCGCAATTTCCTGATCGAAGGTGAATCGCCGGGTGCATTCCTGGGGGCGATCCTGGATCCGACGATGACCATTCCGCTGAACCTTAGCCGTGACTGCTCGGAGCCCAGCCGGGCCCAGGCGCTGGAATACTTCAGCGAGCCCCGGGGCCTTGCCGACTTCGACGTCATCCCGATCGGTTGTGCGGGCGGTGCGGCCGAGTACCTGATGCAGTACATCGGCAAGCCCGATCCGGACTTCGCGGGCTCGTTCGGGGCAGACATCGACTTCCTGGGCGACTTCAGCCTGACGACGAACTTCGAATACAAGTTCGGCAACTTCCACGCCCAGGACCTGACAGGCGCCTTCCGCCAGGCGAACGCGACCATCGGACGCAACGTCCCCGGAACCGCCCGGGTGGGGTCGGTCCTCCTCAATCCGGCGTCCACCGCCGAGCAGCGGCTGGATGCGGCGCTCGAATGGGCGAACGAGTATCGCGCCCTGGCTCCGATGTCGGGGATGAACCAGATCTGGACTTCCGACTTCATCCGCTGGCGGGAAGTCTCGCTTTCCTACCGGCTGCCCCAGGACATGCTCGAGCGTTGGGGAGTCCGTAACGCCACCGCCACCGTCGGCGGGCGTAACGTGAAGCTATTCATGTTCGGGGACTACCGCGGGATCGATCCCGAAATCAACCCCTCCGCCAACTGCACCGGCGGCGGCGTGAGCTGCAACTTCCTGACCTCGACCGAGGCCTTCGGTGTGCCGGTCCCGAGGAGGTTCACGTTCTCGCTGCGGGTCGGCTTCTAGAGAGAGGAGAGAAACGATGAAGAAGATTTCAAGATCTGTCCTCTCGGCCACCGGGTTCGCGTTGTTCCTCAGCGGTTGCGGCCTTTTGGATGTCGACAACCCCAACGCGCTCGTGGAAGAGGACATACAGAAAGCACAGGCGGCGGACGCCGCCGTCAACGGTGCCCAGGCCATCGTGGCCAGCGGCATCGCGGGGATCTACGCCGCTTTCTCGACTGTTGGCGACGAGATCACCTGGATCGGTTCGCGCGACGCCTGGAACGAACTGAACCTGGGAACCCCGGACAATCCGGGGAACGAGTTCGCCGACGGTTCCTTCCCGGGAATCGCCCAGGCACGCTGGATGAGCCAGTTCGCGGTCGACCTGATCGCCGAACACGAATCCACCCCCGATATGCAGGCGCGTCTGGCGCGTGCGAACCTGTACGCGGGGGTCGCTCACTCGGCGATCGCCCAGATGTTCGACGACTTCGCCTTCAGCAACCGGACGGAGCCGGGTCCCCTCATCGGGGCGGACAACATGTCCAGGGTCTTCGATGACGCCATCGACTTCTTTACCGCAGCGATGTCCGGGGGTGGCGAGATTGCCATGCGGGCGCAGGCCGCCCGTGCCCAGGCGCACCACCAGAAGGCGATCTGGAACCTGCTGAACCCCGCGGGCTCGGCGCCTTCCAACCCGCTCGTCAACGACGGGAGCGCAAACAGCGACGCCATGGCGGTGCTGTCGATGGTCGAGGGAACCGACTGGGCGTACCGCTTCAACTACAGCGGTTCGACGGTCGGCAACAACCTCGCCTGGCAGGTCACCGAACGGGCCGAGTTGCAGATCGGTCCCGACTACGCAACGAAGGATTCCGAGGGGGCGCTCACGGGACACGTCCTGATGGACCCGATCGAGGGTGCGCTGGATACGCGCTACATGGCGCGGGTTACCGAGTTCCTGGAGGCCGACGGATATGCGCCGGTCACGGTTGTCGGGGAACGCGGACTGCGGCTGATTGTTGCCGAGGCCGCGCTCGCGAGCGGTGACATGGGTGGGTTCACCAACCACATCAACATGATCCGCGAGGGACTCGACGGGCTTACGGGCTACTCGGGGCAGATTCCCGCCATCGAGATGTTGGAGCACGAGCGCAGGGTCAACCTGTTCCTGCAGTACAAGCGGTTGCAGGATCACTACCGCTTCGGCTCGCCCAGCAGCAACTGGCTTGCCGGATCCAAGGCGCTTAGCACGCCGGGGACGATGCTGCCGATCACACGGGTCGAGATCCTTGCGAACTGCCACCACCCGCAGAACGCGCTGCACCCGTGTTAGTGCAAGTTCATCCAGCTGAGCCCTAGCCGGCAAAACGTACCGGCACGGGTTCATCGACGGGGTCCGGGGGTCCGCTCCCGGGCCCCGTCGCATTTGGGGATGGCGTTCGCGCACGGGCGCGTCACCGGTGTTAGATTCCGGGCAACTTGTCTGCGCCGTCGTTGCGGCGGGTTCGCGCCAACGGAGCCTTGAAACCGATGAAGACGAAGAGCCCACAATTACTGATCTGGAGCCTGCTGGTCGCGCTGGCGGCGTGGGGCTGCGAATGGTTCGCCGATCCGAGCCCGGAAGTCGTGCGCGTCACCCTTGAAGGCGACGGGGAGTCGCTCCTGCTGGTGACGTCGACCGAGTTCATCGCGACCAACAACGAATCCGGACGCATGACCGCGCAGCTCTTCGAAGCGGACACGACCCTGATCTCGCTACCGTTTGACCGGAGCTGGAACATCGAGTCGGAGCAGCGCTTCTTCCTGTTGGCGGCACCCGTGGACTCGAGCGGGGTCATGGTGCAGGTCAGGATCTTTCTGGACGGGGACCGGGACTTCGACCGCAGCATCGAAGCGACGACCGAAGACCCCGTCAGGTACATATATCTGTTCAACCAGCAGATCCTGCAGGACTTCGAACTGCTGTGACCGGACGAGCGCGGGAAGGGCAGTGCTTCGGCAACGGGGACTCCATGCGATGAACAGGTGGCGCAGAGCGATTCCGGCAGTAACAGTGTTGTGGCTCTCCGCAGCGTGCTACACCTACCGGCCGATCGCGGGGACCCCGCCGGTCGGTAGCGATGTGCGCGTGACCGTCACCGACGAGGAAGCGCTGCGCCTGAGGGAGCAGACCGGTGACCTTTCCCTCACCGTGGACGGGCGCTTCACCGGTACGTCCGGCGACTCCGTGTTCATCTCGGTGGCAACCTACCGGACCGCGGCGACGGCGGGATCGCGCCAGATGCGCCAGGCGCTGGCCATCTCGCGGGACGGGCTGGAGGGGTTCGCGAGCCGGGAGCTTTCGTACTTGCGCAGCGGAATCGTGGGGGTGCTCGCCGGGACCGGAATGGTGCTGGTGATGCGGGAAGTCATCGTCGGCGGATCGAACGATGACATCGACGAGAACGGTGGCAACCCGACCGGGACGTTGATTCCCATCATCAGGATTCCGGTGGGAAGGTAGTTCGCCGGGCCGACAGGGACCGCGTGCACCCCTTCCCGCCGGCGGGGACCGAGGTTGGCCGCACCGGGCACCACTTCACGCCCGCTTCGGGCTCCCTCGCCCAGTTGATCGCCGCGCGGGATGCCCATATGGTTGACCCTTCACCCGGCATCCATTCCACAACGTCATCAGGAGGAGTCGCACCATGCGGCACCGGTATCTTCGCGTGTTTGCCCCGGTTCTGTACCCTGTCCGCTCGCTGGCCGCGCTGGTCGTCCTGGCCGCCTTCGCCACGCCCCCGGCCCGGGCACAGGAAGCGTATTCCGAATCTCTCTGGAGCTCCCTGCAGTGGCGCAACGTCGGACCGCCCCGCGGCGGCCGGTCGATCGCCGCGGCCGGCTCCGACGCCCGGCCGATGGAGTACTTCATGGGCACGACGGGCGGCGGGCTCTGGAAAACCACCGATGGCGGGCTGAACTGGGAGCCGGTCACCGACCGGCAGATGAACAGCGCCTCCATCGGTGCGGTGCAGGTCTGCGAGAGCAATCCCGACATCGTCTACATGGGGACCGGGGAGACCCAGATCCGCGGCAACATCCAGCAGGGGGACGGCGCCTACAAATCCACCGACGCGGGCGAGACCTGGGAACACATCGGGCTGACCGAAACCCAGAACATCGCGCGCATCCGGATCCACCCCGAGAACTGCGACGTGGCGTGGGTCGCGGCCTTCGGCAAGCACTCCGCCGACAATCCGGAGCGCGGCGTCTTCAAGACCACCGACGGCGGCGCCACATGGCGCAAGGTCCTCTACCGGAGCGACAAAGCGGGCGCGGTCGACATCAGCGTCGACGTGACGAATCCCGACATCATCTACGCGGCGGTCTGGGAGGCCTGGCGGCGCTCCTGGGGGATGTCGTCGGGCGGCGAGGACAGCGGCCTCTTCAAGTCGATCGACGGCGGCGAAAGCTGGACCGAGATCACCGGCAACATCGGGCTCGCGGAAGGCCCGGTCGGCAAGATCGGGGTGGCGGTGTCGCCCGCCAACCCCGACCGCGTCTGGGCGCTGATCGAGCACGAACCGGATGGGGGGGTGTGGCGCTCCGACGATGCCGGCGCCACCTGGGAGCGCGTCAACGAGGAGCGCAAGCTGCGCCAGCGCGCATTCTACTACACGCGCATCTATGCCGACCCCAACGACGAAGACCTGGTGTATGCCCTGAACACCGGGTTCTACCGTTCGCGCGACGGCGGCGCGACCTTCCCCGGCAGCATCCGGGTGCCCCACGGCGACAACCACGACCTGTGGATCGCGCCCAGCGACTCGGACCGGATGGTCAACGCCAACGACGGCGGCGCGAACGTCTCCTTCAACGGCGGGGATTCCTGGACCGACCAGGACTATTCCACCGCGCAGTTCTACCGCGTGATCACCACCGAGCACACCCCCTACCACATCTGCGGGGGACAGCAGGACAACTCGACCGCGTGCATTCCGGTGCGGGGCTGGGGCCAGATGGCTGCCCGCGGGCCGGGCAACCGCAGCTGGTACTACGCGGTGGGCGGCTGCGAGAGCGGCTACGTGGCCCCGAACCCGGTGGACCTGAACGTCTTCTACGCCGGATGCTACGGCGGCAGCCTGTCGCGCTTCGACATGCGCACCGGACACACCCGCGCGGTGAACGTCTGGCCGGAGAACCCGATGGGCCAGTCGTCGGAGGACCTGGTCGAACGGGTGCAGTGGACCTTCCCCATCGTCTTTTCGCACCACGACCCCGGGGTCCTCTACACGGGCACGCAGAAGGTGTGGAAGACCACGACGGAGGGGCAGAGCTGGGAGCAGATCAGCCCGGACCTCACCCGTGCCGACCCCATGACCATGGGCCCTTCGGGCGGACCGATCACGAAGGACCAGACCGGGGTGGAGACGTATGCGACCGTCTTCGCGATCGCGCCTTCGTACTTCGACCCGGAGGTGATCTGGGCCGGCTCGGACGACGGGCTCGTGCACGTGACGCGCGACGGGGGCATGAACTGGACGCCGGTCACCCCCCCGGACGCGCCCGACCACGTGCGCATCAACACCATCGAGGCTTCGCCGACCACCCCGGGCAAGGCGTACGTCTCCGGGATCCGCTACCTGGTGGACGACGACCGCAGCCCCTACATCTGGAAGACCGGCGACTACGGGCAGTCGTGGGAGAAGATCGTCGGCGGGCTGCCGGGTGACGACTTCATACGCGCGACGCGCGAGGACCCCGAGCGTCCCGGACTGCTCTACGCGGCTTCGGAGCGCACCGTGTACGTCTCCTTCGACGACGGGGGACGGTGGCAGCCGCTCTCGCTCAACCTGCCGGTCGTGCAGGTCTCGGACCTGGTGGTGGAGGAGAACGACCTGGTGATCGCGACGCACGGACGCTCGTTCTGGGTGCTGGAGGGGATCGGGCCGCTGCGCCAGCTGAATGATCAGGTGGCCGCGGCCCGCTCGTGGCTCTTCGACCCCGCCGATCCGGTCCGCGGAATCGACAACGGGGCGCGGTTCCAGTACTACCTTGCCGAGGACGTGGAGAGCGTCACGATCGAGGTGTTCGATCCTCGCGGCGAGGTGATCCGCAGCTACGAGGGGGTGGCGCGCGGGGAGGAGGAGGACGAGGCCGCGCCGGGCCGGGGGGGTGGTTTCGGGGGGCGGGGAGGTGGGGGACGGGGGCCGTCGGTGGCGCAGGGGTCCCATACCTTCAACTGGGACCTGCGCTATCCGGCCTGGACCGACTTCGAGGGGCGGATCATGTGGGCCGCCGGACCGACGGGCCCGGTCGCGGTGCCGGGAATCTACACCGTGCGCATGACCGTGGACGGCGGAGCGTCGCAGATTCAGGACTTCGAGGTCCGGATCAACCCGAATCTCGAGGGTGTGACGGTGGCGGACCTGCAGGAACGCTTCGATCTGGCGATCCGCATCCGCGACCGCGTTTCGGAGGCGAATGAAGCGGTGATCAAGGTGCGCGACATCAAGGGGCAGATCGACGAGCGCCTGGAGGAGACCGAAAACGAAGATATCGTGGGCCAGGCGGAGGTCGTGGACGAAAACCTGAGTGTGGTCGAGGCCGAAATCTACCAGGTCAGGAACCAGAGCAACCAGGACCCGCTCAACTACCCCATCAAGCTCAACAACAAGCTGGCCGCCCTTCTCGGAGTGGTCGAAGGGGCCGAGAGCAGACCCACCGACCAGTCGTATACGGTCTTCGAGCGGTTGACGGCGCTGCTGGAAGAGCAGCTGTCGCAGATGGAGATCGTGATTCAGCGGGATCTGGGCCGGCTCAACGACCTGCTGATCCGCGACGGGCTCGAGCCAATCCGGGACGGGCGGCTCGTGAGCTGATACATGGGGAGACACACATGACGGGTTGGGGCGACGGAAAAAGGGGGGGCAACAGGGAGCGCCCGGGGATCCGCGGGTGCGGCCGGCTCGTGTTGCTGCTGTCCGTTGCGACGGCAATGGCCGGATGCACCGGCTTCCGCACCGCCCCGAACCCGTTCGAAGAAGGGGCCGACGCTCAGAGGCAAATCACGATCGAGGTCGAAAACCACAACTTCAACGACGCCACGCTGCGGGCCGTCGCACGCATGGAACGCCGGCTCGGAGTGGTCACGGGCAACGGCAAGCAGACCTTTACGATCCCGTGGACGACCGCGGACGACCTCCAGATCCACATCGACATGCTCGCAGGCGACCGCTTCACGACCAACCGGGTGACGGTGAGTCCGGGCGAATCCGTCTTCCTGACGATCCAGAACCCGCTATACCGGTCCCTGCTGCGGCGCTAGCTTGGCTTAGCCAGGGTAGTGCGCCGACTGCCTGCCTGGCCCAGGGATACGGACCGGCCATCCCCACGCCATGCGCCTCAAAGAGCAACTCGACCAGCCGCTGCCATGAACGCCAGCTCGTAGTTCGCCCGTAGGCGGACTTGGTCTTGTGCGCGATCACCAGGTCCAGGGCCGGAAAAACGCTGATCCACTGGCCCACGGCCCCTCTCCCGGTGTAGGCGCCCTCGAAGGGGCCGCTGACCCGCGGTCCATCGAATACCCACCACATGTAGCCGTATCCGAAGTAGCCGTCGCGCCTGCCCGGGGGATTCATCTCCTCCAGCGGCGTGACGACGCTGACGATTCGCCGTGCCCAGTCGCGCGAGATCACCTGTTCACCGTTCCACGCGCCCTCGTTGAGCATGAGGTGGCCGATGCGCGCCATGTCCCGCGTGGAGAGCCAGAAGTGGTAGGCCGGATTCCGCGAGACGCCGAGGTTGCCGCTCTTGCGCTGCGCGGAGCGGTCCCAGTCCTCGAAGCCGAGGGGGATGGCAAGCTGGGCCTGCGCCTCGTCGTAGATGTCCCGCCCGGTGAGCTGCTCGAAGACGGCCCCGGCGGCGTTGAAGTCCCAGTTGCTGTAGAGCATGTAGGTGCCCGGCTGCTGCGAGCCGCGCGGGGGCGCGTCGGCCAGGTTGTCGCCGGCGTTGGATGCGGGGTGATAGACCCCGGACCGGGCCGTAACCAGATGATCGACCGTGGCCTGCCGCTCGATCGGAAAAAGGCCGCCGACATCGTCGACCCCCAGGTCTTCCAGCGTGGAGTCGAGGTCGATGACGCCCTTCTCGACCCAGTGGCCGTATAGCATCGCCAGGATGCTCTTGCGGACCGACGCCAGGTACGAGAGTTCCTCGACGTCGCCGAAGGTGAAGACGACGCGGCCCCTGTGCGCAACCACCACCCCCGTCGAGTTGGCACTGTCACGCAGGAACGCAGTGGCGCGCGCGAGCGCCTGCCGGTCCCAGCCGTGATCGGCGAGCTGCGGGCCACCCACCGTTTCCCAGGTCTCGCCGGGGAAGACGCACCCGGTGCACTGGGCGGAGAGCGGGGTCGCGGTCGCGATCGCCAGCGTGCCGAGGAGACCGGAGAAAAAGAGGGGGGCGAGGCGGAAGAAGCGTCTGGTCATGGGACCTCCGTGCGTGGTTGCGGTTGCCGCGTCGCTGTGGTTTGATGGGCAGCAACGTGGACAGGATCGGACGCGGGTCGCAAGTGACACGCGGTTTCCCGCGGAGACCGGCTGTCCTGTTCCCGCACATGTTCCGCACATCGTCCCTTGCCGGTCGCCCGCGGCGTTCGCTACTCTGTAAGGAGCCTGTGGCGTGACGCTGCGTCGTGCCGGCCGTGCCGGGCACCGGATGGGCGGGAGGTGTTCGTGCGCTTTGGGCCGCCGGGGAAGCGCTCCTCGCAAGGGTTGGCTGCACATGAAATCACTGGGTGTTCCGTTCCTGACCCTGGGCCTGCTCGTGTTTGTGCTGGGCCGGCAAGAGGGGTCGGATGCGCCATTGCCGGCGCCGGAAGCCGATGTCTACAGGGAGTTGCCGGCATCGCAGCCGCAACGTGTCCGCGTACAGCCGTCGTCCCCTTCCGTATCCCCCGAAACCGAGGTCGTGCGGCAGGTCTGCGCCCGTTGTCACAACCAGCGCCGCCTCCTGGGCAACCTCTCCCTGGAAGACTTCGTGGTCGAGGAGGCGGACAGGAACGCGGAGGTCGCCGAAAAAATGGTGCGCAAGCTGCGCGCCGGAATGATGCCGCCCCCAGGAGTTCCAAGGCCCGCGGGGGACACGTTGCTCGCACTGGTGGAACGGCTCGAGAGCGTGCTGGACGGAGCCGCAGCTCAGAACCCGGACCCGGGCGTGCGGACCTTCCAGCGGCTGAACCGGGCGGAGTACGAGCGCGCGATCCAGGATCTGCTGGGACTCCAGGTCGACGCCGGGGAGTGGCTCCCGCTCGACCAGATGAGCGCGAACTTCGACAACATCGCCGACGTTCAGACGCTGTCTCCCACGCTCATCGAAGCCTACCTGAACGCCGCCGCCGAGATCAGCCGCTGGGCGGTGGGCGACCGCAGGGCACCCGCGGTGGAGCGCCGCTACAAGAATTCGGAGTACCTATCGCAACATCCGTGGGACTACGTCGAGGGGGCGCCCTACGGGACGCGCGGCGGAGTCGTGGTCGAACACGTCTTCCCCGCGGACGGCGAGTACGTCTTCCAGCTCGGCTTCTCCTCCGGGTCGAATACGCGCTTCCAGGACATCGACATCTCGGTGGACGGGGAGCGGGTCGCGCTTCTCCATCACGCGCGCACGGGGGCCGGGGCCGATGGGCGCGGAGCGACGCCCATCAGCACGGGGCCGGTCTTCATCCGTGCCGGCCAGAAGCGCGTGTCGGCCGCATTCGTGCGGGGCTTCGACGGACCCTATGAGGACCTGATCCGGCCCCACGACTGGTCGATGGCCGGAGGCGGATCGGGGGGCGCCGGCATCACCACCCTTCCGCATGTGCGGGAGCTGGCGATCTCCGGACCGACCGCCGCCACCGGTGTGTCGGACAACCCGGTCCGGAGCCGGATCTTCATCTGCAGGCCGACTTCCGCGGAGGAAGAGGCGCCGTGCGCGCGCCGGATCATCCAGGGCCTGGCCGATCGCGCCTACCGCCGCCCCGCATCGGACGCCGATGTCGACGGCCTTATGGGGTTCTACGAAGGCGGGGCCGCGGTGGACGGGTTCGAGAGCGGGGTGCGCATGGCGCTGGAGGCACTGCTCGCCAGCCCGCGCTTCGTCTTCCGTACCGAGCAGGAACCGGAAGGGGTCGAGCCCGGCGAGGTCTATCCGGTCGCGAGCGAGGACCTCGCCTCGCGGCTCTCCTTCTTCCTGTGGGGGGCCCCGCCCGATGGAGCGCTCACGGAGGCCGCCGCCAACGGCGGACTGCTGGACGAGGAAGAACTCATCCGGCAGGCCCGCCGCATGCTCGCGGACCCCCGCGCCCGCGCGCTCGGCAGTCGCTTCGCGGGCCAGTGGCTGCGCCTGCAGGATCTCTACAAGGTGCACCCGGATCCGAATTTCTACCCGAATTTCGACGACAATCTCGCGGACGCCATGCGCTACGAGACGGAGCTGTTCTTCAACAGCCTGGTCGAGGACGACAGGAGCGTTCTGGATCTCTTCCGGGCCGACTACACCTTCGTCAACGAGCGCCTGGCCGCCCACTACGGCTTCCCGGCCGCGCCCGGCAACTATTTCCGCAAAGTGCCGTACCCCGACGACCGGCGCATCGGATTGCTCGGACACGGGAGCATCCTGGTACTCACCTCGCTGGCGAATCGGACGTCACCGGTGCTGCGCGGCAAATGGGTGATGGAGGTGCTTCTGGGCACCCCCCCGCCCCCGCCGCCTCCCGGCATCCCGGACCTGGAGGAGACCGAAGTGGCGCAGGAGGGCCGCATGCTCACCACCCGCGAGCGCATGCAGATCCACAGCGAGGATCCGCGCTGCAAATCGTGCCACCGATTCATGGACCCCATCGGACTCGCCCTGGACAACTTCGACGTCACGGGCAAGTGGCGCTCGCTGGAAAACGGCGTCCCGCTAGACACCCGCGGCGACTTCTACGACGATACCCCGGTGGCGACGCCGGCCGAGCTGTCCGAGGCACTCCTCAGGCGTCCCCTGCCGCTGGTGCGCAACTTCACGGAAAACCTCATGGCGTACTCGCTCGGCCGCAGGGTGGAGCACTACGACCAGCCCGCGATCCGGGAGATCGTGCGGCAAGCGGAGCGTGACGAATACCGCGTCTCCTCACTCGTCCTTGGCGTGGTGGGCAGCGACGCATTCAGATTGAGACGGGCCGACGCGCCCGCCGCAGCGGAGGAGAGCGGCGCGGCCCGGCGCGGCGAACAGAACGGGCGCCGCTGAGCCGGCCCCAGGAGATCGGAACGATCATGCAATTCATCACCGGCAAGTACATCGCGCGGCGCACCTTCCTCCGGGGCCTGGGCGCCACCGCGGCGCTCCCCCTGCTCGACGCCATGGTTCCGGCCGGACGCGCCCGCTCGGCCCGTGACGCCCTCTCGCAGCCGACCCGCCTGGTATGCATCGAAGAGGTGCACGGGCTCGCGGGGTGCAACGAGTGGGCCGCGACGCAGCATCTCTTCGCGCCGGCCACCACGGGCAAGGACTTCGAGATCCTGCCGGAGAGCGCGCTGACCTCGCTGGCGCCTTACCAGGAGCATCTCACGATCGTCAGCAACACCGACTGCCGCATGGCGGAGGCCTTCAGCACGCCGGAGATCGGCGGCGACCACTTCCGTTCGAGCGCGGTGTTCCTGACGCAGTCCCACCCCAAGCAGACCCAGGGGTCCGACATCTTCGTGGGCACGTCGCTGGACCAGATGTACGCTAAGCGCTTCGGCCAGGACACGCCGCTGCCCTCCATGCAGTTCTGCATCGAGAACCTCGATCAGGCGGGCGGCTGCACCTACAACTACTCCTGCGCCTACACCGACACGATCAGCTGGGCCTCGCCCAACGAGCCGCTCCCGATGATCCGCGACCCGCGCGTCGCCTTCGACATGCTCTTCGGTGCCGGGGGGACGCCTGAGGAACGCGCCGCGCGGATGGCGTCGCGCAGGAGCATCCTCGACTGGATGGCGGGTGAGATCGCCACGCTCAAGAGGGAGCTCGGGGCGGCGGACCGGCTCCGCATGGACCGCTACCTGAACAACGTGCGCGAGATCGAGCGGCGGATCGCGGCGGTCGAGGCGCGCAACACGGGCGGCGACGAGCGCGACATGCCCGAGGCCCCGGCCGGGGTTCCGGACTCCTTCTCGGAGCACATGCGGATCATGTTCGACCTGCAGGTGCTGGCGCTGCAGACGGGCATGACCCGGGTCATATCCTTCAAGACCGGCCGCGACGCGGACAACCGGGTCTTCCCCGAGAGCGGCTCGAACCGGCCCTTCCATCCCGCGTCCCACCACGGCGGCAGGGAGTCGTCGATCCTCGAGTTCAACAAGATCTGCCAGTACCGGGTCGGCCAGCTCCCCTACTTCCTGGAGAAGCTGAAGAATACGATGGACGGCGAATCGAGCCTCCTCGACCAGACCATGGTCATGTGGGGCTCGCCGATGGCCGATGCGAACCTGCACAACCACCGCCGCTGCCCGCTCATCCTGCTCGGCGGCGCCAACGGACTGCTGGAGGGCAACCTGCACCTCAAGGCGCCCGACGCCACGCCCATGGCGAATGCGATGCTCACCGCCCTGAACGGCCTCGGCATGGAGATGGACGGCTTCGGCGACAGCACGGGGGAGTTCTCCCTCACGGCGACCTCCCCGGCCTAGCAGCCCGTGGACGAAATCCCCCCGGCATTCGAGCGGCGATGCATCCGGGCTGGACCGCGGTGCCCACGGACACGCTATGTCAGGAAAACTTTACCAAATGTCATGTCGTCTTTACTTGTTCGATCTCCGAAGCACCGCTCTGCGTTGCTCCTCGGGCGAATAGCTCCGCTATGCGCCCTTCGTCGCGCCTTGCCAGCCCGGCAGAGGCCGACAGTATCGCATCTCGTTGTGGTGGTTGTGGTTGCATGCGTGGCGGGGTCTGATTCCCTCTGGATGGTTCCCGCTAACTTGAGGCTTCAGCCGTGCGCCCGGCGGCGGGCGTCCAGTGCCTTCCGAAGCTGTCCCTCGTCGGCTCGCTGGTAGCAACGTAGGACCGTCTTGGCCGTTTTCCAACCGCCGAGTTCGCACAGCACCTTCAGCGGCTGGTCCATGA
>JAJDVT010000101.1 GCA_022826005.1 Gemmatimonadota bacterium | reverse complement strand
CTCGTCGAGCGTCCGGATCCGTTCGGTGCGAAGTGTCACGATCATCCTCCAATGATCTCTTCGCCCCGGCCTTCAGGCTCACTCCCCGCTGGAAACCGGCCCCCCGTTCAGGCTCATTTGCCGTTGGACAAGACTCATCCTCGATTTCAACGACCTGATCGGCGAGATTCCCCCGGAACTCGGGAACCTCACAAAGCTGGAAGACCTGGCGGTGGGGTACAACGAGCTCAGCGGGGGGATACCGGCCGAACTGGGGGATCTCACCGAACTCAACGGCCTGTATCTGGATGCTTCGGGGCTGACCGGCACAATCCCGGCTGCGCTGGGCAACCTCACGAAGCTCGATGCGCTGCAACTGCAGGACAACGAGCTGACCGGGCCCATCCCGCCAACCCTGGGCAACATGACCAGCCTGACCGAAATCAGCCTCTACGGAAACGACCTGAGCGGCCCGCTCCCCGATATCGGCGCACTGACGGAGTTGGAGCAGTTGTGGGTGGGCGACAATCCGAAGCTCTCCGGACCCCTGCCCGCCAGCCTTGCGGGTCTCGGCAAGCTCTCGGACTTCAAGGCGGGGGGAACCGACCTCTGCGCTCCCACCGACCCCGAGTTCATGGCGTGGCTGGACGGCATCGAGTTCCGGTGGGTGGCCCGCTGCGGAGGGGCCCCGTCGGTGTACCTCACGCAGACGATTCAGTCATCGAAGCATCCCGTGCCGCTCATCGCGGAGAGGCCCGCCCTCCTTCGGGTGTTCGTCTCTTCCCCCAAGGCTGCCGGCGAACCTATGCCCACCGTGCGGGCGACGTTCTTCCACGGGGATGCGGAGGTGCATGCGGTGCGGATCGAGGGCGGCTACGCGCCGATCCCGACGGAAGTCGACGAGGGCTCGCTCGCCAGATCGGCGAACGCCGACATTCCGGCCGGGGTGCTCCAGCCCGGTCTGGAGATGGTGATCGAGGTCGATCCGGAGGGCACGACCGATCCGGGGCTGGGGGTCGCGACGCGGATTCCCCGGAGCGGCCGCATGCCCGTGGACGTGCGCGCACTGCCCGACTTCCCTCTGACCCTGGTTCCCTTCGTGACCGAAAGGGATCCCGACCGTTCGGTGCTGGGACTCACCTCCGCAATGGCCCGGGATCCTCATGGGCACCCCATGCTGCGGCACACGCGCGATCTCCTGCCCGTGAGCGGCCTGGACGTCACCCGGCACGCTCCGGTGACGACTTCCTCCGCCGACGGCTTCTCGGTCCTGCTGGAAGTCGAGCTCATTCGGCAGATGGAGAGCGACGGGCCCGAATACTGGCTGGGGATCATGGGTCCGGTGCCCTACAGCGGACTCCTCGGTGTGGCGATGAGCGTCCCTTCATGGTCGAGCTTCTCCGTGCCGCTTCCGAGAACCATCGCGCACGAGCTCGGGCACAACCTGGGCCTGAACCATGCGCCCTGCGGTGGCGCGGCGTGGGCGGACCCGCAGTTTCCGGAGAGGCACGGACGCATCGCTGCCTGGGGTTACGACCGCACCAACGAGCGATTGATCAACCCTTACGCACCCGATCTCATGTCGTACTGCCGCGACGGGTGGATCGGGGGCTACCACTTCTCGACCGCGCTTCGCCACCGCCTGGCGACCGAGGTGGATTCCGCATCCTCATCCTCCCGCGCCAAGACACGCAGCATCATGGTCTGGGGCGGACGGAACAGGGACGGCCGGCCCTTCCTGGAGCCGGCGTTCATCGCCGATGCGTTCCCGGCGCTGCCGCCCGGCGGCCGGGAATACCGGCTGACGGGCAGGACGGACGACGGCGAGGAGTTGTTCTCGTTCGACTTCGACATGCCGTACGTTCCCGAGGCCGAGGGCGAACAGTCCGGGTTCGTCTATGCGATCCCCGTGACCTGGTCCCGTGACCTGGCGACGATCTCCCTGGGGGATGGCGGGGAGTCGGTGCGTCTCGATCGGAACACCGATTCGCCCATGACGATCCTGCGCGACCCGGTCACCGGCCAGGTCCGGGCGATCCTGCGCAGGGATCAAGCGGCGGCGATGCAGGTGCTCGGCGATCCCGGGCTTGTTTCCGTGTTCAGCCGCGGGATTCCGAGGGAGGCGGAGGAGCGGCGGCGGCGCTGATCTGGCGGGCCAGCGCGCCCAGCGTGAGTATGCCGGTCCGGTTCTTCAGGGGGCTCCGCCTTCCCGGCAGCCGGAAATGCGTGTACCCTACGGAGGTTTCCGTGGACGAGCGGCTCGCGAGAATCGATGGGCTCTGCTCCCCGCCCGATGAAGCGTTTCAGGAGTGGCTGGAGGGTATCCGCACTCCCGGAGGAGACGGAAAGTGCGAAGCAGACGAATAACGAAATCCCGGCCACGGAGGGCCGTGGGATGGCCGCAGACCGCATGCCCGGATGCGTCCCCGCGCTCACGCTTCCGCGCGGGCAGGGGCCGTCCGTGGGTCGCAATCGGCGCGTTGGCCGCAGTGGGCCTGCTCGCCTGCGGCGATGATCCGGTTGAACCGGACCCATCGGAAGAGGCGCTCACCGCCGAGGAGGCGCAGGCGCTCTATCTCGGGATTCAGGAGCTGCTGAATCTGGAGGCGGACCCGCCACACTTTACGGTGATCGAAGCCGTCGGCGATACGATGATTACGGCCCGCTGCAATGGCGGTGGCACGGTCGTCGCGACTCTGTCGCCAGAGGAGAGTCGGCAGGGCGATACGACCCGGCTGAGCATACGGGCGAAGATGAACCATGACGGCTGTCAGCTCCCGGAGGTCAATGGTCGTGCTTACATGGTCTCCGGCGAGCCGGATATTTCGATCACGACCACTCTGATCGTGGTCGTTACGGAGCAGGTCTTCTGGATGGATGTCGAGGGCTTCGCGACCGGTGCGGTACGCTGGTCGCTCGGTGAGCGGATGGGCGAGTGTAATGTGAACATGGTGCTGCTACTGGACGGGGTGGACGGGACGGAACCGATAGCGTCCATGAACGGGCTGATGTGCGGGCACGAGCTGAAGGTGCCCATCGAGATCATCACGGAGGGTACCTAGTTTCTACGCGAGGGCCGCCCGGCCCCCGGCGCCCCCCAGATATCGATCCTGCTTCCCCCGGCCGCTACAGCGTGCGCCTCGACGCGGCCGGCGAGGCCGTCCACCGCGTCGAAGCGATAGGCGTCCAGCTCGCCACCATGTCCCGCTTCGCCGAGGACGACTCCCTCTCGGAAGCCATCGCCGCCTTGCAAGACCAACTTGCCGACCTCCAGATGAGCATGGTCGACCCGCGCCTCACCGGTCAGGGCCACGACGGCGTATGCTTCGAGGCCAAGCTGCTGCATGAACAATTGCGGGAGCACCTGGAGGCATTGGAGGCGCTGGTGGCGACCGAGGTGCATGCGCTGAACGAGATGCTGAGGGCCCCGGGGGATGTTGATTATCGCGGACGGAGGTAGGATAAACCGGTTTCTTTGTAGTAGAACTGCAGCAGTCCCGGAAGGATCGAAGTTGGTATTCGACACGGGCTGCAAAGAGCCGGGGACGCGGGGCGCGAGGGGGGCAAGGACTTGGGGTTGTAATGCTGCGGATCCGATTCCCATAATGAGCCGGTAAACATGCTCCGGCCGGAAGCGTGCCATCGCTTCTGCGACCGCAAGTTGCACCTCCGTTTTGGAAGGAAACACCAATGAACGCCCCATCCCGCCTCCTTCGGATTATCCACCGATCCCCCCTGAACCGCATCCGCCGATCCACGCAGGGCGTCGCCGCGTTGTTCGCACTGGCCTTCGCGGCTGCCGCCTGCGGCGACGACCCCGTTGACCCTGACCTGGAGCCGCCAGCGATCTCACCCGACCGGGACGTGCTCGTGGCGCTCTACAATGCGACGGATGGCGGGAACTGGCGCCGTAATACCAATTGGCTGAGCGACGCCCCTTTGAACGAGTGGCACGGAGTGTTCACCGACGACGGGGGCCGCGTGCGCAGGCTGATGCTGTCGACCAACGGACTGCAGGGTCCGCTCCCGGCGGTGCTGGCGGAACTGCCCGAGTTGAGATTCCTTGCGCTCGCCAGGAATCAGCTGAACGGCCCGCTGCCGCCCGAACTGGGCTCCCTCCAGCAAGTCGACAGCCTCTTCCTGAACGACAATCGGCTCACCGGCATCATTCCGGGCAGCTTCCTCCAGCTCGATGGCCTTGACGCCTTCCGCTTCGGAGACAACGAGGGACTCTGCCTGCCCGTGAACTCATCGTTCAGCGCGTGGGCCGAGAGAATCGCGTACCTGGACGGGCCGGGCTGCGCCGAGCGGGACACGGAGGTGTTGGAGTTTCTCTACAGCACGACCGATGGGCCTCAGTGGACGAATGCAGGGGGATGGCTCGGCGAGGAGCCGTTGAGCGAATGGTACGGAGTGGAAACCGATTCGATCGGGCGGGTCATGAGCCTCAGGCTCGCCGGCAACGGGCTTTCGGGGACGTTGCCCGAGTCGCTGGGACAGCTCTCGGGACTCAGGCATCTGGACCTTGCCGACAACAATCTCGGGGGGCGGCTCCCCGCGTCACTCGCCGCGCTGGCCCTCGAACACTTCCGATACTCGGGTACCGAACTTTGCGCTCCGCAGCTCGCGAGCTTTCAGCGGTGGCTTGGGACGATTGCGTCGCACGAGGGATCGGGAATCTCCTGTCCGCCGCCACCGAGGTCGCTGCTGGTGGCCTTCTACGAGGCCACACACGGGGACGAGTGGGCCGACAATCGGAACTGGCTTACGGATGCCCCGCTCTCGCAATGGTATGGTGTGGAGACAAGTCCAGAGGGCGAGATCATCGGGTTGTCCCTGCCATTCAACGGTGTCAGAGGACCGTTCCCGCCCGAACTCGGGGCGATGAAGTCCCTGCGGTTTCTCAACCTGCGAGGCAACTGGGGTCTGGAAGGACCTCTGCCAGAGTCGTTTTTCACCCTGGCCGAGCTGGAGTGGCTGGCGCTCTTCGGGGTGGGGTTGGGTGGTCCCATGTCTCCCGAATTCGGTAAGCTCACCCGGCTCCAGCGTCTGGATTTGGAAAGCAGCGGGCTCGGCGGCCCGCTCCCAGCCGAGATCGGGAACCTCACGGATCTGGAGGTGCTCCTTCTCGGTGGCAACGCCTTCGTCGGGGAGATCCCACCCGAAATCGGCGACCTGACCACTCTGCGGTATTTGAACATGTGGTACAACGACTTCAGCGGAGGAATCCCGGCCGAAATGGGCGGTCTCACCAGTATCGTGGGATTGGATCTGCGGGGTTCGGGGGTGACCGGCGCCATCCCGGCCGAACTGGGCAATCTCACGAATCTTGAGGAGCTCTGGCTGAACGGCAACGAGCTGACCGGGTCCATCCCGCCCACCCTGGGTAACATGACCAGCCTCAAGGAACTGTACATGCACCAAAACAACCTGGAGGGTCCGCTGCCTGCGGAGTTCGGCCGGTTGACCGAGCTGGAGCAGCTTTGGTTGGGTGGCAACGAAGGGCTCTCCGGCCCGTTGCCCGGGGACCTCGGAGCGCTTGATCAGCTCAAGGTCCTCAAGGCCGGGGGGACCGGCCTCTGCGCTCCTGCCGAACCGGAGTTGCTTGCCTGGTTGGACGGCGTCCGCTTCCAGCGGGTGGCCCACTGCGCGGGCGCCCCGGCGGTATACCTCGTGCAGGCGGTTCAGTCGCGAGAGTTCCCGGTGCCTTTGATCGCGAACCGGGACGCGCTGCTGCGGGTATTCGTCTCTTCACCCGGCGCCGCCGGCGAGTCGATGCCGAACGTGCGTGCGACCTTCTACCGCGACGGTGTCGAGGCGCACGTCGCCGAGATTCCGCGGGGGCATGCACCGATTCCCACTCAAGTCGACGAGGGGACGTTCGGAGCATCCGCGAACGCAAGCATACCGGGTGGAGTCCTCAGGCCCGGATTGGAAATGGTCATCGAAATAGATCCGGAAGGGGAGCTTGATCCCGCGCTCGGGATCACCGGCCGCATTCCCGAAACCGGCCGCGCCGCGGTCGACGTACGGGAATTGCCGGACTTCCCGCTCACGCTGGTTCCGTTCCTGTATGAGAGCGATCCTGATCGTTCGATTCTGGCGCTCACGCAAGCAATGGCGGCGGACCCCGGCGGGCACGAGATGCTCCGGCACACCCGTGAGCGGCTCCCGGTCGCCGCGCTCGACGTCACGCTGCACGCTCCGGTAACGACATCATCCGCGAGCGGCTTCTCGATCCTCGGCGAGGTTGAACTGATTCGGCGGATGGAGAGCGATGGCCCCGGCTATTGGCTGGCAATGAAGGCCCCGGTACCCGCCGTCGGCCTTCTCGGCGTGGCTTTTGACGTCCCTTCCTGGTCGAGCTACGCGGTGCCAATGCCGAACACGATCGCCCACGAGCTCGGGCACAACCTGGGCCTCTATCACGCTCCGTGCGGCGGGGCGGGGGGGCCGGATCCGCTGTTTCCCGACCGCAACGGGCGCATCGGGTCCTGGGGGTACGATCACGCCAACGACCGATTGATCACGCCGTACGCTCCGGATCTCATGTCGTATTGTGGTGGCGGATGGATCGGCGACTACCACTTCTCGAACGCCCTTCGCCACCGCGTGGCAACCGAAGTGGAAGCTGCCGCATCGTTCGGCGGGAAGAAGAGGAGCGTCCTCGTCTGGGGCGGGCGGGACGCCGATGGCAAGCCGTTCCTGGAACCCGCGCTATTGGTCGATGCGTTGCCGTATTGGCCGCCTCCCGGTCGTGATTACCGGCTCGTGGGAAGGACGGCCGAAGGCGTCGAGGTATTCTCGTTCACCTTCGACATGCCCTACATCCCGGATGTCGAGGACGAACGGTCGAGCTTCGTCTTTGCGATTCCGGTTACCTGGCCCGGTGAACTGGCCACAATCTCGCTGGGGGATGGCCGGGCGACGGTGCGCCTCGACAAGGGCACGGACTCGCCGATCACGATCCTGCGCGACCCGGTGACCGGCCAGGTCAGAGCCATCCTGCGCAAGGATCAGGCTGCGGCGATGGATGCAGTTGGCGAGCCGGGCCTCGTTGCCGTTTTCAGCCGCGGGATTCCGGAGGACGAGGTCCGGCGGCGCTGATTGGGGTTGCGGAAAGCGTCTGGCACCACACGATATGTATGGCTGATTTTACATAATGTAAGGTCAGCTTTACATATCGCTCGACGACGTGCGCCTCTCCAGCACGCAATACCGGTACAGCTTCAACGTCTCCCGCCAGTCCTCGGGGTAGCCAGCGACCATGTCGCCCAGGCCGTACTCCTCCGCCAGTCCGGCAAAGGAACCGGAATCGGCAACCTTGAACGGCGCCTGCGTCTCGAACACGGTCAAATCCGGAAAACCGGTGGGAAAGGACGCTCCCATCGCCTTCTCCACGCCTTCCAGCCGCTCCATGTCCTCGTCGGTCTCGAATTCGCGCTTCTGCAGATCCACCGAGAAGTAGTCGAAGGCGATGCTGAATGTCGGCATGGCGCCGGCAAGCCTGTTCAGGAACGGCATGATCAGGTCGGGCGGCAGGTACATGGTGTTGCCCTCCCACACGATGAGCGTCGGCATCTCCGGGTCGAACCCGACCCTGACGAGACCGTGCGGGACGTCGACTTCGAGATAGTTGCCGTAGACCGAAGGCGGCTGTTCCAAGCCGCGGTCGGCCAGGATCGTCCGCTTGAACTCGAGGACCGCGCGCTGGTCGACCTCGAAGAAGGCGACTCCGGCGCGGGCGAGGTGGTGGGCGCGCATGTCGAAGCCACCGCCGAGCAGGACCACCTGCCTGGCCCCGGCCTCGATCCCGCGCTCCACGAAGCCGTTGAAGTGGCGGGTGCGGAACCGGACCATGGTCGTCGAGGGCGGAAAGGCCGCGTCCATCTGCCTGGCCGCGCCCAGCGCGCGCTCGTTCGAAAACCAGCTTGCGTAGGGATCGTTGAAGAGCGCGGGCGATTTGTCCTCCTCCAGGGCCCGGATCGATGCGATGACGAATGCGGTGAAGCCGACTTCGTTGATGTCCATGGTCTATCGTGCGTGATGGTTTCCGGGTAAGTGTGAGTGGCCCTCGAAGGGGGCGTCGCTTGCAATCTCGGAAGGGTAGTGGTGGTGATGGATAAGATCAACCGGAGCGGCGACTCCGGGGCAGGCCGGGTCTGGCGCTGCGTCAACGCCCCGGCGACCGTCGCGCCACCACGACCCCACAGAGGATAACACAGGCACCGATCACCTGCTGCGGGGTGGGTGTCTCCGAGAGCCAGAGCCAGGCGCTGAGCAGCGCGACGACCGGGACCAGGTTCTGGTACACGGAGGTGCGGTTCTGACCGATGACGCGCACCCCGCGATACCACAGAAGGTATGCGAGCCCGATCGCGAAGACCCCGGCATACACCACGCCGAGCCAGGCCTGCAGCGACACCGCGCTCCAGTCGGTGCGCACGAGGTCGGGGACTCCGGCCAGCACGATGAAGGGGAGTCCGGCCCACAACGTCCACGCGGTCATCTGCAGCGCACCGCGCCGTTTGGTGAGCCGTCGGCCGAAGACGGTGTACGCGCCCCAGGAAACCGCGGCGCCGAGGACGAGAAGGTCGCCGAAACGAGCGGCCCCGAACTGCTGGTGCCCTCCCGAGATCAGGATCACCATGCCGGCAAGCGTGCCGAGGACACCGATGAGGATGCGGAGATTGAAGCGTTCGCGCCCCATTGTGAAGGAAATCACAAGCACCCAGACCGGGCTCGTGGAGAGCAGGAGGGCCGCATTGCCGGTGGCGGTCCAGTCGAGCCCGAAGATGAAGCAGATCTGGAAGGCGACGTGGCCGATGAGGGCCAGCACCAGGACGATGCCCCAGTCCTTGCGGGGAGGCATCACACGCCGTCCTGTTGCCCGGATCAGGAACCAGACGGCCACCGCCGCGCACGGGAAGCGCAGCGCGTTGAACGCGAGTGGCTCGATCTCGTCGAGGGCGGCTTTCACCACGGTGAAGTTGAGGCCCCAGATGGTAGCGGTGAGGACGAGGCCGAGGTCGACGAGGAGGTGAGAGCCGCCGCGGCGGTGCAGGCGCCGGCGAGCAGGGGCGCCGCTTGGCGGGTGGCGAGCCACGGAGCGCCGGGGGGTGCCGCCGGACTCTTCCGCAGGTCCCGGCCCCCGCCGGTCGCTACCGTCCGAGTTCGTCAAAGGTCGCGTTCTGGATCGCGTACTCGCGCCAGTCCTCGTGGTCGAAGTGCCACCACTCGGCCTCGTAGACCGTGAATCCCTCCGCCTCCATCGCGCGGCGAAGAAGTTCGCGCAGCCAGCGCTGCCGCGAAGTGCCGCCCGGGTAGTCGGGGAAGGAGCGCGGCGAGAACTCGTCGTAGGTGCCCACCATGTCCACCGGCTCACCCGTCACGAGGTCGTACAGGTTCAGGTCGATCGCCGAGCCGCGGTTGTGGCGCGAGCCGTTTGCCGGATCGGCGACGAAGATCTTCTGCGATTCAGGGGTGGCGTCGAAGAACATCTTCGTGACGTACCAGGGGCGGTAGCCGTCGTGCAGGAGGAGGCCGTAGCCGTGCTCGGCGAGCGCGCGGTGGACGCGCGCGACCGCCTCGGCGGCGGGGCGCTGCAGGAAGACGCGCGGCTCGTCGTAGAAGACCGACGACATGAAGTTGTTGGTGGTCGCGTAGCGCACGTCGAGGAGAATGCCGGGCTCCAGCGAGGTGACCTCGACGAGTTCAGAGTCGCGGAAGGGGCCGGGCTCGGGGGGCGGGGAGGCGGCCAGCGCCTCGGGGCGGAGTTGACTGACGGGGCGCACGGGGTCGATCCGGAAGGTGCCGCCGGCTTCGGTTCCGACGTCACGGCGCGGGAAGAGGATGGAGGCGGCGACGACGGAGGTGGCGCGGTCCGGGGTGGTGCCGCCGGTAGTGTCCCCGCCCGCTTCATCCCGGCCTGCTTCGTCCTGGCCCGCCTCGTCCTGGCCCGCGCCGCGCGTGAACACCAACTGCTCGCCGTGGTAGAGGCCCCAGTCGGGGAAGGCGTACACGTCGCGCGAGATCTCGGTGAGCGGGTACAGGAAGAACCACTCGATGAGCGCGTGGAGGCGGCCGCCGCGCTCCAGGATGTAGAGGACGTTGTGGTCCCAGCCGTACTCGCCGATGAGGCCGTGCCAGTGGGGGGGAGGGGGAGGGGGGAGAGGGGTGGGGGGCTGGCGGGGGAGGGGGTCGCCGGGGGTGCCGTCGGGGCGGAGGGGGATGAGGGCGGTGGGCGAAGCCATGCCGGATTGGGACGCGGCCTGTGCGCCTGCGCCGCCGTCGGCGAGGAAGCGGGCGCCGAAGCTGACCCGGTCGTCCACGGTGAGGGTGTCGCCGCGCGAGCGGATCTCGACGGTGGCGCCGCCCCGCGCGGGGGTCATGAAGAGGCGGCCGCCGCGCTGATCGAAATCGAGTGCGCGATCGCCGGTGCCGTAGGTGCCTTCCAGCGCCAGTGCGAGGCCGGGCGGGATGGGATCGGAGCCGCGCAGGGGTGCTGCCGGGAGCGGCTCCCCGTCGCGCGCCGCCAGCATGAGGGCCAGCGCCGCGTCGGCCACTCGGCTGGTGAAGGTGTTGGTGCCGTCGACGGCCGAAACCACGACCACGCCGAGCTGCGCATCGGGCAGGAAGGCGAGCTGGGTGGAGAACCCGTAGATCGCGCCGCCGTGGCCGAGCCAGCGCTCGCCGAAACGTTCCTGGACCGCGAAGCCGAGACCGTACCCGGTGGTCGCGCCGGGGTCGGCGAACTGGGGTGTCCACATGGCCTCGAGGGTTTCGCCCGACAAAAGCCGGGACGGCAGGTCGCCGGACCCGGGCTGGGCCAGCGGTTCAGCCGCGTCGGCTCGGTCCGCCATCGCCCCGCCGGACTCCGCCGCGCCGCCGGCATCCGTTGCCGCGCCTTCCTCCAGCGCGCCGCGCCGGAACATGACCCCCATGAACCGCGCGAGGTCCAGGACTGTCGAGTACATGCTGCCGGCCGGGGCCATGCCGAGTTCGAAGCCGGGCGCGTCGAAATCCGGCCGGTCGAAACCCCACATGTACGCGTCCGCGAGGTCGTCGACGACCGCGGGATCCGGCGCAAACGCGCTGCTGGTCATCCCCACGGGCTCAATGACGGCGCGCTTGACGTAGTCCGCGAAGGCCTCACCCTGCGTGACCTCCAGCGTGTACCCCACGACCGCGATCCCCGCATTCGAGTACTTGGTGCGCGTCTCCGGCTCGTATATCAGCGGAGTCCCGTTCAGGCTGGCGATCGTGGCCGCGAGATCGGTGCCGGTGTCATCGAAATAGTGTCCCTCGGGCGGTTCCCGGATGAGCCCCGACCGGTGCGACATGAGCTGGCGCAGGGTGAGGGGCGTCCCGGAGCGGTTGTCGGGAGCGAAGCCGGGGAGGTAGGTCCGCACCGGTGCATCAATATCGATTTCGCCCCGCTCGGCGAGCTGCATGACCGCGATGTCGGTGAAGAGCTTGGACACCGACCCGACCCGGTACACGGTCTCGGCGGTGGCCGCAACCCCCGGCGACTGCTCCCCGAATCCGCCCGCCCACACGACCCCGTCAGCATCCACCAGCGCGATCGACACCGCAGCCAGCCCCTTCTGCTCGCGCTCGCGCTCGATCATCTCCGTCAGCGCATCGGCCACTTCCCCGTAGCCGGAGTGCGCCGCCATCTCCGGGACCGAGTCTGCACCCTGGTCCCCGCAGCCGACCCCGGCGAGGAGGGTGAAGAAGAGGAGTGCGCCAGCACGTCGCCACCCAGTTCGCCGAGCGGAGCTGCCAGCGGAAGATCCGGGCCAGACGCCTCCGCGCCGCTCATGCACCCGAAATGTGACGAGAACATTACAGAATGTCATGTCGGCTTTACCCTCTGTGGTTTCTGGAACGCGGTTCCGGGTTCTCCGCTGGCCGGGGGATGACGCCACGGGCCAACCGTCAGTGCCAGCGCGGGTTCGACTCGACCTTGTACAGAATGTAGTCGCGAAGCCGGCACGCGACCCCGTGCTTAATATACGGCACCTCCGCGATCTCGCCGGAGAGTTCCATTTCCAGCGTGGCGAGCCCCATGGCGCGCTGCATCGGCGACTGTTTCACCGTTACGCTCTGCACTTTGCGAAAAAGGAACACATCCACACTGCGGGCGACGAAGCCGCTCCGCACCGCAATGCCGTCGTCGTCGTGCAAGTACCCCCGCTGGCGCCAGCGCTGAAGGGCGATGAGCCCCCCCACCAGGGCACAGATGAGCGCCCAGATGAGGGAGATCTCGGCCCAGGTCGCTGATGGCCCGGTAAATGGAAAGACAACTGCGGAGACGCCCAGCGCGGGGGCGGCAGCGATCTTCAGGGTCAACGCACCGATGTAGTGCGCCGACACCCGCACGATCGCCCGGCTTTGGGGGAGCAGCGTCAGTCCTCTCCCTTCACGACCGAACAGCCTGGCTCGCAACGTTTCCGCCATCCGCGCGCCAAGAAGCGGGATCTCGAGGACCTCGGCCTCATCCGACACCGGCTGCACAGTCAGGCGGAAGCGGCGAAAACACCGATCAACGATGTTCTGGGAAAGTGTAGCCTGCTGCACCTTGACGGACTGAACCACGACCTCCCTTTGGGTGAACAGCCCGGCCCGGGTGCGATAGGTGGCCCCGTCGCGGTACAGCTTGAAGCCAAAATAGGTCTTGAACGCGCCATAGATGCCGAGGGCGGCAATCAACGTCAGCAACGCGCCCACAACCCCGAATCGAAAGATCAGGTCGGCGAGACTTGACACAAAGTCCCGTGGAACCTGATCCCGACCAATGGGTTCGAGGATCCCGAGTTGACCGGCCGTGTAGCGCAACAGATCGCGGGGATCCCGCTGGAGGAACGCGAGTAGCAGAACCAACAAACGGTAGTCTCCGACGCCCCTCAGGCCGATCCGGACCATATCCCCGGGGGGAAGCGTCATCATGACTTCCCCGGGCGAACCGTCCTCCATCGTCACTTGGCTGGCCAGCCCCTCCACCGGTCCGTCCGCTTCGACCTCCCGGGCACATCCCTCCCGGCGAACGGCGGAGACCTGCGCGCGAATCCGGTCGGCGAGCGCCGATTTCACCGACGGAATCACGGCCTCCACGGCGCCCGATCCCGCCGTGTCCACCGACACGGTGACGAGCCCGAGCAGACGGTCGGTCAGCGAGCGCCGGATGTTGACCGCCTGAATCCGGTCCATCGGCAGATCGAGGGCAGTCTTCTTGAGGATCCCCTGGCGAATCAGGATGCGGTCCTCGGTGACGCGGAAGCGGAAGAACCAATACCGCAGCACCGCCACGAAGATGATCATGAGGATCGCAGCGGGAATCAGGTCTCCCGCGAGTTCCCGCGCCCGAACGATGAGAAAGGCCAGTCCGAGGGACACCAGCAACTGCGCGTAGA
Organism: Gemmatimonadota bacterium; assembly: GCA_022826005.1. Lineage (GTDB taxonomy): Bacteria > Gemmatimonadota > Gemmatimonadetes > Longimicrobiales > Gaopeijiaceae > Bin94. The sequence goes on along the minus strand of JAJDVT010000101.1, from coordinate 55,987 downwards.
GGTCGATCTGCCGAATCGTGACCCTGACGAAGAACACGATCGCGAACGGCGATGTCCGCCGCCACCGGCTGAACTCGGATGCGTTCGCAGGGTCTGTGGTCATGTCAACCGCTCTTCGCACCCGCTTCAGTGCCAGCGCCGCCGCGACGCCTCGACCCTGTACAGGATGTAGTCCCGAAGCCGGCGCGCCACGCGCTGGTCGATGTATGGCACCGTGATCTTCCCGCACGCCAGATGGACCTGCAGGGTTGCCAGCCCCTTGCGGCGCTGCAGCGGCGACCGCTTCACGATTGCCGACTGGGCCTTGCGCATCGGGAACGCGTCCACCTTGCGCCCGATGAACCCGCCGCGGCTCGCCAGCCCGTCGTCGTCGTGCGCGTATCCCCGTCGCCGCCAGAGCTGCCACGCGATGAGCACCACGACCGGGATGGATGCGAGCCACCCGATCAGCATCGGCAAGCCCGCGTCCGCGGAAAGCCCGGACGGCACCAGCTGCAGGAAGATGCCGCCGAGGCCGAGGCCCGCGATGAGCCAGATTCGCAGGGTGAGCGCGCGAATGTAGTGGGACGAGACCCGCTTGAACGCCCCGTCGCGGGGAAGAACCGCGATCTCGCGTGCTTCCCGCCTGAAGACCCGCGCCCGCAACTCGTCAGCTCGTGGGCCGTCCAGAAGGGGAACATCGAGGACATCCGCCACGTCGAGTCCGCTGGGGGACTGCCCGCCCTGCGCGACGACCGCCGCCGCCGGCAGCGCCCGCAGCCGGAACCTCCCGAACCACCGCTGCACGAGGTCCTGGCTCACGCTCAGCTGCTGGATCTTTGGTGCCTCGACGACGACTTCGCGCTGGGTAAGGAGGCCGGCGCGGGAGCGGAAGGTCCTGCCGTCGTGCCAGAGGGTGAAGTCGTGGTGGCGAAGGAACGCGGCAGTGACGGTAAGGAGAAGCGCGACGGCAAGAAAACCGAGGATGAGCACCACCACGACCACCAGCTGGGCCAGCGCCCCCAGCCCGGAGAACGCGCCGGCGGCGCTGTCGACCCCGGCTGCGAGCGCCTCCAGGAGCGGGTCGAGAAAGTTGCCGGGCTGGAGCAGGTCGGTGAGGATGCCCACCATGGCCGCAACGAAGATGAAGTTGCGGTTGGCGAGGCCGATGCGGAACATGTCGGCGGGCCCGAGCTTGAGGAGGACGCGCCCCCAGTTCGGCCGGGCGGCCAGTCGTGCCGCGGCCGATGTGCGCACCCCGGCGGCGGCCCCCGTGTGGGCGTCCGCGCCGGCGTCTGTCAGCAATCCCTCGGCGTCCGTGGCCCCCGCTTCGCCGGCATCGCCCACCGCCACGTCGTCCTCCAGCCCCGGGCGAAGCGCTGCCACGCTGGCCCGCAGATGGTCCGCCACCTCCGTCCTGATCGAGGGCAGCTTGCCCTCCGCCTGAAACGAGCCGGCCGTATCGAGCGTGACCGAGACGAGGCCGATGATCCGGTCCACGAGCGAACGCTCGACGTTGATGCCCTGGACGCGTTCGTAGGGCAGGTCCAGCGCCGTCTTCTTGATGAAGCCCTTGCGGATGAGCAGCCGGTCTTCGGCGATTCTGAATCTGAAGTACGCCCACTGGATGACCGCGATCACCGCGACCAGCAGCAATGCACCTGCGACGAAGGGAAGCAGGACGCCCAGGCCGAGGGGCTCGTCGTCGCCCAGCAGCAGTATGGCCGCGATGACCGGGATAGCTCCCTGGATGGCGCCGCGACCCACGATCTTCACGGCGGTTGCCACGAAGGAGAGGATGGCGAAGGGCGACAGACGCTGCCAGTCGCCGGAAACGGGCGGGTTCACTGGCCCGGATTCCCGGTAACTTCCGAGTCCTTTTCCGAGTTCACCTCGGGCACTCGCGCGGCGTCCTCGTCCCCGGGTTCTGCGTCGCCGTCATGCTCGATCCGCTCCGAGATGTACACGCGCAGTCGCTCGGCCGTTTCCTGTCCCAGACCGCGGACTCTCTGGCCCGCACCGGCTCCCGCGGGAAAGACCGACAGGCTGGCCAGCCCGAAGCGCCGGTCGAGCGGGGTGCTGTCGAGCTTGGTGTGCTGCACGCGGTTGAAGGGGAACGCCTTCACCGAACGCCACAGCACGCCGGACTTGTAGAGCAGGTCCTTGTCGCGGACCACGTAGCCCCGGCGCGGCACTGCGACGGCCGGCCACAGGATCGACCAGAGGCAGAAGGTGCCGATGACGGTCCAGCCGAAGGCCGGCAGCCATGGCAGGTTCTCCGTGATCGGCGGGATGCGGGCGATGACCAGCAGATGAAATGCGGCGCCCGCCCCCGCGATCACGACCGACCGGATCAGCGCCGCGACCTGCAGGCGCCGTGCAAACCGCGGGTGTAGCGGCGTCCATTCGAGGGATTCGGTGCCGGGGAGGGAATCGAGGGGCACCGCGGGGTTGACGAACATCCCGGTCTCTTCCGTTTCTGGCGATATGGAGTCAGTCATGATGCGGCTCGGGGGAAAAGGGAAACACAGGCGTCAGTGCCAGCGCCGTTGGCTCGATTCGGCCCTGTAGATGATGTAGTCGCGCAATCTACACGCAGCGGCGTGCTCGATGTAGGGAACGGTGACATCGCCGCACGCGGTCTCGACCTCAAGGGTCGCCAGCCCGTGCCTGCGCTGCAACGGCGAACGCTTCACCGTGACACCCTGGGCCTTGCGAAAGAGGCATGCTTCCACCGTGCGGCCGAGGAGCCCGAACCGGCTGGCGATTCCGTCGTCGGTGTGCATGTACGCCCTGGCCCGCCAGCGGAGCCAGCCGACGGGTACCGCCAGCAACAGGGAGAGGGCGACCCAGATCAGGGAAACGTCGGCCCAAATGGCCACGTAACGCCCCAGCAGGTCGGTACTGGAGAGATCTCCTCCCCTCCACGACCTCGACACGAAGTGGGCCAGGAAGAAGAGAGCCACGACCACGAGCGGCACATGCACGAAGATGAAGCGGAGAGCGGCTGCGCGAATGTACAGCCGGGACACGCGCCTGAACGCCCTGTCTTCGGGAAGTATGGCCAGCCGTTCGTCTTCCCCGCGGAGGATGCCCGACCGGACTCTCTCCACAAGCGCGCCGTCGGCCCACGGGACCCGCAGCACCTCCGCGTCGTCCGCCCCGTCGTCGTCGTCCTCGTCCGCGTCCAGCGAACTCCCGATGGTCGGCGCCGAAAGCCGGTAGCGTCCGAACCAGCGATACACCACACTCTGGTTCACCCGGATCTGCTGAACCTTGTGGACTCCGACGGCGACTTCCCTGCGGGTGGCCAACCCGGATTGCGACCGGTAGGAACGGCCTTCGCGCCAGAGCGTGAAGTCGTGGTAGCGAACGATGGCGGAGCCGACCCGTGTCGCCAGGAGGAGGACTGCGAACGCCAGCACGAGGGCGGTCACCGCCGTGGCCGCGCCAACCACCCCCGGCCCGGCAATCGCGCCGCTGACCGATTCGAAGGTGCCAACCACACCGTCAACGACGACATCGACCTGCCGTCCTACGAGGATCAGTGCCGCCAGGTAAAACAGAGACGCGCCGGGCTTGGCGAGGCCCAGCTTGAGCAGTTCGCGATTGGCCAGTCGGTGGAGAACTTCGCCTCGTTCCTCCGGGGCCCGCAGCCCCGCGCCCGCGAGCTGCCGTGCCTTGCCCTCAAGTCCCTCGGCCGGGACCTCGTCCGGGCCGGTGTCCGGCGTTGCAGGCACGTCCGGTGCCAGGCCCTGGTGCTCGGCCACCCTGGTGATCAGCCGCTCGGCGATTCCCGGGCTGACAGCGGGCAGCTGCCCTTCGGCCGAAAGGGAGCCCGACGTATCGATGACGACCGTAACGAGGCCGAGGATCCGCTCGAGAGGGCCCCGGTTGACGTTGATCCCCTGGATGCGCTCGAAGGGAAGGTCCACCGCCGTCCGGTTCAGGACGCCCTGCCGGATGAGGATGCGGTCCTCCTCGATCCGGAAGCGGAAGAACCAGTACCGCAGCCCGCCAACAAGGAGAAAGATGATCAGGACAGCGGTGAGTATCAGCGCGGTGTACTGTGGATTCCGCAGCAGAAACGCCGTGACGCCGATGGCAGCGACGGCCTGGCTCCACATACCGTACCGGTCGTAACCCGATTTGGCGGACCTGCCGACGAAGATCGCGATCGCGACCGGCGACGTTCGCTGCCAGCCGCCGGAATCGGAGCGGTTCAGCAACTGTCGTCCGCCGTCTGTGGCTTCTCGGCCTCGATCCTCTCGGAAACATGGGCGAGCAGATTTTCGGCGGTTTCCGTGCCCAGCCCGGGAATCTTCTGGCTGCCCGCTCCCGCGGGAAAAACGGTCAGGTTGGCCAGGCCGAACCGCCGGTCCAGGAGACGGCTGTCGGTTTTCGTGTGCTGGACGCGGTTGAAGGGCACCACCCGCACCGACTGCCAGAGCACGCCCGACCGGTACAGGATGTCCTTTTCGCGCACCGCGTAGCCGCAGCGCGGGACCACGATCACGGGCTTGACCACCGCCCAGACGGCGCCGAGCACGCACAGAGCCCACAGGATTCGCAGCGGCCACACGGCGATTCTGGAGAGGGTTTCGAATCCCGCGATCAGCACCGTGACGTGAGCGGCAGCCACCACAGCGGCCAGCACCCCGATGCGGATCAGGGCCCCGGCTTGCAGGCGCTTTGCGTAGCGCGGGTGGAGCGGCTGCCAGGCCACGGTCGCGGCCCGGGGCAGGGAGTCGGGTCGTATCTCGGGATTCGCGAACGGCCCGGGGACGGGGGTCCCGGTCTTCGTGCAGTCTGGTATCCCCGGGGAGCCCGTCATTCTCGCCTCACAGCCAGCGCAGGCTGGATTCCACCCTGTAGAGGATACGGTCCCGGAGACAACAGGCCATGCCGTGATTGATGAATGGGACGGTGACCTTCCCGCAGGCGAGATGAGCGTGGAGTGTGGCGAGTCCCTTGCGGCGCTGCAGCGGCGATTGCCGGACCGCCACGCTCTGAACCTTGCGGAACAGGAACGAATCCACCTTGCGCCCGAGGAATCCACCTCGGTTCGCCAGACCCTCACCGGTGTACACGTATCCGTGCCGGTGCCACTTCAGCCACGAGATGAGCGCCGCGGGCGGGAGGGAGCAGAACCACCAGATCACCACGGCCACGGCAACGCCCAGGGCCCGCTCACTTCCAACGATCGCCAGGAGTATCACTGCTCCGATCAGCGCGGACACCAGACTGATCCGCAGAGTGAGCACTGGAATGAAATGCGCCGAGATGCGGGCAAACCCCCGGCTCCCGGGCAACACCGTCAGCCCGTCGCCTTCACGGCCGAACACCCGGGTGCGGATTCCTTCCGCCCGGTTGTCGGTCAGCGCCGGGACTTCGAGCACCTCGGCGAGACCCGCCGCCGCCGAGTCCCGCGCCTCGGCCGGCACCGCGGCAGCCGCCGGCAGCGCCTGCAACCGATAGCGCCCGAAGAGGCGCATCAGGAGGCTCTGCGATACAGAGATCTGCTGGATCTTGGCTGTCTCTACCACCACTTCCTTATGCGTGAGCAGTCCGGCGCGCGAACGGAGGGTGGTCCCCTCGCGCCAGAGGGTGAAGTTGTGGTGGCGGAGGACCGCCGCGCCGATCACGAGGGCCAGCGAGATGGCGAGCAGCGTGACGATCAAACCGGCGAAAAAGATCGTCCGGGCAAGGTCGCCGCCGGCCGCCACCGCGGCTTCCGCCGATTCGACAGCCGGCCTGAGCGCATCTTCCCCGTACAAGAACAACTGGCCGAGGGCTCCGAAGAATGCCGCCATCAGCACAATGTTGCGATTCGCCAGCCCGATGCGGACGATGTCGCCGCCGGTGAGTTTCAACAGCTCTTCGCGGCGGGCGCCGATCAGACCTCGCATGTCGCGGGTTGATCGGTCGACCGCGACTCCGGAGGCCGACTCGCCGTCGTCCCCGAATCCGTCGGCATGCCGCCGACTGTGCCTTGTCCCGACCCGGGTGCGCAACAGATCGGCCAGTGCGGCGTCCACGCAGGGCAACTGGCCCTCGGCGGCCCCCGATCCCGCGGTGTCCAGGCTCACCGTGACCAGGCCCAGCATCCGGTCGACAAGCGACCGTTCGACGTTGATCCCCTGGACTCGCTCGAAGGGCAGGTCCAGGGAAGTCTTCCTGAGCACTCCCTGCCGAATCAGGATCCGGTCTTCCTGGATTGCGAACCGAAAGAACCAGTACTGGAGTACCCCGGCCGCAATGATGGCCAGGATGCCCAGCGGAATGAGCAGGAAGAGGTAGGGGTTCCTCCGGATCAGCACGGCGAGCGCGCCGAACGTCACCAGGAGTTGGGCGAAGCTCTGCGCAAACCCCTTGATCGTCTTCCCCACGAAGAAGACGATCGCGAACGGCGAGGTGCGCTGCCAGGCGGCGGGGTCGGCAATCATCGGGTGGGGTGCAGCTCGGGCGGGGCCGGCGGATCTCGGGTCACCGCACCTCGAAAGTCAGCGTGGCCCAGTTGGACTCGTAGTCCACATCAGGCTCGGTGGTGGTCTCTGCCATGTGAATGGTGCGTACGTACCAGCGGCCGGTTCCATTCAGGGGAATCGTGGCGACGCCGTCCGCGTTGGTGCGGGTGGTGACCGCTTCGACGTGCTCGCCTGCCGCGTCGTGGCTGTGGTAGCCCTCGTAGCTGGCGTAGACGAGTTGCCGGGCGACGGGTTCGCCGCCGCGCAGGAAGCGGACCCGCAGCTGGTCGCCCCGCGAGAGTTCGTACGGATTCTGCAGGGGGATGAACTCCGCGGGGTAGCCGAGCTCGGTGGCCCATTCGCCGCTGCGCGCTCCGCCGACTTGCACCACCGCCTTGACGTGCTTGCTGTACCGCTCGGTGGCCCCGTTGTCCGTGGTGCCGGCCGCCCTGCGCTCCTCGATCGTGTCGAGGAGGCCGTCGTGCACCAGGTACTCGTTGAACTCCTCGCCGGTCAGGGTGATCACCCTCGCCGCGGTCGACACGCCGATCAGGTAGGTGCCGGCGCCGCCCGTCTGGAACCGCAGGACGGCGGTGTCGACGCTGTCGGGGCTCCAGTGGAAGACGGCCGAGTCCGACCACGCAGATTCGGGGGGATGCGAGGTCCCGCCGGGGCCGACCACGCTGACGTCGAGCATGCGGTCGCGGGCGATCACGTTCTCGCTCAGGTCGAAGTCGCCGTTGATCAGCTGGACCGTCCCGGTCGAATTCGGCTCCAGGAAGAAGCTGTCGAGCTTGAGGAACATGGTGTGCGCGCTCGCCGCGGCGACGACGATGAGGGTCAGCGCGGCGAAGGTGGCGAGGGCGACGAGAACGCGTCGTGTGGTGGTCATTCTGGGGTCCTTCCTGGTTGGGATTGGGTCGAAGGGCGTTGGAATGTAAAGTTTGCTTTACGAAATGTAATGTTCTCTGTACAATCCGTGGCATCCGAATCTGTCGCTGCCGGAATGCCCGGGGGATTCCGTCCACGGGATGCAAGGCCGCCGCGGGGTGCCGTCATGGGCTGTTCACCTCGGCTGCCGGCCCGAAGCGGAGAAACAGCGCGGGCACGACGACCATGTTCAGGAAGGTGGACGTCAACAGGCCGCCAAGCACGACAACCGCGAGCGGCGCCTGGATCTCCTTGCCCGGCTCACCGATGCCGAGCGCGAGGGGAATCAGCGCGAGCCCGGCGGTGAGCGCGGTCATGAGGATGGGGCTGAGGCGCTCCATCGAGCCGCGCCGAATGCTGGCGGCGAGCGAATGGCCGGACGCCTGCAGGTCGCGGTAGCGGGCGACGAGCAGAATGCCGTTGCGCACCGCGATGCCGAAGAGGGTGATGAATCCGACCAGCGTGGCGACGTTGACTGTGCCCCCGATGAGCACTACCGCCGCCACGCCGCCGGCGAGCGCGAGGGGCAGGTTCACCATGAGAAGCGCGGCGATGCGCAGGCTGCGGAAGTTGCGGAACATGATCAGAAAGATCGCCGCGATCGAGAAGATCGAGAGGATCGTGATGCGGCGGGCCGCCTCCTGGCCGCTCTCGAACTGGCCGCCGTACTGCACGTGGTACTCGGGCGGCAGACTGACATCGCTCGCGACGCGGGCCTGCAGCTCGGCCACCGCGGTGCCCACGTCCCGCTCCGCCACGTTGGCGCTGATCACGATCTTCCGCTGCACGTTTTCGCGGTTGATCGTGTTGGGCCCCAGCGCCGGCGCGATCGACGCGAGCTGCGAGAGCGGGACGGTGACCCCCGACGCCGTCGTGATCAAGGTGCTGCCGATCGCCTCGGGATCCGCGCGGCTGGCGTCGTCGTACCGCACCACGAGGTCGAAGGCGCGCTGCCCTTCGCGAATGAGCGATACCTCCTCGCCCTGGAATGCCACGTCCACGGCCTCGGCCAGCGCCCCGGGAGTGACGCCGTAGCGGGCCATGGCTTGCCGGTTGGCGCGGACCTGCAGCTGCGGCACCTCGGCCTGCTGTTCCACCGCGATGTCCACGAGCCCGGTCACGCCCTGCGCGACGGTCTCGATCCCGGCGGCGATTTCCCGCAGTCGCCCGAGGTCCGGCCCGAAGAGGTTGACCGCGATCGCGGCCCGCGTCCCCGAGAGCATGTGGTCGATCCGGTGCCCGATCGGCTGGCCCACCGTCACGTTCGTGCCCGGCAGCCCCGCAAACCCCGCCCTCAGGTCGGCCATCACGGCGGCGAGGTCGCGCCCGGAGAGATCCAGCAGCGCGTCGACCTCCGACGCGTTCGTCCCCTGGGCGTGTTCGTCGAGGTCGGCGCGCCCGGTGCGCCGCGATGTCGACACCACCGCCGGATGCGCCAGCAATTGCCGCTCCACGCGCGCCCCGATCGCGTCCGACTCGGCCAGCGACGTGCCCGGCAGGCTCACCACCGAGATCGTGAGCGACCCCTCCTGGAACTCGGGCAGGAAGGCGCGGCCCAGGGTGGGGATGACCGCGATGGTTCCGGCCAGGAGCAGCACGGTTGCCGCGATGACCACACCCGTGCGGCGCAGCGTCCACTCCAGGATGCCCCGGTACAGGTGCTCGAGCGAGCGCAGCAGCCACGACTTGCGACTCAGCCTGGCGGCGGCGCGGCCCCGGGTCAGCAGCCCATGGCAGAGCACGGGGGTGACGGTCACCGCGACCAGTAGCGAGGCCAGGATGCTGACGATGTACGCGAGGCCCAGCGGGCGCAGCATGCGCCCCTCGACCCCCGACAGGAAGAAGAGGGGGACGAAGACGATCGTTATGATGACGGTGGCGTTGAGGATCGGGTCACGGATCTCGCGCGCCGCGCTGCGGATGACAGACAGTGGCGACCGCCTGAACTGTTCCGGCCGGCCCAGATTCTCGCGGAGCCGCCGGTGCGCGTTCTCCACGAAGATGATGGCGTCGTCGACCAGGGCGCCGATCGCGATCGCCATCCCGCCCAGCGTCATGGTGTTGATCGTCCCGCCGAGCGCACGCAGCACGATGACCGCCACGCCCAGCGACAGCGGAATCGCCAGCACCGAGATCGCGGTCGTCCGCACATTCCACAGGAAAAGGAAGAGGATGGCGATGACCAGCACGGCCCCGTCCCGGAGCGCCGTCATCACGTTGTCGACCGCGAGCGAGATGAAGTCGGCCTGCCGGAAGATGCTTCGCTCGAAGGAGACGCCGTCTGGGAGCGCGGCCTCGATCCGGTCCAGCTCGGCGTCGATCGTCTCCGTCAGTTCGAGGGTGTTTGCCCCGGGTTGCTTCTGGATTGACAGGACCACAGCCGGCTCGGCGTTCACAGATGCGGTCCCGAAGCGCAGTTTGGGACCGATACGCACCTCGGCCAGGTCTTCAACCAGGATCGGCACGCCGCCGCGCACCGCCACCACCGTCAGCCCGATCTCCTTCAGATCGCGGGCACGGCCGAGTCCCCGGATCAGGACCTCGCGCCCCCCGGAGCGGTAGATCCCGCCCGACACGTTGCGGTTCGATTCGGCGGCGGCCGCGAGCACCTCGTCGAGCCCGACCCGGTAGGCGAGGAGCCGCTCCGGGTGGACCAGTATCTGGTACTGGCGGACCTCCCCCCCGATCGGCACGACCTGCGCGACGCCCGGAAGGGCCAGCAGCCTCGGCCGCACCGTCCAGTCGGCGGCGGTGCGCGCCTCCATGAGCCGGTCCGAAGGCGCGGTGACGCCGATCAGCAGGATCTCGCCCATGATCGAGCTGACCGGCGCGAGCACCGGAGCGCTCACGTCCTCGGGAAGCCGCGCGGCCGCGAGCTGGAGGCGCTCGCCGACGATCTGGCGTGCCCGGAAGATGTCCGTGCCCCAGTCGAAGTCCACCCAGACGATGCTGATCCCCTGTGCGGAGCTGGAACGCACCCGCCGCACCCCCGCCGCCCCGTTCACCGAGGTCTCGATCGGGAAAGTGACGAGGTTTTCCACCTCCTCCGGGGCGAGACCGTGGGCGTCGGTGAGCACCGTGACGGTCGGCGCGGTCAGATCGGGGAAGACATCGACAGGGACCGTCGCGGCCACCCACGCGCCGCCCGCCAGGAGCACGACCGCTGCGCACACGGTGAAGAAGCGGTGCTCCAGCGAGGCGCGGACCAGCAGGTCGATAACCCCCGTTCGCCGCGCCGTCACGCCCTCGCTCAAGCCGGCCGCCTCAATGCGGGTGGCCGTGGTCGGAGATCTCCACGTCGCCGAGCGACGCGAGCTTGACCTGGTACGCGCCGGTCGTCACCACCTGCTCGCCCGCCGCGACCCCCGCGGTCACGATCGTCCAGGTGCCGTCCGAGGGGCCGAGCTCGACGACGCGCCGCAGGAACGCCTCGCCGCCCACCTTCACGTACACCACCGCGAGACCGTCCTCGTCCTGCACGGCCGCAGCCGGCACGGCGACCCCCTCGACCGGGTCGCCCACGAGGAGGTGCCCGTCCGCGAGCATCCCCACCTTGAGGGCGCGGCCGGGGTTCGCGACCGCGAAGCGGACGGGCAGGGTGCGGCTGTCCGGGTCGATCACGCTGCCGACCGAGACGAGCCGCCCCGCCGTGTGGACGCGCTCCGTGCCTTCGACCGTGAACCACGCGCCGCTCAGGTCGCCGAGCGCGCCCGCGTAACGGGCGGGGACGTGTGCCACGAACCAGAGTGTGGCCGGGTTGACCACCGTGAAGGCGTGCGTGCCCGCGTCGACGTGCTGGCCGGGCGCGACGTGGCGGTCGGCGATCACGCCCCCGATCGGTGTGCGAAGTCGGTAGAGGTGGGGGTCGGTGCCGTCCTCCTCGCCGGGTGGGGTGCCGCCGATCGCGTCGAAGGCCGCCTGCGCGACATCCAGTTCCTGCCGGGCTTCCACAAGGCGCCGCTGTGCGATCGCGCCTGCCGCGAAGAGGCGTTCGGCCCGTTCGGCCTCGTGCTGCGCCTCCATGAGGGTGGCCCGCAGCCGCGCGTAGGAGTTGTCGAGACTGGCGGGCGAGATCACCGCGACGGTCTGGCCGGCACGCACCGGATCGCCGGGCGCCAGGGCCGGATCTCCCGGCACGATCATCCCCGCGACGGGCGTGGACACGTGCGCGAGGCCGCTGGCGGGCGCCGCGATCTCTCCAGTGGCCGGGATCGACCGCGCGATCCGGCGCTCCGCCGCCACCCCCACCGCAAACGGCATCGTCCACTGCTGCTCCTTCAGCAGGGCGATCAGCCCCGGCGGCGGTTCCTCCACGTCGTGCGGAAGCGCGTCCTCGCTCTCGAAGACCTGGAGCTGCCCAACGGGGATCGCGTGGTCCGCGCCGCGGGCGGCCAGCGTCATGTCGGCCCGCCAGGTGCCGGTGGCCGCGAGGGCGGGGGTCGCCGTGTAGACTCCGGGCCGATCGGGGGCGTGCATCACGATCTCTTCACGCGCGCCACCGGGACCGCGCAGCAGGAGCGTCAGGCGTCCTTCCCGTACCGGCTGCCAGTCCTCCAGCCAGGTCAGGTGGATCGCCCACGGATCGCTGGGGACATCCTCGACGTGGGGCGGATACTCGACGAAGAGTTCCAGCTCATCGGTCCAGTGGGTCACCACACCCCCACCCGCGTGCGAATGATCGGCCTCGGGCGGCGCATCGGCCGCGGGGCCGGCACAGGCCGACACGCCGAGGGCGGCCGCCACCGCCAGGACACCGGCCGTTCCCGGCCCACCTGCCGTTCGGCAATGCCGGCCGGCACGTCCCTCGGTGCCGGGACGAACCATCCGCACTGCTGCCCCGCTCATGATTCATCCGCCGGGACCCGCGCCATTGCCCGCAAGAGGTCATAGTAGGCGATCCAGGTCTGGGCGCGGAGCGAATGGGCGGCGATGCGGGTGTCGCGGTAGGTGTTGGCTGCGTCCACGAGCCCCGTCTGGCCCACCTGGCCGTCGGCGTACGCAGCCCTCGCCGCGCTCAGCACCAGGTCAGCGTAGGCGAGCAGTTCGTCTCCCGTCGCCTCGTGGTTCGCACGGCTGGAAACGTATAGATCCGCGGCCGCCATAAGGTCGATCTCGGCGAGTCGGCGGACGAACTCCAGTTGGTAGGTTGCGGCGGTCTCCCGGGCGCTTGCGCCGTACCGGTCCCCCGCGCCCCGGTCGAACAGCGGCATCGGCACGTCTACCGTAAGGGCCGCACCCGATAGTCCGCCACGCTGGTTCTTGTACCCGAGACCGAGCGTAGGGCCGGGCACCCAGGCCGCCATCGCGACCCGGGACCGGGCCTTCGCCGCTTCGAGGTCCCGCACCGCGGCCTGCAGATCCGGCCTCGCGCCGAGGGACGCAAGTGCAGCTTCCGGGGTGATCACCGGGGGGAGTCCCGTGAGCTCCGCCGCGGGCCCTGCCTCGTGCAGTCCGGCGTCGGGCGCGATCAGGAGGGCCAGCCTCCTGCGGGCGGCGCGCGCCTCGATGGCGGCCTGTGACGTCTCGCGTTCAGCCTGGGCAGCCACAAGGTGGAGCCGCCGGGCTTCGTAACTGGATATGTCGCCCGCTTCCAGCCGCATGTCGGCGGCCTCGGCGCCCAGCTGGATCTCGTCGGCGACCTCGCGCCTCGATTCCTCGATCTTTTCCGCGAGCCACACCGCCACATAGGCCTCGCGCACCTCGAAGGCGAGACGCACCGAGTCGGCGCGGAACCTTGCCGCGGCTCCGGCGCTCGTGTGCGCGGCAACCCTGGAGCGGGACGCGGTTCTTCCGGGCCACTCCAACTGCTGGGCGACTCCCGCGATCGTCTCCCAGTACTCGTCGTTCGAACTGCCGAGCGACTCGTGCGCGAGGGAGAACGCGGGGTTGGTGTAGCTGCGGTACTGCCGGGCCGTCCCGATCGCCGCCTGGGCCTCGGCGCGGGCGATTCGCAGCTCCAGGCTGTTGGACGCAAAGGCCTCGAGCGCCTCGGCCATGGTGACTCGGCGGACCCCGTCCTGGGCCAGGACTCCCCGGCACGGCGCCGCGACCGCAAATGCGGACGCCAGCACAACCGCCGATGTGGGTATTCGGCGCACAGGCACCTCCATGATGAGTTCCCAAGGATTCTGGCTTTCGCCGGGGACGGTGGCAACCGAAGGCAAGTCGCCGGGCGGGCCGTGCCGCTGCCTTCGGCCGGCGATTCATCCGGCCGGGGCGCGACGCTCACGCCGATGAGCCGGCGCCGCTTGCCGCGGCGAACGCTGCCCGACTACGATCTGCGTGAACCGGCACCTCACCGCCCTCGTTCCCACGCGGGGATTCTCACGGACTGCCGATGACGCACGACGAATACGTCAGCCAGGACGGCACCTCGCTCTCCGGACTCCTGCGCGCCGGCGAAGTAACGGCGCTGGAACTGATCGACGTGGCCGTCGAGAGGCTGGAGGTAGTCAATCCGCGCGTCAACGCGGTCGTCTACCGGATGGACGACGAAGCGCGGGCGGCGGTGGTCGGTTCGCCCCCGTCCGGTGTCTTCGCGGGCGTTCCATTTGTGGCGAAGGACCTGCAGAGCAACTTCGCCGGGCACCCGACATCACTGGGAAGCCGCCTGGTGGCCAACCATGTGCGGGAGGCCGACACGGAGCTGGTGCGGCGGTTGCGCGCCACCGGCGTGAGCGTGCTCGGGAAGACCAATCTGCCCGAGTTCGGGCTGCTGCCGTACACGGAACCGGAGCTTTGGGGCCCCTGCCGCAACCCCTGGTCTCTCGACCGTACTCCGGGCGGGTCCAGCGGCGGTTCAGGGGCCTCGGTGGCGGCCGGAATCGTGCCGATCGCGGGTGGTGGGGATGGGGCAGGTTCGCTCCGCATTCCGGCGTCGTGCTGCGGGCTCTTCGGGCTGAAGCCTACCCGTGGCCGGGTCCCCCCTGGACCGGTGCGCGGGGAGCCCTGGCACGGAGCCGTCGTAGAACACGTGCTCACCCGTTCGGTGCGCGACAGCGCCGCGATGCTCGACGCGACGCACGGACCGGAGCCGGGCTCGCCGTACAGGATTGCGCCGCCGGAACGGTCGTTCAGGCACGAGCCGGGCGAGGATCCGGGCCGCCTGCGCATCGCGTGGACCACCGAGCCGATTCTGGGCAGGCCGGTTCATGCCGACTGCGCTCAAGCGGTGGCGGAAGCCGTGGCCTTGCTGGAGGAACTGGGCCACGAGGTCGCCGAGCGGTCGCCCCGGGTGGACGGGCCGGCCTTCGCGCGCGCCTACCTGAACATGATGGCGGGCGAGGTGGGGGCCGATCTGGAAGACGCGCAGAGGGTGCTGGGGAGGAAGCCGCGCAGGGGTGAACTCGAGCCGCTGACCCGGGCGCTCGCGCTCGTGTCGGGGGCGATCTCCGCCCGGGAACTCGCGAATTCTCTCCGCGCGCTGGAAACATGCGGAAGAGCCGTAGCCGGATTCTTCAACGACTGGGACATCCTCGTGACTCCCACCCTCGCGGAGCCGCCGCCGAAACTCGGCGCCCTCCCGCCGAGCCGGATGGAACAGCTTCAACTGCGCCTATTCGGCCTCATCGGCTCCGGGCGCCTGATCAAGGTGGCCGGCCTGATCGACAGGATGGCCGAAGGGGCGTTCGACTTCACGCCCTGGACCCCCGTCTTCAACTTCAGCGGTCAGCCGGCGATGTCGGTGCCGCTGCACTGGAACGCCGACGGACTCCCGGTCGGCGTCCATTTCGTGGCGCGCGTCGGCGATGAGGCCACCCTGCTGCGGCTCGCAGGGCAGCTTGAGCGGGAGCGTCCGTGGTTCAAGCGGTTGCCGCGGTTGGAGCCGTCCCAAATGGATGAGGGAGCCTGGGCAGGCAAGCCCTGAAACCGGTAGCGAGCGAGGGGAGTAGTTTCCGGGTGACGGTGCGGTCCGTCATCAGCGTGCCGTCCTCTTGTTGAACCTGTCAATTCGCCCAAACCGGAGCCTCAGGACCATGCGCCGTATTCCAGTACTCTCCGTCTTCGCCCTCGCGGCGGCCCCCCTCTTCTCGCCCGGCCAGACCGCGCTGGCCCAGCAGCTCTCCTACCGTCTTCCGTCGCCGGCCGCCGCGGTCTACCGGATGGTGGACACGACGGTTGGCACCATGACCAACCCGGATGGCGCGTCGGACATCTCCGGGAACTCGAGCATCACGTACACTCTCTCGTTCGAGCCGGACGGGGAAGGGGTGAGGGCATCTGTGGACCTCACGGATTTCACGGGCCAGCTGCTGCCCCCGATGGGCGCCCCGATGACGGTGTCACAGGCGCAGGCCGGGCTGCGCAGCTATGTCGTGCGGCTGGACGGCCGGGGGCTGGAGGAGTTCGCTTCCGGGCAGCGGCGACGCCCCCCCAACGATTTTCCGCTTTTCATCGACGGCTGGGAGGCGATGTTCCCTCGTCTTCCCGGCGGCGAGGTGGATGCGGGCGACAGCTGGGTCGACACCGTCACAACCTGGGTTGCGGGCGAAGGGGAGCGGGTCGTGGCGTACACGTACACGCTTGACTCCGAGACCACCGTGGACGGCCGAAGACAGCTCCGGGTCGCAATCTCCGGAGACGCCCGGCTGACATTCACCGAAGGCGGGACTCCCACGAGCATCGACGGCACGGAGACCGGGTTCTTCCTCTGGGACATCGAGCGGGGGCTCGTTGCGCTCTGGGAGGTGTCCCGCAGATACGAGGGGAACGTACCGGGTGAACCGGCTTCGGTGACGTTCACTGCTACGACCCGCGTCAGATTGGAAAATTAGCGCTCCGTCCCGCGCGATTCGGTTGCGATGACCCGCAGTTCGGTTGACGGGGGCAGCTCCCGCGGGTCCCCGCCATCCTCCACCAGCTCCCGGCTCTCGATCAGATAGGCGAGGATGGCGTCGTATTCGGCGGATGGCAGGCTGCCGGGCGTCTCGTGCGGCATCGCGAAGCGTAGGTAGCGGTCCAGACCCCCGACGGTCGAGTAGGTGGCGAGGACCCTGGGCGTGAGTTCCGCGCCGATGCCGTTGGGGACATCGTGGCAGTAGCCGCAGCGGATCGTGTAGGCGTACTCACCGTCGACCTCGGTCTCGGCGGTCTCCTCGCCCGGGCCGCAGGCGGCCAGCAGCCAGAGCAACGGGCTGGCCCGTTTCCTCAGCCAACGTCCTCCCTCAGCCAACTTCCACGGGGTGGGGAAGCGCGACGTTCAGCAGGTAGCCCTTTTCGTTGTGGACGGCCTCGAGCGGCTGGGTGTCCCCCGCGGCATCGGTGGCGCGGGTGCGGATGATGTGACTTCCCGGTGGCGCGTCCCACTCGAATTCGAATCGCGCCCACGCGTGGGGCAGGGCCTCGGGCGTCCCGATCAGACGCGCCGGCGCCCACGGGCCATCGTTCAGATTCCACTCCACCCCCCTCACCCCCCCACGCGGCGAGTACGCGAACCCTCTCAACCGTTGCAGCCCCGGTGAGAGCTCGGCCGGGTACGGCAGCGCGAGCGCGCTCTTCACCGCACCCGTCGTGATCGGGGCGCCATCGGCCGGGGCGTAGCGGTCGGCGGGCCAGTCCTCTCCCACCAGCACGTACGAGGTCGTGTTGGCCCGCACCCACACCTTCTCGGTGGCGACCTCGATCCTTCCCACCCACTTCACGCTGGACGACCCCACCCACCCCGGCACCACCACCCGCACGGGGAAACCGTGGTCCGGCGGGAGCGGCTCCCCGTTCATCGTGAGGGCCAGCATCGTGTCCGGGTCGAGCGCCTTCGCCAGCGGCATCGGCCGCGCCCACTCGGCGTCGTCCAGCCCGATGACGTTGACGTCCACCGCGTCATCGCGAACCCCCGCGAGCCCGAGCACATCGGCCAGCCTCGGCCCGCTCCACTCCGCGCACCCCACCGCCCCCGTGCCCCACTGGCTCCCCGACGCGGCACGCCCGGTCACGCGCTGGAAGAACCCCCGCCAGTTCCCGGCACACTCGATGTACGAGATGAGCGTATGGCTGGGCAGCGCCCCGAGGTCGTCCAGCGACAGCTCGATCTGCGTCTCCGCGCCCGGCCCGCCCGCCGCGAGCCTGTAGGACGCGGGATCGATCATCGGCGTGGGCGCGTGGTTGCGCACGAAGAACAGGTCGTTCGGGGTGAGCAGGCCGTCCAGGTCCTCCAGGCGGGTCTCCAGGTTGGTGCCGTGCTGCACAAGGCGGGACGGATCCTTGACCCAGGCGGCGGGGGCAGCGCCTCCGGCGGCGCCTGCCGCCGAACCGGCGCCGCCGGCCGCGCCCTCCGCGCCAGCTCCGTCTCCGCCCGGACCGCAGCCCGAAAGGACCAGGCCCGCACCCGTGGCCATCGCGGCAAGAGCGTCTCTTCTGCTCAGTGGATGTTCGCTCATGTTGCTGAGACTAGGCGCGAGTGTGCCGCCGGGCAACGCGGCGGCTAGGCGGGCGGGACCAGATCCCTGACTTCGATCCGGGGGTACGGGTCGTTCCATGCAACAACAATGCGGCGGGGCGCCACCCGCATGACGCGCGGGAAGTCCTCGGAGATGAGGGCTCCCCGTCCGGTCGCGGCGTCGATGAGATAGGTGCGGATGCGCTCGGAGAACATACGCCGGTAGTAGGTCTGCCAGACGATGTGGCGTCCCCCGAGCACATGGGGCTTGTCGGTCACCTCGCCGTGGGCGCCTGCCATCCGGACCGAACTCGCGCTCGCCGCGTAATGCGGTTGCACATAGTCGGCCAGCGCCGCGGACCACACCGGATCATCGTCCCCGGGGCGGTGTGCCCGGAGGATGGGGTGCTCGTCGAACGCGAATAGAACCAGCATGGGTTCGTCCATACACCCGACTGTCCCGTCCGAGAGCTGGTTGCGCACGAGCCAGTCTTCATCGAGGTATCCGTGCCCGAAGCTCAGCGTGACGCTGTCACCCGCCTGATCCACCTCGTGAAGGACTCGATCCGTATCCTGTGAGTCATGGACGGTGATGAACAGCCGCCCCGCGGTGGTCACACACATGTCCCGCGCAAACACGGGGATGAGATCCCGGTATTCGTAGGCACCCGCAACCAGA
The DNA here is from genome assembly GCA_022826005.1 of Gemmatimonadota bacterium. GTDB lineage: Bacteria > Gemmatimonadota > Gemmatimonadetes > Longimicrobiales > Gaopeijiaceae > Bin94. The sequence continues at coordinate 37,557 of JAJDVT010000101.1, read as the reverse complement.
GCGAAGGACTTCATCGCGGGACGCATTCCTACGAGGAGGCTGCCATCCGGCAAAACCGCGAGGCTTTGCGGTTCGCTGGCAAAATCCATGGGACCCTCGCCCTCTTGCCCAAAGCTGCCGAGGTGCTGTCCATCCGGGGCAAAGGTGCGAACCTCGTAGCCGAGGGGGTCGAGAACCACGAGATTCCCGTCCAGGTCAAAGGCTGCGTCACCGATCCTTCCGAACAGTTCCGGGCCCTCTTCCGACGAGGTGCCGAGTGCCAGGGCGACCGGGGCGCCGAGGAGCAGGTCGCGCGCCTCCCGCCACCGTGCAAGCGCTTCGGTCGACAGCCCCGGCGGCTCGCTGCCGGTCGTGATGAGCGCCGCGTTCCCCGAGGGAGCGTTTTCGGGTGTGGGATGGAGTGTCTCACCCGCTCGGAGATTGATCCCCGAGTCACAGCTGGTTAGCGCGAGCAGGACCAAGGGGGCGAGAGGCCGCCGGTGAGCACGTCGAATTGAATGAGGCATCAGGACTCCTTTCAACCGGGTCCCCTTCCGTGTACACAGGACACTGTAGCGCATGACGACCAACGGAAAGGCTCGGTTTCGGCGTCAGGCCGGATGCGTCGCCGGGACTGGCCGGATTCACCCCACGCCCACACTTTGAAGCAGGCCCTGTGACGAGACTCGGACCCGCCATACGCTGCCGGAGGCCCCAGATGTCCAATCTCTCCGCCCTTCCAGTCCGCCGGGCACGCGTGGCATGCGTCGCCCGCCCGTCCCGCCTGGCCCTCCAGGCCCTCCTCCTGCCCGCCGCTCTCCTCCTCTGGCTGGCGCCCGCCCGCGAAGCCGCCGCCCAGCGCCCGATCGAATACGCCACCATCGACTCGCTGCGCCACATCCAGTCGGTCGAACCGAGGCTCGGCCCGCCGGGCACCACTGTCGAGATCTACACCGAGAACCTTCCCCCGCAGGCGAAGATTCACGTCGGCATCGGCGCCATGCGCGCCGGCTTCGAGGCCCTCGGCGAGGGCGAGCAGCAGATGTGGGGCGAAGTATCCGCGACCGTGCGCGTACCCGGATACGCCACCTGGGAGCGGCCGCTCGTCTTCATCATCTTCAACGGGATTTTCAGTCCCATCGGCATCTCGGACCCCTTCCACGTCACCAACGAGGACGGAATGGTTCAGCGGACCGGGCGGATCACCGACGAAGGCATGGGTTGCGTCACCTTGCGCGACAAGGACGAGTACATGTACGCCCTGAACGGGGACCTGGAGGGGCTGAAGCCGGGTGACGAGGTGGTCGTCGAAGGGGCGATCAGCCTGGAGGGTCCGTGCGGCGAGGCCGATTCGATCGCGGTGGTGCGCTGGAAGCCCGCAGAGGGAGGACGTTGAAGCAGGCCGGCGGACCGTTGACCGCGGGACCCGTCGGGGCGGACCGGCCCTCCGTTGCGGCCGTTCCTACCCGACCGGCTCCAGCCTGACGATCGGCGTCGTCGGCGTCGCCCCGCCCCGGCGCTGGCGCTGCTCGAGCGCGATGTAGATATAGCCGTCCGGTCCTTCCCGCACGTCGCGCACCCTGCCGCGGCCCTCGAAGATCGTCTCGCGCCCGGTGACGCGATCGCCCTCGATCGTGAGACGGTCGACCCGCCCGGCGGCGAGCCCGCCCGCGAAGAGGCTGCCCCGCCACTCGGGGAACCGGTCGCCGTGGTAGAAGGCCAGGCCGGACACGCCGATGGATGGGACCCAGAAGTGGACGGGCTGTTCCATCCCCTCGGCTCGTGTGGACGCGTGAATCGCGCTGCCCGAGCCGTAGTTGACCCCGTACCCGATCACCGGCCAGCCGTAGTTGGCGCCGGCATTGGAGACGTTGACCTCGTCGCCACCCTGCGGCCCGTGCTCGGTGAGCCAGACGGCGTCGGTCTCGGGATGGACCACGAGCCCCTGCGGGTTCCTGTGGCCGTAGCTCCAGATCTCGGGCCGCGCGCCCGCCTGGCCGACGAAGGGGTTGTCGGCGGGAACGCTCCCGTCGTCGTGGAGCCGGACGATCACTCCGTGGTGGTCGGTGACGTTCTGGGCCGGATGGGCGGCCAGGTCACCCCGCGGCGGCACCTGCCGGTCGCCGACCGAGAGGAAGAGGTAGCCGTCCGAGTCGAAGGCGATGCGGCAGCCGTAGTGACTGCTGCCATCGGACACGGCCTGGAAGATCTCGTCCATCAGGGTGAAGCGGTCGTTCTCGAAGGTGCCCCGGGCCACGACCGTCGTGCCCGCGCGGAGCCCTTCCACGGACTTCGAATAGCTGAGGTAGATGATGCGGTTGTTGGCGAAATCCGGATGGGGGACCACGTCCATCAGCCCGCCCTGGCCCCTCACCAGCACTTCGGGGACGCCGGGGACCGGATCGGGGAGGAGTCGCCCGTCGCGCACGATCCGCAGCCGGCCCACCTTCTCGGTGACCAGCATGTCACCGCCCGGGAGGAACGCGATCGCCCAGGGAATCTCGAAGCCGTCGGCGACGGTGACGACGCGGTAGTCGTGGAGCGCGGTCCGGACCACGTCGGACTGGCCGGAGGCCGGGGACGCCGCGGCAAGCAGGACCGCGGCAAGGAGCAGGACTGAAGAAGTCTGACGGAGCATGGTTTCGGTTCGCCTCGTTCGATTGTTTCGGGGTCCCCGCGCGGGATCGTGCGGGGACGCGCTGTTTCAGGGGGAAAGGTAAGACAGGTGGCGCCGGAGGGGCCAGAGAAGGGGGAGACAAGGTCGCGCCCGGTCACCGCGGGACGGAGCGTCACGGGGAAAAGGCCTGGCGTTGGCCCTCGCCCCGGGGTGCGAAATCGGCCGCGGGTCGCCAGAATACAACGTAGCGAGGCAATGGCAACCAGCGGGCGGCCCGCGTCCGGCAGCTGTCAGCCGGTTGCAGGGGAATACTCCGGACGGGGACAATCGGCGAGGAAATATATCGTTTCATGAATATTCGGAAGACGAATATATACGATAGTGTATTGGATTCCGGACGTCTGCGCGTCCATCACCGTCCACGCGGCAGGAGAGTCCCCGGTCGCGGGTGGCCACCAGAGGGGCGGGCGGCCTGCCGGGCGCTGCCGCAGGCGTTCACCGCAGGGCTCGCGGCCGCTTTCGCTGCGCTGATCCCGGGCGGTCTCGCCGGGCCTGGTGACGCCGCGGCTCTGGAATCCACCCGCACCCTCCAGGACCGGCCGGCCGTGCAGCTCGCCACGGCGGCGCCGGCCCCTGCGCGCATCTCCGAGGAGGTCCGCGTCCTCGAGACCTACCCCTTCTCGGACCCCGATCCGGTTCCCATCCTGGCCCGCGACCGAAGGCTGTACCCCTATCACGCCTTCGAGGGGTACTCGCCCACCTCCGAGCCACGCGAGTGGAAGGTCGTCAAGATGGAGAACGACCTGATCGAGGTGTACGTGCTGCCGGAGGTCGGGGGGAAGGTGTGGGGCGCGGTGGTCAAGGAGACGGGCCACGAGTTCATCTATCGCAACGAGGTGATGAAGTTCCGCGACATCTCGCTGCGCGGCCCATGGACCTCGGGTGGGATCGAGTTCAACTTCGGCGTCATCGGGCACACGCCCGCCACCGCCACCCCCGTCGACTACCTGCTGCGCGAGAACGAGGACGGCAGCGTGAGCACGTTCGTCGGTGCGATGGACCTGCCGTCGCGCACCCACTGGCGCGTCGAGATCCGCCTGGAGCCGGGCCGCGCCTACTTCGAGACCAACGCGCTGTGGTACAACCCCACCCCTCACGAGCAGCCCTACTACAACTGGATGACCGCGGCGGCGTTCGCACAGAATGACCTGGAGATCTACGTGCCGGGCGGCTCCTACCTGGAGCATTCGGGCCGCGAACGACCCTGGCCGGTCGATGAGGAGGGCCGCTTCCTGCCCCTCTACCGCAACAATGCCTTCGGGGGGAACAAGTCCTACCACGTCGTCGGCGAACTCAACGACTTCTTCGGCGGCTACTTCCACGACGACGACTACGGCTGGGGGCACTGGGCCCGCTACGAGGACATGCCGGGGCAGAAGATGTGGCTCTGGGCGCTGTCACGCGCGGGCGGCGTGTGGGAGGATCTGCTGACGGACACCGACGGCCAGTACGTCGAGTTCCAGGCCGGGCGCCTCTTCGTGCAGTATTCGCCCGGGGACCACGTGAACCCGGTCACGCAGGCGGCCTTCGACCCGCTCTCGTCGAGTGCCTGGACCGAGACCTGGTTCCCGCTGGAGGGGACGGGGGGACTGACGGATGCGTCGCGCGAGGGGGCGATTCACGTGGAGCGGGAGGGTGGCCGGCTGAGCGTCACGGTGAACGCGTTTCGCGATCTGGCCGACACGATGCGGGTGTGGTCGGGGGACGAACTCGTCGCAGCGCGGCCGGTCGCGCTGGAGGCGCTGGCGGCGCACCGGGAGGAATTCGAGGTGGATGCGGACGAGCCCTTCCGGGTCGCGTTGGACGGGTTGGATCTGGACTACGAGTCCGATCCGGCGAGCCGGATGCTCTCACGTCCCTTCGAGACGGATCCAGCGGCGCGTCCCAGCATGCCCGAGGCGGACGTGCAGGTCTTCGAGGCCCGGGAGCTGGCGAAGGGACGCCGGTACCGGGAGGCCCGGGCGCTGTTCGAAGCCGCCGTTGAGAGCGAACCGTGGAACCGGGAGGCGCTGCTCGGCCTGGCGGCGCTCGACCTGCGCTCGGCGCGCTACGAGGAGGGGCTGCGGCACGCGAACCGCGCGCTCCAGCTCGACGCCTACGATGCCGAGGCGAACTTCCTGGCCGGGAATCTGTATCGCGCGCTGGGGCGGACCGCCGATGCCCGCGACGCCTTCGGGTGGGCGGCGCGCTCGGTGGGCTTCCGGGCGGCGGCGTACATCCAGCTGGCGGAGATCATGACGGCGGCGGGGGAGTGGGGGGAGGTGGAGCGATATGCCACGCTCGCGCTCGACTTCGACCGCAACAGCATCCCGGCCCTGCAACTGCTGGCGATCAACGGGCGCGTCACGGGTGACGAGGCGGGTGCGGAGTGGGCGCGCGGAAGGCTGCTGGAGATCGATCCGCTGCACCACTTCGTGCGGGTGGAGCGGTGGCTGGCCGGCGCGACGGCTACCTCCCACACCCTGAACGGAGCGCTGCGCAGCGAGTACCCGGGCCAGTCGCTCCTGGAGCTGGCGGTGAGCTACGCCAACCGGGGCCGGGGCCACGAAGCCATCATGCTCATGAAACTGATCACGGTGTCGGCGAATCCGTTGGGTGGCGCGGCTGCGGCAGCCCCCACGGACGCCTCGGCTTCTACAGCTGCCCGCACCCCCACCGCCCCCCTGGCCCGGGCGTGGTCGGCCTACCTGGTCTCGGCCCCCTCCTCACTGAAGGAGCTGGGCGAAGATGACCTCGACTTCACTTTCCCGTTCCGCGCCGAGACGTTACCGGTGCTGCGCTGGGCCGCCGAGCAGGGTGAGCACTGGGGATGGGACTACCTGCTCGCGCTCAACCTGTGGGCGCTCGATCGCGACGAGGAAGCGGCCCCCATCCTCGCCCGGCTCGGTGACGAGCCCGGATACGGACCCTTGTACGCGGCGCGGGGCCACCTCCTCCACGCAGTCGAGGGCCGCGACCCCGCCGCCGACTTCGCCCGCGCGGTGGAGCTCGCGCCCCAGGTCCGGCTCCTTCACGTGACCCGGATCCGGCACGCGCACGCGTCGGGGCTCTGGCGCGAGGCCCTCGACATGTCGGCGCGGGCCCGGGCCGCCTTCCCGGACGACTTCAACCTGGACCTGCTGCACGTGCGGGCCCTGCTCGCGCTGGACCGGCCCGGGGAAGCGGTCGACATCCTCGCCGCGACCCACGTGCTGCCCTCCGAAAACGCGCGCGACAGCCACCGCCTTTACGAGCTCGCCCATGTCGGCGCAGCGCTGGACGCACTCGACGACGGGAACTTCCAGGCCGCGCGTGATTATCTGGAAGCCGGGCTCCTCTGGCCGGAGAGCCTTGGCCAGGGCCGCCCCTACGGCCCGGACGAGCGCATGGTCCGGTTCCTGCTCGGTGTCGCCGCCCAGGCAGGGGGCGACGAAGCGGCCGCGCTGGAGGAATTCCGAGCCGTGGCGGCAACCATCGCCGACCGTACGGATCTGCCGCGGGACACGGGCGATCTTCTCGCAATCGCGGCCGCTCGGGCCTTGGGGCGCGACCCCGGGTTGGACTTGGACGATGCCAGGGCCGAACTCATGTCTGATCCACCCGAAGGGTTCGCGAGAGGTTACGAAGCCCTGGAGTGGCGATTGATAGCGCGGGCGCTTGAGCTGGCCCGCTGAGCTCCGGCACACAAATCGGCGGCTTCGCACCGGACACGCAGCCCATCGACGCGCTACCCCATCGCGCGGCAGATCCGCGAGGTCCAGGCGACGCTGTCGGCAATCAAGTCCGAGCTGACCGCGAAAGACCAACAGAATCGCGTGTTCGCGACACTCCATAGTATAAGGGCTCCCCCAACGGCCCTCAGAATGGTACCTTGCGGTCAGAGAAAGGAGCGGCGACAATGCTAGCCCAGTCCGCACATCTGCAGCAACGTTGAATGGGGGCGGTGGTGGGAGTTGAGCCTAGACGACGGCGTGCGACGATCCCCAGGGCAGTGACCGCATTCGCCGTCGGCCTGCTGGCGCTCCAGTCGGTTGGCTGTGCGACCGATCGACCCGAGGCGGCAGGCAGCGTACCCGAACCGTTTGCTCCTGAATTGACAGGGACCGCGGCGGTGCCGTACAGCATCGCAGAGAGCGTAGCTCTGGTCGATCCGGAGACGGCCTGCACTGTCGATACCTACTACGTCAAGATCGTGTGTGCCGAGCGGTCCGGGGGTCTGGTTGCCAAGTTTGGGAGCGAGGGGGAGGGGCCCGGGGAGATCTCTGCGCCGGGGAGCCTCGTGCGTGGTATCGATGGTACGCTCGGATTCGTTGACGGAAACACCTTCCATGTGGTTACACGCCTTGGCGTGACGGTGAGGGAAACCGAATTGCCGGTTTCCATGATATTCCAGCCGATCTCCCCGTTTGGCGCTACGGTCACGGGCACGTATCCATCGTCGTTCGCCATGGCGAGCTTTGGCCTCACGCTGGCCGCGGTGGAAATCGATCTGGAGACGGGTGAGATCCTCAGGGAATGGCGGCCAGCCAGTGTTCCCCTCGTCGACGAGTGCGGCGCACCCGCGTTCGGGTTCCCGGTGGATGGCGAGCGCCCAGACAGCTCATGGGTCTTTTTGGGTTGCGACGGGTACCTGGCGTTCACGCATGGCTCAGGGCAGACGAAGGTGATGAAGGCTCCCACCTATGTCGGCGAAACCCCGAGCGAGCGAGACGTGACATCCCATCGAGAGGGTCTGGAGGCGTTCCGCAGGAGGATGGAACAGATGATGGGCCGACCCAGTTCCGCCGTGGACGTGGATGCGTTCATGGAAGAGTACACTGGACAGGCGAAGCGCTATTACCTGCAAAGGGGGCAGGAGACGTTGGACACGCAGGGAAGACTGTGGATATCGACGTCCCGTGACCGGGACAAGCAGTCGTTTCTGGACGTGTACCAGGGTGAGGAGTTCTACGGTACCGTGATGGTAAGGGACCGAATGATCGATTTCGATGTCGTTGGCAGTACGCTGGCGGTACTCGTTGAACGGGGAATCGGTCCAGGAGACCCAGATGGTGTGGCAGATCGTGCGATTGATTGGTACGACATTAGCGGGTTGGGGGAGGGCGGTGCGTAGGCACGTTTCGCAGGCCGCGGGCGGTTCCCTAACGCTATCTCGTTGCGCGGGATCACTGCGGTGAATAGCAGGAAAACATTGGGGGTGATGGTAGGGGAATGGGTGGACCGCCACCGCGACACATTGGTTATGGTCGCTATGCGCCGCGTGAGAGACGGCGATGAGGCGGAGGATGTCGTGCAGGACGCAACGATAACAGCAATGGCGCTCGTGCGATCGGACCCGGAGAGCCTCAGGGAGATTGACGACCCACGCGGTTGGCTGGTTGGCATAACCCTGAACATAGCTCGTAACACGTGGAAGACGCGGTGTCGGCGGGAAGGGATCCGACGCAAGAGACAGTCGGAGATCCGGGAGGAGTTGTTTCCGGTGCCCGACTCCGAAAGGGATGTGGAAAGACTCACCGAGTGGGCCTTGGAGACTGCCGAAGCGATTCTTCGCCCCAAACAGCTTGCGATCGTTCGAGGGATGCTACACGGAAAGTCCGATTGCCGAGCTCTCCCGGGAAGGACAGATCGCACGAGCATCATCCAGGGCGTGGGACTGCCTCTGCCGCGCCGCCAGGCCCTGTTTCGCGTCGGCGCGGTGCGCCGATCCCGCAGTTCTCTCGCCATCCCCCAATCTCCTTTGACACCGCTGCCAAGGATACACCATGTACGCGTCAACGCAATGGACGGACCCGGCCCGCCTCCCTACCTTCACGACATGTCCATCAAGCACGTTCTGCCGGTCGTGGCCCTTGGCGGCACGGTGATTGTGACGGCGGCCGGGGCCGGAGACGGCCTGTCCACTCCGGTTGCGCCGGCACACCATCGAGTTCCCGCGTTCGCCGCCGACCGCGCGGCCGAGCCGGATCCCCACCCGCTCACCGAAGTCGTCGAGGAGTACTGCACCGGTTGCCACAACCAGCGCCGTCTGCTCGGCAACCTCGTCCTCGAGGACTTCGACGTGTCGCGCGCCGCCGAGAACGCCGACATCGCCGAGCGCATGATCCGCAAGCTGCGCGCGGGGATGATGCCGCCGCCGGGCGCCGCGCGGCCCGCCGGGGACACCCTGCAGGCCCTCGCCCGCACGCTGGAGGAGACGGTGGACGCGGCGGCCGCGGCCCGTCCATTCGTGGGGTCGAGGCCGTTCCAGCGGCTCAACCGCGCCGAATACGCGCGGGTCGTGTACGACCTGCTCGGCCTCACCGTCGACCCCGCTCGTTGGCTGCCCGACGACCGGATCAGCGCGGGCTTCGACAACATCGCCGACGAACAGACCCTGTCCGCCACACTCATGGACGCGTACCTGTCGGCGGCCAGCGAGATCGCGCGCCGGGCGGTCGGGGACCGCGACGCGGCGACCGCCACCACCACGTACACCAACCCGCCCTCGGTCTCGCAGCACGAGTGGGAGCGAGCCCCCGGCGCCCCCTTCGGCACGCGCGGCGGGATCAGCGTGCTGCACTCCTTCCCGGCCGACGGCGAGTACGTCTTCTCGATGACCTTCATGTCGGGTTGGGGCGAGCGCTTCGACGACATCGACATCTCGGTCAACGGGGAGCGCCTCGCGCTGGTTCGCTACGGCGGCAACATCGACTTCCAGGGCCGCAAGCGGTTCCCGGTGCGCACCGAGCCCGTGCTGGTCCGCGCGGGGGAGCATCGCCTGACCGCGGCGTTCATCCGCAAGATGGACGGCCCCTACGAGGACCTGATCCGCCCGAACGACTGGTCGCTCACCGGGACGGAGACGAGCTACGGGCAGACCTCCCTGCCGCACATGATGAGCCTGACGGTGGAGGGACCGCACAACCCGACGGGCGTGTCGGACTTCCCGGCGCGGCGGCGGGTCTTCTCCTGCCGTCCCACCAGCGCCGCCGAGGCGGAGCCGTGCGCCCGGGAGATCGTCGCGCGGCTGGCAGGTGACGCCTACGGCCGGGATCCGGGCAGCGACGAGGTGGCCGACCTTCTCGGCTTTTACCGACTCGGCAGCCAGGACGGCGGGTTCGAGGCCGGGATAAGGACGGCTCTGGAGGCTATCCTTTCAAGCCCCCACTTCCTCTTCCGCATGGAGCGGCAGCCCCCCGGCGTGCAGCCCGGGGAGATCTATCCGCTCACCGGCGAGGACCTTGCGGCCCGCCTGTCGTTCTTCCTGTGGGGCGCGGCGCCGGACGACGAACTGGTGGCGGCGGCGCGCAACGGTGCGCTCGCGGGCCCGGCCGGAGTCGAGGTCCAGGCCCGCCGGATGCTTGGGGACCCCCGCTCCGAGGCGCTTGCGACCCGCTTCGCTTCGCTGTGGCTGCGGCTGCAGGACGTCGAGAGCGTCAGCCCCGACGCCTTCCGCTTCCCCAACTACAGCCGGCAGCTGGCCGACGCGATGCGGCGCGAGACAGAGCTCTTCTTTTACGATCTCGTGCGCGAGGACCGGAGCCTGCTCGACCTCTACCGCGCCGACTACACCTTCGTCAACGAGCGGCTGGCGCGTCACTACGGGATCGAGGGGGTGCGCGGCGAGGGGTTCCAGCGGGTGCGCTACCCGGACGAGCGGAGGCGCGGTGTCTTCGGGCACGGCAGCATGCTGGTGCAGACGTCGCTCGGGAACCGCACGTCGCCGGTGCTCAGGGGCAAGTGGGTGATGGACGTCCTTCTCGGCACGCCTCCGCCCCCGCCTCCGCCGGGGATTCCGGAGCTGGAGGAGACCGAGGCGTCCCGCGACGGCAAGGCGCTGACCACACGCGAGCGGCTGGAGGCGCACCGCGAGAACCCGAACTGCCGCTCGTGCCACAACCTGATCGACCCGATCGGCCTGGCGCTCGACAACTTCGACGTGACCGGGCGGTGGCGGGTCCGCGAGGACGGGACCGAGCTCGAAACGCGCGGGACCTTCTACGACGGCACCGGGATCGAGACGCCGGCGGAGCTGTCGCGCGTGCTGCTGAAGCGGCCGGTCCCGCTGGTGCGCCAGTTCACCGAGAACCTCATGGCGTACGCGGTGGGGCGGGGGATAGACTACAGGGACCAGCCCGCGATCCGCGCGATTGCCGCTGAGGCGGGTGCGAATGACTACAGGCTGTCGTCGTTCGTCATCGGGGTGGTGATGAGCGACGCGTTCCGGATGAAGCAGGCGCCGGCGGATGGGGAGGACGAGGGGCCGCCGGGCGGAGGGCAGCTACAGTGAACCAGGTGATGGCATGCACTTTTTGACTGGCAGGACGATCGGGCGCCGCACCTTCCTGCGGAGCGCGGGCGCGACGGTGGCGCTCCCGCTGCTCGACGCGATGTTCCCGGCGGGGCGGGTGCGGGCCGGTGCGCGGGCCAGCGGTGGTGCTGCCGCCGGCGCCACGGCCGACCCGCCGACCCGCCTCATCTGCATCGAGGAGGTGCACGGGGTCGCTGGGTGCAACGAGTGGGGCGAGGCGCAGCATCTCTTCGCCCCGGCCACGGTCGGGCGCGACTTCGAACTGGGTGACGATAACGTCCTCAAATCGCTGGAGCCCTGGCGGGAGCACCTGACCATCGTCAGCAACACCGACGTGCGCATGGCGGAGGCCTTCGAGGCGCAGGAGGTGGGCGGCGATCACTTCCGTTCCAGCGCCGTGTTCCTGACGCAGTCCCACCCGAAACAGACGCAGGGGTCGGACATCTTCTGCGGCACCTCGCTCGACCAGCTCCACGCGCAGCGGTTCGGGCAGGAGACGGTGCTGCCGTCGCTGCAGCTCTGCATCGAGCGCACCGACAAGGGCGGCGGGTGCGACTACAACTATTCGTGCTCGTACACGGACTCGATCAGCTGGTCGTCGCCGACCACGCCGCTGCCGATGATTCGCAGCCCGCGCACCGCCTTCGACATGCTCTTCGGGGCGGGCGGGAGCGCGGAGGAGCGGGCGCGGCGCCGGCGCACGCACGGGAGCATTCTGGACTGGGTGGCCGAGGAGGTCGCCGGGCTGAGGCGGGAGCTGGGGGCGCAGGATCGCCGCCGCGTGGACCGGTACCTGGACAGCGTGCGGGAGCTGGAGCGCCGGATCGAGCGGGTCGAGGCGCGCAACCTAAGCGGCGAGGAGCGTGAACTGCCCGGGGCGCCGCCGGGGGTGCCGGACTCGTTCTCGGAGCACATGCGCCTGATGTTCGACCTGCAGGTGCTCGCGCTCGAGACCGATTCGACCCGCGTGATCGCCTTCAAGACCGGGCGCGACGCGTCGAACCGGACCTTCCCGGAGAGCGGGTCGAACCGGGGATTCCACCCGGCGTCCCACCACGGGGGCCGCGAGAGGGCGATCGTGGAGTTCAACAAGATCTGCCAGTACCGCACGGGGCAGATGGCGTACCTACTGGAGCGGCTCCAGGAGACGATGGACGGCGATGCCAGCCTGCTCGACCGATCGATGATCGTCTGGGGCTCGCCGATGGGCGATGCGAACCTGCACAACCACCGCCGCTGTCCGCTGGTGGTGATGGGCGGCGCGAACGGGCAGATGGCCGGCGGGGTGCACATGAAGGCCGAGTCGGGGACGCCGATGGCGAACGTGTTCACGTCGCTGCTGCACCGGCTCGGACACGATGACCTGGCGGGGTTCGGGGACTCGACGGGGGAGTTTTCGTTCGGGGTCGGTGGATAGGTCTGCGCGTCGCAGCGAGGGTGCTGGAGCAATCACAAGTGTAAAGACAACATGACATTTGGTAATGTTCTCATGACAGTGTGGGTGCCCAGGTATCGCGTCCCGCGCGGATGCCGGGGGACCGCGCTGATGCCGCTGCTGCTGCTGAGCCTGGCGGCTGCCGACTCGCCGGACGCCGACGCCGGGCGCACCCTCGACTCCCCGGTCGCCGACGCCGCCCAGCGGGGCGATCTCGACGCGGTCCGCCGCCTCCTGCGCGACGGCGCGGACGTGAACGCCCCGCAAGGGGATGGCATGACCGCGCTCCATTGGGCCGCCGAGCGCGGCGACGGGCCGCTCTGCGAAGTGCTCCTCTACGCCGGCGCGCGTGTCGACGCCGGGACGCGGATCGGGCACTACACGCCGCTCCACGTGGCTGCGCGCGCGGCGCACCCAGCCGTAGCCGAGATGCTTCTCGAGGCGGGCAGCGATCCCAGTGCCGCCACCACCAACTCGGGCGCCACGCCGCTCCACCTGGCCGCCGCGTCGGGCGATCCCCGCGTGATCGAGGTGCTGGCCGCCGCGGGCGCGGACGTGAACGCGCGAGAAGCCGCCTGGGGCCAGACCCCGCTCATCTTCGCCGCGGCCGCCAACCGTGTCGCAGCGGTCGAGGCGCTGCTGGAGGCCGGTGCCGACCCGGCGCTCACCGCGCACGTGGTCGATGTCGCGGAGCAGGCCGACGCCGATGCCGCCGCCGAGCGCCGCCTCAACGAGTTCATCGCCGCCTTCCGCGAGAAGGAGGGCGGGGGCCCCGACTGGCAGCCCACCCCGAGCCAGGTCCAGGCCGCGATCGAGGCCGCCCGCGAGATCCAGCGCCGCTGGCCGGACGTGCCTGACCCAGCTAACGACAATGCGGAGGAAGAGGAGGAGGGCGGGGAAGCGGAAGCCGGCCAGGAGGGCCAGTTGGCGGACCAGGAGGGGCAGGTCGCCGAGGCAGAAGGGGCCGCCCAGTCCGCTGAGAATCCCGATTCCGCCGACGCCGCAACGGAGGCGGATTCTACACAACATTCAGAATCCCCCGAGGCTGAGGACGCCTCCGAAGATGACGAGGAGCCGCGTCCCCTGTCCTACGCCCAGACCGTCGGCGGCTGGGGCGGGCTCACCCCCCTGCTTCACGCGGTCCGGCAAGGGCACACCGAGGTGGCGCTGACGCTGCTCGGCGGGGGCGCCGACATCGACCAGCCGTCCGCCGGCGACCGGACCACCCCCCTCCTCATGGCCGCCGTCAACGGCCAGTTCGACCTCGCCGCGGTCCTTCTCGAGCGCGGCGCCGACCCGAACCGGGCCAGCCAGGCGGGCACCACTCCCCTCTACGCAGTCCTCGAACGCCAGTGGGCGCCACGAGCATCGTACTCCCACCCCACCGAGCACCTCCATCAGCACACCACCTACCTGGAGTTGATGGAGGCGCTCCTCGACGCCGGTGCCGACCCCAACGCCCGCCTCGCCAGTCACCTCTGGTACATGGAGTACACCTTCGGCGTGCTGCGCGGCAGCGGCATCAACCTGAAGGGCGCCACCCCCTTCTGGCGGGCCGCTTATGCGCTCGACGTGGACGCGATGCGGCTGCTCAAGGAGCACGGCGCCGACCCGGGCCTCGCCACCGTTAAGCCTCCCCAGCGCCGTCGCCGCCAAGCTTCGCAGGCAGAAGCGGAGGGGGAACCGGAACTGGACCCGTCGGGCTTGCCTCCTGTGCCGAGCGGCGGACCGTCCATCCACCCCATTCACGCGGCGTCGGGCGTCGGCTACGGCCAGTCCTTCGCGGGCAACGCCCACCGTCACGTCCCCGACAACTGGATGGCCGCGGTGCGCTACCTGGTCGAGGAGTGCGGCGCCGACGTCAACGCGCGCGACGCCAACGCCTCCACCCCGCTCCACCATGCCGCGTCCCGGGGCGACATCGAGATGATCTTCTATCTGGTCGACCACGGCGCCGACGTCACCGCCCTGAACCGCCGCGGCCAGACGGTCGCCGACATGGCCAACGGGCCCATCCAGCGTGTGCAACCCTTCCCGGCCACGGTCGCGCTGCTGGAAAAGCTGGGGTCGAGGAACAACCACCGCTGCCTGGGGTGCTGAGCCCGAGTTGACAAGCAGACTTTACATAATGTCGTGTCTGCTTTACTTGGCATCCGCCTCCACCGCCACCGCATCCGACTCGTAGATATCCATCCCCGTTCGCCTTAGCGTGCGCAAGGCCCGCGTCACCCATGAATCCCGCCGCACCAGCACCAGCTCCACAAACGGCGGCGCCGGAATCCCCTCCACGATCCGGATGAAGTGGACATCCCCCAACTCGACCGGGTGGCCGATCTTGTAGTTCCTGCCCGCCCACGCAAACCGGATCGTCTCCGCCCGCGCGAAGTCCCCCGGCTGCCAGTGCTGCTCGATGTACACGTCGTCCTCGGCCGTGTAGACGCCGTGCCCGATGCGGTCGCCGTGCCGGTAGTAGTCCGGTTCGAATTCGAGCCCCCGGTCGCGCTGGAAGGCCTGTTCCATCGCGTAGTCCACGCCGCCCAGGTCGTCGCGGTCCGCCAGCGACTCCAGGTGGTGGCGGATCTCGTGGGTCAGCGTCTCCCAGATCTCCTCCGCCCAGTCGAAGGCGGGATTGACCTGCGCCAGCGCCTGGAAAGACCCCCAGTAGAGGTGGACCACCGACCGCACGGTCTCGGGCCCGTCCCAGTTCGACGGGTAGCCCTCGGTCGCGCACTCGCCCAGCGTGAAGATCCCGGGGAAGCGGGGGTGGCTGAGCGGCCGGCGGTGCACGGTCAGCCCGTCCACCCCCTCGCGGTAGCGCGGCGGGATGGTCTCGAAGACCTGGCGCGCTTCTCTCTCGAATGCTTCGAAGTCCATAGATTATGCGCTTCTGCTGCGAGACTGCCGCTCCGCAGCGCAGTTCCCCCGGGGCAGGGTTGGTGTGATGGCACGCGGACAGGCCCGCAAGGCCGCGATGATCTTCATCCTCATCACCGTCTTCATCGACGTGCTGGGGATCGGAATCATCATCCCCATTCTTCCCGAACTGATCAAGGAGTTCTCCGGAGGGAGCACCGCGCTGGCCGGGCGCTGGTTCGGCGTTCTGGCCTCTTCGTACGCGCTCGCCCAGTTCATCTTTGCGCCGCTGCTGGGGTCGCTTTCGGACCGCGTGGGACGGAGGCCGGTGATCCTGATTTCGCTCTTCGGCCTCGGCGTGGACTACGTGATCATGGGGTTCGCGCCCACCCTGGGCTGGCTTTTCGTCGGACGGCTGCTGGCGGGAGTGATGGGAGCGAGCATCACCACTGCGAACGCCTACATCGCGGACGTGTCGGAGCCCGAAAACCGGGCGCGCAACTTCGGGCTGATCGGCGTGGCCTTCGGGCTCGGCTTCATCTTCGGTCCGGCGCTCGGCGGCATCCTGGGGGGCATCGACCTGCGGTTGCCGTTCTTCGTGTCGGCGGGCCTGGCACTGGTGAACTGGCTCTACGGATTCTTCGTCCTGCCCGAATCGCTCCCGCCCGAGAAGCGGGACGCCTTCAGCTGGAAGAAGGCGAATCCCATCGGCAGCCTCTTCGTGCTGGGCTCCTACCCGCTGGTCGCGGGGCTGACCGCCGTCTTCGTCTTCGTCGTGCTGGCGCAGCGGGGGCTCGAGACCGTCTGGGTGCTCTTCACGGGCCACAAGTTCGGGTGGGACGAGCAGGCGAACGGGCTGTCGCTCGCGCTCGTGGGGGTGATGGCCGCGATTGTGCAGGGGGGACTGGTGCAGCCCATCGTGAAGCGGCTGGGGGAGCGGCGCGCGATTCTGTACGGGCTGGTGGTCGCGGTGATCACCTACCTGGGCTACGGTCTCGCGACGGCGGGGTGGATGCTGCTCGCGTTCATCGTCTTCGGGTCGATCGGCGGCGTCGCGGGGCCCGCCATCCAGAGCCTGGTGGCCGGCGCGGTGCCGTCCCACGACCAGGGCAAGGTGCAGGCCGGCATCCAGTCGCTCATGAGCCTGACCAGCATCGCGGCTCCGCTGATCTTCACGGCCGGGCTCTTCAGCTACTTCACCTCGCCAGGCGCGCCGATCGAGTTGCCGGGGGCCCCGTTCCTGCTGGGGGCGGTGATGTACGCGCTGGCCTTCGTGTCGCTGCTGCGGCTGTTCAGGAGGATGCCGGGGTAGGGGGGATCAGGCGCGACGGCGGAAGAGCACGTGGGCGGCGAAGGCGCGACGGTCTTCCGCGCGGACCGCTCCAAAGCGCCTGATGACATGGCCGACCTCCGCCAGACGGTCTTCAATCGCCGACTTGTCACGCCGCCACATCGGGTCATAGTCGGCCCCGTGACGATCCTCCTGAGTCTCTACGAAGAGCTGGGCGAAATCGCGCACATCGGAAGGCAGCCGAACCAGTTCCGTCTGATTCCGGCAGGCCCGCTTGGCTCTGCCATGGTCCAGGGCCCGATGAGTTCGCCGCCAGGCGTCGTAGCGCGATTCACCGCCCGCATCCCCAGGGTGTCGGCACAGGACTTCGCCAGCGAGTGGAAGGCAGCGTAGTAGATCGTGCTCGCGGCTCTGCGCAGATCCGTGTCGGACGGGGGTCGTTGCTCCGTCGAGAGTAGTCTCTGAGCGGATCCCAGGAACTCTGCTGCCGTCATTGGGTAGCGATACTATCTGTCAGTTCTCGGAACAAAATACAGGTTGGGGAAGGCGTCGATCCCCTCATCGCTGATTGTGTCCTGAAGGCGTACGAGGAGTCCACGCCTTTCGGGGCCGTGCAGTTGCCGATTCTCACCCTCATAGACCGCCAGAATCTCTACCATACCATCTCCTGAATACGATTCCCTGGCTGTGATCCGAACGTCCGGGAACGTCACGTGAGGAAAATTCTCACGGATGATCCGTTCGAGCTTCTCCTTCAGCTGGTCGAGCTTGCCTTCAGCTATGGCCATCGTCATGGGCTGCCTTCGTCGACTGAGTTGACGTTACGGCTTTGTGCTAACGCTATCCGACAATGTAACCGCCTCCGTCAGCGCCACGTCATTGCGTAGCGGAGTGGCTCACCGATCTGTGATACGAGCATCATAGTATTATCATAATAGTATAGAATCGGAGCCAACAGCCGGGGCTCCTTCAGGAGTCGAACCCGTGAGACCGGCAGTCGACCCGAAGAAGAGAGGAGTCCCAAACCCATGAAGCCCACGCACCTGTTCTTCACCGCGCTGGTGTGCATCGCGTTCAGCCAACCCGCGGTGGGCATCAGCCAGGAAGCGGCGGCTGGCCCGCAGGCGGTGGTCACCGACTCGGCCGGCGTTCCCGTCATCACCAGCACGGCCGGCGACGCGGTCTACGCGCGCGTTGCCGACGAACCGGCCCTCACCATCGGTCTTGTCGAGGGACCGGACGCGCTCATGTTCCAGCGCATCGTGTCGGTGGCGCGCGGCGAGGAAGGGAGACTGGTGGTTGCGGACGCCGGGTGGGGCGAGATCCGCGTGTTCGACGCCGGTGGCGAGCATGTGCGGACCATCGGGCGCCAGGGAGAGGGTCCGGGCGAATTCCAGAGCCTGAGCGGGGCGTGGCCCGGCAGTGGGGGCAACATCTTCGCAGTGGATGGGTGGCAGCTGCGGATCACCGAATTCG
The DNA here is from genome assembly GCA_022826005.1 of Gemmatimonadota bacterium. GTDB lineage: Bacteria > Gemmatimonadota > Gemmatimonadetes > Longimicrobiales > Gaopeijiaceae > Bin94. The sequence continues at coordinate 19,574 of JAJDVT010000101.1, read as the reverse complement.
GGCCGGTGGGCGAGATCGCACGGGTGTCGAGGATCGAGGGGGTGGGGGCACCGATATTCTTCAAGTTCCGGGGGCCGGGCGGACCGGAATCGATAGTGAGTTCAATCAAGACGCTCGGCTCGAGGGATCTGTCGCACGGTGAGGCTAGTCGTTCCAGCATGGCGTTCGTGCTGCACAGGCTGGATGGGTCGATCCTCGGAACCGTGGCGCGGCTCCCCGGGGCAGCTGACGGTATCCTGAGGTCGAGCGGAGACGTGCTCAACATGCCCGTACCGTTCATATTGGAGTCGGCGGCCGCGGGACACGCCGCGGGGGTTGCGGCCACCACGGGCGAGGCTTACGAAGTCCGCTTCTTCGATGTCGACGGGCAGCTGAGCCGGATCGCGCGACTGGCCGAGGCGCCACCGGCCTGGACGGAAGAGCACCTTGAGGCCTGGGTACCCAATGCGCGGTTGCGTGCCCTCGCCGAGGACTTCCCCCTGCCGGCCGCGCTCCCCGGCTACGACAGGCTGACAGCCGCCGACACTGGCGAAATCTGGGCGCAGCGCTACATGTTGCCGCGCGGGACAACGGCTCACTGGGACGTGTTCCACCCGGATGGCAGGTACCTCGGCCGGGTTGATGTCCCGGCCTCGTTCAGGCTCTACGCCGTCAACAACGGCCAGCTTCTGGGCGTACACGAAGACGAACTGGGCGTGCAGCATGTCCAGGTCCGGGATCTCAGGTTGGGTGGTTGAGCGCGAGCAACGGAGAAACGACCGAACGACTCCGCAGTGAAGGAGAGTGCGATGAGATGCAGATTCCTGAAGGGCCCCGGAGGCCGGCGCGCGATTGCAGGGGTCACCCGCGCGATACCCGGAGTTGGCAGTGCGCTCGCCGGAGCCGTACTCCTCGCGGCCTGCGGCTCGGACAGCGACTCGGCCGGCACCCCCGCCCCCGGCGTCACCACCACCATCGACACCGTGGACGGCACGGTCCGCGTCACCAACAGCGGCTCGCCCCCGGAATGGCGGCTCACGCGGGTCAAGTCCATCGGACCGCAGTCGCTGAGCGGGACAGCTTCCCCGGACGAGTTCGGCCGGATCTACGACGTTGCCCTGGGGCCCGACGATGCCGTGTTCGTCGCGGACGGAATGAACAGCGAAGTCCGTGTCTTCGGCATCGACGGCGTCCACCGGCGCACCTTTGGAAGAGACGGCGAAGGCCCCGGCGAGTTCGCGCGACTGTATTCCGTGGCCTGGCTGGGGGACCGGCTGCTGGCGCTGGACTCGCAACAGGGGCGAATCAGCGAATTCACGGCCGAGGGCGAGTATCTCGGCCAGCGGCGGATTCGGGGAGGGCTGAGCGGTGGGTCGGGCTGGGTCCGCTTCTGGCGGGTCGGCACCGACGAGGCCTACCACGTCACGTTGTCGTCGGTTCCGGGCAGGTCGTGGGAGTTCGTCGGCGTCGACAGCCGGGGAGAGACGGGCGATACCCTGCTGCAGCTGGAGGGACCGAGTTCGCCCTCGATCAACTGTGAGCACGGAGGCTCCATCCACTTCTTCGAGATTCCCTTCGCCACGAGCCTGGTGCAGCGTCCCGGCCCCGGCGGCGTCATGTATTCGGCGATGACCGGTGACTATCGCATCGCGGTCACCCGGGCGAACGGCGATACCATCCGCGTAATCGAACGCTCGCTCCCCGCCGAACCCATCTTCGACGAGGAATGGTCGGAGGGCAACAGCGGCTACCTGGCACTCCGCGACAGTCTCCCGCTCATGGTCTGCGATCCGTTGCGGCCCCCCCGGCCCGACGCCAAGCCCTTCATCGAGCAGATCGACATCGCCTACGACGGCACCCTCTGGGTCGAGGTCATCCGGGAAGCCGGGAACCGCTGGGAGGTGTTTGACGCGGATGGGCGACTGCTGGCCAGCATGCCGGCCCCCACCGAGCGGCGATTCTTCACGCCGCCCGCAATCGGCACCGATCACGCGCTGACCGTCCGCCGGGGCGACTTCGATCTGGACTATGTGGACGTGTGGCGGATCGAGCGCGAGGGCATGCGCTGACGGGCTGGGGGCGCCCGCGTTCGCCACCGCTCTGGGCGTAGTATTCCTGCCGGTCCCGTCGTCGTATTTCTACTGTTGGATACGGCATAATTCCGCCGTCAATAACGTCATATTTCTGCCGTTGAATGCGTCATAATCCTGCCAGCGCGTGCGTCCTTTTTCTGCCGTTACGCGTTGCCCGCGTCTGTCCGTTGCCGTTACCTTCCGGTGAATCGCGCGGCCCGTCCGCACCCGCGTGAACCCCCGTCCCGCAAGTTTCCACCAATGAGACAATACCTCCCCCGAACCGTCGACCAGGAGATGCGCGAGCTCCTGGGCGCCACCGGTTGCGTGGTGCTCGAGGGCGTTCGGGGTTGCGGCAAGACCACGACCGCGAGGGAGTTCGCCGCCAGCGAAGTGCTGCTCGACATCGACGAGGATGCGCGGCATCTGGCGGAAGCCGATCCGGCGGAAGTGCTGAAGGGACCTCCACCGCGCCTTATCGACGAGTGGCAGCTGGAGCCCGGAATCTGGAACCACGTAAGGCGCGCTGTCGATGACCGGCGGGCACCCGGCCAATTCATCCTCACCGGCTCGGCCATTCCCGCGGACGACGCCACCCGGCACACGGGAATGCGTCGCATCGTCCGACTCCGGTTGCGCCCAATGTCGCTGCACGAGGCGGGGCGGTCATCGGGCGCCATCTCGTTGAAGCGCATGCTCGCGGGGGAACCATCCAAAGGCGGGGAACACACGATTCGCCTGAGCGAGGTGGCCGAACTCATCTGCCGGGGCGGATGGCCCGAAACCGTGGACTGGCCGCTGGCGCATGCTCTGCGGGCGAATCGCGGCCAGGTGGACGAGGCGGCACGTGTGGACATTCGCGAGGTGGACGGCGTTCGCCGGGATCCGCAACGCGTGCGGCTGCTTCTGCGCTCCCTGGCCCGGAATGTCGGGACCGCCGCCGCGACATCGAAGCTTGCCGCGGACCTGGGAGCCCGGGACAACGGGGGCATCAAGCCGCACACCGCTGCGGACTACCTCAACGCCCTTGAGAGAATCATGATCGTCGAGAACCAGCCCGCGTGGGCGACCCACTTGCGCTCACGGGCGGTCCTCCGCAAGCGTCCGGTCCGCCATTTTGTCGATCCGTCGCTGGCCGTGGCCGCGCTGGGCGCCGATCCCGACCGATTGCTCGGGGACTTCAGGTTCCTCGGGCTCCTCTTCGAGTCGATGGTCGTCCGAGACCTCCGTGTGTACGCGCAGGCAGCGGATGCGGAGGTCTTCCACTACCGCGAGGACGGACGGCTTGAGGTCGACGCCGTGGTGCAGGCGCGCGACGGCCGTTGGGCGGCCTTTGAGGTGAAGCTGGGTCCGAGGGCGGTCGAGGAGGGGGCCCGCAATCTGCTCAGGCTCGCCGAGCGCGTGGATCCGCAAACGGTGGGACCGCCCCGGGCCCTGGGCGTGATCGTGGCGAGCGGGTACGGGTACACGAGGCCGGACGGCGTGGGGGTGATTCCGATAGGGGCGTTGGGGCCGTAGGCAATCGTCGAACGAACGGCCGCAGCTGTACGTCTCGGTCCCGGTAAATCGGGTGTCCGACCCCTGCAGAACTGCTTGTCCGACCCCCTGCAGACCACGCTGGACTTGCGCTACGATCACGATAGTATTACCATGATAGTACACTCTACGATCGCACCGACAACCGAACAGGGAGGGAGAATTGAGACGCAGATCACTGAGCCGGCTGGGCGAGACGGAGATGGAGGTCCTCCAGCGGGTCTGGACCATGGGGGAGGCGTCGGTGGCCGATGTGCATGAGAGCATCCTGAAGGCCCGTCCGGTCGCCTACACCACCGTGATGACCGTCATGAAGAAGCTCGCGCGGAAGGGATTCCTGCACTGCGACAGCAGCGAGTCGCGGTACATGTACACACCCGCGCGTCCGCCCGCACAGGTCCGTCAGGAACTGGTCCAGGATCTGCTTGACCAGGTCTTCCACGGGTCGGCCGCCGCCCTGGTGCAGACCCTGGTCCGCGGCGAGACGCTGTCGCCGGAGGAGAGTACGGAGATCCGGAAGATGCTGGCGCGCATGGCCGCCGAAGCGGAGGAAGAAGATGCTTGAGTTCCTGGAAGGAATCGGAAGCGCGAGCGTCTGGCCGTTCTGGGCGCCGGTCCTGGTCTGGACGGGGCTTGCGGGGGTGGCGGCGTTCGTGCTAGGGCGGATGCGCGGGCCCCACCCGATCGCAGGGTATCGGTTGCGTCAGGCCCTCCTGCTGGCTCTGCCGGTGTCGGTTCTGGCCACACCCTGGGTTCCCGGGCTGTTGCCGGCCGCGCCTGCTCCCGTCGGCCTGGTGCTCTCGGCGGACGGCGCCCTCATGGCACCATCGGTGGCGGGCGGCACTGTCCTCGGTGCCGATCAGTCCCGCGGGGTGGACATCACCCTGGCGCTGCTCGGCGCGGCAATGGTCGCGATCGTTCTGCTGGCGATAGGCCGGCTCGCGATATTGGCGACCGACCTGCGGCAGCTGCGGAGGCTTCGCCGGGTGGCCGCGCGCGTCGACGATCCCGCCCCACGGCGACGGCTGCGCGAGCTCGCGCAGCAAATCGGCGTCCGCCGGCCGGTGGAGTTGCTGGAAGGCCCCCCCGACAGCGCTCCCATGACCTTCGGGGCGTGGCGGCCCGTCATCATGATACCCCGTTCGTTGCTGGGCTCCCCCGATTCGCTTGACGCCGTCCTCGCGCACGAACTCATCCACATCCGCCGCGCGGACTACTCCTGGGCCCTGGTCGACTGTCTCGTCTCGGCGGCCTTCGCCTTCCACCCCCTGGTGTGGGTGCTCCGGCGCGGGATCGAGCGCTGCCGCGAGACATCGTGCGATGCCGAGGTTCTCGCCCGCGGTTTCGTCCGTCCCAGGCCCTACGCCGAGCTGCTGGCGCACACCCACACACCCACGCAATTCCCGATGCCCGCGGTGGCGGCGAGCCTGTCGGCGCCGTCGCTCAAACTCAAGGAAAGGTTGGAGACAATGAGGAACTTCGCACACATGAGACTCACGTCCCGTCAGCGCGTCGGCATCTGGGTCGGTGCCGCAGTGGTCTGCGTCGTGATCGCGATTGCGGGTGCCTGCGCGACCAGAACGGAGGAGGAGCGGGGGGGAGAACCTGAGTCTTCGCACGGCCTTGAGCCCACTCAAGCCCTTGAGGCACTTCAGCACCTTACCGTGCTCTCGGAGGCCGACCGGGCGGCCCGGGAGCGAACCGAAATCGCAGAGCACGAGGCCGAAGTCGTCCGGTCCTACGAAGCCGCGGGCTTCTACTACCAGATAACTCGGGGACCCGAGTCGAACCGATACACCTACCGGGCGACTGAGGAAGACGTGCACAAGGCACTGACGCAACTCGAGGTGGAAATGGACTACCTGCGGGAGCAGATAAATGAGAACGCGGAAGCGTTCAGCGAACTCGAGCGTGCAGCGCGTGAATTCTATGCGAACGCCGAGGACAATGGCACGGAAGCAAGAGCAAACCGGAGAGTCAGGGATGAACTGCGAGCCAGGGCCGATCTGCTCTATTCCATGCGCGACGAGCGCATGCGGGAGTACGAGACCGTGAAGCTGCAATACGAGACACAGAAAAGGATGCGCGAGAGCCGATGACGATCCCCGCGCGCCGCCCTTCGCCCAGGCATGACCGCGCGGCACGCACGGTGGCGGTCGCGGTGGCCTTGTCAGCCCGTCGCTTCGCCGCTCTCGGTGCGCGGACGACTTTGTCCGCGAGCTGCTTGATCACGCTGCTCGCAACGTCCCCCCCCCCGCTCGCCGCCCAGGAGGTGGTTGAACTGCCGGCCGAGGACATACTCCTCGACGCCGACTTCGAGGAGATCTACCGGTTGGGCGCCGTGGACGGCGGTGGCTGGGACACCTTCGGCAGCGTTGAGAGCCTGGGTTTCGATGGCGCCGGCAACCTCTACATCCTCGACACGCAGGCGGTGCGGATCTCGGTGGTCGATCGGGAGGGCAACCTGGTGCGCCAGTTCATCGGGGAAGGGGAGGGCCCCGGGGAGTTCGAGAGTGACTTCGCTGGGGGCCTCGAGTTCGCCGTCATGCCGGACGGTCGGGTTGCCGTCTACGACCCGGGACGCATCGGAATCGCCCTGTTCGGTGCGGACGGCGAGTTCGAACGCACGATCCCCATCGGCGGCGACCGCACGCGCTGGCCAGTCCTTTCGGCCATTCAGGCCTTCCCCGGATTGGAGCGGGTGCTCTCCACGACCCGGGTCACGTACATGTCGAGCCCTGATCCGGGGCCGCGACCCCGCTTCCGCTACGTCTTGAGCTACGACCTCAGCGGTGACGAGGCCGCCGTCGACACCGCCGCGACGGCCTGGAATCCCCCCTCGGACCGCCAGGCATTCAGGCCGGAGCTGATGGCCGGAACGCTTCCTGGCGGGGGCGTGGCGTATTCCGACTCCTCTGCCTACGCAATCAAGGTCACGGCGCCGGGCGGTCGTCTGACCCGGATCATGACCCGGCCGTTCCAGCCGCGGCCGGTCACGGACCGAATCAAATCAGCCGAGATCGATCGTCGCCTGGAGGCCCTTGAAGGGCAACGACCGGCCGGCGACCCGGCGATGCAGGCAATGCTTCAGTCGATGTTGGAAGCCCAGAGCCACGCGATCGAGTCCATGGAGTTCTACCCCGAAATGCCGGTGGTGCTCGCCCTGCGGACGGACTGGGAAGGGACAATCTGGGTCCGTCGCCGGGGGGATGAAGTGGACGGGGATGGCGGCCCCATCGATCTGATCACGGCCGACGGGCGCTACCTGGGGACACTTGCATCCGGCACCATCGCGCTGCCCGAGGCCTTCGGCCCCGACGGGCTGGTTGCCTTCGTGGAGAGGGACGACCAGGACGTGCCCTACGTGGTGGTGAAAGGTTTGCAGCAGTCGGAAGGAGCACCTCAATGAGCCGTTTCGCAATAAGCCTGGTACAAGCGGGGTTCGGGCTTGTTCTCCTGTCAACGTGCGGGGTTCCCGAATCCGACCTCCCCTCGCCCGGGCCCTTCCTCGGCGACTGGACCGAAGTCACCCGGATCGGCGAATACGAGACGCCCGCGGAAGAGGTCTTCGGCCGCATTCAGGCAGCGGCCCTGATCGAACGCGGCGGCGTGGTGATTCTCGATGGCCAGGGTGCGAGAGCGATCGGTTTCGACGACCTGGGCAGCCACGCATTCACCTTCGGAGGGAGGGGTCCGGGCCCCGAAGAGTTCGTCGACCCGACCGCACTCTTCCGGGTATCCGATGATACGCTCGCATTCCTGAACCGCAGCGCGCGCACCCTGCAGCTGTTCGCTCGGGAGGCCACGAACCGTTTCCGCGAGGTTGGCCGCTATGATTTGCCGTTCTGGCCCTCTGCCGGGTGTTCGATGCGTGGAAGAATCTTCATCCTTGGGGGCCACGACGATCTGGCGGTGCACGAGGTCGACCGGGCGGGCGGGATCCTCAACTCATTCCCGGCGAGTGACTACGCCGACACGGCCGCCGAGGGCGCTCCCGAGTCGATTGCATGGGATCTCCGCGCCCAGGCGCAGAGCGGATTGCTGGTCTGCGCGGAGGCGTCAGGGCATGTGTTGCACGTTCCCCAATACCTGGGCTGGGCACGCGCCTACACACTTGCAGGCGATCTCGCGTGGCATTCGTCACTGCCCGACTTCGTGAAGAGACTGGTCGTACCAGCGGCGGGCGGCGGTGCGGTGAAGTACAACTTCGACCCCGACTACAACTTCAGTCATGGCGTGGTCGGGGCGGCCGTCGTGGGGGACACGCGTCTGGCGCTGTCGATCTCCGTCTCCGTACCCCGCGGCGAAGAGCCGGAGGTTGCGGGGCTTCTGGCGCTACTCGATCTCGGCACCGGGGCGCAAACCCGACGCGACGAATTCGCCGGAGTTGTCATCTCAGGCCTCCGAGAGCGCGTAGCGGTGGCGTACAGCGAGCCGTTCCCGAGCCTGGCGATTCTGAGGCTGGGGGAATCATGAGAAAGTTCCGACGGGGGCCGCGACGTCACGGCCACGAGGAGGTGTCCGATGTTTGAAGTTGAAGTGCTGATGGAGATTGGAAACGCCACCGTTTGGACGTTCTGGGCTCCCGTCGTGGTCTGGACGGGGCTGGCGGGGGTGGCAGTGCTCGTGCTGCGGCGGGCGCGTGGACTGCACCCGACCGCTGGGTACCGGCTGCACCAAGCGGTGCTGCTCGCGCTACCGGTGTCGATTCTGACGGCTCCGTGGATGCCAGCCTTCTGGACACCCACCGTCTCGACACCCACCGTCTCGACGCCCGTCGTCCTGGCCCCCACCTCCCTGGCACCCGCCTTCGGCCCGCCGATGAGCACGCCGGCCCGGGACCTCGCTCCGTCCATCGTCCCCTCACGGTCCGGCGCAGTTGAGGCCGCTTCGCTGTCGGCTCCCGGCGTCGACATCGTAGCGGTGCTCCTGGGGTCGGCCACCGTCGCGATCGTGCTGCTGGCGGTCGGGCGCCTCGCCATGGTTACCACCGACCTCCGGCAGCTTCGCAGGCTTCGCCGCCTGGCCCCTCCCGTCAACGATCCGGCGCCTCGCCGAATGCTGCGCGAACTTGCCGAACAACTCGGCGTCCGTCGCCCGGTGGCACTGCTGGAAGGCCCACCGGACGGCGCCCCGCTCACCTTCGGCGCGTGGCGGCCCGTAGTCCTGGTGCCGCGAGTCCTTCTCGACTTTCCGGGCTCGCTCAGGACCGTCCTCGCGCACGAACTCATCCATATCCGCCGGGCGGACTACTGCTGGGCGCTGCTCGACAGCCTCACCGCGGCGGCCTTCGCCTTCCACCCGCTGGTGTGGCTGCTCAGGCGAGGCGTCGAGCGCTGCCGTGAGACCTCTTGCGACGCCGAAGTGCTCGCCCGCGGTTTCGCCCGCCCGAAGCCCTACGCCGAACTGCTGGCACACACCCATACCCCCACGCAATTCCCGATACCCGCGGTGGCCGCGAGCCTGTCGGCACCGTCGCTCAAACTCAAGGAGAGGTTGGAAACCATGAAGAACTTTGCACACAGAAGACTTACCTCCCGGCAGCGCCTCGGCATCGTGCTCTGTGCCGGGCTCGTCTGCCTGGTGATCGCGGTAGCCGCGGCCTGCGCGATCAGGACCGAGGAGGAGCCGCCCCTCGGGTGGGAGGTTACCGGCGTGGCATTGCCCTCCCAGTCGGGGCAGTCGGAGGCACTGCGACAGGTTCGGGAGGCGTTGACGGAGGTCATGGAGAAGCCCGGCCAGTTTTCGGATGCGGAGGCCCTCACACGCCTCAGGGAATACGTGGAGACGCTCGAGGGTGAGGGGGTGGGGGAGGTCATCCACTACACCATCCCCCGGTTGACCGACGAGTCGATCAGCTACTACTACAACGCCACGGAGGAGGACGTGCTCCAGGAGTTGAAGCGGCTGGATGTTCAGATCGAGTACCTGCAGGAGCAGATCGACGAGACGAGGGCTACGTTGGACGAACTCGCCAGGCCGGCAAGGGAAGCAGGACGTTTCTGGATCGGAACGGGGGAATACGAGGCCTACTCCAGAGCGTCTGCACCCTTCAGCGAAAGACTCGACTTCCTGAAGTCGATGCGTGCCGAGCGCGTCCGGATGGCCGAGGTCCTCAAGCTGGAATACGAGACGCAGAAGCGGATGGGCGACAGCCGTCCTGTCGCTGCCCCCGGTCGTCTCGGGGACATCTTCTGAACCGGCCAAATGTAAAGAGAGCCTTACAACATGTCGTGTTCTCATTACGGGCTGTGGCTTGGCAGTGGCTTCCGCAAGCTGTCGACGGCTCTCGTGGTCATCGGCGTTCCGCAAGCACTCGGAGCCGTCGAAGCGACCGCCGCGGCCCAATCCGACGACCAACCCACCTGCCCCGAATGCGTGATCCAACTCGATCCGGTCACGACGATCGGGTCGCTGGACGGCCCTGACTGGATCCCCGGGGAACCGTTTTCGATTGCGCGCGACAGTCGCGGCCGGATCTACATGGCCTATCCCTGGGAGGGGTTGGTGCCTGTCTTCGACGCCGAGGGCCGGGTGCTGGGCCCCATCGGCCGCAGCGGGGAAGGACCGGGCGAGTATCAGAACCCATTCCTGGTTCGCGTCGGCCAGTCGGACACCGTGATGGTACTCGACGCAAGCCGCCAGCTATCCATCGTCACCCCGTCCGGCAGCTATGACCGTCGCATGCGGGTACCCGTGCAGGCGGTCGATTTCATCATGACCGATGGCGGGGGCATGGTGTTCAGCGAACAACCCGGGGTGATACGCGCCCATGCTACGGAGGCGACCATCTTCCATGTGTTCAACCCCGTCGACGCCACTGTCGACAGGTCCTTTCACACACTCCAGGTCGAGGGCGGCGGCGCAGCGCCCAGATTCCGCCTCGCATCGGCCCGGGAGCCGGATCGCTTCTGGGCGATTCCCCACAACGGGTACGAAGTCACCCAGTACGCTGTCGACGGAGCAGTGACACGCCAGTTCACGCGGGACCCGTCCTGGATGCGCCGGCCTCCGTTCAACGACGGCATCGGCTCGCCGCGGCCCGGCATCTACGGCGTGCTGGAGGTGGAGGGGCGGCTCTGGATTGCCGGACGCCACGCCGCCGAGGATTGGGCGCGGTACTGGACGCCCGAGTTGTTCGCCGAGGACCGGGAGGCTACCGCGGCGGAACTGCAGTACGGCAAGGTCTACCGCAGCGTCCTGGAGGTGCTGGACATCGAGACCGGACGGCTGGTGGCGTCCGCGAGCGTCCCAGGCCTCGTGTTGGCCCTGCTGCCGGATCGGCACGTCGCAACGTACCGGGAGGACGACGCGGGGGTGCCGTTCGTTGATGTGTACCGGGTTACAGTCTCGGAGCCTTCCCAATGATGAGAATCGAACCCTCACGCAGCTACCGGCCACCACTCGCGGGCCCGCGAGGTGCCCTCCGCTCCGTCGCGGCCCTGATCGCCGGCGTTCTCCTCGCGTCCTGCGGTGACCAGGGATCCAGCCAGGCCCCCGCCACCAACGCCCCCCAATACGGCCTCCGCGACAGCGCCGAAATCAGGATCGCCGAAAACCCGCGTCCTGCCCCCGATTCCCGGCTCGGCTGGACGGTCAGCGCCGAGCCGCTGGTCTCGATCGGCGCCCCGGAGGGCGACTCCACCTTTCAGCTCTACCGCGTCAGCGACGCAACCCGGCTCGCGGACGGCAGCGTCGTGGTCGCGAACGGCGGCTCCCTGGAGCTGCTGGTCTTCGACCCACGCGGGAACCACCTCGATTCATGGGGCGGCAGGGGCGAGGGGCCGGGCGAATTCGCCGGGCTGAACCGGGTGCGGCCCTGGGCCGGAGACTCGCTCATCGCCGGCGACCCCGAGCAGGGCCGGATCTCCATCTTCGACTCGGAGGGCACTCACGGACGGACGTCGGTGCTGCATGGCCGGGATGAGGACGAAGGGCTGTTGGCGACGGTCGCCGACGCCGCGCAGTCCATGGGAGCGATCGGTACCATCGTCCCCGATGTCCTGATCGGCGTGCTGCCCGACGGGATCCTGTTCACGGGGGGTTCCGACAATATTGCGACTGTAGGGTTCGGGCGCCGGGATCACGCCTACGCGCTGCGAACCATCGACGGCGGCACGCGGGTCCCGCTCGGAAAGTACCCCGGGCCGCTGACCTACACCGAGAACTACCAGGCGGGCGGAGGCTTCATCTTCATTCCCCTGACTCATCCCTTCGGCAACACGACCCACGCGGCCATCTGGGGAGACCTGGCCGTAATCGGTCAAACCGGGACGTACGAACTGCGGGGCTTCCGCAGCGACGGATCCCTCGCGCGCATCGTGCGCCGCGACTACGAGCCCGGAACCCCGACCGAGGCCGAACAGGACGCCCATTTTCGCGAGCAGTTCGCCACGTACTCGGACGAGCGCCGGGCACGCACGACCGAAGTGGCCGCGAACGTCCCGCTCGTCGATGCCTTCCCCGCCTTCGGTGCGGTGATGGGCGACGCCCTCGGCCATCTCTGGGTTGCCGATTTCAAGCGCCCCGGCGACGAGTACGCGGGCACCCTCTGGACCGTCTTCGATGGTGAGGGCCGGATGCTGGGCCTGGTTCGGACACCCGGGGGCACCACAGTCTTCGAGATCGGCGAGGACTACATCCTGGGTCTGGGAACCGACGACCTGGGTGTCGAGTATGTTTACCTGTGGGGACTGGACAGGGAGGGGTAGGGCACGCACCGAACGGGAGTCTGCGGACGTGCGACTTCGGCTGGTCATGGCGGCGGCGATCGCGGGTGCAGGCACGACCGGCATCGGCCATGCGCGGTTGGCGGCCCAGGATGCGTCGAGTAGGCCCGCGGAACTCATCGGCTGCTACGACGTGACCGTGGGACCCTGGGTGGTGGATACGTACGAGGGGAAGCCGGAGCCTCGCCCCAGCGAGCCGGGGGACTACGGCTGGCAACGCATTCCGCCCAGGATAGAGTTTGCCGGGCCGCATGACCGCTGGCCAACCAGTACACGAATCGCGACTCCCGATCTTGGATGGTCCTTGCGCTACAGGTTCATGACTGGCCGGATCGACCGCGACTCGCTCCGCCTGTCCTTTTCCAACGGTTTCACTGGAATGAGCGCTGTCCTGTACCGGTCGGGAGACGGATGGACTGGCACCGCGCGCACTCTCAGCGACGTCGTCCCCCACCAGATCAATGCCCGGCCGGTCACCCTGAGCCCGTCAAACTGCGAATCTCCCGCCCCGGCCCCGGGCAAGGAATCGCATCCGCTCCCCCGGTTCGTGGAACTGGAAGGCGGACAGGTGATCGCCCTGGGCGAGCCGCTTCCCGAGCGGGTGGAGACGGTGGCGCTTCCCCCGCACGTGTGGAACTGGCCCCCGATTCTGACGGACGCCCATCTTGACATCGACCCGTTGACGACTCCGCACAACGCCGTCGCAGTGGTGGGACGGACCCGGAGGCTCTTCAGCGCCACGGACTCCATCCAGGTCCACACGGACCATCACGGCCTGGTGTACTCCATCCGGCTCCTGTACACCGGCCCCGGTGCCCGGGAGACGCTGGCAGCGCGGTTTCGCAGCGGGTACGGTGCACCCGGGACTGGACCCGGGGTTCCAGACGTCCACATCTACAGGAATGCGTCTACGTCCCTGTGGTTGCGCCCTTCGCCGGCCGCTGAGGCCGAGGTGCTGCTGTCGGACATAGGGCGGTGAGCATGCGGCGACTACTCTCGTCAGCGCTCCTGGTTGGGGCTGCCGCGTGCGCCTTTCGAGGAGATCCGCGAGCCACCACGCTTCCGCCGTCTACCGAACTCACCGGCTGCTACGACGTGACCTATGGTGGGTCGGTACCCGTCCCCAGCGACGGAGAGTCCGGCTTCGAAATCCCGCCGAGGATCCAGTTCTCTGGGACAGCCTTCCATAACCCCTCGGCCACCCGAATCGTGGTACCGGAGGGTTCGTTGCCGTCGGTTCACGGCTTCACGAGCGCCTGGGTCAGCGGCGACTCGCTGCGTATGAGTTTCAGCACTGGCTACATCGGCGTGGCTGCTACGCTAGGCCCCTCTGGCGATGGGTGGGTCGGTACGGCGCGCGCCTGGTCACACTACCGACCACCCCAGGTGAAGTTCGAGCCGTGGCCCGTTGAGCTGGCCCCCGTCCCGTGCGACTCCCCGCCGCCCGTCTCGATCGATGTGATGCGCCCGCTCGGACGATCCGTCACCTTCGCCGATGGCCGTACCATCACGGTGGGGGAGCCGGCGCCCGAGTGGCTGGAAACGATCATCGATGGGGATGGCAATGGCGAACTTGCCGGAGTCGGCCCGGTCCAGGGCATCTTCGGAACACCTGAACGGATCGCCGTTTCGGTGCGACGGAGATACGGCGGGATCGTGACCGGGGTGCGACTCTACTACTCCCCGGAAACCGACGCATTCGAGAGACTGGAAGAACGATTGCGTGATGCATACGGAGAACCCTACGGCGCCCAGGACCAGGGCACTCGCGTGGTCCGGTACCGGAACCGCATCACCGATTTGGCGTTGATGCTTCTCCGGGATCCCGGCTACCTCATATTGGAGCTGAGTGACCACCGCTACCGCTGACGAAGGGTCGCGCGAACATGCGATGTGCTTCACGGCGGAGCGGAGGAATCCCCATGCACTCCGGGGTGCTGCTGGTCATGGCGGCCGCCGCTGCCTGCGAAGGCAGAACCGAGGGCTCCCAACAAACGCCCGAGGCAGGGCAGGAGGGCACCGAACTCACCGGCTGCTACGACGTCACCGAAGGGGAGTGGGTGGTGGAACAGACCTATCCCGGCGAGGACGCGTACCCGGTTCCGAGCGAGTATAGCTACGATTCAGTCGACTACCAGATCCCTCCGAGGATCCAGTTCGCCGGGCCGAGTGACCGCCAGCCTTCGGCTACACAGGTCGTGGTGCCGGAGGGAGCGCTACCGACGCTCCATCGCTACGCGGGTGGCGAGATCATCGGCGATTCGCTGGTCCTGGTTTTCAGCACGGGCCACGTCGGGGTGCGTGCCACGCTTGCACGCTCCCGCACGGGATGGTCCGGGACGGCGCGTACCCGGGTGGACCATACGCCCGAGCAGGTGAACGCCCGGCCTGTAGAACTGACCCGGGTGCCGTGCGATTCCCCTCCGCCGGTGTCGAGTGACATCATGCGCGCGATCCCGCGCACCGTTGAGCTGGAAAGCGGACTGGCCATCGCGCTGGGCGAACCGCTCCCCGCGCAGCTGGAGACCGTCGACCCCGAGCCCGACTCGGTGCAGCGTGTGAGCTTGCGCCTCCCGATCAGGATTGTGGACCGGACCCGAGGGCTCTTCGGCACCACCGACGACATCTCGGTTGGTTTGACGCGGGACGGTCTGGTGCGGAGCATTCGTCTCTGGTTTTTCGGTGCGGAAGACCATGCGATGTTGGAGGCGCGCCTGCGTTCCTGGTACGCCGAACCGGGTGTGGAGCCGGCGGGGAATACAGGCGACAACCTGATGGACATGAACCGGACGACTCTCCTGTTTCTGACCGCTTCACCGGGCGAAGGCGTTGAGATCGAGCTGTCCGACCTGCGGCTCTGACACCGACAACCCCGCCCCGCTCGACCGTGTCCAAACCCCGGAGATCGAAGTAGTCTGCGAGATCGGCGAAACCAATGAGGAGGATTCATGGATATGCGACTTCGGATGGTCATTGCAACGGTAATCGCAGGGGTGGGTGCACCCGTGATGGGCGATGCACGGCTCGTCGCCCAGGACACGCCCGACGTGCTCACAGGTTGCCACGACCTGACCTTGGGACCGTGGGTCGTGGAAACGTATGTGGATGAGTTGCGTCCACACTTCGCCGGGGAGTTTCCCGAATGGTTTCGGCTCCCTCCGAGGATCATGTTTGCCGGGCCGCATGACCGGCGGCCCTCCGAGGCACGAATCGCGTTTCCAGAGAGCGACTCGGCGGCTTTTCGTCACTACTTGAGTCGTATGACAGGAGCCCGAATGGAGGGCGACTCGCTCCGGCTGGGCTTCTCGACTGGCTACACCGGGGTGATTGCAATCCTGGGCCGGTCGGGAGATGGGTGGGTGGGCAATGCCAGCTCTTTCATCGACGTCGTTCCACACCAGGTCCATGCCCGGCCCGTGGCCATGAGCCGGGTGGACTGCGAGTCCCCCCTCCAGGTCCCGGGTGCCGAGTCGCATCCGCTTGCGCGGGTCGTGGAACTGGAGGGTGGACATGTCATCACCCTGGGCGAACCGCTGCCCGACCAGCTGGAGACGGTGGAGCTTCCGCCGTTCGAGTGGACCTGGCCATCAAGCCTGGCTGAAACGGAGTTGATGACTCCGCGCAACGCCGTCGGCGTGGTCGGCCGGTCCCGGGGACTCTTCGGCACCACGGACGCCATCCAGGTCCACACGGACCCTGACGGGCTGGTGTATTCCGTGCGGCTCCTGTACGTCGACCCCGAAGCCCGGGAGACCCTGGAGGAGCGGCTTCGTGGCCAGTACGGCGCGCCCGGGACAAGATCGGGGGTGCCGGGTGTCCAGGTCTACAGGAGTGCGTCTACGTCGTTGTGGTTGCGCCCTTCGCCGGCCGCTCAGGCCGAGGTGCTGCTGTCGGACAGAGGGCGGTGAGGATGACTTGGGGGTCGAGTATCACTGTGGCTGCCGCCAGCCTCGCCGTCGGAACCGGCCTGGAAAGCGCACGACTGACGGCGCAAGAGACTCCCGCAGGGCTGACCGGCTGCTACAACATCACCGTGGGCGATTGGGTGGTCGAGAAAACCGTGCCCGGGCGAGACGAACCCGAGCCGCTTCCCAGCGAGAGCCCCGACTCCTTCTACTATGAAGTCCCGCCCAGGATCGAATTCGTCAGTGAGGGCCCTGGGCACACCGTGATCGTGGTGCCGGAGGGCGCAATGCCATCTGTTCATCGCTATAGAAGCGGTGCGATCGTTGTTGACACACTTCGCCTGTCTTTCAGTACCGGCTTCACCGGGGTGACGGCCCGCCTCGTCCGCTCCGGCGAGGGATGGGCCGGCACGGCACGCGGTTTCACCGACGTTATTCCCCATCAGGTGAATGCTCGGCCCATCACACTGCTGCCGGTTCCGTGCCACACCCCCCCACCGGTTTCGATCGACGAAATGATGCCGCCCCTCGCGCGCTCCGTCGAGCTGGAGAGCGGACTGGTCATTACGCTGGGAGAGCCGCTTCCCGAGCAGTTGGAAACGGAAGCCGATCCACCCCGCACGGTGGAGCGCTCCGGGTCGTTGGACGCGATTCCATCGAACTGGCTACTCGTGGTCGGCCGGACCCGAGGACTCTTCGGTACCACTGACTCCGTTGCCGTGTTGCTGACCCGGTCGAACGAGGTGAGCCAAATCCGTCTCCGATACCCCGCCGCCGACAGCTTCGAGCGGTTGGATGCGCGACTCCGAGATCTTTATGGTCCGCCTCAGGATTGGCCCATCCCCGCGACCGTCTTCGTAAACCGAATCACACACCTGTTCCTGTACACCGGCGAATCTGACGGGGCCTACATCGAGTTGCACACCCGTCATCTGTGATTCGCGGTGCCTCCCCGACCCCATCTGCATGTAAGGTCTGCTTTACAAGATGTCATGTTGTCTTTACGAACCGCCAGAGTGGGCAATGAACGGCTGATGGCCCAGGATGCTGCTGTCGCACCGAGGGCGGTGAGGATGACTCTCGCCCGAGTTCCCTCGCTCCTCCTGGCGACCGCCATCGGCTGCGGTGGTGGGACTGCCGACTCGGAAGCGACAACCGAGTGGGAGCCGGGGAGCCTCCAACTGACTGGCTGTTACGAAGTGACCGTCGGTGAGTGGGTAGAGGAAAGCTATCCGCTCTTGAGTCGGCTCTTCGGTCCGCGGCGGGTACCCGTTCCCAGCGAGAGAGGCGACTCGACCTACTACGAAATCCCGCCGAGGATCGAGTTTGCCGGGCCGAGCGATCCGCCCTATTCAGGCACGGCAATCGTGGTGCCGGAGGGTGCACTGCCATCGGTGCACGCTTACATGGGCGGCGAAATCATCGGTGATTCGCTTGACTTGTGGTTCAGCACGGGCTATGGCGGAGTGACGGCTTGGCTGGTCCGCTCCAGCGACGGCTGGGTTGGCACCGCACGCACATTCATCGACATAGACCCCTACCCGGTGCATGCCCGTCCCATCACGCTGTCGCCGGTGGCGTGCGATAGCCCCCCACCGGTTTCGATTGAGCGCGGGGGGTAGGCATGCGGGTACCCCTGGTGTCGACACTCGTGCTTGCCGCGGCAGCGTGCGCCGCCCGAGAGGAGCCGCCCGACAACACGCCGCCGCTGTCAACCGAACTCACCGGCTGCTACGACGTCACCGTCGGCGAGTGGGTGGTGGAGAGCTATCCAGGCCGGGAACCGGGACCCGTCCCTGCGGAGGGCGCACGCCACTTCGAGATTCCGCCGAGAATCGAGTTTGCCGGCCCCGCTTTCCGAAAGCCCTCGGCCACTCGCATCGTGGTGCCGGAGGGCGCTTTGCCATTGGTTCACGGCTTCACGAGCGCGGAGATCATCGGTGACTCGCTGTTGCTGGGATTCAGCGCTCTCTTCGAGGGGGTGAGGGCCACGCTGCTCCGCTCGGGCGAGGGGTGGGCCGGCACGGCGCGCACCATCGTAGACGTGAGCCCCCAGCAGGTGAACGCGCGGCCCATCGAACTCACCCCGGTGTCATGCGACTCGCCGCCACCGGTCTCGATCGATGTGATGCGCCCGCTCGGACGATCCGTCACATTCGCCGATGGCCGCACCATCACGTTGGGGGAGCCGGCGCCCGAGTGGCTGGAAGCGTTCGTTGATGCAGATGGCTACGGGGAAATAGCTGATGTCGGACCGATGCAAGGGATCTTCGGCACGCCCCAACGGATTGTCGTTCAAGTGGGTCGGGACTTGGGCGGGATCCTGGTGTGCGTGGCGCTCTACTACCCGGGCTCGGACATGTTCGGCAGGCTGGAAGCGCGTTTGCGGGAGGTGTACGGAGAACCGGACGACACGCCGGCACCCGGTTGGGTCACTTACCGGAACCGCATCAACGGTCTATGGCTGGAGCGCTGGGGTCCGGATAACGTGGCCCGGTGGCAGGAAGACGCCGAACCCTACGCCAAACTCCGGCTGGGTGACGCGCGTTGGCACAGGCCCTGCCCCTGACGCTACCCACCCACCTGCCCCCACAGAAACGCCAGCTCCATCGCCGTATTCCTCACATTCCGGCTGAACGTCCGCCCTCCCGCGTGTCCCGCCCGCGGATCGTAATCCAGGATCACCGGCAGCCCCGACGCGCTCGCCCGCTGCAGCCGCGCGGCCATCTTCCGCGCCTGTAGCGGGGGCACCCGGGTATCCAGGTCCCCCTGCGTCAGCATGACCGCCGGGTACGCCACCCCATCCCGCACGTTCTGGTACGGCGAGAATGTCTTCAGCACGTCGAACTCCTCGCGCACCGCCGCGTTCCCGTACTCCAGCAGCGCGGGCATGTTGTTCGTGCGCGTGAACTGATGGAAGCGCACCATGTCCAGGTCGGGGAAGCCGCAGAAGACCGCGCGGAAGAGTTCGGGCCGTTTGGTCATCGCGCTGGCGACGAGGAGACCGCCGTTGCTGCCTCCGCGGATCGCGAGGCGGTCGGGGTTCGTGTAGCCCGCGTCGATGAGCCACTCTGCGGCCGCGATGAAGTCGGCGAAGACGTTGGGCTTGTTCTTCAGCATGCCGCCTGCGTGCCAGGTCTCGCCGAACTCGCCGCCGCCGCGGAGCGTCGCCATCGCGTAGACGCCGCCCCGCTCCATCCACACCGCGGCCCGGAGTCTTTTCCAATACGGAGATGAGCCTGAACCGGGGGAGGTGCGAGAAGGTGAGGCCGGAGCCCGGAGCAGGTGGCAGTTGATGGAGTTTGATTATCTCCTTGGACGTGGGAGAGAGGCAACCGGCGAGCCGGAGGATG
>JAJDVT010000118.1 GCA_022826005.1 Gemmatimonadota bacterium | reverse complement strand
GAGTCGATCCTGACGAAGCCTATCGGCGCCCTGTAGACCACCCCGGACCGATCCGGCCGGGCCCATTCGACCTGGTGCACCGACATCCCGAACGATCCGTCCGGGAGCGGCCACGGGATCTCGCCCGGTTGCTGGTTCCCCGTCCGCGTCGCCTCCACCAGGGCCCCCAGGTCGATGTGCCGCTCCCTGAGGATCCCGCCCGAAGGGTCGAAGTAGTAGACAGGCCCGAACATGACGTCCCAGACCGCGATGGTGTCCCCCGGAAGCACCTGCATACTGACAGGATGGACGAACTCTCCCGGTCCCCGTCCCGACCGTGCGAAGGCCGCCGACAGCCGACCGGTGGTGGGCTCGTAGACCAGCACCTTGCGGTCGCCGTTGGGCGTGAGCAGGGCGATCCGGCCATCCGAGAGCGGCTTGGCTGCCCTGACCTGCCAGATGAGATGGGCCGAGTCTCCCGATTCCCCCAGACCGCCCAGCACGAACTCCGGCTCGGGATCCACCGTCCAGAACTCCCCGCTCTCCCAAACGGGGGCGTGGTTCTCGACGATCTCGATGCCGGCCGAGTCCCGGATGGTGACGCCGGGATCCTGCCCGGCGGCGGCCGCCTCGGACGCGGGCGCGCCGCATGCGGCCGCCGAGAGAGGCAGCGCCACCGCCGCGGCGAGGGTGCGCAGGCGGGCAGCCCGCCGAGGTAGCGCGCGCGCGCCGCCCCGGCGGCGGCTGGCCTGATTCTTGTATGAGGCTGGGATCATTCGCCTGGCGCGACGGCGGCGACAGCGGCCTGCAGCCGGTCGCGGGCCGCCGGGGGTACCGGCATGCTCTGAACGGCACCGCCCGGACCGCACGAGAACGTCACCTCTATGCGGCCCGCGTCGGGGATGAACTCGAAGGAGACGCCCTCCTGCGGCGCTTGCAGCGCCAGTGCGACCGCAGCTACGTCACCCCGCTCCAGGGCATCCTGCACTTCGTCCACCGCCGCGAGGTCCCCGCCTGTCGGACCACAAGGGATGTGGCACGGGCCAGTCCAGAAGTCCTCGTGGCAGAAGGAGGTGCCCCCGCAGCGCGAGCACATGGCACCGGGCTCATCGTGCCCGTCCCAGCCGCACTCGTTGCCGCCACCGGGAAACTTGTGCCGGAACTGGATGACGGGCCCCCTGTAATCCGGGCTGTCTTCAAACCCGACCCGGAAATCCGCCACGCACCACCCGCACGTCAGCCCCCCTCCGTCCTGCGCCCCCACCTCGGTCGGCGCGCCGGCCCACAGAAACACGAACAGCGCGGCTACGAACAGGTACGTCTTCCTCGAGATCGTCATGGTTGCCTCCCAGCTACCTAAGGTCACCGGATGCCTCCAGCCCGGGCCCATCCCGGCGGAGCAATCCGCCGCAAATGGTACCCCCCCCTCCCAGGTATTCGTCAAGTCTGTCAACCTGTGCTGTCGGTAGCAAATGAAATGGCCGGCTGCTGTGGCACTTGAATTGAAGTGTCCGCTTTTCCGTCCCGCCGACCGGTAGGACGGCCAGGTCATCAGGACCATTGACGGCCCCTAGTCGGATCGGCGGGCGGTCCCCCGGGGCACCGCGTGCCGAACAGCATGGCGGCGCTGGAACGTTGGAGCATGCAGCGGAAGGCCGAGGTGGCGTTGCGGCTGCTGCGGGGCGAGGACATCGGCGAGGTGAGCCGGGAGATTCGGGTTGCGCCGCCGGAACTGGAGCGGTGGCGGCGGGAGTTCCTGGAAGGGGGCGAGAAGGGGCTGAAGGCGAAGCACCGGCCGGGAGGCGAGCTGGGGCGCACGCCCGGGCGCTGAACCGGTCACCTACACAGCGCAAGGAGGACCTCCATGTTCCGCCGGCCCATCCCCTCACTCCTTGTGGCCGCCTCTCTCGGGACCGGCGACACCACTGAACCGCCCGAGATCTACGACATTGACCAGGATGTAGTCTGCGACGGGCCGCAGACTAGCGCCGTGAACGACAACCTGTCGTGGCCCGCTCTATCCCGCATCCGCGACCATGAGCGATCTGATCGACGCGAGCACCATCATGGCAGTATGGACCGACCAGTTCGAAGGCACCAGGACACTTCCCGTCACCGCGTTCACCGGCATCGCCGCCGGGGATGCGTCGTCTTCGCCGCCGACGCGCTACCCGCGAGGATGGAAGAGAACTGTCGCTACAAGCAGGTTCTCCAGCGCGCCTACTCGTTCAACTCCAGATACTCGGCCAGACGAGCCCGGATGATCCCTCCCTACCGATCGAGCTTTGACGGGCGCGAAGCTCTCGGCCCGTACTCACCGCCTCGCTATCCAGCTCCCGGTCCAGCTGGCCCGACGCAATCCAGCGGTACACGTCCGCCTGCTCACCCCATCCTGCCGCGGGATCGCGGCCCTGCTCGTCCCCTGCGTCAAGTAATGCCGGTGACCGGAAGCAGGTCCCCGCGAGACGCTCCTTCTGCGAGGGCGTGCCGCCTGTGGATGGCCCCTGGTCCGGGCTGAGGACGCGCTTGCTTCTTCAGCGCGACGCCGTACTTCATGGCTAGAGGGCCACCGCACTCCTCAATGGCTTCGATGTCTCGCTCGACGATCGCTTGGTCGATCCGTGCTAATCTCTTCGGCTCGTCATCGGCTTGGACCAGCCACGCATGACACTCGCCGCACCCGCTCCATCGCCTGTCCAGAAGCGATGACGACAGCGACCCCTACGGACCGCCCCCGTCGGCGACCGGACAGTCTATTTGTTTCTGACAGTGCGAGAGCGTGTCGCAAAATGACCCCCCTATCAACGCGCTGAATGGCATCTCTAGGAGACACAGAGTGGGAAACCGCATGCGCTGTGGCGGTCTCCAAAATGTCTCACGAGCGCGAGAGTCTTCTGACCCCGAAATGCCAACCTAAGGTGCGAGAGGCAGAGTTCCGAGCCGTCTACGACGAATGGCGCGGGGGACGCCTGAGTCAGGCGGAGGCGGCAGCGCAACTGAAGATGTCCGTGCGGACGTTTGGTCGTTACGCGGCCGGGACTCGCACCCGGGGCTCCCAGTGGTGGGAAGATCAATCTCGCCATCGTCCCAACGGCCGCCGGGCGCCTGATGAGGAACGAGCGGAGCTGAAGGTGCTGTACACGGAACGCTATCCGGGCTGGAACGTCCGCCATTTCTACGAGAGGTATCGAGACGAACACGGTGGCAAGCGCTCGTATACCTGGGTCAAAGACGAACTCCAGACCGCAGGACTCGTGGCGAAGCGCGCTCGAAACGGCACTTCGCGGCGCATCAGTGGAATGGACCCGCGGGAACCCAGCGGCCGGATGCCACGGGAAGGCATGCTGATCCACCTAATCGCCGCGCGACACGAGTGGGTGTCTCGACGGACTTGGGATCTAGTCCTGACCATGGACGACGCTTCCAACTTCGTGTATTCGGGGTTCTTCGTGGAAGACTCTGGGATCTGGTCCATCTTCAAAGTGATTCGGCAGACACTGGAGAAGGGGATCTTTCGCGGCCTCAGCCTCCCCTCGGTCGTGTCGGCCCGGCTAACCGCTTCTGAGTCAACATTCGGGGGCAGCACGAAACGTCAGTTGGCGCGAGCGATGGCGGAATGCGGCATCGACATGTCGCGGACCGATCTTGGACTCGCTGCGCGCCGGAGGCGGATGGTTGGAACACTGCGCGGACGCCTCCCGGCCGAACTAGCTGCGGAAGGCATTGCTGAAATCGATGCGGCTAATGATTTCCTCCCTCGGTTCTGGACCCGGACCAACCAGTCCTTAAGCAGGCCTACCGAGGCTCCGAGTGTGCTGGAACCACTGGTACCGCCTGAGCTGTCACGTCTTGTGGACGTGCTCTGCCTAAAGCACCCAGCCCGGATCTCCAGGGGGAATCGGTTGTTCTGCAAGAACAGGGAGGTGCAGTTCTACACGCGGGGGCGGCGGCAACTGTCTACGAACCGGGAGTACCGGATCCATGAATATGAGGACGGGAGCAGCAAGGTGTGGTCGAGGGAGACCGGGTCAGTTCTATCGAAGTGGACGGAGGTCGACGCAGTGTCATGAGGAGACTCCAAGACGTGTTGTTGGCTTTGCTGGTCGCTGGAATCGTGGTGCAGATCTGGATCGCCACCGGTCGAACGCCCGCAGGCGACGAACCATCAGGTTCGATGGAACCACTCGCTACGGGAGATACGGTACCTGTCGTGACCGGCTATCGCGAGCTTGGAGTTCCCGTCACGATTCCCCTGCTACTGAATGACGAGGCGACACGGGTTACGGTCATCTACAGCTTCCATCCAGACTGCGCCCACAGCCGGAGTTGGGGACCAGAGTGGGCTCGCCATTTTGACCAAGTGCAAGCAAGTGATTCCGGGGTGCGGAGAATCGCGCTAACGCTGGACGGTCCGTCGTCGGGGCAGGACTTTGCCAAGCACCTTGGCTGGGAGGTCGAGTTCTTGAGTGTGATCGGGTTGAGTCCACAGCGTAGAGTGTATTCCCTCGTAGCAAGAACGCCTTGGGTGTTCGTGTTCGATTCGGATGGAGTGCTCCGTTTTGACGGCCATGGGAGCGAACTCAAGCAGGTGGATGCTGTCGTTTCCCGCTTGCTATCGGGATAGGCCAGGGAGCGATGCAACGTGATTCCAGCACCCGGTGTCCCCATGCCGACCAATTGCACTTAGTGCGACTACGAACCGCCCACCAGCGGGATTCCACCCAGTTCCCAATTCTACGGAGCGAACGACATGAAACTCAAGACCGCTTCCATCCTGATCGCGTCATTGATCAATCTCGGCTTGTTGCTGGCGAGTCCGCCCGGAAGCATGGGCGCGAATGCGCAACGACCGGGCAGCTACGTGTTCCCGTGTTGCAAGATGACCGAGGGACGCCCCTATTGCTGCCAGAACTGCTGCTTCTTCCGATGGGACTGCTTGGCCGACGAGGACTGTGCACCCGACGCTAATGGGTTTGGCTCACGGAACGGGAGGTAAGCAGGCGCCGTTTGCTTCCTCCCATCAGGGTCGAATGCTCGGTCATTCGGTCGCGGCAACAGCAGTGCGGTATCGGGTAGCAAGAAAGACGGTGGCGGATCCAACAAGCCCAACTACTGCGGCCGATGAGATGCTCGGCGGCAGGCCACCGAGCAAACCAACTACGAGGCTACCGGCGGCGAGGGCGGTGTAGGCTGAGCCATACTCGCCCACTGCGGCAAAACGGCCTGTACGCCGCTGGATGACTCGCCGCGTCTGCCCTGCGTGATGTTCCACAAGGCGCTCGACGATGTCCGAAACCTGGGCGTCCGTCATCTTGGTCCGGGAGCCAGCAGCACGCCGCATCCCGATGACCAGGCGCGCGACATCGGTGTCTTTGGAGCCAGCCGACGCAACCCCGACGTCCTCCTCAGTCTGGCGAGACTCGAATGCCCTGAATAGGATCTCATCCACGGTATCCGGACTAACGGGATCCCGGTCCGTCCATTTTCCGTGCGGTCCAAGACCGGAGTACACGTGCCACACTAACGCCGCGATCACGACCAGAGGCACGGTCAACGGACCGACAAGGATCCACATGGGTGACAAATCGTGCTGCACGATAAGACTTGCGGTCCCCAAGAAAGATGCTACGAAGGCACCGACGAGGCCGAAGCACGCCAACCAAGGAACTGCCGCTGCGGGTGCCAGCACTGAGCGGGATGTGATCCGCCCCACCAAAGCGCCCGCTATGCCCGACAAGACGGGAAAGACCCCAAATGGTACTGGAAACAGCGGCCGCAAGTCGCTGAGGACTCGAGGGAATGGAGCGATCGTCTCGGGCGGCATGTCGGTAGCTCCCGGCAACATCGACCTGATGGCTAAGACTCCTACGGCCGCAAGCAAGTAGGCTCCCACGCCAAACAGCACCAACTGCCCCCAAGAGACGCGCCGACGCTTGGAATCCCGCGTCATCAGCAGGTCGAACCGCAGTGCGGACCCCGCGAATGTCGCGGCCGAGATGAGAACGGCGCATGCCATGGTACTCGGGCCGAGTACCATGATTGCCCGGTAGGCATCCGGGAGCCGTGGAGCAACCCTGACAAAAGTAATCAGCGCGTAGAAACCGTATAGCCCCAGCAGTCCCGCTAGCCAAGTACCCGCTAGCTTGGCGAATCCGCACGTGGCCAGCCACCCGGATACCGGCGAGCCTCTGACGGATCTGATAGTCATAGTCGATGCAGTATTCTGGGAGGGACAGGTTGTCTGGTGGGGCCTCGCCGCCATTCGCGTGGCCTCACAGGGGTAACCGGGGTCGACTCTGTGAACCGCTACTCCCTCCAAGCGGCCACTTCGAGCGGCGTAGGCAAGTCAACCGCCCGGCGACCCCTGCGTAGGATAGAAACCTATCGCATGCGGCGAATCCTGTGTCAATAGGGACTGCAGGACTCTGTCTCCTCGCCTTCCGCTTGCCCGGCGAGCTGTTACCGAAGCGGGCATCGTGATTCCGTCGGAATCCAATGCTGAAGTCCTATTCGATGCTGTCCAGAGCCAGTTGCTGGATCGGCTCCATGGCCCGCATCCGGGAGATGGCGCGCACTAGAAGTAATCGTGAGCCCTGAACGCTCATTCCCAACGCCTGTGCGGTCTCCCCGGCCGTCCTTCCTTCAAGGATACGCAACACAATCACGTCGCGTTCCCGGTCGGGAAGCTCTCCGAGCGCACGATCCAGGACCGCGCGCTGTTCCCCACGGACCAGTCGTTCTTCGGGATCGGGGGCGCTGTCCGGGACCGCCGCAGCATGCTCGAGAACGATGACTTGGCCGCCCGCCCGCTTCGCCTTACGCAGGCGCATGCGACATACATTCTTGCTAACGGCAATGGCCCAGTTGGCGAACGAACCGCGCCCGCCGTAGCGATGGAGCCGATCCAGGATGACCTTCCAGCAGTCCTGCGCCAGGTCGTCGGCGTGGTCGTCGTCACGCGCGTAACGGCGAATCGCCCACCAGATCCGTGAACCGACCTCTTCCACCAACTGCGCCAGCAAGACCGGATCACGGGCCCGGAGGCGAGCCAAGTCGATCGGATTAGTAATTGGTCATCGTGTCGCCAACGCGGCGGAAGGAGGGGGAGTCTAGAGTAACGGCTATGTAGCGTAAAACCGGCCCCGGGGGTCGCGCCAGCCCTTGTCTTGTCAACGCCACATGGAGTATCCTGCCGCAAGCCGACCGCTCGACTCGCGCCTCCAAGGCGGGTCAGGATGAGGCATGGACGCCCGGTAACATCAGTCCTTTGCAGCCTGCGCGAGCACGAGCGCTACGCGAAAGCGTCAATCGATCTCTGCGGACACCCGGAGCAGGGGCCTCGTACTCCGCCTGAGGGAGAACAACCCGGGTTGGGTTCTTCTCCTGGGGCACCCTCAAGCCCTTCAGAGGGTTGGAGTCGAGGAGCAGCCTTCCCGCTTCGTTTCGCGACCGCGCGGCCCAGTTGAGGACCGCCAGCAGGGGCCTCAGATCCCGTTGGACCGTCCGGTCGGACACGGGCAGGCCACTCGGTCCGACCTTGCCCTCCCGCCGCGCCCGGATGAACCGGTCCCAGTCCCGCTGGGAGAGTGTCGCCGGGTCGCGGTTCCGTCCGAGGAAGCGGAGGAGCTCGCCCTTGGTGGGCGTCACCTCCTCACCGAAAATGTCAAACAGCCCCCCCAGCGTGAGCGGCTCGGGCTCGGCTTCCGCCTTGCCGTTCAGGTCGGGGCTGGCGAATCCGGCAGCGAACTCGTCGGCCTGCCGCTTCGCCCGCCTCCAGTCGCGGTGCTTCAACGACCGGGTGAGCCTGCGCCCGTTCTCGCGCCACTCCATCTGGTACAGGCCGGTCTTGGGATCGGGGAACACCCTCACCCGGTTCCGGCCCCACTCGCCGGCGCCGTAGGAGCGCCGACTTCGTTTCGTGCGTGCCATCGTTCGATTCCTCTCGATTGATGGACTGCACGATCTGCGCATCGGAAAGGTCGCGGAGAGAAGCCGTCTTGGCCAGTCCGGGGGTTAGGTGCGGTCGGGAATCGCGTCGGCGATGAGCCGTCTGTCTATCGAATTGGAGCTTTCCGATTGGAAGCGGGGAGCCGTCGGCCAGGAGCCGGTTTCGACGTGCCCGATGCCGATCCAGAGGCGCACATGTGACGTCGGGGGGCATTTGCACGGAAATGCCATTCGGACGTGCACGTCCGAATCGTCGCATCTCGTTGTCCGGCGGTAGGTTGCACTACGGCCTCCGGGGCGGCTGTGCCGCGCCGAGACCGGAGGCCGTGGACGGGAGCGACCCCCCTATTCGGCATGCCTCATACGGGCACGGCGACGGTTGGGATGTGCGCGGCCATCCCACCCCTCGCCTTGGGTCGCTCCCAGTCCATCAATCCCTTGCGGGAAGGCCATCGAGCCCGCGTTCCGGGGTTGGTTGCGGCCGTGCGCCGAGGTAATCGCCTTCGGGCCGGTCGTGGAGTGCTCAGAACGAGACGTACCCGCCCATCTGGAAGAGCGTCAGGGTGCCCTCGGAGGCCTCCCCGAGTTGGAGGATGAAGCGCGCGCCGTAGCGCCGTCCGAACGTCAGGCTCGTCCCGGCGGTCGGCGACATGTCGCCGCCGTCGCATTCGACGCCCGCGCGCAACGCCGGGCGAACAAACCAGCGGTCCGGCCCGAGCCGGAGGGACCTTCCGATGCGGTTGGCGGAGCGCGCGAAATCGGCGCAGCGGTAGGTCTCGACCATGCCGTACAGGGACACGCGGCCCGGCGATCCGCCACTTGATGCCCCCATAGCGTCCTAGAACATATGGAAGGGCCGGCCCCTGCCGGCTACCGTGGGTTAGCGCCCCGGTGGTCGGAGGTGCCAGAGCCACATGCGACGGTTGAGTCGCAATACCGGAACAGGAGACCGGCCCTATGAAGAACAAGACCAAGGTGTA
>JAJDVT010000076.1 GCA_022826005.1 Gemmatimonadota bacterium | reverse complement strand
CCACCCCCCACCCACCCCCACCTCACCCCCCCACCTCCCCCCCGACACCACCTGCCCGACCACCGGATACACCCGGTCGGCCACCGCCGGATACGACGTCACCGCCCCCGTCACCGCGATCACCGCCAACGGCACCACCGTCCAGATGCCGATCACCTGGTGCCAGTTGAGATCGCGCCACGCACCCCGCGCGCCGCGCTGAAAGAGCAGCACGTTCGCCAGCGCGCGTTTCGTAAAGCGGCTCGGCAGCCACAGAAACGGCCCGGTGACGAGCAGGAACAGGAACGCGACGTTCACCGCGCCCGTGATCGCGCGGGCGCGCCGCACCGACCCGCTCGGCACGGCGAACCAGCGGTGGAGGTCGTGGACGAAGGTGAAGAAGCGCTCGAGGGCGCCGGGGCCGTGGCCGAGCGCCTCGCCGCGGTAGGGGTCGACGTAGACGTGCAGTTCGCGGCCCGCGTCGACGCGCACGGGGGCGCGGGGGTGCGGCCGGTAGCGCAGGGAGGTCGCCGTGAGGGGGGTTCCCCGCGCCGCGCCCCACGCCTCGGCCGCCTGCACGAGGGCCGTGGGGGGAAGCGGGGCGGTCTCCGCGACTGCGACGAAGTGGCGCCGCTCGGCCAGCCCGGTGACCGTCCCTTCAAGCGAGAGGATCACCCCGGTCGCGGCCAGCATGAGTACGACCGCCCCGATAGCCGCCGCAACCGACAGGTGAAGCCTGAAGACGATCTTCCGGATCATTTGCAGGTCACCGGTGCCGGGCGGCGTTCATGCATGAGGGAACCCGGCCCCCGCCACGCCCGCCGGTTCCTAGTTCAGCGTGACGTACCGCTCCAGACGCGCAACCTCCCCCTCGTCGACGTACTTGCCGATCTCACGGCGAAACTGGTCGAGGTCGGTGTACGGGCGGTATTCCTCGAACTCGTGCACCATCCGGTCGGTCATGCCGGGAATCATCATGATCTCGTCGCTGGTGGCCGTGTTCAAGTCGATCGGCAGATACACGTACTGCTCGAGCCGGGCGACCTCGTCCTCGTCGACGTACTTGCCGATCTCACGCCGGAACTCGTCCATGTCGTCGTAGGGCCGGTACTCCTCGAACTCGTGCGCCATTCGGTCGCCGACGCCCGGAATCAGGAGGACCTCGTCGTTGGTGACATCGTTGAGGTTGATCCGCAGCCAGAGATGCTCGTAGGCCACCAGCGCAGCCTCCTCGCCCACGGCGTCCATCAGGACCGCGTGCAGGTCGGCAGCCCGCAGGTACGGCCGTCCCCCGACGATCGCGCCGACCGCATCACCGAGCCCGGGTACCGCACCAAGCTCCTCCTCGCTGGCCAGGTTGGGGTTGAGGAGGCCGGCCATCGTGGCCGGGGCAGCGGCCGTCATCGTGGCCATGGGCTGCGCGCCCTCCTCGGCGGGGGATCCGGCTTCCGCTGACTCCGACTGGTCGCCGCCGCAGGCCAGGGCCAGTAGCGGAAGGAGGGAAAGGGCAACGGGGGTGCGATTGTGGATCCGGAACATCGTGTTCTCCGTTTCGGGAAGGTACAACGGGGAGGCGAAAGGCCACGCCCCCCGACGCGGAAAACATAGGCTGCCCGCATCCGGCATGCCAGCCGCGGGCAGCCAGCCGGTTCCCACCCTTCAGCGGTGGTTCTCCTAGGACACTCCCGCTATCCTCCCAAGGGTCATTCGGCCGTGCCGCCGGGAGCCTATCCTGCCCGCATGCCACGGCCAACGAAGCGCGTGCTACAGGTGTCTTTCCCCGGTAGGGCACCTTTCAATCTCTGAATCCGCGGGGACGCGGGGCGGAAGAGGATGACGATGCAATACAGCCGTTTTAACCCCGGTCCGCAGCGCGATCTCGCCCGCCTGTGGCAGACCTCCACTCTGCTGTCGGCCACGGCGCTGGTGGCCCTGCCCGGACCGGCCGTAGCGCAGCAGGTCAACGGCGACAACGGCGCGTCTCCGGTCCTGGAGGCGCTACCGCTTCCCACATCAGCCTCCATCGACCTGGACGGACGAATCCTCGAGGACATCTGGCAATCCGCCACGCCGATCACCGACTTCACCCAGCAGGAGCCCGTCGAGGGCGGCGCCCCGTCGGAGCGCACCGAGATCCGGGTCATCTTCGACACCGACCACCTGTACATCGGCGCCATCCTCTACGACGATCCGGACGGGATCCTCGCCTACCAGCGCCAGCGCGACGCGGGCCTGAACACCGACGACCGCTTCATGTGGATCCTCGACACCTTCCTCGACGGTCGCACGGGCTACTTCTTCGAGATCAACCCCGCGGGGCTGATGGGCGACGGGCTCCTGGGGGGAGGCGGCGGGAGAGGGGGCGGCGGCGGTGGCGGCGTCAGCAAGGCCTGGGATGGCATCTGGGAAGCCCGCACCGCACGGCGTGAGGACGGCTGGTCGGCCGAGATTCGCATCCCCTTCCGCACGCTCAACTTCAACCCGAACATCGACACCTGGGGGATCAACTTCCAGCGCACGATCCGGCGCAGGAACGAAGAGATACTGTGGCGCGGATTCCGCCGCAACGAGGGGCTCTGGCGACCGGTCTACGCGGGGCGCCTGTCCGGCTTGAGAAATCTTTCACAAGGCCTGGGGCTGGAGGCCCGGCCCTCCGCCGTCGCGACCTGGAAGAACGTCCCGGAGCACGCCGATCCCACGACCTTCCCGCGCGACATCAGCCTGGACGTCAACTACAGCCTCACCTCCAGCCTGCGCGCGTCAGCCAGCGTCAACACCGATTTCGCGGAGGTCGAGAGCGACCAGCGACGCGTCAACCTGACCCGGTTCCCCCAGCGGTTCCCCGAGCGGCGTGACTTCTTCCTGGAGGGATCGGGGGTGTTCAGCTTCGCACCCAGGAGCGGACCGACCCCGTTCTTCTCGCGAAGGATCGGCCTGCAGTCCGGACAGCAGATCCCGATTCAGTACGGCACACGGCTGACCGGCCAGGCGGGCCGCTACGAGCTTGGCTTCTACCAGATCGGTACAGCGGAACACTCGTATCGCCTCGACGGGTCCGCCACCGACAGGACCATTCCGAGGGAGACCTTCACCGTCGCGCGCGTCAAGCGTTCGATCTTCGAGCAGTCGAGCATCGGTGCCATCTACACGCGCCGCGCGGCCTCGCCCGGTCCAGACGGCGAACCGGCCAGCGATGGCCACACCGCCGGCATCGACCTTCAGTTCAACACCCGCCACTTCATGGGCGGCAATCGCATGGAACTGGAGGCGTTCTTCGTCTGGAACTCCAACCCCGACCCCTCGGTGGACCACTCCCTGAACGACCTGACCGCGCGGGGGCTCCGCCTCAACTTCCCCAACGACATCTGGTCGGGACACATCTCCTACCGGGAGTTCGGCGACCATTACAGCCCGTCGCTCGGGTTCGTCGCGCGCAACGGGTTCCGCAGGGTGGAGCCGCGGATCGGCTGGGCACCCAGGCCGGCGAACATCGACTGGATCCGGCAACTCGACTTCGGGGTCCAGTTCCGGCACCTGGAGCACCTGCACACCGGGGTTGTCGAGGAACGCGAGTGGAGTTTCGACCTCCTCGGCATCGACTTCGAGAGCGGGGACAACATCGAGATCGAGGCCACCCGCACCATGGAGTTCCTCGACTACGGGTACGAGGTCAGCGACGGCATCGACATCCTGGCGGGCGAATACACCACCTGGGAGTGGGGTCTCCAGGCACGGACGGCCGGCCACCGCCGGGTGTCCGGCCGTGCCAGCTTCAACCGGGGCGGCTTCTGGGACGGCGACCGGACGCGAATGAACGCGCGCATCTCCTTCAGGCCGAACCCCGGCGTGAGCATCTCGACAAACTTCGAGCACAACGAGGTGACGCTCCCGCGGGGGGATTTCACCGCCGACGTGTACGAAGTGGAGGGCGAGTGGAACGCGAACCAGTGGGTCAGCGTCACCAACCAGGTCCGCTACGACAACGACAGCGACATCGTGGGGCTATTTGCCCGGATGCGCTGGATCGTGCGGCCCGGCAACGACGTCTTCCTGGTCTACACCCACAATTGGCGCAACCTGGGCGCCGACATCCTGAACGACCGGGACCTGATTACGCTGTCGCGAGGCGGGGCGGTAAAGGCGAGCTATACGTACCGGTTCTAGCCGCCCACGGAGCTATTAGTCGCCGGCGGACGGGCCCCGCGGCCCCGGTCCAGCGGAAACAGAACGACGAACGGCACACCGAGTTCGTCCCGGCGCAGCCCGAGCACATGGTCCACGCCAATCTCGAAGATGTGGAGACCGGGCGGTGCACCCACCTCACCAAGCCACACGCCATCTCCATTGAACACGTACCAGGCCGTGTCCTCTTCCCACGAGGGCAAGAAGCGTTCGGCCCAGACATTGCCCTCCGCGTCCGCCAGCAGGCGCCGGAACAGGGGCATACGCTCGGGGAAGGGAATCTCTCGCACGTAGCGTGCCCACGCGGCGGGACTGTACCCCTGGGGCGCGGCGGAATTGGCCTCGCGCCACCGTCTTCTGTCGTCCCGGGAAACCCGCCGTTCCTGAACCGACCACCGAAATACGTGGGACAGCTCACCGTCGCTCTTCCATCGCTGGATGCCGGCCTCGGTTCCCTCTGCGGCGTACACGTGGTTCCCGCTCGCCGCAAACAGGGGCAGTCCCAGGGAAAAGGGCAGGTACAGTCCTGGAGGAAGCTCCGTGATGCCGTGTTCCCACCTGGGAGATTCCTCCACGTAGACGATCTCGTTCACGAACCGGCCGGCCCGGGAATACCGGTCGACCCTCCAGACGGCTCCGGGGATCACGTCGCCACCACCGAGGCGAACACCGCCGGACGGCGGGTTCAAGACCAGGATGGCTCCATCGGCGAATTGGGTGTGTGGCGACCGGTGTCCTCCCCTTCCCTGGGCCAATTCGACGCGAATGGTCTCCAGCACGTCTCCCCCGCGTCCGAAGACGGAAATCCGGCTCTGGAAGCTGTCGGAAGCCAGAATCGTGTCACCCCGCGCCCATACCTCGCTGAGCATCGCGAACTCGCCCGGACCCTCGCCGCTGCGACCGAGGTTCCGGAGGAACACACCGTCGGCGCCGAAAAGGCGGAGTTGTTTCGGGCCGCGGTCGGCCACGACGATGGTTCCGTCTTCAAGGCGAAGCGCATGCGAGACCCATTCGAGGATGTAGTCCAGATCGCCCGAAACCTCCCCGATGGTCAGGATCGGGTCGGTGCCGATACGCCATCCGCCGTCCGCGGGCCAGGCAGGTGCGCTGCTTTCGACAATGCGGACGCCGGCGCTGTCGGTAACGGAGACGGCTTCCTGGGGCGACAGGTGCGGGGCATGGGCGGCGTTACCTCAGCTCTCCGGTCAGTCTCTTCACGACAACGGTGGGCACATCCAGCTCGTCGACTTCCCAGTAGGCGACCAGACCGTCGGGGCCGAAGGCGTCAGGCATCGTGGCGGTGCCGGCCGCAAGGGTGCCGAGGTACCGCCGATCAGGGCCGAAGACATCGATGGGGCCCTGGTCGTCCCAGGGCTGATCGCCGGGACGCCGAATCCACAGCCCCCCCTGCCAGGTCGATTTGAGCTCTCGAATGACGGCAACTTCGGGGTAGAAGCCGCGCTCCTCGATCCTCTCCCGGAACTCGTCGGGCATGCCGCCCTGATCTTCGAGCAATTCCGTGTATCTGTCGATCTCCCGCTCGATCGCGGCCGACCGGAGGCGATCGGTGACGGCATCGGGCGGAATCGGTCGCAACAGCACTTCGACTTCCGGCCCGCCGGGCGTGACGATCTTGATGGCATAGGTCGAGGAATCGGCGTAGGCGATATTGCCGTCCGGCAGAACGTCCCAGCGCAGCGCAGGCTCGAAGAACACTCCCTCGAGGGCTCCGCCCATCATCAGCATCCGCGCTGCGGAAACGTTCCCGGAGCTGTCCAGGAAGTCGTCCGCGGATACTTCTTCGGGGGGGTCTTCCCGGGGTGCGCGCCATGCCTGCAGCACGAGATTGGGGACGACATCGTCACCGGAAAGGTCGATTCGACCGATGCTGAAGTCGTCCATTCCATCGCCTGGCCCCGCTGACCCTTGGGCGTAGAGAGCGTCAGCGCTTGGATCCGGCCTTATGAGCTCGGGAAGCGTGCCAGCTCCCACGGAACGATCGAAGTCTCCGCCGGGGCCGAATACGTGAATCGTGCCGCGCGCGATGTCCGATACGGCCAGGCGACCGTCGGGCCATACCGCGAGGTGGTAGGGGAAGCGGAACTCTCCGGGTCCCTCGCCCGCCTGGCCAATCGTTCCGGTCAGCCGGCCCTGCGGATCGATGACGACCACCTGTGAGGCGAACGGGTCCAGGACGTAGAGGTTGCCTGAACCGTCGAAGCTCACCGGAACTCGGCGGGTGAACTGCGCCCAGTCGGGGGCGTCCGACCCGCCCGCGCGGTAGACTTCGGTGAAGTCCGCGGTCAGAGGCCGGTCCCCGGCGTCTCGGTCGACCGACCCGGCATCGTAGCCGCAGGCTGCGAGGGTGAGTATGCATGTGGAGAGGAGCGTCAGGGAGATTCGCATTGCGACCAGCCTTCCAGGGGGTAGAATTCGGTCAGCGCACCCCGGCCGGCAGTCGTTTCACCACCACGTAGGGCACGTCGAGGTCGTCCGTCTCCACGAAAGCTATCAACCCATCGGGACCGAAGGCGACCGGTAACCCGGTGGTGCCCGGCGCAAACGTGCCCAGGTAGCGCCCGTCCGCCGTGATCAGATCGATGGGGTTGCCGCCCGCACCCTCCTCACCTCGGCGGCGGACCCAGATGGTGCCCTTCCAGCTCGTTCTCAGGCCGAGAACCACCGGCATCTCGTGGAAGAACTCCATCTCCTCGATGTGGTTGCGCTCCCATTCGATCACCGCTTCACGGAACGGGTCGCCGCCCCCGTCGCCGAGCGCGTCCAATCGGCGCTCAATCTCGCCGTCCTTGATGCGGTCCGTCACCGGTCCGGGCTCGAACGGACGGGTCAGGATCCGTGTCACCGGGCCGCCGGGCACTGCGAACTTGATTGCGTACGCGGAGGAGTCCGTGTACACGATCTCCCCGCTTGGCAGCATGTCTCCCATGAGCCTCGGCCGAAAGGCCGCGTCCGGATGGACGGGAGGCCACCAGCCGACCACGACCGAGTCGATGGCGACTTCGTCGACGGTCAGATCGTAGCTCAGGAGATAGCGGAAGGGAGCCGGCGCATCGTCATCGGTACCCGGCTCACCTGTGCCCAGGTACCCGACCTCGGTTGTAGACAGAAACCGATCCCGTCCCGGGAAGGCCTGAAGGTTGAAGATGAGCGCGTAGTGCGTGTGCGGTCCTGGCAGGGGGATGTTCCGTTCGAATTCGCCATTCGCATCGAAGAGTGCGAACCCCATGCGGTTCGGGTCGAAAACGGTCACCCGCCCATCCGTCATGACACCGAATCCCAGCGCGCTCGGCTCACCGAATTCACCAGGACCTTCCCCTTCTCCGATGAACTGTCGCACCAGGTTGCCTTGCCGATCGACGACGTAGATCCGCACCGCCCCCCTGTCGAGGATGTAGAGGTTGCCGGCCTCGTCGAAGCCGAGATCCGGAACCTGGCCGAACGCGTCCCAGCCGTCACCCAAGCGCGAACCCAGCCGATAGACCTCTGCGAAGCCGGCATCCAGGTATCGGTCTTCTGCCGGTAGAGGGATGACTTCCTGACCGGCAGGAGATTGCGTCGCCCCGCCCGCCGCGCCGGCGCCAGGGAGGGCGCCGGTCAGCGGCCGATCCTGGCCGGCCAACGCGCCGGGGCCCCACATCACGAAACTCAAGACGCCTGCGCCAAGTAGCGTGTGACGGCTTTTCATTGCGGCTCAGAACTCCGGATCGATCCTGGCCGTCACGACCAGGATCAGCACGGGTTCCTCGGCAGTTCTGGGAGCGGATCCCAGCACCACCCGCTGACCATCGCGCATGTTTACCGAGATCTTGAGCAGAGGCGGCAGATCGTCGTAGTCCCCCCAACCCCGATCCACGAACCTGGTAACGTCCTTGAGCTTCACGGTGCCGCGGACGATGCTGGAGCGCTGCGCTGCCCGCAGGTCCGCGTCCACCATGAGCACCACGTCCGAGTTCTCCACGACGATTCGCTGGGATCCGCTGCCCCGCAGGGGGTCATTATCGTAGTCCGACATTTGCATGCCCACGTTGAACAGCGAGGTCGAAAGGAGCCGGTACCCCCGGAAGTTGAAGATCCTCCTGAGCTCGGTCACCACATCGCTGATCTCGGGGTCGTCGTCGGTGAAGCCATCCGCCTGCACCAGATGAAAGGTCAGCAGCACGTTCTGGATGTCCTGCGGGGCCTCCTCACCCTCCTGTGCCTTCGCGGCGCCCGAGGGTATCCCCAGTGCCAGGGCAAGGATCAGCCCGCGTCCAAGACTCCTCGTTACCATCTCGATCATCATTCGCTCTCCTCCAGGTTGAGTGGCCACACCACGGCGATGTTCGGATCGCTCGTGGGAAAGACCACGAATGGCCCATCGGCCTCCACTTCCAATTCGCTGACCATGCTGGGCGCGGCAGCCACAAGGCGCACACCGCCCTCTTCAACTTCGTCGCCACGGATGAGGATCAGCGCCGCGACTGCGGCGGCGGCCGCGAGCGGCACCATGACCCGGCGGCCCCAGGCGAACCGCCGACGCAACGGCACGACCTGCCGATCACCTGCCTCGGGCAGTCCCTCACCCACCCGCTCCGCCATCGCAGCCAGAACCGCGTTCATGTTCCGCGCGTCCCGCGCAATCCGCTCGGCGCTTT
Source organism: Gemmatimonadota bacterium (assembly GCA_022826005.1). GTDB lineage: Bacteria > Gemmatimonadota > Gemmatimonadetes > Longimicrobiales > Gaopeijiaceae > Bin94. The sequence goes on along the minus strand of JAJDVT010000076.1, from coordinate 33,859 downwards.
GCCGCTCCGCCGCACCCAGCTCGGAAACCGCCTCGAGTTCCCCCTCCAGGATCCCGTCAGGCCAGTCGTCTCGCCTATCCATGATCCCTCGCCTCCTGTGTCATGCAAACATGACATGAAGTCATGTCGCCTTTACAATCTGGAGTCATCCAACAACCCCTCGCGCCAGCATCTCCGTGCGCATCCTGCGCCTCGCGCGCATCAGCTGCACGCGCAGCGTGCTCGGGTTCATCATCCAGCACTTCGGCCGCCTCAACCGGCTTCAGCCCCTGCAGATCCACCAGGTCGAAGACCTCCCGCTGCCTGGCGGGCAGCTCCGCCAGGAAGGTGCGAATCAGCCGCAGAGTCCGCTTCAACTCGATCTCGTCGAGCGGGTCCTCGAGCCGGGGTGCCGACGCCTGGCCCAACTCCTCCACCCTCTCGGCCAGCCGCTGGTTCCGCTGCTTCCCCCGCTGGTGGTCCAGACTGGCGTTCCTGGTGATCCGGTAGAGCCAGCTGGTGACCTTTGAGCGACCATCGAATCCCCCGATCGATGCCATCATCTTCATCATCACGAGCTGCGCAACGTCCTCCGCGTCGTCGGGGTCGCCGGTCATGACCAGGGCCCAACGGCACACGAGCGGCCGGACGGCACCCGCAAGCCCGCCCAGCGCCTCTCGTTCTCCCCCCCTTGCCCTTTCGGCCAGCTCCAGGATCTCTCGGTCGGAGAGCATGCACTCCTCGTTCGGTTTCGAGAGTGAGACGCCGAGAGGGGGAGGACCGTTTACATGGAGTGGAGCCAACCGGGATCGAACCGGTGACCTCTGGCTTGCAAAGCCAGCGCTCTCCCAGCTGAGCTATGGCCCCGAAATCTGGGGGGACCCGGGATCGGACCCGCCAGTGGGAATGAAGATAGCCTGGCCAGCCTTGGGCCGGGAGCCTGTGCGGCCGACGCCGGTCCACCGAATCCGCTATCTTTGTCCATGAGGAATCTCCTTCGGTTCATGCTTGTCGTCGCGTTTGTCCCGGCCTGCGAAGCCGACGGCGGTTCGTCCGCGGGCACCGCCGATTCCCCCGGCAGCGGACAGTCCGTTTCGGACCCCGCGGTCGAAGCCGCACCGCCCACCGATCCCGGGGCGGACGCGCAAATCGCATCGGAAGCGGTGAATCCGCCGGACACCGACACGCCGCGGGACTCCGACATTCCGCCGGACGAAGGCATTGCCCCTGCCGCCGCCACTCCAGACCCGCCCGAACGCGACTTCTTCCTGTTCGAGCGTCCGGAGAACGTGCGTGGCCTGTACGTAAACTCCTGGTCCGCAGGGTCGCGGCGGCGGCTGGCGGCGCTCATCGCGCTGGCCGACAGCACCGAGGTCAACAGCTTCGTCATCGACATCAAGGACGCGAGCGGGTACGTCAGCCACCCCAGCCAGGTGCAGCTCGCCCAGGACATCGGCGCCACCGGCGAGATCCGCATTCCGAGCCTGTCCTACCTTCTCGGCAAGCTGGAGGAGGCGGGGATCTACCCGATCGCGCGGATCGTGATCGTGAAGGACCCGCTCCTCGCCGCGGCCCGGCCGGATCTGGCCGTCCAGGACACCGCCGGGGGCGTGTGGGTCGACGGCAAGGGCATTGTCTGGATGAATCCGTACCAGCGCGAGGTCTGGGACTACCACGTCGCGCTGGCCCGCGAGGTCGCGTCGTGGGGCTTCCCGGAGATCCAGTGGGACTACGTGCGGTTCCCGGATGCGCCGGCCTCGGAGATCGGACGCACGCACTTTCCCGGCGAAAACGGCCAGCCCAAGACCGAAGCCATACGTGACTTCCTGGCCCACAGCCGGGACGGGCTGGCGGACATGGGCGTCCGCGTGACCGCCGATGTCTTTGGCGTCACCACTTCCGCCACGCACGACGTGGGGATCGGGCAGGTCTGGGAATCGTTCATCGACGTGGTGGACGTGGCGCTGCCGATGGTGTACCCGAGTCACTATTGGAAGGGCAGCTTCGGCATCAACACCCCCAACGCCTACCCCTACGAGATCGTGCGCTCGGCGCTGGAGGAGGCGCTGAAGCGGTCGGCCGAAATGCCGGGCGCGGGCGCGACCCGCCCCTGGCTGCAGGACTTCACTCTCGGGAAGCCGCCCTACGGCGCCGCGGAGGTGCGCGCCCAGATCCAGGCGACCTACGATGTGGGAATCGATGAATGGATCCTCTGGAACCCGGGGAGCCGCTATACGGCAGAGGCGCTGGAGCCGTTGGGTGGCTTCGCCGAAGAGCCGCTGGTACGGATCGCGAACGAGCTGATCCCGGTGTCGCGACGCTACGAGCTGTACGACACGACGACCGCCATTGTGGGCGAGGATCCGCCGGGGGGGTCGGGAGCGGCCGCCGGGAAGGTCGGAAAGCCGACGGGCGGCTGAGCCAGGCTATCCGTCGGACGGGGATGGAGGGAGTCAGATCTCGCAGCCCGACGCTACTGGCGCTGCCGGGACGCAAGGGGAGCGGCCCTGAAGTCGTTTTCGCGCAGATTGGTGAGCGCGGCTGAGTTGGGTACGCACTGTACCGTACGCTGCGTAGTATTCCCGGCCGGCAACCGTTCGGAAACAGCTTTCGCATTGTCCGTTCATAAGAACAGATTTGGCAGTCGCTCCACTGCCCGGTTCGTTCCGGCTCAATCGAGAAGCGGCCTATCACATTCCAGTCGTCTCCGGTCTCGGCCGAGCCTGTCGGTCAAGGTGTCGGGATAGGCGCCAAACCGGTCATGGCCAACTCCTCCGGTGAGCCATCTTCTGGACATCAGGGCAACGATCGTGGCCCCGGTCTGCACGGTGTGGTTTCCCCCCGTGATACGATCTGCCATCTCAGGTCAGCCTCGCCTGCCAGGGGAAAGACACCCAGCGACAGGAAGCTCGGCTCCCACAGCCCCGGCTTTCCTACCCGTCCACTCAGTGTCCATTCTCTTCCTTTTCCTGGCCAGCAAGCGTGATCGAAACCAACCGCTGCGACGATTCGGACACCCGTCCAGGCCGGTTCGGTTCGCGATTCAAGGGGGTTTTCCCGGAAGAACGTTGCAGCGCCGCCGCGTACCTGCGGACCACCTCACCCGCCGGCACGACCTCCGAGATCCCGGCCACGCTCTTCCCCGCCTGCCAAAGCTCATTGTCCTCACGGGTCAGCGACCGCTTCAGCTGCCAGAAGGACTTCACCGAGTAGAGCAGCCGCATCCAGTGCCTGGTGCGGTTGCCACGCAGCAGCCGCTTCGCGATCGGACCCGCCTTGAGCCCCATCCGCCTGATGCAGGGCGTGTTCAGCACGGAGACCGGCACGCCGGTCAGGCGTTCGGACAGCACAACGTCTTCTTCGCGGGCGTCCAGGATCGCGCGCTTGTACGCATCCGAAGCGGTGCACTCCCGAGTGGCGATGAAGCGGGTTCCCAGCTGCACCCCGGCGTATCCGAGCGAGAGCGCACGGGCGAACTCGGCCGGCGTCCCCACCCCCCCTGCGCACACGACCGGAACCCCCAGGTCCCCCACCTCCCCCAGCAGCTCCTCCACCCCCCGCGGCCCCGCGTGCCCCCCCGCCCTGCGGTTCACGGCGATGAGCCCGTCCACCCCCGACTCCAGCCCCTTGAGCGCCCACTTCCGCTCCGTCACGTCGTGGTACACCACCCCCCCGTGCGGCGACACCCGGTCCACTACCCACCGCGGCTTGCCCAGCGAGGTCACGAAGAAGCGGACCCCTTCCTCGAGCGCGATGTCGATCCACTCCGACATGCGTTCGTGGTACTTCCGCGACGCCCGCTCGATCAGCGCGTTCATTCCGATCGGACGCGACGTCAGCCGCTTCATGTAGCGCAGTCCCTCGCGGAAGTCGTAGCCGTGCACGTAGGTGAGGCTCAGCGGCTGCAGAATCCCGATCCCGCCGGCTTCCGATGCCGCCGCTACCAGCTCGGGGTTGCTGCACGGGTACATCGCACCGCAGATCAGCGGCACCTCGATGCCCGCGTGTTCGGTGAGTGGAGTCGCCCAGGCCGGATCGGTGTCCGGCGGCTTGTTCGCGCGTGGGCCTACCAGGAGGACTTGCGCACTCCCGGGATCAGCCCGTGCAGCGACATTTCGCGAAGCGCGATCCTGGAGATGCCGAACTTGCGGATGAACCCGCGGGGGCGGCCCGTCATCTGACAGCGGTTGCGGTACCGAACCGCGGCGGAATCGCGGGGAAGCGCCTGGAGCCTGGCCATCGCCTCGCGCTTCTCGTCGAGCGTGGCGTCGGGATCCTTCATGACGCTCCTGAGCTGGGCGCGCGTCTCGGCGTACTTTTCGATCAGGCGGGCTCGCCGCTCATTCTTCTGGAGTTTGCCCTTCTTCGCCATTCCGTGATTCTTCGCAGGTTGTCGTCGGCTGTGCAGGGACCTTGGCAGGAACCGGCAACCGGCGGCTCGTTAGGGGGCCGCCCAGCCTTTAATGCTCGCGGAACTGCGAGCAGGAGTCAATATCACCTGTCGGGAGTGCCACATGCGGACGCCTTCAGTGCGGCCGGTGCGCCGCCACTCGCGACGGATCCGTCTCCAGATACGGCCCCCCGATCAGGTCCACACAGTCCGGCACGGCCGCGAACACGGCGTCCAGGCACTCGCGCACCGCCTTGGGCGAGCCCGGCAGGTTCACGATCAGCGCCGATCCCCGCACCCCCGCCGTCTGGCGCGACAGGACGGCGGTAGGCACGTGGGGACGCGACACGGCCCGCATCGCCTCCCCGAACCCGGGCAGCTCCTTGTCCAGCACGGCGGCCGTCGCCTCGGGGGTCACGTCACGGGGCGCAGGCCCGGTCCCTCCCGTCGTGATCACCAGACAGCACCCGGCTTCGTCCGCGAGCTCGACCAGCGTGTCCCGAATCACGGCCACCTCGTCGGGGATCACCCGCGCGACCCCCTCCCACGGCGTCGACAGCACCTCCTCCAGGTACGCGCGCACCGCCGGCCCGCCGCGGTCCTCGTAGATTCCGCGGTACGCACGGTCCGACACCGACACGATGCCGACGCGCACCGGCCCGGTGGATGAGTCTCTCCTGGAATAGGCCATGTTCGACAATATGGGCGCTTTCCGGCATTTTTCCACTGGGCCCGGTTTCGAGACACAGGCGGCACCCCGGCCAGGCGCATGCAAGGCCCGCAACACCGGCCCGCCAACCGCAACCCCCAGCGCACCCACCATGCCCCACGATATACAACCCGATCCCGCCGACAAGCTGCTGCCGGATTCCTACGACGGCCTTCGGAAGCTTCAGGACGAATTCCATCGCTACCAGGAGGCCGCCTTCCCCGAGCGCCCGCCCAGGTTCTTCGCACTGGAACTCGCCGGCGAAACCGGCGAGCTTGCGAACCTGGAGAAGAAGGTCTGGAAGGGACGGCAGGTGGCGGCGGACGACTTCGAGGACGAATCCGCCGATGTCTGCATCGCCCTGCTCAACTACGCGAACAGCCGCGGAATCGACCTGGCGCGCGCCGTGGAGGAAAAGATGCGTCGAATAGACACGAGACGCCTGGCCGAGCCGGAAGCACCCGGCGAACCGGAAGAACGATGATCGAAACCGTCGAGACACCACCCCTCGCGGACGTACAGGCCAACCCGGACGGACGCAGGGTCCCGATCAGCCGCGTGGGCGTCAAGAACATCCGCTTCCCCATCGCGGTGAAGGACCGGCAGAAGGACGCGCAGCACACCGTCGGCACGATCGACATGTCGGTGGACCTGCCCCACCACTTCAAGGGGACTCACATGAGCCGCTTCATGGAGATCCTCAACTCCCACGACGGGGTAATCTCGGTGGGGGCGCTTCCCGCGATCCTGCGCACGATGCGCGAACGCCTGTCCGCCGAGACGGCTCACCTGCGCATCACCTTCCCGTACTTCATGGCCAAGGAGGCTCCCGTCACCGGCTCGGAGGGGCTGCTCTCCTACGACTGCGCCTTCGACGCGTCGAGCGGGGCGGAGGACGACTTCGTGCTCACGGTGAAGGTCCCCGTCACGACGCTCTGCCCCTGCTCGCGCGAGATCAGCGCCCGGGGGGCCCACAACCAGCGCAGCATGGTCACCGTGCGGGCCCGTTTCACGGGGGAACTCTGGATCGAGGAGCTGGTCGCACTGGTGGACGAGTCCGCGTCCTGCGACCTCTACCCGGTGCTGAAGCGCTCCGACGAGAAGTGGGTCACCGAGCGGGCCTACGACAATCCCCGCTTCGTGGAGGATCTGGTGCGGGAGGTCACGCTGCGGCTGCGCTCAATGCCGTTGGTCACCTGGTTCAAGGTGCACGTGGTGAACTTCGAGTCGATCCACGAGCACGACGCCTACGCGCAGGTGGAAGAGCCGACCGAGAGGTAGCGGCCGCAGCAGGCGGCTCGCCGTCAATCGCGCTGAAGACCGTAGCGGCGCTGGAAGCGCTCGACCCGGCCCGCGCTGTCCAGCAGGCGCTGTGTTCCCGTGTAGAAGGGGTGGGATGAGGAGGAGATCTCGAGGGTGACGAGGGGGTACTCCTTGCCGTCCTCCCACTGGGTGGTGCGCTTGGTCTCTATCGTGGAGCGTGTCAGGAAGGCGTAGCCTGTGGAGACGTCCTGAAAGACGACGGGCCTGTATTTCGGGTGAATGTCTTTCTTCACTTGCCGGGTTCCGGGTTCTAACACCCCGCCGGAATCGCCGCGCGCAGCCTGGAGCGGTGGTCGACAGGGATCGTGACAGGGAGCACTAATCCTATTCCATCTGGACGTTCGCGGTCAACGGGCTATCTTATCTTGTTGCGTCCGTCCCGGGGCGTGCGTCCGGCCGGAGGGCCGGCGGAGGCCGGCGGGGCAAAGCAGAACCGAGGAGAGTCATGGCGAAGAAGTCGGGCAAGGGTCCCCGCGTGACCATCAAGATGTCCAGTACCGAGAGTCCCTACCGCTTCACCACCACGAAGAACAAGCGGAATCATCCCCAGCGCCTCGAGCTCAGGCGGTACGACCCGGTCCTGCGCCGGCACGTCCTCTTCAAGGAGGAGAAGTAACCGATGTCCCGCAAGTGCGACATCACGGGGAAGCGGCCCCTGACCGGGTACAACGTCTCCCACGCTCACAACAAGACCAAGAAGCGGCAGCTGCCGAACCTGCAGACGAAGCGCATCTTCGTCCCGGAACTGGGCAAGTCGATCCGGATCAAGGTGTCCACTTCCGCCCTGCGGTCGATCGACAAGATGGGGTTGCGGGCATTCCTGCGGAAAAACGGGCTTTCGCTGAGCGACGTGACCTGACCCGGCGCCGCCGGGCCGCCGCTACACTTTTCATCCCCTTCTGCGCCCTTTTTGCGGGTGCGGGTACGGCCCGGGCTCAGGAGTTCGACGAGCCCGCCACTCTCGCCCTGGTGCGGATGGCGCGCGACTACCGGCGTCTCCCGCCATCCGAGAACCCCTTCCCCGCCTACAGGGCCTCGGCCGAAGGACACGTCTACTTCTTCCTCGACCGCGACGACGGGGGCGAGCCGATCCCGATGCGGGTCGATCAGGTGGTGGTCGACCTCTATCAGAACTCCGAGGGCCGGCGGCGCCAGGACGTCCGCGGACTACGGAAGAAACACCTGCTGCCGATCCGCGAATTCCACTACTACATCGACCGCCTGACCGCGGTACAGAACGGATTCGGGGACTTCATCGAGATCGGGGAGGGGCTGGACGTCAGCGATGTCCCCCACCCGCTCGGCAGCGACGGGGAGTCGTACTATCGCTACCGGCTCGTGGACTCGGTCAGCATCAGCCCGCAGGGCTTCGACGTGCCGATTCGCGTCCACGAGGTCGAGGTGCAGCCCCGACGGGGGGACCGGCCCGCCTTCGTGGGCAGCGTATTCCTGGACGCGGCGACCGGCGCCCTGGTGAGCATGAGCTTCAGCTTCACGCCCGCCTCCTACGTGGACCCGAGGGTCGACAGGATCACGGTGCGGCTCGAGCACCGCAGGTGGGAGAGCGGCCACTATCTCCCTCATCGGCAGGTGGTGGAGGTGCGGCGAGAGATGCCCGAGTTCGATCTCCCGGTTGGTTCGGTCATCCGGGCGACCCTGCGGGTGACCGACTACGAATTCGACCCGGACCTGCCCGCGTGGCGCTTCCGCGGCCCCCCCGTGACCGTGGTCCCCTACGGGATAGCGGACTCGACGCTGTTCGAGGTGGGACTGATGGACCGGATGGCCGACGAGGGACTCTCTCCGGTCAGCCTTGAGCGAATCCACGAGGAAGCGCGGCGGGTGGCACGCGAGCAGGTGGTAAGCGGACTGCCCCGGCTGCGCTTCTACACCGACCGCTTCTCCTCGCTGCTCAGGGCGAACCGCGCCGAGGGGGTCCGGGTGGGGCTCGGTGCGTCCTACTCGCCCCGGCCGACGCTGAAACTGGACGGCAGGGCGGGTCTCGCGACCGGAAGCCGCACCGCCGATGCGACCGTGCGCGGCCGCTGGTCGCTCCCCGGGTCCTCCGCGACCACCACCCTGGAACTGTACGCCAGGGAGTTGCGTGACTCGGGCCCTCGCCCAGGAGCATCGAGCGCCGTGAACACGCTGTCGACCCTCTTTCGCAACCTGGACTACAGTGATCCCCACTTCGCGACCGGGGTGCGGGTGGGGCTGGAACGGCGGCTCGGGGAGTCGGCCGGTATCGAGATCGGTGGCGCGCTCGAGGAACATTCGGGGGCCGCGGAGGCGTGGACGGCCGGGTGGGGTTCGGAAGCGCTCCTGCGCGCGCTGAACGCCCCGGAGGAGGGGGTGTACGCACGGGCCCGGGCCGCGGTGGTGCGGCGGTGGGGCGGGCTGGGAGACTGGAGCGCGGAGGCGGCGGTCGCCGGGACGGCGGGGCGGTGGGAGGGAAGGGGGAACGCGTCGCTGACCGCGCGTCTGGAGGGCCGGACCGCATCCGCGGACCTGACCCGCCACGCCAGGGTTTCGCTCGAGGCCGGAGCCGCGTGGGGCCGGACGCCGCCGCAGTTGCTCTTCCTGCTGGGGGGACGGGGGACACTGCCGGGCCACCCTTACCGCGCCTGGGGCGGAAGCCGGTTCGTGCTGGCCCGCGGGGAGACGGCCTTCCAGGTCGTGCCCGGGTGGGTGACGGGGCGCCTGCTCGGGGGGGTGGGGGCGGTGGGGAGCACGCCGGACTCCCTGGCCCGGGGCTGGGGGGTGGGGCGGTCGCCGGGGCCGCGCGGCTACCTGGGCGCGGGGGTTGCGCTGTTTCACGATCTTCTGCGGCTCGATGGCGCATGGGGCGTCCCGGGCGGCTCGCCGGAGGTGATCCTCTCGTTGGATCCGCGACTCTGGCCGTATCTTTAGCGTTCCGCCGCTGGAATGCCGCGGGGGTCTTGTCCACGGGCTGCGGTCCGGAACCGCCGCCCCCGGCCGTAGCGCGGGTCGAACCTGCTCAGGGAGGGCGAATGAAGAGGAGCGCAACGATCCCGTTGGTGCTGGTGGCGTGCATCCTTCCTCCGGTCGGCGGCGGCGTGGCGGCGGCGTTGTCGGCCCAGGAGGAGGTCCTGTCCATGGGAACCCGCCTGCGCATCACCGGGGCCACCGTCCTGCGGGGCGGACCGGAGTCCCCACCCATCCTGGCACCGATCCCGCTGGAGGGGAACGCGGTGGGCTTGCGCGGCGACACCCTGCTCTTCGACATCGGGGCCGACGACCCGGTCCTGTGGATCCCCCTTGGCCACGCGCCGCTGGTCGAACGGCAGGCCCGGGTCCGCGACCTGACACGCTCTCTGATAGTGGGCACCTCGGTCTTCGGCGCCGCGGGCGCGACCTTCGCCTGGGCGCTCAAGGGAGAGTGCACCCCGAACGAGGCGGCAGTGGAACTGGGGCTCGCGGACCCGTGCGAGGAACAGGAGAGCGATGCTGCGGTCGCGCTTCGCGGCCTGGCGGTAGGCGTGGGGGTCGGCGCAGTCGCGGGCCTCGTGATCAGCCGCTTCGCCAAACGCCAGGCCTGGGTACCGGTGACTCTGGAAGGGCTCCGTTTCAGCGGCGAGACGGTCGGTCGGTCGGGGATCGGGCTGACGATCCGCGTCCCCGTGCCCCGGATTCCCGGACTGAGGTAGGCGGGGCCGCGCGACCCCCGGCGGTCCCGTGGAACCGCTCCGCAGGCCTCAGCAGGCCGACTTCTCGTAGGTGTACAGGAAGTTGGTGAAGCCCCGGTCGTAGTCGGAGAGTCCGTTCTGCCCGGTCATCTTCATCCGGGTGTCGTACAGCTCCTTCATGGCGTTCGTCACGGCGCCCGTCCGCTGATCCGGCGGCCGGAGGCGGCGAAAGTCCTCCAGCACCTCGTCCGCCAGCGGCGTTGCGTCCAGCAATTCCCCGTATCGCTCGGGGTCGTCGCCGTCCAGGACGCGCAGGTTGCGGTAGACGCGCTCGGCGAGGGCGGACTGGCGAAGCTGCGGGTCCCGGGAGCCGGACAGCGACAGGTAGGCCAGCGCCTGGGCCTCCAGCTCCTTGAGGTATCCCTTCCGATGACAGAATTCATGGGCCAGGATGTGCGGCTCGAAGACGCCGGTGGGGCGGAAGACCGCGATATCCCCTGAAAGGATGTCACAGCTCCCCGACGCAAAGGGCATCATGAAGCGCGCGAGGGTGACGTTGCGGATCGCGCTGCTGGTCTCCACCCGCTGGCCGGTGATCCCCGCCATGTACGAGGTGAGGCGTTCGTTCACGTCGGCGGCGAGGATGTCCCGCGTGCGGGTCACCGGTGTGTAGATGTCCATGAGTTCTTCCGAGAACCGCCGGACATCTTCATGGCGCTGCGACTCGGGCGTCTCCTCCATGTGCTGGACATCGGAAGAAAAAGTCTCGAGGAAGTCGATCTTGCGGACGCCTCGCCGGCTGGCCCAGTCGCCCACCACGCTACCGACGTAGGCGCCCGCGGCAGCCAGTTGCAGGATGCGTCCCGGAAGCGTCGCGCCGATCAGCAGCCGCGATGCCAGCGGCGCCGCAAAGATCAGGTCGGTGAGCGCGACGGGAGAGTAGGTCGCGCTATTGGGAATGCGTATCGTCTCCATATCTTATCCTATCAGTCCTTGGCCGAATTCGCGCCTGGACCACCCCTGGCCGGCTCGGGGATGCCGCCCCGGGGGGGCTACCACACCTTCACCGGAAACCGATCCGTCATGTCCGCTCCGCAGTTGCCCCCCGCACCGCTCGCCGGGATCCGCGTGCTGGACTTCTCCCAGAACCTCGCGGGTCCATTCGCCACCCAGATCCTGGGGGATCTCGGGGCGGATGTGGTGAAGGTCGAGCCGCCCGGAGGCGACCCTGCGAGGCAGTGGGGACCGCCGTTCGTGGGCGGGCAAAGTACGCTCTTCCAGGTCGTGAATCGGAACAAGCGCAGCGTAATCCTGGACCTGAAGGAGCAGGCCGACCGCGACCTGGGCCGGCGGCTGGCGGCGGAGGCCGATGTTGTGGTCCAGGCGTTGCGCCACGGTGCTGCCGACCGGCTCGGTATCGGATACGAGTGTGTGAAGGCGGGCAATCCAGCGGTGATCTACGTGTCGGTAACGGCCTACGGAAACGAGGGTCCGTTGCGGGACGACCCCGGATACGATCCGCTCATGCAGGCGCGCTCCGGGCTGATGTCGGTGACCGGCGATCCAGGCGGCAATCCAGCCCGGGTGGGAACGTCCATCGTGGACCTCGGCACGGGGATGTGGACGGCGATCGCCGTGATGGCCGCCCTCATGGAGCGGCAGCGCACCGGACAGGGCTGTCATGTGACCGCCTCGCTCCTCGATACCTCGCTTGCGTGGATGTCCTATCATCTGACCGGCTACCTCGCCACCGGGGTCCTGCCGCAGCCGATGGGCACCTCGATCGGCATGATCGCGCCGTACCAGGCGTTCCCCTGCACCGACGGGGCGGTGATGATCGCCGCCGGTAACGACGACATCTTCCGCCGGCTGTGCGCTGCTCTGGGGCTCAACCTCTCCGGCCTTCCCGACTACGCGGACAATGCGTCGCGGGTTGCGAACAGTACACGGCTGGCCGAACGCATCGCAGAGCGGACCCGCGAGCACGCAGTCGATGCCCTGCTGGACCTTCTCAGCAGCCACCGGGTGCCCGCGGCCCCGATTCACACGGTGGCTTCGGCGCTGGAGGATCCCCAGACCGCCGCCACCGGGATGGTCCGGAAGCGCGACCACCCGGACGTCGCAGGGTACATCGACGTGCCGATGCCGGTGCGGTGGGACGGTCGCCGGGCGACGCTGCGGCGTGTTCCTCCGGCCGCCGGGGAGCATCAGGGCGAATTCTTGCCAGACAACGAAACCTTGTGGCCGCGTCGTCGGTAAGGTATGCATGATCGATCCGCGCGAACCGGTCAGGATCGCGAGTGTGGCGTGAGGCGGGTACGGCGTTAGAGGAGCAAAGCAGGATGAAGCTGTCCAGGACACGAGGCGGCAAGGAGCCGCAGGAGGCGCGAACCGAACGGCACACGATCATGTGCAGGCGCGGGGCCTTGCGCCTCGCGACGCTGGCGGCCGCGGTGGCGCTGGACGCCTACCTGATCTGGCCGGTTGGGGCACCCGCCAATGCGGGACTGCCGGCCCTGCTGGACTACCAGGACCTCGCCGCCGCCATGGCGGTGCAGGAGCGTCACAACCCGGAACTGCTGGCCATGCCCGGCGTCGCCGGCACCGCCGTGGGCTTCGGCCCGGCCGGTCTGCCCGTGGTGAAGGTGTACCTGGACCATGAGGACGTGGCCGGGATACCAGCCAGCCTGGATGGTCACCGCCTCGTTACCGAGGTCACGGGTCCCTTCGAGGCGCGGGATCCCTCGCCCGCGAGTCCGGAAGAGGCAGCGGCCGACGACACCGACCCGCGGCGGTCCTTCGCGCGCCCCGTGCCGATCGGCGTTTCCACCGGCCAGGTGGACGTCACTGCCGGCACCATCGGCGCCCGCGTCGTCTCCGGCTCCGACGTTTTCGCGCTCAGCAACAACCACGTCTACGCGAACCGCAACCAGGCCAACAAGGGCGACCACATCCTGCAGCCCGGCTCGGTGGACGGTGGCGTCAACCCGACAGATGCGATCGGCACGCTGCACGACTTCATGCCCATCCGCTTCTGCGACCCCTTCCCCGTCTGTCCCGCCAACCAGATCGACGCCGCCATCGCCGCCACCACGACCGACAATCTCGGCAACAGCACCCCCTCCAACGGCTACGGCACCCCGCGGAGCGAAGTTCTGGCCGCGAAGCTGGGGATGGAGGTACAGAAGTACGGACGCACCACCGGTCACACGCACGGCAAGATCAGCGGCCTGAACGCGACCCTCAACGTCGGTTTCCGCGACAACACGGCGCGCTTCTCCGGCCAGATCGTCATCACGGGCAACGGGTTCTCGGCTCCCGGAGACTCCGGTTCCCTCATCGTGGCAGGGGGGAGCGGTCCGGACAGCCGGCGCCCGGTCGGCCTCCTCTTCGCCGGCAGCAACAACAGCACCATCGCCAATCCAATCGGCCTGGTGCTGGACCACTTCGACCTCAGGATCGACGGCAACTGACCCGTGAGCGGCTCGATCGAAGAGGCGCTCGACCGCGTCACCCGCAGGGTCATCGGGATGAAGGGTGTCTCTGGCACCGCCATCGGCACGAGCGGCGGAAAGCCCTGCATCAAGGTCTACCTTGAGAGAGACGACCCGGATCTGCGGTCCCGGCTGCTTCGCCGGGCGGGGGGATTCCCGGTGGACGTCGAGGTTACGGGCAGGGTGCGGCGCTTCAAGGGCTAGCGTCCGGTCCAACTGGTCCCACGTCGCAGTGAGGGCGGCGAAGAACCGCCGACCGCAGCGTCACAGCAGCGCGTTGCCGAGCCAGGCCCCCGCGTAGGCCAGGGCAAGCATGTACGAAAACTGTATCGCCGGCCATCGCCAGCCTCCAGTCTCGCGGCGCATTACCGCCACCGTGGACATGCACTGAAGCGCGAAGACGAAAAAGATCAGCAGGGCCACCGCGGAGCCCAGGTCGAGGTCCTGCTGCAACGCCGCCTGCAGCTCGAAGTCGGCCCCGCCCTCGTTCTCGACACCGTAGATGGTGCCCAGGGTGCCGACGATCACCTCCCTGGCGGCCAGTGATGTCACCAGCCCGATGCCGATGCGCCAGTCGAAGCCCAGCGGCTCGATCACGGGCTCGATCACCTGCCCGATCTGCCCCAACGCGCTGGTTCCGATCTCGGGTGCTCCGCCTCCCGCGGCCCTCGGGACCTGGGTGAGCACCCAGAGCACCACGGTCACCGTCAGGATGATCTTGCCGGCGCGGCGCAGGAAGATCTTCGTGCGGTCGAGGAGGCGGTTTGTGATCGAGCGCCAGCTGGGCAGGCGGTACGGGGGCAATTCCATCACGAAGGGCGCGGAGCGGCCGCCCAGCAGCGTGCCCTTGAGGATGGCCGCCGTGACCAGGGCCGCCACGAGTCCGAGCGCGTAGAGGCCGATCATTACTGCCGCGCGCCGGCCCAGCGGACCGATCAGGGCGCCTGCGGGGATGAAGGCGGCGATGAGGAGCGCGTAGACGGGAAGCCGCGCCGAGCAGGTCATGAACGGGGCAACGAATATCGTGGCGATGCGGTCGCGCTCGTCCTCCACCGTTCGGGCCGCCATCACCGCGGGCACCGCACAGGCGTAGGCCGACAGGAGCGGCAGGAACGACCGCCCCTGCAGCCCCACCCGGTGCATCACCCGGTCGGCGATCACCGCCGCGCGCGCCATGTAGCCCGAATCCTCCAGGATGGCGATGAAGAAGAACAGGATGAGGATCTGGGGAAGGAAGACGATTACCGATCCCACCCCCGCCCACACCCCGTCGATGAGCAGCGCACGGAACCAGCTGTCGGGGAGTAGCGCGGCGACGAACGCCCCCGACGCCCCGATCGCCGTTTCGGTGGCGTCCATCAGCGGGATCGCCCACGAGAAGATGGCTTCGAAGACGAGCGCAACCACGACCAGGAAGAGCAGCGGTCCCCAAAACCGGTGCAGCACCACCGCGTCGAGCCGCTGCGTGAAGCGCGACGGGCGGGGATCGCGGAAGTCGGCCGAACGGCCCAGCGCACGCGCCCGCTTGCGCCGCTCGGCGAAGAGGTCGACCACCGGGAGGGGGCGGCCCGGGTGGTGCTCGGCGGCAGCGGCGTCCGCCACCGCGATGGCGGGACAGGCACGCAACTCCTCGCCTCCGGTGTGGAGAGCGCGCAGGAAGCGGCGCACGGTCCCCAGGGTCGATGGGTCGCGTGCGTTGACCAGCGTCACCTCCACTCCCAGTTCGGCCGCGAGCGCGGCGGGGTCCACCGCGCCGTCGCGTCTGCCGAGCTCATCGCCCATCGTCAGCACGACAAGGGCGGGGAGGCCAAGGCCGAGCACCGGGTCCGCCAGCATCAGGTGCGACCGAAGGCGGGTAGCGTCCAGCAAAAGCACTACCGCGTCCGGCTGTCTGCCGCCTTCCAGATTGCCCATCAGAACGTCGCGGGTGACCATCTGGTCCAGGCTGCGCGGCGACAGGCCGTGCACACCGGGCAGGTCGATCACCTCAACCGATCCGACCGGCTCGTCCACCACGCCGGACCTCCGCTCGACGGTCACGCCCGGATAGTTGGCGACCCGCTGCTTCAGCCCCGTGAGGGTATTGAAGAGGGTGGACTTGCCGGCATTCGGGGGTCCCACCAGCGCCACCAGAGGGTCGGCGCCGGTCAAGTGGTGTCCACGACCCCTGCGGCCTCCAGCGCCTCCTGGCCGACTCCCCTGCGGCCTTCGGACGGCGAGCGGCGGGCTGCCAGGGCGCTCTGCACACAGAGACACGAAGCGATGTCCTTTCGCATCGCGATCAAATCGCCGTCCACTCGATACACGGTCGGCCCCCCGGCGGGAGCGTGCCGCACGGGACAAAGCTTGCAACCCGGCACGATGCCCCGTTCCAGGAGTCCTTCGATGTCCTCCCCGTCCACGTCCATCCGGACCAGCACGACTTCCTCGTCGAGGGGGACATCGGCGAGCATCCGCTCGGCACGCTCCTTTCCCGTATCTTCAGTGCTTCGCTGACCGTCTTCCACGCGAACGCCCTTCCGTGGTTCCCATCGAGTGCCTGAAACGGCACGGTTTGAGATTGAGACCGATTCTCAATCCGCGATGCGGCGTACTAGAGTAAGGACACAGGCAGCAAATGGAAAGTCCCGAGAGAGTCCCCGGCGCGCGAGGGGCGCCCGGCCACCGGCGAGCCGGCCCGCGTGGGTAACCCTGACGGCATGGCCCATGCCCGGGGCGAGGGCGACCCCTATCCCGTCCCCTCGAGCACGGTCGAGACCCGGGAGGTGATCAGGCGGAGCCGCTTCATAACCGTTTTGGGCCGGGCTGAGAACCGCGCCGATGCTTCGCGCTTCGTGGGGGAGGTGCGGGAGCGGCACCCGGGCGCCACCCACTACTGCTGGGCGTTCAACGCCGGGCCGCCCGGCTCGACCGCGCAGGTGGGCATGAGTGACGCGGGCGAACCTCGTGGGACGGCGGGAAGGCCAATGCTGAACGCACTCCTCCACTCGGGGCTGGGAGAGGTGGTGGTGGTGTGCGCCCGCTACTACGGCGGGGTCAAGCTGGGGACAGGCGGCCTCGTACGCGCCTACGCGGGCGGTGTGAAGAGAACATCACAGATATGCCTGACGGTGAATAAAGTCACACAAACTGCCGCGTTAGTGATAGTATCGTACGAAATGGCACCAAGGGTGAAACACGCTCTCCGGGCCATCGAGGCCGAGATCACGGACCAGGCCTTCGGGACCGATGTCCAGATGCGCGTGCTGGTAGCCGCCCAGCGCCGCGCGGAACTGGAAGCCGTGGTCGCCGAAGCTACCGGTGGCCGGGGCGTGGTGGCGGACGCGGGCGACTAGTCGAGCGCCCCTTGGACAGACTCCCGGGGGCATTCGGGCGAACTCACGGACCGCTGGTCAATCGCGTGGGCGGAGCAGTCCGTCGGGGGAGTGGCCGGCCCGCCGGAGATGGTCGGCGGACCGGGTCCATATGTTTGCCGCGGGTTCAGTCCCCCGCCGGAGCAACCCGGACGACGTTCTCCGCCGCCGGACCCTTGGCTCCGTCCACCACTTCGAATTCCACCTGCTCTCCCTCGGTCAGGGTCCTGAAGCCCTCACCCTGAATGGCGGAAAAGTGGACGAAGCAGTCCTTGCCGTTGTCGGCCCTGGAGATGAAGCCGAAACCCTTCTGGTCATTGAACCACTTGACGGTTCCCTGAGTACGCACGCTCTGTCTTCTCCTGAAGTGTAGGGGAGCCGCCTGACGCTCGGTTGTCTCGCGAGCCCGGCCCGGCTGGGTTCGAGTCGGCCCGACACCCGGGGAAACAAAACGACGGGCTCCCCGTCATGGGTTCGGGGCCCGTCGTTCAAAGCTCGATTGGTCCTGACCGCGCAGACATACTCCCGTTAAAGCTGTGACAAAGCTCACCCGAAAGACGTCCGCGGTCAACGGCAGGCCGCCCGACTACATCTGTTTGGTGCCTGTCCGTTACCGATCCGGCACCCGACACCGGTTCGATTTGTCCATGCCTGGACTTCTGGTTCACGAGATGCTCGCGACCGGATGCCGGAGCTTTGGGAGCGGACGGGTGAAGATGTCGGCCACCACTACCGCCCCGGTTGCGCGGAAAGCGCCAAAGCCTTTCGGGCCGGCTCCTACGGTCCCGACATCGGCTATACCCCGGGCGGACACCGCTTCATCTCCGACCTTGCGATACTGCCCGAATTGGCTGATCGTCATCTCGGAACGGGTGCGGGTGAGCTGGGCAACTACAATCTGGACAGGGGCCGGGACGAATCAGCAAGCGGGGATCGCGAAACTACGAAGAGTGTCCTGCAGAGGTTGGGCGGCTTGACGCGGCGTAGACGGCATCGAGTTCGAGCTCCGAACCGCAAGCGTCCGGGATCCGTGTGTGTCGTAATCCCGGCGCTCAACGAGGAAGAGCACCTGCCGGAGGCGGTGGATGCGATCGCGGCCCAGACTCTGTCACCGAGGCAGGTGATCGTCGCCGACGGCGGCTCCACCGACAGGACGGCCGAGATCGCCCGTGCGCGGGAGTGCCGGGTGGTACGGGGCGGACTCCCCGGGGTCGGGCGGAACAACGGCGCACGGGAGGCGCAGGGCAGTTGGCTACTGTTCCTCGACGCCGATGTGGTTGTTCCGCCCGGCGCGCTGGAAGAGGCCCTCGCGATAGCCGAAACGGGAGGCTTCGACGCGCTCAGCTGCTGGTTCGTCCCGGACTCCAACGGATGGTGGGTGCGGCTGATGCACTGGGTTTCGGCCGGCTACTTCTGGCTGAGCACCCGCCTGCGCTGGCCCCATTCGATCGGCGGATTCATCCTGGTCCGGCGAGAACTGCACGAAGCAGTGGGTGGTTTCGACGAATCGGTGATCGTCGCTGAAGACCAGGACTACGCCCGCCGACTCAGCCGCATGGGCAGATACGCGTTCGTGAGCAGGCCGCGCGTGGTGATCTCGACGCGCCGTTTCCGCAGCGAAGGCTTCGTGCGGGCGTCGGCACGCTGGTTGGGAATCGAACTCCACCGAATCCTGCTCGGCGAGGTCAGGCGACCGCTCTTCCGCTACTTCGACGACGCTCCCGAGCAACAGGGTGATGCCCGTGGGTGAACCCGCCAGCGCGTTGCACGTTGGTTACGTCGCTGACGCGCCAATGTTGCCAAGGGCCCACCATATTACTAGCATTGTCACCCGTTTGGACCAGACCGGGAGAATTCGTAGTGGCTAGCTGGAACGTTCGGCTCGGCGGAGTCGATGAGCGGCTCTTTCTTGCTCTCCTGTCGCATCGACGTCCCTGGATGAATCGCCTGATGCGCGCCGTGACGGTGCTGGCGGAGCCTCCGGTGATCATCGCCATTGCGCTCGTCCTGGCCTCTGGAGCATTGCCGGGCATCGCGCGCGCCGGCCTGGAATCGCTGGTGGTCCTGACCATTTCCCATGGTATGGTGCAGATCATCAAGCGCCTGGCCATCCGACCCCGTCCCCGTCTCCCGGTGGGGGTCCGGTCGATCGTTCAGGCGCCCGACCGGTTCTCGTTCCCATCGGGGCATGCCACGGCGGCACTGGCCGTCGCCCTCCCCCTCGCCGGGGTGCTCTCCCCGGGCGTCGCCGCACTGGTCCTCCTTCTGGCCGTAGCCGTCGGAGTCTCCCGGTGCTATCTCGGCATCCACTATCCCGGCGATGTCGTCTCCGGTTGGGGCCTGGCGACGATCACCTGGGCCGTTGGCCATTTCGCCTGGTTTGCCTGAGGCTCTACGTGTCGGCGTCTTCTCCGAAGTCGGATGCCCCGGCTACGGTAACCGCCATTTCAGTGGCGTAAGCAACTTCCTCTCCTACAACATCCGCTACTGCAGGCAGCGCGGTCTGGAGATGGATCTCCACAGCTACGCCGATGACGACCGGATCGATGAGGACGGCTCGGTCCACCTCTTCGGGTGGCGGCCCCGCGTGCCGGTCCGGGTCGATCCGACCATCCCGCAGGACCTGCGCCACGTCGTGCCCGACCAACGCATCCTGCGCGCGGCCGCGGCTCGCCGCTACGACGTGATCAACGTGATCGCACCGGGCACAATGGGAATGCAAGGGGTGTGGGTAGCGCGTCGCCTGGGCATCCCGGTGGTGGCCATGTACACGACCAGCATCGCCGAGTACGCCGGCAAGCGGGTGGCCGAAGTGCTCGGGTCGCTTGAGGCGGTGAAGGCGCCCACCGTTTCCGCCACGGAGGCGATCGGATGGTGGGTCATGCGCCGGTTCTACTCGAAACGCAACGGAATCGAGGCCGTTCTGGCGCCGACCCGGCGAACGCTGGAAGCCATTGGCCCCCGACTGGACGCGCCGCTCTCCATACTTGGACGAGGCGTGGACACGGAACTCTTCCGTCCGGCCCACGATGGGTCGTCCGCAGCCGAGGTTTCCGGGGATCGGGACGTTGGCGCTGCGGAGGCCGGACCGCTGATTCTCTATTCGGGGAGGCTTCACCGCGGCGACAAGGACCTCGACCGCTTCATCGAGATACTCGCCGCTGTTCCGGACGCGCGGCTCCTGGTGGTCGGGGATGGTCCGCACCGCGAGGGTCTGGAGGCAGACCTCGGCGACCGCGCGGTGTTCACCGGGAAGCTGGCGGGCGAAGAGCTCGCGGCGGCCTACCGCCGGTGCGACTTCTTCGTCTTCCCGAGCAAGCACGACACCTTCGGGCAGGTCGTGATGGAAGCCATGGCATCAGGATTGCCCGTGGTTGTGACGAACCGCGGTGGGCCGCAGGAGCTGGTGGACGACGGCGTCACCGGGTTCGTGGCAGACCACGACCGTTTCGTGGACCGTGTGCGCGAGCTCGCGGAATCTCCGGAGTTGCGACGCGAAATGGGTCGCAGGGCGAGGCAGGCTGCCGAAGCCAGAAGCTGGACACGCATCTTTGATGAACTGATGGGACACTACCGCCGCCTTGCAGCGGGCAGGGAGGGGCAAGAGTGGTGAGCAGCGACAAGCCGAGAAGGGCGGCGCGGGTCCTTGTTGTCGAGGACGAAGCCGAGATCGCCGCCCTGGTTGCCTACCAGCTCACTCGTGAGGGGTACCGGGTAGAGACGGTTGCCAACGGCACCGCGGCGCTGGATGCGCTCCGCAGGGAAAGACCGGATCTCGTGGTGCTCGACCGGATGCTGCCCGAAGTATCCGGGGATGAGGTGCTTCAGGTGATTCGCTCCGACCCGGCAACGCTGACCATTCCCGTGCTGGTGCTGACGGCCAGGCGGGAGCAGCAGGACCGCATCGCCGGGCTGGAACTCGGCGCCGACGACTATCTGACGAAGCCGTTCAGCCCCCGGGAACTGGTGCTGCGGGTCGATGCGATCCTGAGGCGGGCCCACGGTGAACGCAAGCGTGGCGCCGGAGGCGGACGGATCCTCCGCGTCGGGCCGCTCAGGGTCGATGTCGCGGCTCACATCGTCACCCTGGACGGGGAGGAGCTGAACCTCACGCCCACGGAGTTCCGGCTGCTGCGCACCCTCATGGAGCGGCGGGGCCGCACCCAGACTCGCCGACAGCTGCTCACCGAGGCCTGGCAGATCGATTCCGCCGTGGCCGACCGGATCCGCACGCGAACGGTGGACATGCACGTGCGCCGACTCCGCGGCAAGATGGGAGCCGCGGGCGAGTGGATCGAGACCGTTAGGGGGTTCGGGTACCGGTTCCAGGAGAGCGCGGGCAATCAGCCGCGGCGCGCCGGTCAGAGTTCGTCGTAGTTCAGCAGCTTCCAGCCGCTGGTGTGCTCGACGAAGACATCGAAGGAGGACAGCATGCCGGTCTCCCCCGTCTCCGGGCGCCGCACAACTACTTCGGCGCGGGAATGGAGCTGGAAGTCCTCGTAGGATTCGGGTGCTTCGGTAAAACGTAGCGACACCAACTCCAGCCGGTTTCCGCCGAACTGCCTCAGCAGTTGCCGAAGGCCCTTGCGGGAGTTGACATCGTTCAGGCTCCAGATGAAGTCGAACGGAGTGTACTCGCCGTCCGGCATCTGTGGCCACAGCGCCGCTTCGTATTCATCCCGGGTGATCAGGAAGCCCTTGAGCGCCTCGGCGTCGCTTTCGGCCAGTGCTTCCAGTACGCTCGCGACCAGGGTTTCCGCGCTTGGGCGGGTGTTGTCAAGCCGGTGGGAGGGGCCCGGTGCGCCGCAGGAGACACCGCTGGCCGCCGCCCAGAGGACGGCGGCCAGCGGAGCGATTTTCCCTCTCGTCCACATGCGGGTTGATTCGGGTACGTAACGGGCCCTGGGCGATCAGTTGCCCGTATGGTTCGGGCGCGAGTCGCTGCCGTCGATCGACCAGATGGTCCAGCCGGCGTACCACGCCTCGCTCAGCGCAGTCCCCGGCGCCACGGCTCCGGGGTAGTCGGTGGCGACCAGCGTGCGGCCATCCGTCGGGGCAAAGAGAGTGACACCATCGAAGTTCACGCTGGACAGGTCGAAGGCCTCGTAGTTCGATGGCACCGCCGAGGCCACGATGTCCGGCGGCGACTCCATGCTGCCGATGTTGTTGTAGCCTTCCCGCAGCATCGGATCAGCGATCAGGTTCTCGAAGCCGTCCGTCATGAAGAATTCCCTGTTCTCCTGCGTGGTGTAGCCGGAGCAACCCTCGAAGTTCTCCCGGGAATCGCCCGCGCCGCCGTTGTTCCAGACGACCGATCCCTCGATCGTCAGCGTCTCGGCGGGGTTGGTGTTGCCCGCGAGCCGCTTGTCCGCGGCCACGACCGTTCCCGCGTTCTCGACGCAGAAGCCGGCGTCGCCGAAGTCGCGGAAGATCGAGTTGTAGATCCGGTAGTGGGACCCTTCGCGGAACTGAACGCCGCGGTCGCCGTTCGGGCCCGCGATCTCGCCGGTCTGGAAGTCCTCGTCCCCCCCGATCATGGTGGCGTTCGCGATGACCGCCGTCGACTGCGGGGCCAGGTTCGCGTCCTCGCCGTCGTTGGAGAGCTCCATGCCGTTGTCGGCCTCGTCGCCCCGCTGCTGGCCGATCACGAACTGCATGAAGCCGCGATACCCGTCGGTGCCGTCGACCGAGTCGTCGCCGATGCCGGTCACCACCAGGTGGTCGACCGAGACGGTGCCGCCGAAGGGCTCGATGCCGTCGTCGACGTTGTAGTGGATCTGCACATACGAGATGGTCGTGCCCGCACCGACGCCCTGAAGCGCCAGGCCGTTGAGCTCGTCTGAAGGAGTCACCCGGTCACCGGCGAACTCGATGCGCACCCCGCGCAGGATGCCCGAGCCGTCCATGTCGTCGGTGCCGCCGAAGAAGCCGGAGTCGCCTTCTCCCTGCGCTTCGTCGCCGGCGTTGGTCTGCGCCTGGCCGTTGATGATGAGGCCGCCCCAGTCGCCCCTGTCGCGCTGTCCGCGCGGCTTGTCCGAGGTGAACACGATCACCTCGTCGGCCGTCGGCGCGCGATCTTCGCCGTCGGTGGCGTCCGCGATCAGCTGCGAACCGCGGCTCACGACCAGGTAGGCCCCGCGCACGCCCTGCGGCAGGTCGGTCTTGCCCAGGACGGTCGTGCCCGGCTCGATCGTCAGCGTGGCCTCGACGCACCCGCTCCTGGTGCCGTCGATGCCGCAGTCCGCACCGACGAAGGTGGGCTGCCGCAGGATCCACACCCTGTCGGCTGTCCAGGTCGTATTCTCCAGGATGTCCTGGGTCACTACCTCGAAGGTCGGCGGCTCTTCGGGGATCTGGGCCGAGACCGCCGCGGACGGTGTTTCGCCGACGGTGTTGATCGCGAAAACCTGGCCGGTGTAGGTGGCGCCGGCGGTCAGGTCGGTGAAGGTTGCCGAGGTTTCCCCGTTCTGGTTGCGGGCGGTCTCACCGGGGGTGGACAGCGTCGCGCGGTGGTTTGTGGCGCCAGTGCCGGGACTCCAGTTGAGGGTGATGGTGGTTCCGTCCACGGAGGCCGTAACGCCCGTGGGGGCTCCCGGGGCGGTCGGTGGTGGTGGATCGGGAGGGTCGACGGGGTCAGCGTCATCGCCGCAACCAGCGACGAAGACACCAATCGCCAGGGCACTGATGAAGGCGAGCGGGCTTCGGGTCTGCTTTCTCACTTGTCGGTTCTCTCCAAAAGGGAAAGATGGATGGTTGGCGGAGCTCCGATCAGCGGAACTCCCACGAGAGACCGACCGAGAAGGTTCGGCCGGTCGAGTACATGCGCTGGACGTGAGTGATACAGTTCGCCTCCTGCTCGAACCGATAGTCCGCGTCCAGCAGATTGGTGGCCTTGATCTTTGCGGTGGCCCCGCGCGGCAACGGAAGGCCGAAGACGGCGTCCACCTGGTTCCGGGCCTTTTCGAACAGGTCCGGGATGCCGCTCCCGCCCGCGGCGGTCAGCCGGTCGCCGAAGCGATTCAGGAAGAGCCCCGCCTCGATTCCGGCGTCGTCGGCGTAGTTCAGACCGACGTTGAAGACGTACGCAGCCTGCCCCTCCAGCGGACGGGTCTCGTTGGTCGGGTTGAAGCCGCCCTCACCACCCCGCACCTCGACCTCGGAGCCGATGAGGGAGTAGTTCGTCTGCAGGGAGAGGGGCACGAGGGATTCCATGAACCGCCCCAGTCCCACCCGCGCTTCGAATTCGAAACCCAGAACCGCGGCGTCCTTCGCGTTCTGGAACGAGTAGGCGGTCGAGGCGGCGGCGATGAAGACCTGTTCGATGGGGTCCGTCATGCTCTTGTAGAACCCGCCGATCGACAGCATCTCCCCCGGACCGGGGAACCAGTCGAGCCGGAGATCGCCGCTGGTGATGCTTGCCGGGACCAGATCGGGGTTTCCGTAGAGCTGGCGCAGGCTGGTCGCCTCGGTGAACTGGAAGGGCGCCATTTCGCGGAACTCCGGGCGGTCGACCGTGCGGCTCCCGGCCAGGCGGACCTTGAGATCCTCGCGGGGCGTCACGATCACGTTGACCGAGGGCGCGATGTCGAGCTGGTCGATCTCCTGCAGGGAATTGCCGCGGGAGTTGAGGCCGAGGTCGTAGGCCTCGAACCGCGTCCCGACGATCGCCTGTATCTGCCTTGTGACCGACACGTCGAAGAGGATGTACCCGGCTCCCCGGCTGTCGCCGGCATCGTAGAGGTCGCCCGGTTCGACCACATCCTCGATGGCGAATTCGCCCCGCCGCCGGGCGTTGGTGACTATCGCCGCATCCCGCAGGGCGGAATCGAGATCCGGGATGGTGCACCCGATGAAGTCCCAGTTCAGCCGCCTCGCCGCGAAGTCGCGCGAACGGGTGCGCGCCTCCCCGCCCACCTTCATCAAGGCGTCGTCGCCCAGGAACCCCACCGGCAGGCTCCAGTCCACCGCCACCGACATGTCCTCGTCGACCATGTCGCTCCAGAAGTAGCGCCCCGATTCGCCGATCGGGTGCAGGAAGAACTCCCCGTCGTCCTCGAGGTAGACGGATTCGCGCAGAAGCGGTTCGTCGCGCTGGGCGCGCGCCATGGTCGCCCGCCACTCAAGCCGGGAGTTGCCGATCGTGGAGTGCTCGCCCGACAGCTGACCCCAAAGCATCAGCCGGGAGACGAACCGGAGACGGTCCGACCTGACCGTGCCGCCGATGTCCTCGCGATTGTCGCCGATGTAACTGCGGGCCTCGTCGTCCGCGCTCAGGCTGGCGGTGGTCCTGAGCGAAACCTTCTGCTCCGGGTTGAACTTGACCGTCACGTTGGCGATGCTGCCCCAGTGCACGTTGCGGATGCCCCGCGAGAACTCGTAGTCCACGTTCGCCGTGCGGAGGTTCTCCGGGACCTCGGGGTTGAAGGCGGAGACGCGCCACTTGCGTTCCACCTCGCCGGTGCGGAGCGAGTAGTTGTCACCGTAGGTGCCGGCGACGAAATACCCGAGTTCCCCGTCGCCGAAGAGGTCGGTGCGGCCGCCGATCGAGGCGTTGACGTCCCGGTTCAGCGGGGTGGTTCCGGTCGTGGGAACGAAGGCGGCGCCCGACTCCTTGAGGGCATTCGCGATCGCGAGGAGCTGGCCGGGATCAGCGGGCAGTCGTTTGCCGCTGTTCACGTCCCCGAGGATTTCCTCCAGGGTGGCCGGCTGTCCGCGGGTGCCGTCGTCGAACCCGGTCCAGTCACGGCCACCACCGGCATAGCCGAGGAAGCCGCCCCGGAACTGGCTCGCGGTGTTGACGCTTGTCCCCATGCCGACACGAATTACGCGCTCGTTCGGAAAGTCCCGGGTCTCGATCCTGACCGAGCCCCCCGAGAAGTCGGCCGGCAAGTCCGGGGTGTACGACTTCTGGGTCTGGAGGCTCTGCAGGAAGCCCGCCGGGAAGAGGTCGAGGGGGACCACTTCACGCTCCGGTTCCGGGCTCGGGAGAGATGACCCGTTCAGAGAGGTCTGCGAGTACCGCTCCCCGAGTCCCCGCACGAAGACGTACTTGCCTTCGGAAACCGTCACGCCCGTAAGCCGCTTGGCGATCTCCGCGGCGTCCGAGTCGGGGCGGCGGCCGATTTCGACCGAACCGACTGCCTCCACCAGCGACGTGGAGGTGCGGCGCGCATCGAGGAGGAAGGCCTGGCTGCCCCGTTCCCGCTCCGCGGAAACCGTGATCCCCCCGACCTCAAGCGCCTGTGTTTCCAATGTCAGGTCCAACGACGTGGCCCGGCCCTCCACCACTTCCACGTCGGTGACGGTCTTGGTGCTGTACCCGATCAGCGTCACGGTGACGCTGACGGTCCCGTATGGGACATGGTCCAGCACATAGCGGCCATCGAGGTCGGTCAGCGCGCCGCCGTCGGTGCCGTCGTTCACGGTCACCTGGGCGCTAACCAGCGGGCGCCCCGTGTCGGCGTCCTTCACGTAGCCGATGATCCGTGAGGTCGAGCCGCCGTTCTGGGCGGCAGCCGGTGCCGCCAGGCACGGAAGTGCAAGACAGAGTGTCAGAGATGCACGAAGAATGTGCGTCATGATTCAAGTCCCCTGGACGTGGGTGGTCGTGCCACAGGGGACATGATGCCGTGCGAACGTAACGGGGACTTCGGAGGCCGCGTAACGAAACTGCGACTATGGCGCGGGTCGGCGATGCATCCGCACCGACCCGCGCGCCGTTCAACGGGTCACATTGTAAAGAAAACCTTACTTAATGTCATGTCTACCATACATTGCTGACCCTCCGCCGATCGGGTCGCCTGCGGGAAGCCTCAGCGACGGTCCCGGTGTGGTGTTCTCGATCCTGGCCTGCCACCGCCTGATGTCGGCCGCCACCAGCCGCTGGTGCGGCGTCGAACCCACCAGGGCTTCGAGCCGGCCAGCCAGGTCGTTGAGCCTGTCGGACAGGATGGCGCGCACCTCCGTCATGGTCCCCGTGCTCCCGGCCTGGAGCATCATGCGGTCCACCACCGCGCGCTGGATGGCGTGCTGCACCCTTGCGCGGTACTCGCCGGTCTCTTCCGCCGTCCCCCAGGTCGCTTCCGTCAGACGATCCACGACCTCTTCCAGCCCGGGATAGTCCCCCATGCTGCCGTACACGACCAGCCGCGCCATCCGCTGCGGGTGCAGGATCTCGCCCACCGTGAAGTCGGCGGCGGCCTCGGCTGCGCCCAGCGGGTCGAAGAGCTGTTCGGTATGCCCGGCAAACACCTCCCCTTCATCGTGCCGGAAGGCCGCCGGCGGGATCATCAGCACCACCTCCTCCGGCAACGCCAGGAAGTCCACCGTGAGCGCCGACAGGATCGTCTCCAGCGCGTCCCGCTGCTCCTCGCCCGCTACGATCTCCACCGGCGTCTGTCCGTCCCCCTTCACGGTGTAGCGGTAGTCGGCCCCGCCGAGGCTCTGGGCCGCGGCGCGCAGCTGGAAGCGGTGGTGCATGTAGAGTGGCAGGAGCACGTATTCCAGGTCGGAGAGCGGTGTGCCCGTGCGAATCATCTCCTCGCCAAATCCCTGCAGTCCGATGTTGCGGACGCGGATTTCGTGCTTGAGGTGGTCCACCAGGTTGGCGCCGTTGTCCCAGACGCTCGCATACGGATGGCCGGCGCCGATGAAATTGTTGTTGGTGTGGGCCATGAAGATGAGACCGTCCTGCATGCCCTGGCGGACGATCGCTTCGAGGGCGGCCGTCTCGTCGGTGCCCTCGGGGAATTCCCGGTAGAGCCAGTTCACCGAGAGCTTGTCGTACTCGCCGATCCTCTGGACATACGCGTTCGACAGGTCGAGACGGCCGTCCGAGTCGATCTCCACGTACGGGGCCGGATAGTCCATCACGCTCTCCCGCCCGTACGTGCTCGCGAGGTAGTTGTGCGGGAATCCGATCGTGTGGCCGACCTCGTGGGCGGAGAGCTGGCGGACCCGCGCGAGGGCCATCTCGACCGCATCGGCACTCTGTGCGACCTCGGCGAGGTACTCGAACGCGGGGGCGAAGGCGAGTTCGCAGGACGCGGCCTCCCGGGAACCGGCCTCGGGCCCGCCGAACGGCCCGCCACCCTCCGCATCGCCGCCGACGGTCCCGGCGAAGGGCGCGACCATCCCCTTCCCCAGCAGGTAGTCCTGCCGCAGCCGCAGGCTCCCCAGGTTGACCACGCCCCGGATGATCTCGCCCGTGCGGGGGTCGGTAACCGTGTTGCCGTACGAGTAGCCGCGGGTCCGCCGGTGCGTCCAGTGGATCATGTTGTAGCGGATGTCCTGCGGATCCACCCCCTCGGGAAGGATTTCGACCCGGTAGGCGTTCACGAAGCCGGCGGCCTCGAATGCGTCGGCCCACCACATCGCGCCTTCGACCAGGGCGCTGCGGATGGGCTCGGGGGTGCCCGGATCGACGTAGTAGACGATCGGCTCGACCGGCTCGGAGGGGCCCGGGCCGGGATCCCGCTTCTGCAGGCGGTGCCGGGCGGCAAGGCGGACGCGGAGGTCTTCGTCGATGGGGGTGGCGTAGTCGAAGATGGTCGGGCCATTGACCCCGATGCGGGGGTCCGCCAGACGCGGCCGGTACCCGTCGTCGGGCAGCTTGATGAACGAATGGTGCTGGCGCAGCGTCACCGCCTCGGGGTTGGCTGCGACGCCCCTGACCAGACCGCCCGGATTCGAACTTGTGAAGGTCAGCAGCGCCTCGACCTCCGTGTTCTCCGGAAACGACCGGGTAGCGGGCATGTGGATGGCGGAACGAGACGTGCTGAGCTGGAAGTTCCCCTCGCCGCGCTGCGCGATCTGCCCGATCACATTCCGCGCGTCGCGGATGAAGAAGGGCGTGGCGTCAACGAGCACCCGGTCCCCCGTCTGCGCAACGATGTCGAAGCCCCAGTAGACCGACGGCGCGAATGCGTCCCGCACCGCCTGGACCTCGGTGACGTTGTCGCTGCGCGCCTGGAACTGGTAGTTGGGCTCCATGAGGAGGACGCGCGGCCCCACCCGCACGGCTTCCAGGACATGCGTCCCGCGCAACTGGCCGCGATCGATCCCCACCGGGTTGGACCCGAGCCCCGAACCCATCGAGATCTGGTAGAGGAACTCACCCATGGAGAGGTCGAGTTCCCAGTACAGGGCGCCCTCATCGTCGTCCCAGTAGAGGTTGAAGAAGCCCTCCATGGCGGAGGCGCCCTCGGTGCTGGCGGCGATGGAGGGCAGCCCCTCCTGGGCCGTGGCGCCGGACGGAGCGGTCGCGGCGACGACGGAAAGGGCGATGGCAAGGATGAAGCAGGTTGTTCTTGGAGCGGATCGCGATACGGTGCGTGCAGGGAACATTTCGGTGCCTTACCCGGATGAGGCTCCGGCGCAAAGGGGTCCTGAGGCCGCCCCGCCATCCTTCGGACGGATGTCGGCACGGCTCCGTGATTCCGACCCGGTGAGACTGGAATCGTCAGCTACCCAACGCAAGCTGCGGGCGGTAGCAGCTGACGGAAAAGCCGGTGCTACCCTGCTGAAGCCGTCTTCGGGCGGGGGTCCAGGAACGCCTTTTCCTCCAGGAATCGAATGCGCACGTCCAAGCGCGCGAACCCATCGCGCATCTCGGTGCGAAGCCCACGAAGATCGTCGCGCATCTTGTCGCGAAACCCTCCCAGATCGTCGCGCATCTCGTCGCGAAACCCTCCCAGATCGTCGCGCATCTGCGAGCGAAGCCCTCCCAGATCGTCGCGAAACCCTCCCAGATCGTCGCGCATCTCGGCGCGAAGCCCTTCCAGATCGGCGCGAAACCCTCCCAGATCGTCGCGCATCTCGGCGCGAAGCCCTCCCAGATCGCCGCGCATCTCGGCGCGAAGCGACCCGACATCCTGTCGCAACTCCCCGCGCAGAGCCCGCATGTCCGCCTGGGTAACCGAGTGCAGCTTCCCCATGTCATCCCGCAGTGCGGTCATCTCGCCCCGAAGCTTGCCCTCCAGCGCGCCCAGATCTGTACTCAGACGCCTACGCAACGCGGCGATTTCGCCCCGAAGCACGCTACTCACCCTGAGCTGGAGGCTGGCGAGCGCCACACCAATGCCGAGCATTGCAATCAGTTCGCCGCTCATTCGGCCCCCAGTTCCCGCTTGCCTGGTCTCATCCTGTGCCCCCTCCACTTTTTCCTGATGCCCGAGCACCCGGGCTTGGATCCCGCTACGCCGTTCCGATCGCGCGCCTCCATGCGAGGCCACTGCCATAACAGTGCGCCCTTGCAGGGGGCAGTGGAATGTCTGGTTGGGCACAGGCAATTCGATAATCTAATGATCCTGGTGCCATCCCGCCAATAGTCGTTCTTCGTACCCTGGTAGGCTACCATGCCGACTCGCGCCGGCACCGATCCGGAATCGCCCCGGATTCCGATCCCTATCCCGGCCCCTCCGTCAGGGTGGGCGCGACTCGCGCCAGAGTCGCCTGCTCCAGGTCGTACGCGTAGGACAGAAGCTCCGCGTCGCTCCAGAGGTCGCCGATGAAGGCCAGCACGAAGGGTGTGCCGTCCTCGTAGTAGGCGAAGGGCACCGTGACGGTCGGCAGGCCGATGTCGTTGATGATGTTGCTCGGCAGCTCGGCGTGGTTGTTGGGACGGTACTCGGGGCGCTCCGGATCCTCGACCAGGGGACGGATGGGTTCGCCCGCCTGCGGAAAGAAGAGCCCGTCGAGCCGGTGCTCCTCCATCACGGCACGGAAGAGTTCCCGCATCTCCCTGCGCCAGGCCTGGAAGGCGTCGCCCTCTTCGGTCGCTGTCGGCGCGACCGGAGGCCTCCGGCGGCCACCCCGGAAGTCCCGCCCTGCCAGCGCCTCCCACTCCTCGACGCTCCGGAAGGCAGCCGACGGGCCAAGGCCGCGCAGATACACCGCCATATCGTGGCTGCCCGAGGGCGCCCGCGGGCTCTCCCGGTAGAGTTCGACCCAGCCGCTTCCGGCGAAGGGGTCCTCGACGACCTCCGCGCCCTCCGCCTCCAGCACGCGCACCGCATCCTCGTAGAGCGCCTCGGTCTGCTGTGCCAGCGGAAGAAAGGAATCGCGCCACCCCGGGCCGACGAGCCCGAAGCGCTTCCCGGCCAGCGCATTGGTGGTGAGGCCGGCGGCGAAGCCCGGCTCGGGGATGTGCTCCGCCCCGGCGTAGGAGGCGAAGTCCTCCTGGCTCGGGCCCGCGATCACGTCCAGGGTCAGCGCCGCGTCGCGCACGGTGCGGGCGAGCGGGCCGACGACGTCGCGGTAGGTCGCGTCCATCGGCACAACCCCTTCGAGGGGAACGAGGCCGAATGTGGGCTTGACCCCGACCAGCGCCTGTGCGGCCGCCGGGTTCTGGATCGACCCACCGGTCTCGGTGCCGAGTCCCAGGACGGCGAAGCTCGCGTTCACAGCGGTCGCGGTTCCCCCGCTGGACCCTCCAGGCACCCGGTCCACCGCGTACGGGTTGAGCGTCTCCCCGGCAACGCTGCTGCGGGTGCGGGTGCCGTGCCCCGCGAAGTCCGGCATGTTGGTCTTGCCGAGGATGATCGCGCCCGCCCCCCTGAGGCGCTCAACCGCTACCGCATCGTCTCCGGGGACCATGTCCACACCGCCCGTCGCGGCGCTGAAGCCGTCGAAACCGGCCGTCGTCACCAATCCCCCGTAGTCGAGGTTGTCCTTGATGACGACCGGGACACCGTGAAGCGGGCCCCGCGGACCCGTGGTGGCGAGTTCCGCATCGAGGGCTGCCGCGATTTGCAGCACTTCCGGGTTCATGGAGATGAACGCGTTGTAGTGGTCCTCGTACCGCGCGATCCGGTCCAGGAAGGCCCGGGTGAGCTCCGTGACGGTGTACCTGGACGCGAGGAGGTCCTCGTGGACCTGGACGGCGGTGAGTTCGACGACGTCAACGGTGGGGCCGGGTGAGCGGTTCTCGCCGGGCGTCACCGCCACGACCGCGACCGCCAGGATCGGCCGGGCGATCAATCGGATCCCGCTTCTTGTTCGTGGTGGATGGGTCATGGGTCGAACCACCGTGCTACCTCACTACAGGTCCATGGACGTGAACTTCGTACCGGTCGGCAAGCTACCGGCGCACTGCCAGTGTTCGAAAGGTAACCCGGCCCCGTTAGCTTTGAGTGCCCTGCAGCAACGTTCCACGATGATCTTCCACCCCATGCACGACCCGACCGAATCCCTCATCGCGCTGCTCGACCTCGAACCGATCGAGCGGAACATCTACCGCGGCGAAAACCGCGACATCGGCTCGGGGCGGATCTTCGGCGGGCAGGTGCTGGCCCAGGCGCTGGTGGCGGCGCGCCGCACGATCCCGGAGGAAGACCGGGAGGCGCACTCGCTGCACGGCTACTTCATCCTGGAGGGGGACCTGAGCATCCCGGTGGTGTACTTCGTCGACCGGACGCGGGACGGGAGGAGCTTCACCACGCGGCGCGTGACCGCGATCCAGCACGGCCGCGCGATCTTCACCCTGTCCGCATCCTTCCACCGGACCGAGTCCGGGTTGTCGCACCAGTCCGGCATGCCCGCGGTGGCGCCCCCGGAAGGCCTGCCGTCGGAACTGGAGATCCTGCGGGACCAGTCGGACAGGATCCCGGAGGAACTGCGATCGATCCTGACACAGGACCGCCCGCTCGAGTTCCGGCCGGTGGAGCCCTACGTGCCCTTCGACCGCACCCGGCGCCCCGCCGTCCGCCACATCTGGCTCCGGGCGACCGAGGCGCTGGGCGACAATCCCGTGCATCACCAGGCGGCCATCGCCTACGCGTCCGACTACGGGATTCTGTCGACCGCGCTGCAGCCTCACGGACGCACGGTGCGCGACAAGGATCTGATGGCGGCTTCCCTTGACCATTCGCTGTGGTTCCATCGCCCATTCCGGGCAGACGAGTGGCTCCTCTACCGCATCCAGAGCCCGGTCGCCCATGGCGCCCGCGGGTTCGGGAGGGGAAGTTTCCATACTCGCGACGGTAAGCTGGTGGCGTCGGCGGCGCAGGAAGGGTTGCTGCGGACAGGGATCAAGCCCCGGCCCAGGCGGACGCCCCGCGTCGACCCGGCGCAGTAACCGCCGAGCGCCGGTTATCACTTCAGCTATCACAATTTCACCCCCGACGAGACTCCCGCCCCATGCGCGACCGATTCGAATCCGCCCTCACCTTCCCCGACTACCTCGAAACAGTCCGGAAGAACGAAGAACTCTGGCGCGGCGTATATCAGCGGGTGCGACTCCCGGCAAGCGCGGTGACGGAGGGGGCCTCCATCCCCGGGACCTGGCATCTGCTCGCGCTGAGCGAGGACTGGTGCGGGGACGCGGTCAACATCCTCCCCGTCGTCTCGCGCCTGGTGGACGAGTTGCCCAACGTCGAGCTGCGTATCCTTTCCCGGGACGAGAACCTCGACATCATGGACGCCCATCTCACCAACGGACGCAGCCGGTCGATTCCCATCGTGATCGTCTACGACGACGACTTCCGCGAGCGCGGCTGGTGGGGTCCAAGGCCC
This sequence comes from Gemmatimonadota bacterium, assembly GCA_022826005.1. GTDB lineage: Bacteria > Gemmatimonadota > Gemmatimonadetes > Longimicrobiales > Gaopeijiaceae > Bin94. The sequence continues at coordinate 452 of JAJDVT010000076.1, read as the reverse complement.
AGCGAACTCCAGGGGTGGGTGATGACAGAGGGGATGAAGATGGAACCCGGGCCCCGCTACGCGCAGACCCGCCGCTTCTATGCGCGCGACAGGGGGAACGCGGTCGTCGCGGAGATCCTCGATCTGCTGCGTTCGGCAGACCGTGGATAATCCGCGCGTCGCACCGAGGGCGTCGAGGCGCCGGGCTGGCAGAGTTGAGGAATCACGGATCACGGCAAGAAGTCACGTAAGTTCTTACAGGACTGCACGATCTGCCATTCTTGCCTGGGACGTACCTCGGACTCGATCAGGTCATCGTAGCGGGAAAACCTGCAACTATTCGCGGGAATCCGTGCAGCGGTCAAGCCCTGTGTCTCCGCCATCCTAAAACCAGGGCTCCATCCGCATTTTCTGCCGGCCAGCAACCCGCCCTCTACTTGGGTCTTAGCGCTATTACTTGCGGGTACGTCGCC
>JAJDVT010000054.1 GCA_022826005.1 Gemmatimonadota bacterium | reverse complement strand
CCACCCCCCACCGCCGCACCACACCCGGCCTGCACCCCCGCGCATGGGTGGAAGTGCGCACGGCCGCCATCCGGCGCAATCTGGAACGCGTCCGGGCGGCTGCCGGGGGCGCGCCCGGGATCATCCCGATGGTCAAGGCGGACGGGTACGGCCTCGGGGTCCGGCGCGTGGTGGATGCGTTGCGCGCCGCGCGCCCCTTCGGCTACGGCGTCGCGACGGTCGGCGAGGGCCTGGAACTGCGGCGAATCGGCGTGCGCGAGCCCGTCATGCTCTACAGCCCCGTGCTGCCGGAAGAGCTGCCCGGGGCGGTTCGCGGCGGCCTCGTTCCCGCGATCTCCGACCTTGCCGGTCTGGCGGCGCTGCGGCGGCTCGGCGAGGGGTCCGCCCGCCCGGCGCCCATTGCCTTCCAGGTCGAGATCGACACCGGGATGGGGCGGGCGGGATTCGGCCGGCATCAGCGCGGCTGGTGGAGCGAGGTGCGGCGCGCGCTGGGCTGCGGCCTGCGCCTCTTCGGCGTCTTCACGCACCTGCACTCGGCGGACGCGGCGGATCGGGCGTCCGCGCGGCGGCAGATCGAGCGCTTCGACCGGTTCGTGGAGGGCGCTGGCGGCATCCCGGAGGAAGCGCTTCTCCACTGCGCCAACAGCGCGGGCGCGCTGCGGCTCGGTTCACGCACCGCGAACGCGGTTCGGCCGGGGATCTACCTCTACGGCGTGCGGGCCGGCGGGGCCGACCCCCCGCCCGAGCCCGTCGCCAGCGTGCGGGCGCGGGTCGTCCTGGCGCGCGACGTGCCTCCGGGCACCCCCCTGGGCTACGGGGCGACCTACCGCGCCGGGGGGGGCGAGCGCTGGGCCACGGCCGCGATCGGCTACGGGGACGGACTGCCCCGCGCGCTCGGCAACCGGGGGTGGGGGATCGCCGGTGGCGAACGCGTGCCGATCGTGGGCCGGATCTCCATGGACACGACCGTGCTTCGTACCGGCAGTCACGTTCGCGCCGGTGATGTCGTTACCTTTGTCGGGCGGGAAGACGACATCGCACTGCCGCTCGAGGAGGTTGCGGAGCTGGCGGGTACGATCCCCTACGAGATCCTCACGGGACTGTCGCGCAGGCTGCCCAGGATCACGGTTGATTCGGATGACGCGGAAGGCTGACCTTGCAACCATCGCGCGCGAGACGCTGCGCCATGCCTACGCCCCCTATTCCGGGTACCGGGTCGGAGCGGCCCTGGAGACGGAGTCGGGAGAGGTGTTCAGCGGGTGCAACGTTGAGAACGCCTCGTACGGTCTCACGATATGTGCCGAGCGGGCGGCCGCGGCGAAGGCGGTCTCCGCCGGGCACAGGCGCTTCCGCAGACTCGTGGTCGCCACCGAGCGGGACAGGGCCGCGGTGCCCTGCGGAGCGTGCTGCCAGTTCGTCGCCGAATTCGGGGACGACACGATGGTCTACAGTGTTGCGAACAAGGAGACGCTGAGTTGGTCGCTGAAGGATCTGATCCCCCACGCCTTCACGGGAAGCATGCTCGAGCGGGAGGCCGGGACGTGACGCATCGGAGCCTGCCGGTGCTGGCGGCCCTGATGCTCATGCCCGTCGCCTGCACCGACGAGATTCCCACGGCTGCGCGGGACGAGCTGGTCCAGCCGGGGCTGGCGGTCGAGGTCACGCTCCCGTTCGAGGACTTCCTGACCAGCACGGTGGTGTACGGCGGGTACGGGCGGGCCTCGCAGCTGGGCGGCGGATTCATCGCGCACGAGTTCGGTCCCGGGCCGGACGAGGAGGGGGTGGAAGGGACGGGGCTGGAGGCCGTGACGCTGGTGCGGTTCGCGCATTTCCCCGGAACCATCACGACCCTCGACTCGGCGGGAACGAATCGCAACGACACGCTGCCCGACTACAGGTCGGGCACGATCCTGGTTCGCTTCGACACGGTGGGAAGCGTCGCCGACGGCCCGATCGAGATCGCCGCGCACTCGATGAGCGAGACCTGGGATCCGCTGAGCGCCAACTGGAGCTTCGCGGTGGACACCCTCGGGGACGTGGTGCCGTGGTCGGAGCCGGGCGGAGGCGCCGTGGAGGAGATCGCCACGTCCGTCTGGGATCCCGCCGAGGGAGACAGCGTCGAGATCATGCTCGACTCGGCGCTCCTGGAGCTGTGGAAGGACAGCACCGTGACCCCCAGGGATGTGCGTCTGGGCACGAACCATCCCGGGGTGCGGCTCCGGGTGACCTTCGTGCAGGTGCGGCTTGAGACGGTCCCCAGCATCCACCCGGACACGGTTGTCACCACGCCGGTGCCCACGACCGCCAGGACCTTCCTCTACAATCCGTTGCCGCGCCCGCCGCGCACGGCGCTGAGGGTGGGCGGCGCTCCCGCCTGGAGGACGATCCTCAACCTCGATGTGCCCAGGTCACTCGCCGGGGTGCCCGAACTCTGCGAGGCGCTCGGCTGTCCGGTCGAGATCACGGCCGACCAGGTCTCCTACGCCGGGCTCCAGCTTACCACCGTCGCGGGGTCTCCGGCCTTCGCGCCTTCGGACACCCTTCTGCTCGACGTGAGAATGGTCACTGCTCCGGACTTCCTGCCCAAGTCGCCGCTGGGGCCGCCGACGCTGCGCGGCGAGATCCTGTCCCCCGAGATCTTCAGGCCTCCGGCGGGGCAGGTCGTGGAGGTCCCGGTGACCGACCTGGTGCGCGACCAGCTGCGCGGCAAGGATCGGCGCGGCCTGCCGGTCACCAGCACCGTGGCGCTGCTGTCCTTCTTCGAGCCGCTGTCGATCGAGTACGCGACCTTCGCCGGCCGTTCGTCGGATTCGCCGCCATCGCTTCGCCTGATCCTGAACTTCTCGCGCGGGGGCTGACATGAGAACGATCATCCTCACCGCTTTTCTGGCGCTCGCGGCGCCCGCCCCGGCCCTGGCCCAGTCCTTCCTCGGATTCCGGGCGCTCGGCTATCCGGTGCTGCCTGCCGGGGGCCGGACCGTCGGGACCGGGAACCTCGGGATCGGTCTGGCCGGCACCGAGCTGTCGGCGAGCGATCCGGCGGCGGCGGCGTGGCTGCCCGTGCCGACGATCAGCCTCACGATGCAGCCCACCTGGGGTGACTTCGAGGTCGGGGACGAGTCCGGCACCTCCAATACCACCCGCTTTCCGCTGATCGCGCTCGGCTTTCCGGTTCCGCAGGCGCGCGGGGTCGTCACGGCCTCGCTGGCGGGGTTCATGGAGCAGCGCTGGGCCGGCGTGCGCAGCGACATGATCGACCTGGGGGGCCGGCAGGTGCGCGTGGAGGACACCTTCGAGACCAACGGCGGAGCGTCGGTCGCGCGGCTGGGATGGGCGCAGCGGATCGCCGGACGGGTGTCGGTGGGCGTGAACGCCGGCGTGTACGTGGGCCGGCTCGACCAGTTCTTCGACCGCAAACTCGACACCCTCACGGTCCCGGTCGACGTGCGGTCGTTCTCCGAAAACCGCCGGTGGCGCTACGGGGGCTACAACCTCGCCGCGGGGGTTTCGGTCGACCCGCACCAGCTCGTCCACCTGGCCGGGACCGTGGAGTGGTCGAGCGACATCACCGCGCATCCGCGTCCGGGGACCGAGGGCGAGCACACCTACTCGATCCCCCTGCGGCTCTCCGCCGGGGCCACCGGCATGCTCACCTCGCGCCTGTCCATGAACGCGTCGATCGCCTATCAGGACTGGTCGAGCGCGGCCGGTTACGCCGACGACGCGGTCAGCAGCCTCTCCTACAGCTACGGCGGGGGGGTGGAGTGGACCGCGCTCCAGGGCGAGGCGCGCAGCCTGCCGGTGCGGGCCGGGTACCGCCGTGTGGTGCCGCCCTTCCGCTATGGGAGGTACGACCCGGTCGAGACGATCTGGTCGCTTGGCGCGGGGTTGAACTTCGTCGAGTTCAACGGCAATCGCCTGGGGTGGATGGACCTTGCGGTCGAGCGGGGCTCGCGCACCAGCCATCCGCTGACCGAGCGGTTCTGGAGGGCCACGATCTCGCTGGGGATCTCGCGTTCCTGAGGCCCGGCCGGTGAGGCTGCACTTCAAGACCTTCGGCTGCAAGGCCAACCAGTACGACACCGAGCGCATGCGCCAGGCGGTCGAGGGGATCGCAAGCCCGGCGGCGGTCGAGGACGCCGACCTCTGCGTCGTCAACACCTGCACGGTGACCAACGCGGCGGACGCGGGCGCGCGGCGGTTCATCCGCAGGGCCGCGCGCGTCAATCCCGGTGTGCGGATCGTGGTGGCGGGCTGTTCCGCCGTCCTGCGCGCGGAGGACTACCGCCGCATGCGCGAGGTCGCCGGCGTCGTCGAGGGGCACGATCCCGGGGCGGTGCGCAGGGAGGTGCTGCGGGCGGGGGGGCTGGTTCAGCTCGGCGCGCGGGTGCCCCTGGAGCGCGGGCACATGGAGAGCGTCGGGGCCACCGTGCTCCGGCGCCGGGCGCGGGCCACGCGGGGGTGGCTCAAGGTGCAGGACGGGTGCGACCGCAAGTGCGCGTTCTGTGCCACGCGGCTCGCGCGGGGACGGAGCCGCAGCCGCGATCCGGACGAGGTCGTCGCCGAGGCGCGCGTCCTGGCCCGCAGCCACCCTGAGCTGGTCGTCACGGGGGTGCACATCGGCCACTACGGGAGGGACCTCGCGCCGCGCACCACCCTGACCGCGCTGGTGCGCCGCCTCGTGGACGAGGTGACTGGCGCGCGCTTCCGGCTGGGCAGCATCGAGGCCACCGAGATCGACGACGGGATGCTCGAACTGCTCGCCGAGTCGGGCGGGCGGCTCGCGCCGCACCTGCACATGCCGCTGCAGAGCGGGGCGGACCCGGTGCTGCGCGGCATGCGGCGCTGGCACACCCGGGAGCAGTACCGGCGCCGGGCGCTCGAGATCGCCGCCCGCATCTCCCCGGTCGGTCTGGGCGCGGACATCATCACGGGCTTCCCCGGGGAGTCGGCCGCCGACCACGCCAGCACCGTCGCTCTGGTTCGCGAGCTTCCCTTCACCTACCTTCACGTCTTCCCGTACTCGCCCCGCGACGGCACCGCGGCGACGCGGCTCGGCGGCCGCGTCCCCGAACGGGTCTCGCGCGAGCGGGGGCGGGAGCTCAGGGAAATCGCCGAGGGGAAGGCGGCGCGCCACGCACGCAACAGGGGAGGGGAGGAGGTGGAGGTGGTGATGGAAGGCTATGGAGGCACGGCACTGACCGGAGACTACCTGCGGGTGACGGTCGACGCCTCGCGTCCCCCGGATCCATCGGTGCTGCACCGGGGCATCCTGTCGGAGCGGGGATCCCGGGTGGTGATCAGGCAATGACGAGCGGGCATTGACGCGCCGGGCCTCGAGAGAGTGAATTAACGTCATGGACCAGGTGGCGAGCCCGCGGGCGTACGTGGAGACGTACGGCTGCCAGATGAACATCGCCGACGGCGAGCTCATGGAGGGGATCCTCGAAGGGGCGGGGTACGACATCGCCCGCTCCCCCGAGGACGCCGACGTGATCCTGGTCAACACGTGCGCCATCCGCGAACACGCGGAACGGCGCGTGCTCGGGCGGGTCGGCCAGCTCAACCAATTCAAGCGGCTCAAGCCACAGCTGGTGCTCGGCGTCACCGGGTGCATGGCCCAGCGCATGAAGGACGAGCTGCTCGAGAGGGCGCCCTACGTCGACCTCGTAGTCGGGCCCGACGGCTACCGGGGGCTGGCCGACGCGGTGGACGAACTCCGCGCCGCCCGCGGCACCGGGAAGTCGCGCAGGCAGCTCTCGATGGTGGACCTCAGCATCGACGAGGACTACCGGGGGCTCGAGCAGCGCCGCCGCTCGGGAGTCACCGCGTGGGTGCCGGTGCAGCGCGGGTGCGACCACCGCTGCACCTTCTGCATCGTCCCCTACGTGCGCGGCCCCGAGAAGAACCGCGAACCGGAGGATGTTCTCGACGAGATCCGCGCCCTGGTCGCCGCGGGCGTTACCGAGGTGACGCTGCTCGGGCAGACGGTCAACTCCTACCGGCACGAACGCTGGGACTTCCCGATGCTCCTGACGGCCGTGAGCCGGATCCGGGGCATCCGGCGCGTCCGCTTCACATCGCCCCACCCCAACGACGTCACCCCGGCGCTGGTGGAGGTGATGGCCGCGGAGGATGCGGTCTGCGAGCACATTCATCTTCCTGTCCAGTCGGGCAGCGACCGGGTGCTGCGGCGGATGCTGCGCCGCCACACGGTCGAGGATTACGAGGAGACCGTGGCGCTGCTCCGCAACGAAGTCCCGGGGATCGCGATCTCCACCGACATCATCGCCGCGTTCCCGGGCGAGACGGGGGAGGACTTCGAGCAGACGCTGGAACTGGTCCGCAGGGTCCGGTTCGACGAGGCCTTCACCTACCGCTACAGTCCGCGCGCGGGGACGCCGGCCACGCGCCTGCCGCGGCAGCAGTTCATCCCCGGCGATGTCGCGCAGGAGCGGCTGGAGCGGCTGATCCGCGAGACCCGCGCCATCCAGGCGCTGATCAACGCGGAGGACGTGGGGAGGGTGGAGGAGGTGCTGGTGGAGAAGATGGGCAGGGACGAAGGGATGATCATGGGCCGCACCCGCCGCCACAAGGTCGTGGTGGCGCCGGGGGACGAGAGCGACATCGGCAGGTACATCAACGTGCGTCTGACCCGGTCGACCGGAGCGACGTTCGTAGCCAGGCGCTTTCCGAAGGAGGACCCGAATCCGGTGCAGTGGCTGCCCCTGCCGCACTTCGAGGCCGTGTGAAGCGGTTCGCGAGCTGGCTGGGACTGGCTCTCGCCGTGGTGCTCGGCGTCGGCTTCGCGATGGCCAATGCGGGCCGTGAGGTCGCGATCAATCTGGGGATCATCGTGCTGGAGCGCGTGCCGGTCACCTTCGTGGCCTTCGGGGGGATGGTGGTGGGGATGGGCGTGGTGCTGGTCGCCGGGATCAACGCCGACCTGAAGGTGCGGCGGCTGCTGCGGGAGCGGCACCTGGAGGACGGGAAGCGGCTGGAGGGTGGAGTGAAGGGAGGCAAGCTTCTGGAGTGAGGGGAGCGCCCCCGGTCCTTTGGACAGCCGCGGGCTTCGCCGCAGGGGCGGCCGCCGGCGCGACGTTCCGGTTCGGGTGGATCCTGATCGCTTCCCTTCCCATCCTGATATGGCGCGGTCCCAAATCGCGCGCCCTTCCTCTGCTGGCCTGCGTCCTGGCGGGCCTGCTGTGGGGGACGGCGGGCCGCCGCGCCACGGAAGCCTGTACAGCGGGCGTCGCCGACGGGGACCAGGCACGCCTCAGCGGCCACTTCACCCGCGCGAGCGCCGAGGGCGCGTCGGCGCTGAGGACCGGATGCGGCGAAGTCCGGGTCTACACGCGCGACGAGGCGCCGCCGGAGGCCCGCGCGGTGATCGTCGAGGGGCGGTGGATCCGCTCGGTCAGGCCCGACGGCACCGAGACGGTGTACCTGAGCGCGTCGTCGGTGGAGGAAGGGGGGGATGGAGAGGTTCCCTGGTCCACCCGTTTCCGCTCCGCGGTCCGCGGACGCGCGGCCGACGCGCTGGAGCGCAGGCTCGGCAGCCAGGCGGGGACGGCGTCGGCGCTGGTGCTTGCCGAGCGGGAGGGGATCCCGCGCGAACTATGGGACGCGTTCGCGCGGTCCGGCACGGCGCACCTGCTGTCGATCTCGGGGTTCCACGTCGGGGTGATCGCGACGCTTCTCGGCGCCCTCCTCTCGGCCGCGGGCCAGCCGCCGCGGCGCCGCGCGGCCCTCGTCGCGGCGGGCGTGTGGGCGTACGTCCTCCTCATCGGCGCCCCCACGTCGGCCACCCGCGCCGCCTGGATGACCACCGCCTTCGTACTGGGACGACTCCGGCGCACACCCTCGAGCGCGCTCGGTGCGCTCGGCCTCTCGGCTCTGATGATCGGGCTGCTTCGCCCCGGCGTGGTTGGCGGGGCGGGCTTCCAGCTCACCGTGGCGGGCACGGCCGGCATCCTCATCCTGTCCCGCTGGATGGTCGCGCACTGGCCCCGCCACCGCTTCCGCGCAGCCGTCGCGCCCGCCGTCGCGGCCGGCATCGGCGCCTCCGTCTTCACCGCGCCGGTCCTGGCGTATCACTTCGGCCAGGTTCCCCTGCTCTCACTCCCATCCTCGATCCTGCTCACCCCTCTGGTCGCCGCCGCGGTGCCCGGCGTCATCCTCACGATCGTGCTCGACGCGCTTCACCTCCCCGGCGCCGGGCTCGCCGGGGCCGGCGCGGAGGGGCTGCTGCACCTGGTCACCACCGCCGCCGCGTGGATCGGCGCCCTGCCCGGCACCGTCGCCCTGGTCACTCCCCTCGAGGCCGGCCTCCTCACCGCGGGGGCGCTCCTGCCGATGGCGCTCACCGCCGCGCCGTGGCGCAGGCGCCCGGCCGTCCGGGCCGCCGTATCGGTCCTTTCAGCGCTCACGGTGCTCTGGGCCGGGCAGGCCGCGCTCTCGCTCGCCGGGCGCGGGACCCTGCAGATCATCGCGATCGACGTAGGGCAGGGCGACGCGATCGCGCTGCGCACACCGCTGGGCCGGTGGCTGCTCGTGGACGCCGGTCCGCGCGGCTTCGGCGGCAGCGACGCCGGCCGTACCCGCGTGATCCCGTACCTGCACGCGCGGGGGGCGCGCCGCCTCGAGGCGGTGGTCCTCACCCACCCGGACGAGGATCACGCCGGCGGGCTCGGCTCGGTCCTGAAGGGCGTCTCGGCCGGGGCGGTCATCGGGCCGGGGATCAGCATCGGCCAGGCGGGGCAGATGGACGGCCTCGCGGAGGCGCGCCGGGCGGGCGTCCCCTGGCGCCGCGCCGCCGTCGGCGACAGCTGGACCATCGACGGCGTCCACTTCCGGGTCCTGCACCCGCCGGGCCCGGACGACGCGCCGGATCCGGACGCCCCCAACGACTGGTCGGTCGTCCTCGAGGTCGCCTGGGGGGACTTCTCCGCGCTACTCATGGGCGACGCCGACGCCGCCATCGAGGCGAAGGTGGCGGCCGCGCGTCCCGCAGGCGCCCCGCCGCTGACCCTCCTCAAGGTCGGCCACCACGGGAGCATCACCTCGACGGCCGCGGCGTTCGTCGAGGCGGTGCGCCCGAAGTACGCGCTCATCCCCGTCGGCGCCCGCAACCGCTACGGCCACCCCGACCCGCAGGTGCTCGCCCGCCTGGAACGCGCCGGCGCGCGCATCTTCCGCACCGACCTGCAGGGCACCGTCCTGCTCACCGCCCGCGCGGACGGGACGGTCACCGCGCGCACCGCGCGCCAGCCCCCCGCGCCTGCCCGCCGTCCGCCCGTTGACCCGGACCGCGCATTCCCCCCTATTAGCAGCCATGCGAAGCAAGGTCGTCACCATCGATCGGCACATCCTCGACCAGGAGCAGCTGCACCCGGGCGCCACCGGGCGCTTTTCCGCGCTCCTGTACGACATCGCGCTGGCCGCCAAGATCATCTCGCGCGAGGTGAACATGGCCGGGCTCATCGACGTGCTCGGCCGCACCGGCGAGACGAACGTCCAGGGCGAGCCGGTGCAGAAGCTCGACGTCTTCGCCCAGGAGGCGATGGTCAAGGCGATGGACCACGCCGGGCACCTCTGCTGCATGGTGTCGGAGGAGGAGGAGGACATCATCCCGATACCGGAGCGGTTCGACATCGGTCCGTACGTGCTGTTGTTCGATCCGCTCGACGGCTCGTCGAACATCAACGTGAACGTCTCGATCGGCACGATCTTCTCCGTGCACCACCGGCGCTCGCCCCGCGGGCGCCCCGGCACCCTGAAGGACTGCCTGCAGAGGGGGTGGGACCAGCTCGCCGCGGGGTACGTCATCTACGGATCCTCCACGATGCTGGTCTACACCACCGGCGTCAGCCTCGGCGCGCACGGTTTCACGCTGGACCCCTCGATCGGCGAATTCCTGCTCAGCCACCCCGACATCCGCATCCCCGAACCGCCCGCGAAGGTCTACTCGATCAACGAGGCCTACTACGCGCGCTGGTCGCGGGGCCAGCAGCGGCTCATCGACCATTTCCGGGGCGTGAACGGGGAAGGCGAGGCCGTGGAGGGGGGCGGCTGGAAGTCGCGCTACATCGGTTCTCTGGTCTCGGATTTCCACCGAACCTTGCTCCAGGGGGGGATCTTCATGTATCCTCCGGACGCCAACGCTCCGGAGGGCAAGCTGAGGATTCTCTACGAGGCTGCCCCCCTTGCGCTGGTGGCCGAGGCAGCGGGCGGACGGGCGTCGAACGGGACCAGGAACATCCTGGACCTGGAGCCGAGCGGGCTCCACGACCGCACGCCGCTCTACCTGGGCTCGGCCAGCCTCGTGAAGCGCGCGGAACAGTACCTCAGAAATGACAAGCGGAGTTGACAGAAAGTAAAGCAAACCTTACACATCGCTGTTGGATGGGAGAACGGGCCGGTCAGAAACCTGTCCGCCTCCCATTTTCCGGCGGTTCAAATCCTCGTGCGAGGAGGCGTATGTGATTGCATATCAAGCAGTTAGGAGTGCCGGTAGGTTTGGCACCACAATTGCATATGCAGAGCAGCCGACCCCGGAGTGCGGGGTGAATCCGACTACCCCTTGACAATCGTTCCCGGAAGGCCGGGGACGCTCAGGAATAGATCACACACATCGAACCTCCATAAAAGGAATGGAATAAGACATAAACAGACTTAAGCTTCTTGTGGCGGCTGCGCTGCTTGGCTTGCCTCTGGTCGCATGCGAAGAGGGCACTGCTCCTCCTCCTGTCGGCCAGATCGACGGCCAGGTGGTCGTCGAGGGCGAGGGGATTGACGGGGTCTCCGTCACCCTGAGCAGCGGCGCCGCAACCACGACGAGCGGGGGTGGGTACTTCACCTTCGCGGACGTCGAAGGCGGTACCTACACGATCACGATCAGCGGCTATCCGGACGACGCCAGCTTCGACCAGACCACGGCCGAAGTGACGATCGCCCAGGCTGATCAGACCATCAACCGGAACTTCGCTGGCTCCTGGATCCGCACCGCCAGCCTCATGGGCATGGTGAGTGTGGAGGGCACCGGCATCGCCGGCATCACCGTTGCCATTTCGGGACGCCAGGATGCGCAGATGCTGACCGACGACAACGGCCAGTACACCTTCACGGGGCTGCGCGCGGGCAACTACACCGTCGAGATCTCCGGCTTCGACGCGACGGACGTCGCGTTCTCGGCCACGTCCAGCGCCGTCGAGGTCGCCGTGGGCGAGTCGAAGGTCTGGAGCTTCGAGGGCACCTACGTGCGCGAGTCCGCCGTTGCGGGCCAGGTCAGCGTCGAGGGCAGCGGGCTCTCCGGCGTGACCGTGAGCCTGCGGGGCATGGGCGCCGACGACGAGCAGATGACCGACGCCGGCGGCCAGTACACCTTCTCCAACCTGCGCGCGGGCGAGTACCAGCTCGCGATCAGCGGGTACGACGCCGACGAGTACGGCTTCACGACGACCTCGGCGACCGTCCGGGTCGAGCACGGCCGCACCGCCAACGTCCCGTTCGAGGGCATCATGCTCCGCACCGCGTCCATCATGGGCCAG
>JAJDVT010000021.1 GCA_022826005.1 Gemmatimonadota bacterium | reverse complement strand
AGCGAGCCGACGAGGGACAACTCAGGAAGGCACTGGATGCCCGCCGCCGGACGCACGGCTGAAGCCACAAGTAGCGGGAACCATCCAGAGGGAATCAGACCCCGCCACGCATGCAACCACAACCACCACAACGAGATGCGATACTGTCGGCCTCTGCCGGGCTGGCAAGGCGCGACGAGGGGCCAACAGCAGCGCTATTGGGCTGAGGAGCAACGCAGAGCGGTGCTCCGGGATTCCTCCAAATGGAAAGTAAACATGACACTTCGTAAAGTTTTCTTGATATTTGGGATTGCGTGAGCACCGCGGTCCGGTCCGGATGCATCGCCTCCCGAATGCAGCGGGGACTTATTCCGCGGGCTGCGAGGAGAGTCCAGGATCGGGCGGTCCCGCGAGCAACCCCTCCACTGCCCGCCGCACGTCCGTTCCTCCGGGGGCGGCCCTAGCCGTGGCCGCGGCCTCGCGCACGTCGCGCATGCGGCAGCCACGGATCAGATTCGTGATTTCGGGAAGGGACGGCCACGCCACTGAAAGGGCTTCCACACCCAATCCCATGAGAAGGAGCGCCCCGGCGGGCCGTGCCGCCAGCTCCCCGCAGGCGCTTACTTCGATCCCCGCCGACCGGCCGGCCCCGGCAACAAGGGAGACGAGCCTGGGTACCGCCGGGTGGAACGGATCGAAGAGGTGCGCGAGCCCGGTGTTGGTGCGGTCGACCGCCAGTGCGTACTGGACCAGGTCGTTGGTGCCGATCGACAGGAAGTCGGATGCAGCCGCCAGTTCGGCCGCGGCCAGCGCGGCGCCAGGGGTCTCGATCATCGCCCCGACCTTGACATCGTCCCGGAAGGGCACCCCCTCCCGCTGCAGCTGCTCCTTTGCGGCGTCGAGCAGTTCCCGGAACGCCGCGATCTCTCCGGTGGTGTTCACCAGCGGAACCATGATGCGCACATCGCCGTGAACGGTCGCCCGCAGGATCGCGCGCAGCTGTGTCAGGAACAGCCCGGGCTCGTCGCGGCACACGCGTACTCCGCGCCTGCCGAGGAACGGGTTTCCCTCCGCCGGCATGCGCAGGAAGAGAGGGAACTTGTCGCCCCCCAGATCGAAGATCCGGATCAGAACCGGGTCGGAGGGAAACGTCCCGGCAACGGTCCTGTAGGCCCGGTACTGCTCCTCCTCACCGGGAACCGCGTGGCGGCCGACCGCGAGAAATTCCGTGCGGAAGAGCCCCACACCCTGTGCACCAAGCTCGCGGGCCCGCCCGGCCTCACCGGGCAGGTCAAGGTTCGCTCTGAGCGTGACGGGCACGTCGTCCAGCGTGACGGCCCCGTTCTCCCCTTCCGCGCCCGTGAGAGGGCGGCGCGTCCAGCCGCTGATTCTGTTGCGGCGACGTTCGAACCGCTGTGCATCGCGCCCGCCGGGCTCGATCAATACCTGCCCCGAGCGCCCGTCGACGATGATCCGTTGCCCTTCCCGGGCCCGGTCGAAGACCTCTCCCAGCCCCACCACCGCCGGAATCTGCATGGACCTCGCGAGGATCGCCCAGTGTGCGGCCCGTGAACCCCCGTCGGTGGCAAGTCCGCGAACCCGTTCCGGATCCATACGCGCAACGATGCTTGGCGTGAGCTCGCGCGCCACGATCACGGCGTCGCTCGCGCGGCCGATGTCCCATGGGCTCGGCAGCCCGAGCAGACGGCCAAGCACCCGCAGCTTCACGTCATGCAGATCGTTGAGCCGGTCCAGAACCATCGTGTGTGAAGTGCGCGCCCAGAGCTCCGAGAGTTCCAGCATGCGCCATTCGAAGGCTCGTGCGGCCGTCACCCGGTTGTCCGAGATGTACCGGTTCGTGCCCTCGACGACCTCGGGGTCTTCCAGCATGAGGATCTGGGGATCGAAGATGCGGGCCTCCACGGGGCCGAGAAGCGCTTCGGTGCGCCGCTTGATCTCTTCCAGTTCCGTGCGCGCCCGCCGCAGGGCCTCCTGGAACCGCTCGAGTTCCCGGTGGCGGTCCCGGCGGCGCACCGTCACCCGCGGCGCTTCCGGCACCCGCCAGTCCACACGTCGCACCCGCCCCAGGGCGATCCCGTCGGAGGCCGGGAACCCCTCCAGGTGAACCGGTCCGTGGTTACTCATCAAAACCGCATCTCACCAGTCGCGCCAACGCTTCCACGGCCCGGTCGGCGTCGTCGCCCTCGGCCCGGATGGTGAGGGCGCTTCCCTGCTCGGCGGCCAGCATCAGCACCCCCATGATCGACTTCGCGTTGACCTCGAGGTCGTTTTTTGCCACCAGGATCGAAGCGGAGAAGCCGCTGGCCAGCTTCACGAACTCCGCTGACGGCCTCGCGTGCATTCCTTGCGCATTGGGCACCTGGACCGTGAGGGTGCGGGTCATGGTTGCGGCAGGGAGTGGCGGTTGCCGCCGATGGCACCCCGCGCCTTTTCGGCCAGCCGCGGCACCAGTTCGTCGAAATGGAGCCCGCGGTTGAAGACGAAGTCGAGCAGCATGGGAAGATTCACCCCGGTGATCACCGGTATCGCCGGCAGTTCCCTTACGACGATCATGGCCGCAAGGTGGCAGCTGCCGCTCGGCAGGTCCGTGAAGATCACGTTGCGTGCGGGTGCCAGCGCGTCGCGTGTACGGGCGCACAGTTCCTCGCAGCCGAGTCCGCGGTTCGGCACGCCGACCAGCTCTTCGCTGGTGACGCCCGCGATCTGCCGGACCGCGTCCACGAGTCCCTCGGCGAGCCCGCCGTGGGCGACTACCACGCCCCGCGCGGGTGCGTCACTCATAGTCCTCGATCAGCGATTCACGGGGATTCATGGCTCGGTGCAGCCCTTCGGCGAAGCGGGTGGGCGCATGGACTCCACCATACGCCAGGAGCTGGTTCATGGCGATCACCTCGCTGATGACCGTCAGGTTCTTCCCCGGATTCAGCGGGATGATCAGCCGCGGGATCCGGACCCCGAGAATGCTCGTGAACTCGCGGTCGAAGCCCGTACGGTCGTAGTCGCGCGAGTCGTCCCATGTCTGCAGGTCGACGATGATCTCGATCCGCTTGCGTTGCCGCGTCGCCCGGGTCCCGAACATCGACGCGATGTCGATGATCCCGATCCCCCGGATCTCCATGTGGAAGTCCTGCAGCTCGTGGGCCCTTCCCATGAGCACGTCGTTGCCTCTCCGCGAGACGAGCACCAGGTCGTCGGCAACGAGCCGGTGCCCCCGCTGCACCAGGCTCAGGACGCACTCGGACTTGCCTATTCCGCTCGGACCCGTGAAGAGCAGTCCGATGCCGTACACGTCCGCCAGAGAGCCGTGCACACTGGTCGCGGGGGCCAGTTCGTCCTCCAGGTAGGGCTTCAGCGCCCGGAAGAAGTCGCCCGTGACCATGCTCGTCCCGAAGACGGGTACGGCGGCGTTCTCCGCCGCCTCCAGAAACACGGCCGGCGCCTCCTGCCCCCTCGTCACGAAAACGGCTGGGATCTCGTGCACGAACAACGCGTCCAGACGCATCCGCACCTCGTCGGCATCCAGCGTGTCCAGATAGCTCATCTCGGTCTTGCCGAACACCTGTGCACGGCCTCCCGGAAACCGCGCCGTATAGCCGCCAAGAGCCAGGCCCGGCGTCGACAGATCGGGATCGGTGATCGTGCCCTCCAGGGATACCCGCGGTGTGAGCAACTCCATCTTCAGCGCCTCCCCTCTGGCACTGAAGAGCTGCCTCACGGTCATGGACACCGTCACGAGTTCCGGTAGTCCTTCCGCTTCCGGCGGTCCTTGCGAAGGATCCGCGACATGTGGCCGTCGAGTTCATCGAGGGCCGCCCTGAAGTCGGGTCCCTGCCCGCTGGCCACCACCGCCTGTCTGCGGCGTCGCGACACGATGGCCTCCGAGGTGTGGTCCCGTCCTTCCATCCCAAAAACGAAGCTTACTTCCATCACGGCGGGGTCGAAGCGGGGCCAGCGCTGCGCGAGCTCTTCGGCCTGCGTCCGAACCATGGAGCTGATTTCGCATCCGTGTGCGGTAATCCTTGTGGGGATCACGTTCACTTCTCCTTCCGTGGAGTTGAGGATCAAGTCTAGTCTTCTCGCGCGAGCGACTCCAGGACTCGTTCGACGGTGTCCGCCACGCGGTCCCAGGAGTGCTCTTCGGCCATGATTCTGGCCTGCCGCCCCATCCGGTCCCGTTCGCCAGGCTCCAGAAGCCGCATCAGGGCTCCCGCGAGCAGGTCCACGTCGCCGTGTGGGACGATGAGCCCAGTCTCTTCATGACGCACGGTCTCGCGCAACCCGGGCGAATCGGAGACCACCGACGGTGTGCCGCACGCGGAGGCCTCGACGCTGGCGATGCCCCACCCCTCCTTGGGAGACGTGAGCACGTGGACCCACGATCGCGCAAGCAGCTCCAGTTTCTCCCGCTCGGAAACGAATCCGGCGAAGCGGACGCGGTCCTCGATTCCCAGTCTCCGGGCGGCTTCCTCAAGGGCCGCGCGGGCGTCCCCCTTCCCGGCCACGATCATCTTCACGCCGACTCCGCGCCGGTTGAGCAGGGCCACCGCCTGCAGCGCCAGGTCCACCCGCTTGTAGCGCTTCAGCCGGCCGAGGTACACGACCGTTGGCTCGGCGAAACGGTCGGCCGCCGGCTTCAGCCCTTCCAGCTCCACGCCATTGCGGATCACCCTGATGTCCGCGCCGTCCAGCCCGCGGCGCACGAGGTCCTCCTTCGTGCTCTCCGAGACCGCGATGCAGGGCAGCCCCCGGTATGCGTCGGGAATCAGCCGTTCCAGGAGCCAGGTCGCGCCCGCGAGGACGGGGTTGGCCTCCCGGAACGCGGTGGCGCCGAAGAGGTGGTGCACCAGGAGGACGCGCACTCTCGCCCGCACCCAGTGGGTGGCGAGCAGAGGCACCTTGTTGAGGTCCTCGACGACGATGTCGAAGGGTTCGCCGCCGAGGTTCCGCGCATAGTGAAGCGGTGCGGCAAGGTTGAAGGTGTAGCGGCGGCCCGTGCGGTGCACCCGGATCCCGTCCACGTCCAGCACGCTCCCGCTTGCACCGCCCCAGCCCGAGCAGAGGAGTGTGACGCGGTGGCCGCGCTGCGCGAGCCGGCCGAAGACCTGGTGGAGATGCACCTCCGCGCCGCCCGCACTCGGGTTGTGGCGGTCCTGCCAGTTCACCACCAGAATGCGCAAGGCAGCCACCGCGCGCTCAGTGGCCCTGCGCGGAACGGTACACCGCGTCGAGGACACCGTTGACGAAGCGGGGCGACTCGCTGCCGCCGTATCGCTCTGCCAGCCGCACCGACTCCTGGATGGCGACCCGACCCGGCAGGTCGGGGAGAAGCAGGATCTCCGTTGCTCCGAGCCGGAGAATCCCCCGGTCCATGACCGACAGGCGGTCGAGGCGCCAGTTGTCCAGGCAGGCGGCGATGACCGCCTCGACGCGGTCCCGGTTGTCGGCGAAGGCCCGGACCAGCCGCTCCAGATACCCGATCCGGCCCGACGCGACCAGCCGCTGCTCCAGGGTCTCCGCGAGCGCCTGCTGCAGGGTCAGGCGCCCTCCCTCGGTCTCCCAGCGGTAGTGGACCTGCAGAAACCATGCCCGCGACCGGGTGCGGTGCCGCCGCTCCTGGGGATCGAGCGACCTTCTCAAGGCTGGCAGTCCGTGGATAAACCCGCGTGAGCACCGAGAGCGGTGAGGCGCCGCGTTGGCAAGGCGCGACGAAGGGCCAGTAGCAGCGTTATTGGGTTGAGGAGCAACGAAGAGCGGAGCCGTGAGGATGTCATATGTAATGAGAACATGACACTTCGTAATGTATACACTACAGTGTGGCCGGGTCGGCGAAGCGGTCCAACGTGGATGGATCGTCGCTCGAATGCCACGGGGGATTTGTCCACGGGCTTCTAGGGATCGCCTCCGTGTGATTCGTAGAGGGTGAGCATCTCGAGGGCCGCCTCCGCGAACTCGGCCCCCTTGTTGGCGCCGCTGGGATCCGCGCGCGCGACCGCCTGTTCGGCGTCGTCGGTGGTGAGCACGCCGAAGACGATCGGGATGTCCACCTTCAAGGACACCCGTCCGAGGCCGTCGCTGGCGTGGCCCGCCACATGGTCGAAATGGGCCGTCTCGCCCCGGATCACGCAACCGATCGCGATGATGACGTCGTAGCGGCCGGTGGCCGCGATGCGCCTGGCGGCCTGAGGGAGATCCCAAGCGCCGGGGACGTACAGTGCGGTGATGCACTCGGCCCGTACCCCGGCGTCACGAAGACGGTCCCTCGCACCCCACTCCAGCTGGCCGGTCACCATGCTGTTGAAGCGCGCGACGAGAAGCGCCACCCGGGGGCTCTCGCCCCGCTCCGATGCCGTCATGTCTTCGTCCGTGAGGCCTCGGCGTCGCCCACGGCGTGCCCCTTTGGTTCGCTGTTCAGGTGGATTCCCCTGAATGGCTCCCTCCCCGCAACCTGCAGCGCATAGCCGTCCAGACCAACGATGTGCCGGCGGCTGTTGGTCAGCAGCCTGATCGAGCGGAGTCCGAGATCGAGAAGGATTTGCGCCCCCACTCCGTAGTCCTTAAGGACCTGTCGCGATCCTCCGTCCGGTTCCGGCGTCGGCGCGGGGGTGTCGTCGCGCGGACCCGAACGCCGCAGCCGTTCGATCAGGCGCTCGCCCGCCCGGTCCTGGTGAATGTAGACGATCACCCCCTCCCCCTCCGCCCGGATGCGCTGCATCGCCCCCGCGAGCAGATTGCCATCCGGCTCGTCCAGGGAAGCGAAGGTCTCGCCCAGCGGGTTCTCGGCGTGCATGCGCACCAGCACGTCCGGTTTCCCCGAAACGTCGCCCCGGACCAGCGCGAGGTGGACTCGGTCGTCGATCTCCGTCCGGTAGCCGATCGCGCGAAAGTCTCCCCATGCGGTCCGCAGCGCCGACTCGACCACCCGCGTGACGAGGCGTTCCCGCGACAGCCGGTAGGCCACGAGCTGCTCCACGGTGATGAACCGGAGGTCGTGCCGCGCCGCCATCCGCTCCAGCTCCGCCCGGCGCGCCATCGTGCCGTCCTCGTTGAGGATCTCGCAGATCACCCCCGCAGGCGTCAGGCCCGCCAGCCGCGCAAGGTCGACCGCGGCTTCGGTCTGGCCGACGCGCCGGAGCACCCCGCCGCTGCGCGCGCGTAGCGGGAAGATGTGACCGGGTCGCCTCAGGTCTTCCGGCACGGTGGCAGGGTCCGCGAGCACCTGAACAGTGCGGGCGCGGTCCTGGGCGGAGATCCCGGTGGTGACGCCGAAGCGGCGATGCGCGTCGACCGAGACGGTGAAGGCCGTCCCCTGCGGGTCGGTGTTGCGGTCGGTCATCAGGGGCAATTCAAGCGCCTCCGCACGCTCGGGGGTGAGAGACACGCAGATCAGTCCCCGCCCGAACTTGGTCATGAAGTTGACCAGGCCCGGCGTGATCCGGTCGGCGGCACAAACGAGATCGCCTTCGTTCTCGCGGTCCTCGTCGTCCGCCACGATCACCAGCTTGCCGGCGGCGATGTCGCGGATGGCCGAGCGCACGGAGTCAAACGGCACGGCTGCGCGTCTCCATGATCCGTTTCACGTATTTGCCGATCAGGTCGGCCTCCACGTTGACCTGGTCTCCCTGCACGAGCGAGGAGAAGTTGGTGTGCTCCCACGAATACGGGATCAGCGCCACCTGGCAAACCCCGCCGTCCACCAGACCGCTGACCGTGAGGCTGACCCCGTTGAGCGCGATCGAGCCGCATTGCACCGTCCCATCGAACACGCCGGCGGGCAGGCGGAAGTCCAGGAGCCGCGTATCGCCGGACCGCTCAAGCGCGACAAGGGTCGCCAGTCCGTCGACGTGTCCCTGCACCAGGTGGCCGTCCATACGGTCGCCGGCTCGCAGGGCTCGCTCGAGGTTGACGCGGGAGCCGGCGCGGTAGCCGGAGGCGATGGTGCGTTCCAGCGTTGACGTGCCTGCCTCCACGGTGAAGGTGCCTGTGTCGAGGTCGCAGACGGTCAGGCAGGCGCCGTCCACGGCCACGGACTGGCCAGGCGAGAGCTCGCCGGCGAAGGGAGCCGCGACGGTCACGATGCGCCCGCGCTTCGCGCCGGCCGCCGAGACGACCTCGCCTACCGATTCGATGATCCCGGTAAACAAGGCGTCAGCTGCTCCGGTCGAGGACGATGAGAGTGTCTTCACCGAATCTCACCGGGTCGGCGCAGGGCTGCCACCCCCGCGTGGGGAACCGGGACCCTCCTGTGCCGGCCGGGTCGCCATCGCGCGGGGCGGGGCGGGCCGCCGGGGGCTCCGGTCGGCGAACCGCGGCGCCGAGGGGGAACGCGGGCACACCCTCGCTGCCGATGAAGACGGGTGCTACGAACAGGTAGATGCGGTCGACGAGCCGGGTGGCCAGGAGCGATGCGGCGACGCGCCCGCCGCCCTCGCAGAGGACGCGGGTCACGCCGTGCCGGTGCAGTTCGGCCAGCAGTGCGCCGAGATCGAGGCCGTGCGGGGTGGTGGGCGCCGCGACGATGTCGGCAAGTGCGCCGAGACGCTGCCGGAGAGCGGCGGCACGCTCGGTGCTCGTGGCAACGATCCCCCTCGCTTGCGCGGCCTCCTTCAGGGCCCGCAGCTCCGGATTCGCCCGGCCCCGCCGGTCCAGAAGCACGGGAACCGGAGGCACGCGCGGCGTGACCGGTCCCCTCGCGGTGAGCCGGGGGTCGTCGGCCTCCCACGTGCCCCGCCCCACCAGAATCGCGTCGAATCCCGCCCGCAGGCGGTGGACCTCCCGGCGGACCTCGGGTCCGGTCAGCCAGACGCGGCTCCCCCCGGCCGGGGCGATGCGGCCGTCCAGACTGACAGCGAGCTTGATCGCGAGGAAGGGCCGCGGCCTGGCCGGGTCGTGAAAGAAGAAGGGGTTCTCGGCGCGCCAGTCGTCCCACCCTCCGAACGGACCATCCACGGCCACGCCGCGCTCCCGCAGCCACCCCCCCCCGCCACCCGCGTCACGGCCCGGATCCGCCGCCCAGAAGATCACCCGCCCCACCCCTGCCGCACGAACGGCTTCGGTGCACGGCGGCGTCTTCCCATGGTGGCGGCACGGTTCCAGACTGGTGTAGAGGGTCGCCCCCCGGGCGTTCCCGGCCACCGACAGAGCGGCGACCTCCGCATGCGCCCCGCCGAGCACCTCGTGCCGGCCCTCACCCAGCACATCCGCGTCCCGGGCGACGACCGCGCCCACCATCGGGTTGGGGTGGACGCGGCCCCAGCCTTCGCGACCCAGTTCGATCGCGCGCGTCAGGTGGCGGCGGTCCGCTTCGCTCAGCCGGCCCTCACGGACCGCGACATCCAGCGAGGAGTTCAAAGCGTGATCCGAAAGGCGGCCGACAGGTACCAGGTCAGCCCGGTGGGATCGTAGATGCCGGCGCGCTCGGCAAAGGGATCCGGTACGCCGTCGGCGACGCCGAGTTCCGCCGATGCCTGCGTAATGACGAAGTTGAACCACCCGCTCAGGAAGTAGATCATCCGCTCCGACGCCACGTGCCCGGTCACCGATCCGGGATCCGCCGCTCCCCGCGGTACGGACAGTCGCGTATCACCCGCGTAGCGATCCCACCCGGCTCCCGCCAACAGCCCCACCACAAACCAGTTCTTGCCCACGACCGCTCGCAGCGAGGACACCGTCAACTCGCTGTCGGCCTGGGCCACCGTACCGGAGCCGATCGATCCCGCCTGGATGGAACCGTGCCACCGGCGAGTCGCGGAAAGGGAGATGCCTGGAACGGAAAACGACTCGCGCAACAGCCCGACCCTCGCCCCCAGTCCAACGCCGGAACTCGAGCCGCTCACGCCCGCGCCTTCCGGGAGCCGCACCCGCGAATACGAACCGATGAGGTCGATAGCCAGCACGCCTCCAACGGTCGGCGCCAGCCTGAAACCGTCCACGACTCCGGCCGCGACATCCAGGCGCAGTCCCGCCAGGGCGAGCGTCTCCGCCCCCTCGAGTCCGGCAGTGGTCGCCGAGGAAATCGACGGCACCTTAACGCCGACAAGCCCACCGGACACGGTAAGACCCAGGCGCGGCATCGACCCCAGGCGTCGCCCCAGGGTACTTGCATTGCCAGGGATGTCGCTCCCCAGGACCCCCAGGAGGCCCACTCCCTGCTGCAGCGACATCGCCGCCAGGCCCACTTCCCTGCACGACGAAACGAGGTCCTCGTCTCCGGCCGTACACTGCTCGACCAGCTCCGTCAGTCCCCGGAGATCGGATCGGCCGAGCCGGATCGTTTCCTGCGCAGCGGCCCTCGAGGGCCCCATGATCCCGGCCACCGGGAGCAGTTCGAACATGGGCGCGGCTAAGAGTCCGGCCCCAACGGCCAGCGCCCGCCACGCCGCCAACGCGGCCCCGGGGGCCGCTATCCACCGGACCACCTCAATCCACTCCCGCAAGCTGGACACCCGATCCCTCCACCACCTCTCCCAGCGGCCAGCCGTCTCCGCCCACCGCGGCCAGCACCTCCGCCTCCCGTTGGGGCGCGACCACCAGGATCATCCCGACGCCCATGTTGAAGACGCGGTACATCTCCCGCGGCCTCACCCTTCCCGCATCACCGAGCTGCCGGAAGACGTTCGCCGGGGTCCAGGACGCGCAGTCGACGCGGGCACCCAGTCCCTCCGGGAGGACGCGCGGCAGATTGCCTTCGATCCCGCCACCGGTGACGTGCGCCATCGCGCGCACCGCACCCTCCGTCACCAGAGGCCACAACATCCGCAGGTACGACCGGTGCACCCGCAACAGCACCTCCTCCACCGTCGAGGTCTCTCCCGGGAACGCGTCGCCGACACCCAGGCCCATCCGCTCGAAGACGATCGTGCGCGCGAGCGTGAAGCCGTTGGTGTGCAGCCCCGACGAGGCGAGCGCAACCAGCCGGTCCCCCACCCGGACCGCGGAACCGTCGAGGATGCGTCCTCTCTCGACCACGCCGACTACAAATCCCGCAAGGTCGTATTCGCCCGCACCGTAGAAATCCGGCATCTGCGCCGTTTCCCCTCCGAGCAGCGCACAGGAATTCTCCCGGCAGGCACGGGCCACCCCGCCGACGACCGCCGAAACGACCCCTTCATCCAGATCGCCGGTGGCCAGGTAGTCCAGGAAGAAAAGGGGCCTCGCGCCCTGTACGAGGATGTCGTTGACGCAGTGGTTGACCAGGTCGCGGCCGACCGTGTCGTGACGGCGGCTCGCGAACGCCACCTTGAGCTTGGTCCCGACGCCGTCCGCACTCGCTGCCAGGACGGGCTCGGCCATCCCGGAGGGGACCGCATAGAGTCCGCCAAAGGCACCGAGCCCGGACAGGGTGTTTTCGTCGCCCACCGCGTCGAGCAGAGGAGCCAACGACCGCTTGGTCCGTTCCGCGGCGTCCAGGTCAACCCCGGCATCCCGGTAGGTCAGTGATTCGTTCATCGCCTTGCGTCTATCCCCCAACTCCAGCACGGATTCGAGCTTCCGAGACGAGCGCCGCGCGTTGCGCCACGTCTTCCCCCGCCAGATTCCTTAAGCGGTCGACCGAGAAAGCCTCGACTGCGTAGGACCCCGTCGCGGCGCCGTGCGCGACCGCCCCCGCCATGTCCTCGCGCTTCCAGGACCCCCGGCTGGCCAGGAAGCCCAGGAAACCGCCCGCGAAAGCATCCCCCGCCCCGGTTGGATCCACCACCCGGGCCACCGGATGTCCCGGACAGTCGAGCGCCCAGCCGGGGCCGAAGAGCACCGCCCCGTCCTCGCCCCGCTTGACCACGACCATCCCCGGGCCCCGATCGCGGATCCACCCGGCCGCCCGGCCGAGATCCGCTTCCCCGGCGAGTTGCTTCGCCTCCTCGTCGTTCACGAAGAGAACGTCCAGCCTGGCCAGCACGTTGAGGAACGCTTCGCGGGCCCCGTCGATCCAGAAGTTCATCGTGTCGGCCGCCACCAGCCTGGGCGAACGCACCTGTTCGAGCACGCGCAACTGCAGCACCGGGTCGATGTTGCCCAGGAAGACCAGCCGGGAGTGGCGCCAGCCCGCCGGCACCTGGGGATCGAAGGCGGCGAAGACGCCCAGTCGCGTGGCCAGCGTCTCACGCGTGCGAAACCCATCGTGATACCGGCCCGCCCAGTAGAAGCTCTCGCCGGAAAGCTGGACCAGCCCCCCCAGATCCACGCCCCGGGCCTCCAGGAAGGCCAGCTCGCCGAGCGGGTAGTCGTCTCCCACCACCCCCACCAACCTCACCCCGGTCAGCAGGGAGGCCGCAGCGCAGAAGAAGACGGCCGACCCCCCGATGACGCGCTCCACGCTCCCGTGCGGTGTCTCGACCGAATCGAGCGCCACGCTCCCGATCGCAAGGACCTGTGCCGGGGGGCGGTTCGCGCCCGAGCGTTGTGGGCTCATCGGCACCGGTCAGTCTTCGCGCACCATTCGCTGTGGCGCAGCCAGGCCGAGCACGGTCAGCCCGTTGCGGAGCACGGTCCGGGCCGCCCGGGCGAGCGCCAGCCGCACGGCGCGCAGGCCGGGATCCTCCACCAGCGCGCTGAGCTTCGGGTTCCGCGTGGGGTGGCCGGTCTGGTACCAGGAGTTCACCATGCCGGCGGTCTTCTCCAGGTAGTCGCAGACCAGATGAGGCGCCCGGCCGGCCGCGGCGCGGCGCAGGAGGGCCGGAAACTCGGCCAGCTGCTTCACCACCTCCCTCTCGGACCGGTCCGCGAGCAGGGAAGTGTCGGCACTCCTCAAGGTCTCGTGACCGGCGAGCCAGCCCTTCTCCCCGGCCAGCTTGAACAGACGGCACAGCCGAGCGTGCGCATACTGCACCTTGTAGACCGGATTCCGGTCCGACTGGTCGAGCGCCAGGTCCAGGTCGAAGGTGAGGTGGGCTTCCGGCCGTCGCATGAGGAAGAAGTACCGGGCGACGTCCGCGCCGACCTCGGCGACCAGGTCGGCCAGCGTGGTGTAGGAGCCCGCCCGCTTGGAGAAGCGCACCTCCTCTCCTCCGCGTTCCACCGTCACCATCTGGTGCAGTACGTACTCCGGGTATCCGGACGGGCGGTCGAGCGCCTGCAGACCGGCCCGCACCCGGTCCACTGTGCTGTGGTGATCGGACCCCTGCACGTTGATGACGTCGTGGAAGCCCCTCTCCCACTTGTTCATGTGATAGGCAACGTCGGGCAGGAAGTAGGTGGGCGACCCGTCGCTCTTCACCATAACCCTGTCCTTCTGGTCGCCAAACGCGGATGTGCGCAGCCACAGGGCACCGTCCTCCCGGTAGGTCAGGCCGGTCTCGCGCAGCTTGCCGATGGTGCTGGCCACGAGCCCGTCCGAATACAGCCGCGTCTCGGGGTAGTACTCGTCGAAGCGCACGTTGAATGCCGCCAGATCCTGTTCCTGCTCCCGGCGCAGGAGCGCCACCGCGAAACGACGCATCGCATCCAGCGCCTCATCGCCGCCGTCGTCTTCGTACTTGCGGCCCTGCCTCTCGATCAGGTCCGCGGCGATCTCGGAGACGTATTCGCCCTGGTAGCCGTCCTCGGGCACGGATGCCCCGTGCCCCAGAAGCTGCTGGTAGCGCGCCCAGACGCTGATCGCCAGCCGGCGGATCTGGCCGCCCGCGTCGTTGAAGTAGAACTCGCGGTGCACCGTCCATCCCGACCACTCCAGGAGCGACGCGATCGCGTCGCCCAGCGCCGCCTGGCGGCCATGGCCCAGGTGCAGGGGCCCGGTGGGATTGGCGGAGACGAATTCCACCATCACGCGCCTTCCGCAGCCATCGTCGTTGCGCCCGTAGCGATCACCCCGCCCGAGGATCGTCTTGACCGTGCCCCCCACGGCCGCGGCGCCAAGGAAGAAGTTGAGGAATCCCGGACCGGCGATCTCGATGCGCTCGACCCCCTCGATACCGGCGAGACGCTGCCTGAGGTCACGCGCGATCTCCCGCGGAGAGCGGCCCAGCCGGCCTGCCAGCGCCATGGCGACGTTCGTGGCCAGGTCCCCGTGGCTCGCATCCCGGGGGCGGTCGAGGCGGAACCGGGCACCATCGGCACCCAGCGCGGCGGTGGCCTCCCGCAGCGCCTCGGAAATGCGCTCGGTCAGCATCAATCGGCCTTTCCGGCCGCGGGCTCGCGGCGCTTGCCGGATGGTTCCGGAGTCTTCCCCGCCTCACGGGGCTTCCCGGGCTGGCCCGTGTTTCCGCCCTCCGCCTTGTCCCCACCCTTGCTGTCATCCTTGCCGCCCGCGGCCGCACCGGCTTCCTGTCGCGCCCGTTCCCGGTAGGACTCCGAACGATGATCCGTGATGTAGAAGCCATCGCCCTTGAACAGCAACCCCGCCCCGCCGGAGATGAGCCGCCGGGCGCCGCGACCGCAATTCGGACAGGGTGCAACCGGCTCGTCGCTCATTCTCTGAAAGACTTCAAAGTCCCGGCCGCATTCGCGGCATCTATACTCGTAGGTTGGCATGGGCCCGCCGTCGGCTATCCTGGTTTCACGCTTGTTGCCGCTGTTCCGGCGCCTGTGGCGGCCAGCGTCCGCGGCGGCGTGGAAGAATCAAGATAACACCGCGGGGGACGGCCTCCGGCGAGCTGCTCACGCGGGGTCGCGGTAGGTACCCCAGACAGTCCTCAGAGTGTCGCTGATCTCGCCGAGGGTGACCCCGCCCTTCACGCAGTCGATCATTGGTGGGAGGAGGTTCCCCTCGCCCCCGGCGGCCTCGCGCAGTCCGGCCAGACGCCGGCCCGCGTCCTCCCCGTCCCGGGCCGATCGAAAGGCCGCGAGCGCCGCGGCCTGGCGTACCTCCAGGCGGCGGAAGTCGGGACCGGGCGACGGCTCGTGATCTTCCTCCGTGGCATACCGGTTCACACCCACCACGACTCGCGTGCCCGCCTCGACCTCGAGCTGGTGCCGGTAGGCCTCGCGGTGGATCTCGTCACGCATGAATTCGATGGCGCGAGAAGCACCACCCACCCCCTCGATCCGCTCCATCAGCGCCAGCGCACCGGCCTCGACGCGGTGGGTCAGATGCTCGACGAGGAAGGAGCCCCCGAGGGGATCGGCCCACTTCGCCACACCCGATTCCTCGGCCAGGATCTGCTGGGTGCGGAGCGCGAGCGCCGCGGCCTCGGCCGTGGGGAGTGCCAGCGCCTCGTCGTATCCGTTGGTGTGCAGGGACTGAGTACCGCCGAGTACGCCGGCGAGCGCCTGGACGGTGACCCGGACCACGTTATTCATCGGCTGCTGTGCGGTGAGTGTCGATCCCCCCGTCTGGGTGTGGAAGCGAAGGCGGCAGGACCGGTCGGAGGCGCCGAAGCGCCCCCGCATGGTCCGTGCCCAGATGCGACGGGCCGCGCGGAACTTGGCCACCTCTTCCAGGAGGTCGTTGTGGGCCGCGAAGAAGAACGAGATGCGGGGCGCAAAGTCCTCCAGCGCGATCCCCCGCGCGAGCGCCTGGCGCACGTATTCGATCCCGTCCGACAGGGTGAAGGCAACCTCCTGCGCGGCCGTCGCGCCGGCTTCGCGGATGTGGTAGCCGGAGACGGAGATGGTGTTCCAGCGCGGGAGCTCCCGCGAGCAGAAGGCCATCAGGTCGCTCACCAGCCGCAGCGATGGCTCGACGGGATAGATGTACGTCCCTCGCGCGATGTACTCCTTCAGGATGTCGTTCTGGACGGTCCCGCGGAGTTCTGTGCGCTCCACCCCGGTCTCGTCGGCCACGGCGGTGTAGAGTGCGAGAAGGATGGGCGCGGTCGCATTGATCGTCATCGAGCAGGAGATTGCCCCCAGGTCGATGCCGCGGAGCAGGGTGCGCATGTCGTCGATCGTGTCGATCGCCACTCCCACCCGTCCCACCTCTCCGGCTGCCATCGGCGCATCCGAATCCAGGCCCATCTGGGTGGGAAGGTCGAAGGCGACCGAGAGGCCGGTCGTCCCCCGGCCCAGAAGGAAGTGGTAGCGCCGGTTCGTGTCCTCCGCGGTTCCGAAGCCGGCGTACTGGCGCATCGTCCAGCGCCGGCCGCGGTACATGGAGCGATAGACGCCCCGGGTGAACGGAAAGCTTCCCGGTTCCCCGAGATCGGCCTCGCTGTCGAAACCCTCGGGCAGTCCGCCAGGGGCTGCGGGGTTGTCGTCCCGGTCGGTCACGACCCCTCCACCGCCTCGAACTCGGCAAGCACCTGGGCCTTGTCCACCGCGTCACCCGGCGCCACCAGAATCCGCGCCACCCTCGCGGCGGCCACCGCACGCAGTTCGTTCTCCATCTTCATGGCCTCGACGATCAGGATTGCCGTCCCGGGTTGCACCACTTCACCCTCGCGCGCCGCCACCCGCACCACCAGTCCCGGCATCGGCGCCCGCAGCGGTTCGACCCCGGCGGCGCCGCCCGCCTTCGCGGCGCGCTCGCGGATCTCCGCCTCCCGCGCCTCCAGAACCTGCACGTCCACGGCTCGTCCATCAACGGCGATCTCCCACTGCCCGCGCCCCGCGGACCGCGCAAACAGAGGCACCGAGACCCCGTCGAGGATCAGCGAGCAGCCCCCATCGCGCCCCGCCTCGACCAGCGAGGCCGCGAGGCTCCGTCCGCCGATCCCGACCGACCCGTCCGCACCGATCGCCACTTCCCGCCGACTCCCATCGACCTCGACCACGTACCGGACCCCCTGCGCCATCATTGGAGGTCCACATCGCCCGTTCCCGGTCCCCCGGCGAGCGCACGCTGCCATGCAGACAGGGGCATGCTCCCGCGGGCGATCCTCGGAGCGGCGCGGCTTCTGCGCCGTTCGTGCTCGAGGAGCGCTGCGGCCACGGCCAGAACCTCGTCATCGCCGGGCCCCCCACCGGCGTCGAAGAGTGCCTGGTGCTCGGCGAGATAGGCGGTGGAGAGCCTGCCCGCGCGGAAGTCCCTTTCCCCCATGATCCGCTGGAGAAGGGGAGCGCTGGTAGCCACTCCGCCGATCCTGAGCTCCGCCAGCGCTCGCTCCATGCGCCGGATCGCGCGAGCCCGGTCGGGCGCCCATGCGATCAGCTTGCCGAGCAGAGGATCGTAGTGCAGCCCGATCTCGCTGCCCCCGGCGATGCCGCCGTCCCAGCGGACCCCGGGCCCGCCGGGAATCACCATCTCGCCGACGGTGCCGGTGGCGGGAAGGAACCCGTCGAAGGGCGACTCGCTCGTGATCCGGCATTCGATGGCGTGGCCGCGCATTCGGATCCCGTCCTGGCGCAGGGGCAGCGGTTCGCCCGCTGCGACACGGAACTGCCACTCGACCAGGTCGAGTCCTGTCACCATCTCCGTGACCGGGTGCTCGACCTGCAACCGCGTATTCATCTCGAGGAAGAAGAACTCGCCCGCAGCGTAGAGAAACTCGACCGTCCCCGCCCCGGTGTAGTCCACGGCCCGCGCCGCGCTAACCGCCGCCTTCCCCATCCGACGGCGCTCCTCGGGTTCGAGCAAGGGCGAGGGCGCCTCCTCGATCAGCTTCTGATGCCTGCGCTGGATCGAGCATTCGCGCTCGAAGAGATGCACCGCGCTGCCGTGCTCGTCTCCGAAGATCTGGATCTCGATGTGGCGCGGGCGCTCGAGGAAACGCTCCACGTAGACGCTGTCGTCCCCGAACGCGGCCTTCGCCTCCCGCGCTGCGGCCTCGAAGGCACCGCGGGCCTCCTTCACCCTCCGGACGACCCGCATTCCCTTCCCGCCGCCCCCGGCCGCCGCCTTGAGCACCACCGGAAGGCCCACCGCCTCGGCCGCCCGGCGGGCCTCCCCGGCTGACGCGAGCGGCGCGTCGGTTCCCGGCACGACCGGCACGCCGGCCGCCGCCATGCGCCGGCGGGCCTCAGTCTTGTCGCCCATCGCACGGATCGTCCCGGCCGAGGGCCCGACGAAGATCAGCCCTGCCTGGGCCACGGCCTCCGCGAAGTCGCCGCGCTCGGCCAGGAAGCCGTAGCCGGGGTGCACGGCCTCCGCTCCGCTGAGCCGCGCCACATCGAGGAGCCTTTCCTGCACCAGATAGCTCTCTGAGGCCCGGGCGGGGCCGATCGGGTACGCCTCGTCGGCGTGCAACACATGTGGCGAAGTTCGGTCGGCTTCCGAGAACACCGCGATGGTGCGGATCCCCATCTCCTTTGCGCCCCGGATTACGCGGAGCGCGATCTCGCCCCGGTTGGCGACGAGTACACTTTCGATCAACGGTCTGTCAGGGCGTTCCCGTCTCCGGGTGCGGAGCAGGTCGGTGTTCAGCCGGGCGCCGCTCTGCGGCCGGAGTGCGTGCCGGCGGCGCCGCCTGCGTCGATTACGAGCTACCTAATGGTACCCACAACCGTCGCCCGCGCGCCATCTCGCCAGATACCGAAATCGACGGCCTCGTCCTCCTCGTACGACGCAAGGATGCGCTGCATGTCCGACACCTCGTCCACCTTGCGTCCCCCGATCGACACTACGACATCGCCCGGGCGCAGTCCCAGCGTAACGTTCTCGTCCACATCCAGTACCAGGACCCCCTCTTCAGTGCCGAAATAGGCGCCCAATTCCGGGTTCAGCTGAACCATCTCCAGCAGGTTGTCGCCCACGTAGTGGAATCGGTCGCCCCACCAGTTGCCCGCATCGATCAGCGTCACGGTGGGCGTCAGGCCGACGGGAGGCACGGGCAGGTCGAGAACCCCCCGGACTCTCCCGGCAGAGACCATGGGGGGAATCCAGCCGACCTCGAATTCATCCGGGCCGACCCGAAAGCGCACCCTGTCCACCGCATCCCGGAAGCGCGCCGTGATGGAGTCGTAGGTGGGACCCGACCATAGTTCCGTGTCCCACATGGTGTCCGGGTCGTAGTCCGGCAGCACCTCGGGGACGATGCTGAAGGTCAGGGCCTCCCAGCCCCTCTCGACGCCCAATTCGAGGGGCTCACCCTCCGGAGACTCGTCCATGAGCCACTCCAGCCGGGCCTGGTGGTAGGACGTGCTGTCGGGAAGCTCCCTCTGGTCCTCGTCGGCCAGCGGCTCGACGAGTGCATGACCGTCGATGGATACGATTCGGTCTCCGAAGCGGATGCCGGCCCTGTCCGCCGGGCCGCCGGGCAGTACCCGGGTAACCAGCACGCCTCTCCCGGCGGGCCAGGTCCAGATGCCCAGCCGGGGGCGTTGCTCATCGGCGGCCGGCGCGTCCTCGGGTTTCTGCTCCTGGGCCGCGGCTGTTGCCGGCCAGCTTGCAACCCCCGCCAGCCCTGCGACCGCCCCCGCCACCATCAACATCCTTCTCAGGCTCGTGCTCATCGCTCCGCCTCTCCACTGATTGCTATCCGCCGGCCACCCGCAGTCCCCGCCGGAACCCGGGAAACCCAATGTTCGTTCCATGGGACGCCGGATGCCCCGTCCACAGTTGCCCGGAGGCCCCGCGCCCTCAAAGCGGCACGTTGCCGTGCTTCTTCGGCGGATTGGCATCCCGCTTGTCCGCGAGCATGTCCAGGGCGCTGATCAGCCGCGGGCGGGTGTCGCGCGGGTCGATCACGTCGTCAAGGTAGCCGCGGCCGGCCGCCACGTAGGGGTGGGCGAACTTCTCCCGGTACTCGGCCATCCTCGCCTCGATGGCCGCATCGGGGTCGGCGGCGGCGGCAATCTCCTTGCGGAAGAGGATCTCAACCGCGCCCCTGGGACCCATGACGGCGATCTCGGCGGTCGGCCAGCCCAGGTTGACGTCGCCGCGGACGTGCTTGGAGTTCATCACGTCGTAGGCACCGCCGTAGGCCTTGCGGGTGACGACGGTGACCTTGGGGACGGTCGCCTCGCAGAAGGCGTAGAGGAGCTTGGCGCCGTGCCGGATGATCCCCCCGTGCTCCTGTCCGACGCCGGGAAGGAACCCGGGCACGTCCTCGAAGACCACGAGAGGGATGTTGAAGGCGTCGCAGAAGCGGACGAAGCGCGCCCCCTTCACCGACGCGTCGATGTCCAGGACCCCTGCCAGCACCGCAGGCTGGTTGGCGACGATCCCGACCGAGTGGCCGCCCAGGTGAGCGAAGCCGGTCACCAGGTTGCGCGCGAAGCCCGCGTGGACCTCGTAGAGAACCCCGTCGTCCAGGACCTCGCGCATCACGACAGACATGTCGTAGGGTCGGTTCGGCCGCTCGGGGATCAGCCCGGCCAGCTTCTCCGAGCGGCGATCGGGCGGGTCGGTGCCGGACCCCGGAGGCGGGCGTGCGGTATTGTTCGGGGGAATGTAGCGAAAGAGTTCACGGACGGCCGCCAGCGACTGGACCTCGTCGTCGTGCGCGAAGTGTGCGACCCCCGACGTCTCGGCGTGCACATCCGCCCCGCCGAGCCCTTCCTTGTCGATCTCCTCGTGGGTAACGGTCTTCACGACATCGGGACCCGTGACGAACATGAAGCTGGTCCCCCGCACCATGTACACCAGGTCGGTGATGGCCGGTGAGTATACCGCGCCGCCGGCACACGGCCCGAGGACGACGCTGATCTGCGGGATCACTCCCGAGGCCAGAGTGTTGCGCAGGAAGATGTCCGCATACCCGCCCAGAGCCACCACCCCCTCCTGGATTCTCGCTCCTCCCGAATCGTTGAGCCCGATGACCGGCGCACCGTTTCTCAGCGCCATGTCCTGGATCTTGACGATCTTCTCGGCGTGCGCCTCTCCCAGCGAGCCGCCGAAAACCGTGAAGTCCTGCGAGAAGACGTATACCAGCTGGCCGCGGATGGTGCCGTAGCCGGTGATCACGCCGTCTCCCAGGATCTTTCTGTCCGCGAGATCGAAATCGGTCGAACGGTGCGTGACGAAGCGGTCCAGCTCGACGAAGGAATCGTCGTCGAGCAGAAGATCCAGCCTCTCGCGACCGGTCAGCTTGCCGCGCCCGCGCTGTGCTTCCAGGCGCGCTTCGCCGCCTCCCTTGAGTGATTCCCTGCCCAGGGCTTCAAGGCGCTCGATGGCATCCTTCATCGGGACCGCGCGCGGTCGTCGCCGGGTCGTTGAATCCGGACGGTGTCGCCCGGCGCAGTCAGCGTCGTTTCGAAGGGATGGAGCCCACCCTGGAGGATCCTCACCGGAAAGAACTCCCGCTGGATTCTGCCGTCCACGTGGGAGTAGGTGCCGGTCGCCCCGCGAAATCGGTCGAGTCGCTCGAGCGATGCGACCGTCCCGCGCGAAGTGCGGACCCCGTCCCCATACGCGGCGAGCGCCATCCGGAAGAGGTCGAAGCCGGCCGCGGGCACCGGGCTGACCAGGGTTCGGCGGAAGTGCTGCTCGTACGCCCGGACGAACGCGGTCCCCGGATCGACGGCCGCCCGCGGATCGGAGGGACTCACGGCGATGACGCTGTCGGTGTGCCGCTGGACGACCGATTCCAGCACGGCGGGCGTGGTCCAGGAGGCCGTGCCGGCGACCTGGATGTCCAGGGTGTCGAGGCCGTAGAAGGCGATCTGCGGGGCCATCAGCTCCACGTCGGCGGAAGGCGCCGCGACGACGAGCACCTCGGGGACGACCACCTCGACCTCCTTGAGTTCGATGTCGAAGGTGGTGGTCCCGGGTTCGTACCGCATCCGCCTCCTGACCGAACCACCCAGGTCGTGGAACGCGTCCACGAAAGCGTCGGCCTCCAACGCCTCCCCGGGACTGCCGGAGTGAACTACCACCGCCTCCTGGTAGCCGGCACTCCGAACGGCATCGGCGAGCGCACGGCCCGCGCCCGGGTCGCCCGCGCCCATGCTGTAGACGCCCCTGCGTCCGAAGGGGAGGCGGCGGGCAGTGGGTGACAGCACCGCGACATCGCGGGGAGCCGCCCGCACCGCCGATTCCAGGTTCTCCGCGGCCAGCGGGCCCAGGATCGCCACCGCTCCACGAGACACCAGGGCCGAGACGCCACGTTCGCTCCCGGACGGCGTGCCCCGGTTGTCCTCGACCAGGAACTCGAACCTCCACCCCGCCCGGCGGGCCAGATCGGCGGCCACCTCGACACCCTCCAGGAACAGGCGTGTGTACTCGCGGTTGGAAGGTGAGCCCGTCACGGGTAGAACGGCCCCGATCACCAGGTTCTGAGGCATCAGCCCCGGCACGCCACCGCTGAGCACGGCGTCCGCAACCTCCCGCGCCCGCCCTCGCGCACCGCTGCTCCTCGCCATCGACGCGTAGCGGCGTGCCTCTTCGGGTTCTCCTGAGAGGATGTAAACATATGCCAGCTCGGCGTACACGAATCCCATTCGCGCATCGCGCCCCAGGCGGTCTGTCGACTCCTGCAGTGCCTCCAGCTCGGTGCGCGCAAGCCGGGACAGTGCCGCTTCCAGACTCCGCAGCGCCCGCTCGTTCACTTCCTCCGCCGGCAGAGCAAGGATGGCCGCGGCCGCGGGTCCGGCGTCGCCGTCCGGCCCGACAGGCTGCGCGACCTCGGCGGCGACTGCCGGGTCGACGGCCTCCGCCGTGCCGGGCGGACGACCTTCGGGGTCGGGTACCGGTGCCGGGACGGCAGGCTGCGGGACGGCCCGAGCGGTCGCAAGGCACCCGAATCCTGCCCCGGCAATCAGCGTGCAGGCGAGCACCGTCATCCCTGATCTCGCCTTGATCATGATCACCGCGCCCCCAGGCTCGCCCAGAGTTCTGGTCTAATCGTCTGCGGCCCCGTCGTCTTCGCCTTCGCCGGGATCGTTGTCCTCGGCCTCATCCGCGGAGTCGCCTTCGCCGGGATCGGCGTCCTCAGCCTCATCCGCAGAGTCGGTTTCCTCGGGATCGCCGTCCTCGGACCCATCCGCGGAGTCGTCTTCGCCGGAATCGCCTTCGGCCTCATCCCCGGAGTCGTCTTCGCCGGGACCGTCGCCTTCGGCCTCATCTGCTGAGTCGCCCTCGCCGGGAACGTCGTCCTCCGCCTCATCCGCGGAGTCGCCTTCGCCGGAATCGCCGTCCTCGGACCCATCGTCGGAATCGCCTTCGCCGGAATCGCCGTCCTCGGACCTATCCCCAGCGTCCCCTTCCTCGCCGGGTTCGCCTGCGCCGTCACCCACGGCATTGCCGTCCTCGCCATCATCCGCGGAGTCGGCGCCGCCATCCGAGTCGCCCTCCGCCGCCTCCTCCGCTGCCCTCCCGCGGGAGGGCGGCTCAAGAACCTCGAGGACGATACGCCGCTCGTCGGCATCCGACGCGATCACCCGCAGGGAAACGCCCTCGCCGACCCGGAAATGGTCGCTCAGCGCATCCACCGGAACCCCCGCATGCGACCCCGGCACGAAGCCCTCGACTCCCTCGCCGAGATCGACCACCACGCCCTTGTCCTGAAGCCGCGCGATCGTTCCGTCCTGTTCGTGTCCCCTGGCGAACTTCGTCACCAGGGCCGGCCAGGGATCGTCGTAGAGCTGCTTGAAGCCAAGGGAGATCCGCTTGTTGTCCGAGTCCACCGCGAGGACCATCACGTCGACCTGCTCGCCCTTGCGCACCACCTCGGAGGGGTGCTCGACGCGCTTCGTCCAACTCATGTCGGAGACGTGGACCAGGCCGTCGATGCCGGGCTCGATCTCCACGAAGGCCCCGAAGGTGGTGAGATTGCGAACCGTCCCGGCCAGGCGCGTGCCCGTCGGGTACTTCAGCGGCAGGGTCAGCCAGGGATCCTCCTCGATCTGCTTCATGCCAAGCGAGATCTTCTCTTCCCGCGGGTCCACCTTCAGGACCACGGCTTCGATCTCGTCGCCGATCGACACGAGTTTGGAGGGGTGGCGCACATTCCGCGTCCACGACATCTCGGAGATGTGAACCAGCCCCTCGACGCCCTTCTGCAGCTCTACGAACGCGCCGTAGTTCGTAATCGAAACCACGCGGCCGGCCACACGCGCGCCAACCGGGTAGCGGTCCTCGATATCGGTCCAGGGATAGGGCAACAACTGCTTGAGCCCCAAGGAGATGCGTTCGCGGTCCCAGTCGATGTCAAGGACCTTGACGTCCAGCTTGCCTCCGACCTTGACCACCTCCGAGGGGTGGCTGACGCGCCCCCAGGACATGTCGGTGATGTGAAGGAGCCCGTCGAGCCCGCCCAGGTCGATGAAGGCGCCGAAGTCGGTGATGTTCTTCACCACCCCTTCCCGCACCTGCCCCTTGAGCAGCTCTTTGACGAGCGTCGAGCGCTTCTTCTCGCGCTCCTGCTCCAGGATGATGCGGCGGGACACTACGATGTTCCTGCGCCGCTTGTTGAGCTTGATGATCTTGAAGTCGTACCGATCGCCGATCAGGTCCTCTATGTTGGGCACGCGCCTGAGCGCGATCTGCGAGCCCGGGAGGAAGGCGTCCACCCCCATGATGTCCACCGTGACGCCGCCCTTGATCTTGCGGGTCAGCAGCCCCTTCACGGGCCGGTCGTTGTCGTAGGCGTCGCGGATGAGCTCCCACACGCGCAGGAAGTCCGCCTTCTTCTTGGACAGAACCACCACGCCGTCGTCGTCCTCGAGGCTCTCGAGGAGGACTTCGACTTCCTGTCCCGGCTCCACGGCCGCGGGGTCCTTGAACTCCTCGATGGGAACCGAGCCTTCGCTCTTGAATCCGAATTCAAGGATGACTGACGCGTCGGTGGTCCGCAGCACCCGGGCCTGGACTATCTGGCCTTCCTTGATGTCGCCGCGGGCTGTCTGGTGGCTCGCGAGCATGGCCTCGAAGTCGTCGCGCGAGACATCGAGTTGCTCCTCGCCGTAAGGATCGTGGAGGAGTTCGGGCGAGATCTCGTCCGGTGCATCGCTCAGCCCGGATTCGGACTCGGGCGCATCGCCCGCGTCGTTCGTCTCCGGCGGAGAAGCCTGAATCTCGTTCATGGTTGCGCTTCGCCGGGGCACGACCGGCGCTCCAGGTACTTGTTCCGGCCAGGCGGGATGCGGGTTGGCCGGAGTTGAATGAATCCGGGTTGCCCGGGCCACCCCGCCGCGGCACTGGCAACCGCACCTCTATTCCTGGCCCGGCAAGCGGCCACATGGTTTGACATGCAGCGGTCTCGCGTTCCCGGTCCGGCGTTCCCTGAGCCGGTGGAGCCGGTGGAGCCGGGTCGCAGGTATAGTCTCTTATTATAGTGCAAACCCGCAGGCAACGGGAAATTGATCGGTCGCGCGCCGGGGGCTGTCGTTATCGTCTATCCGACTCGCCGGTCCTGTGGATGGGTTGCCGACGATCTGCGGACGCGATTGCCAAGTCGACGATGGCGTCGATCTGGGTCTGCGGTTGCATACCTGTGGTGTCGATAACGTGCGCATCCGCGGCCATCAGAAGCGGTGCCACAGGTCGTGACGAGTCGGTCCGGTCGCGGACTCCGAGGCGCGCGGCCTCCGCTTCGATCTCCTCGGGCTTCGGATCCCGTTGCCCCCGTTGCAGGATTCGGCGGCGGGCACGCTCGCGTGGATCGGCATCGAGAAAGATCTTGAGGTCGGCGTCGGGGAAGACCACGGTGCCCATGTCGCGGCCCTCGGCAACCAGCCCGGGGGGACGGGCGGCCGCCCTCTGCAGCTCCAGGAGGTGGTCCCGCACGGCCGCGACTGCGGACACCCGCGACACCATCGCGTTCACGCGCTCGGCCCTCAGCTCCCCTTCGGGGACCAATGCGCCCCGCATCAGGATCTCCATGCCCGCACCGGCCCACCGGACCTCGAGCGCGAGCGCCGCCAGTTCCCGCGGAGTGACGTGCTCCACATCTGCACAGCCGCCCTCCGGGTCCATGAGGCCAAGGGTCACCGCGCGGTAGATCGCGCCGGAGTCCAGGTGCCGGTAGCCGAGACGTGCCGCCACCGCGGCCGCGGTGGTGGACTTCCCGGCCCCGGCGGAGCCGTCGATGGCAACGATCGTGCAGCGGCGCGCGGTGGCATGGGGACGACCGGCCTCCTTCGCCGTGGCGGGGGGGCGGGCAGCCTCGCTCGCCGTGGCAGAGCCGCGGGCGCCGGCGCGCGCCCTGTCGCTGACGCGGGCCAGGAGGCGACGGAAGCCGGGGAAGCTGACGTCGGCGACACCCGGGTCGTCCACCGTGATGTCGCAGCCCGGCGACGCGCCCAGAACCCCGAAGGCCATGGCGATGCGGTGGTCGTGAAAGCACTCCACGCGGCCGGCGAGAGGGCGGCGGCTGCCTTCGATGACGAGGCCGTCGGGCAGTTCCTCGGCCCGGACTCCTATCCGGCGCAGGTTCACCGCGAGCGCCGCCAGCCGGTCGGACTCCTTGACGCGCAGTTCGGCGGCCCCCGTGATGCGCGTCTCCCCCGCGGCCCTCGCCGCCAGGACGGCGAGGACGGGGATCTCGTCGATCATCGCCGTTACTTCCCCACCCCCCACCTCCACCCCCCGCAGGCCGCTCCCCGGCGCGCCGACCCGAAGGTCGCCGGCCGGCTCGCCGCCTGCGGCCCCGCCCACCACCGCCTCCACCCCGACGCCCATCCGGGCCAGCACCGGCAGGAACCCCGTGCGGGTGGGATTCACCCCTACCCCGCGGATCGTCAGAGGCTGCGTCCCCGCCGCCAGCGCGGCCCAGGCGAGGAAGAAGGCCGCCGACGAGAAGTCGCCCGGCACGTCCATATCCAGCGGGGCGAGCCGCGCGGGCGGGCCGGCAACCCGCACGGACCATGCCCCGTCCCGCCAACCCTCCCGCATCCGGGCGCCCATGGCCTCCAGCATGCGCTCGCTGTGGTCGCGGGAGCGGCGCGGCTCCCGCACCTCCACCGGCATACCCGCGCCGACCGCGGCCAGCATGATCGCGCTCTTGACCTGGGCGCTCGCCACGCTGCCGTCGTGCCGGATGGAGCGCAGCGCGCCGCCGGCCACCCGCATGGGGAGGACGCCGCTCCGCTCCAGGAACTCCACGGTCGCGCCCATGCGGCGCAGGGGCTCGGCGATGCGCTGCATGGGGCGCCGCGACAGGGACTCGTCGCCGCGCAGCACGACCGAGAGGGGCTGTGCCGCGAGCGCCCCCGCGAGCAGCCGCGCACCGGTGCCGCTGTTGCGCAGGTCGAGGGGCGAGCGCGGCTGCCGCCACCCGCGCGGCCCGGCGCCGGCGATGCGCAGCGGGGTGGTGGCCGGGCCGTCCAGGCCTTCGATGCGGACGCCCAGTCCGCGCAGGGCGAGGGCCGTGGCAAGGGGATCGGCGCCGCGGGGTGCGGCGCCGATCCGGCTCTCGCCACCGGCCATCGCCCCCAGGATCAGTGCCCGTTGGGTGATGGACTTGTCGCCCGGGACGCGGATCGTCAGCCCGTCCGTGACGCCCACCGCCCTCCCCTTTCCATGAGGCTCGCGAGCGCCGCCAGGTCGCCCTCCTGCAGCATTCGGCGAACCGCGCCGATCCGCTCCTCGAGGGCGCTGAGCGCGCGCGCGTCCCGTTCCCGGGCCGCTTCCAGCAGCGGCAGCCACATCGCCGCGCTGGAGCGGGCCAGCCTGGTCATGTCCCGGCCGCCCGGACCGAGCGCGTCCCGGGAGATCCCCGCGTCGTCCAGCGACCCGGCCAGCGCCGTGGAGAGCAGCTGCGGGAGATGGCTGGCCCAGGCCATCATGCGGTCGTGGTCCCCGGCGGCGATCGTGCGGGGACGCGCGCCCAGCAGGCGCCAGAAGGCTTGCGCACGCGCCAGGGGCGTGACCGGGGTGGTGGCTTCCGCGCCTTCGGGCTCGGCACGGACCCGTTCCGCGGCATCGGTTCGCGCGGTTCCTGCGCTCCGGTTCGGTTCCACGCGGGCCGGGCAGAGCCAGACGACCGCGCCATCGAGGAGATCGTCCCGCGCCGCCGCGTAGCCCGAGCGCTCCGAGCCGCACATGGGATGCGCGCCGACGAAGGGGGCTTCCGGGGCTGGGGCGGGACCCGCCGCGCCGCCCGCGGCCGCGTCCATCACCGGGACCTTCAGGCTGGCCACGTCGGTAGCGAGGTCCGCGCGGGACCAGGCCGCGGCCGTGTCCCGCACCAGGCCGACTGTGACGTCCAGGGGGGCCGCGAAGACCACCACCGCGCCGTCCAGGTGGCAGTCGTCCAGGGCGTGCGCGCGGACCACGCCGTCGCGCGAGGCGGGCGCCGCGCACTCGTCGTCGGGGTCGATGCCGAAGACGGCCGTGCGGGGTGCGCGCCGCTTCAGAGCCTTGGCAACCGATCCTCCCATGACGCCCAGCCCGACGATGACGACGCGCCGGGGAGCCGCGCTATTCACGGTAGCCGATCTCCAGCTCGAGGCCGTCGTGGGCGACCTCGGTAGCGGTGAAGACGGCACGCGCCTGTCCCCGGAGTACCCGCGGCGCGTCGGAGTAGCGCGCGGAGATGTGGGTCAGGACGAGCTGGCGGGCCCGGGCGCGCGCCGCCACGCCCGCCGCTTCCGCCGCGGTGGAGTGGCGCGTCTCCCGGGCCCGCTTGTCCTCGTCGGCTCCGAAGGTGGCCTCGTGGATGAGGAGGTCGGCGCCTGCGGCCATCTCCACCGTGCGGCGGTACGGCCGGGTATCCCCCGAGTAGACGACCCTGCGGCCCGGACGCGGCGGCCCCACCACATCGTCGGGCGAGATCACCCGTCCATCCACCTCGATCGCCTCCCCCCGGTGCAGCTGCCCGTAGAGCGGACCTTCGGGGACGCCCATTCGCCGGACGGCATCCACGTCGAAGCGGCCCAGGCGCGCCTCCTCGACGAGCGCATATCCCAGCGCCGCCACCCCGTGGCTCACGGCGAACGCATGAACCGCCCAGTCGCCGAAGTCGATCCTTTCGCCGTCCTCCAGGCCCCGGACGTGGACCGGGAAGTGCAGCCGCTCGAGCCCCATGCGCACCGCGGCCTCGAGGACGGGACCGGCAGCCGCCGGGCCGTAGATGGTCATGGGGTCTTCCCTGCCCTGGAGGCCCATCGTCCGCAGGAGACCCGGGATCCCCAGGAAGTGGTCCGCGTGCGCGTGGGTGATGAAGATGTGGGCAAACGAGAAGCCCGATCCGTAGCGCATGATCTGCCGCTGCGTTCCCTCGCCGCAGTCCCACAGCAACGACTGTCCTTCCCTCTGTACGGCAATGCCCGAGACGTTGCGGCCGACGGTCGGGCGCGCCGCCGCCGTACCCAGAAAGCGGACTCGAATCATCGCTAAAGATAACCGCGCCCTCCCGGCCTGGAGCGAGCGAGGGCCGTTTGCCCGCAATCCGTCCGGCGGCTTATTGTAAGCGAGACTCCCGACAGTTCCCACGCACGGAGGACCAACATGAGTTCAAGGGCCGACAAGGTCACGCCAAACGGGCGGCCGCCGAACCGCCGCGACTTCCTGGGCGCCGCCGCGGCGGCGGTCGCCGCCACCCGGCTTCCGGCGTTCGGTTCCGACGCCACGGACATCGCCCGCGAACTCGGCCGGCATCCGGGATCCGCAGCGGAAATCGCGGCGGACGAGAGCTTCTGGGCGGAAGTCGCGCGTGCGTTCACCGTCGACCGCACCCTTGTGAACCTGAACAACGGCGGTGTCAGCCCCTCGCCCAGCTTCGTCCAGGACGCTATGAAGCGGCACCTCGACTATTCCAACGAGGCGCCCACTTACACCATGTGGAAGATCCTCGAGCCGCAGCGCGAAGGCGTGCGCAAGCGGATGGCTCGCGAATGGGGCGTGGACGCGGAGGAGATCGCCTTTACGCGCAACGCCTCCGAGGGACTCCAGACCGTCCAGTTCGGCTACGATCTCAACCCTGGCGACGAGGTTCTAACCACGACCCAGGACTACGGCCGCATGCTCACCACCTTCCGGCAGCGGGAACGCCGG
Source organism: Gemmatimonadota bacterium (assembly GCA_022826005.1). Taxonomy (GTDB): domain Bacteria; phylum Gemmatimonadota; class Gemmatimonadetes; order Longimicrobiales; family Gaopeijiaceae; genus Bin94. The sequence goes on along the minus strand of JAJDVT010000021.1, from coordinate 7,566 downwards.
GAGGGGATCGTGATGAATCAGATCAAGGTCCCCGTACCGGCCGAGGACCCCGCCGAGGTGGTGCGGCGCTTCGAGGAGGGCATTACGCCGCGCACGCGGCTCATCCTCATGTGCCACATGATCAACCTGACCGGACAGATCCTCCCGGTGCGCGATATCGTGCGGATGGCGCGCCGCCATGACATCCCCGTCATCGTCGACGGGGCCCACGCGATGGCGCACTTCCCCTTCAAGCTCCCCGACCTGGAGTGCGACAACTACGCCACCAGCCTGCACAAGTGGCTCTTCGCGCCGCACGGCACCGGCCTGCTCTACGTGCGCAAGGACGAGATCCCCAACATCTGGCCGCTGATGGCCGCGCCCGACAGCAGAAACAGCGACATCCGCAAGTACGAGGAGATCGGCACTCATCCGGCTGCGAACTACCTCGCAATCGGAGAGGCACTGACCTTCCACCAGGGGATCGGCGCGGAGCGCAAGGCGGAGCGGCTGATCTACCTGCGCGACTACTGGGCGAACCGGCTCCTGGAGAACGACCGCGTCTCGCTGAATACCAGTCAGAAGCCCGGCTTCGCCTGCGGGATCGGGAACGTGCACGTCGACGGCCTCGATACCGCCGCGCTCAGCAACTGGCTCTGGAACGAGCACAGGATCATCAACGTGCCGATCGGTCACGGGGAATGCACCGGCCTGCGCATCTCGCCCAGCGTCTACACCACGCTCGAGGAGCTCGACCGCTTCAGCGAGGCCATGGAGTGGGCGATGGAGCACGGGCTGCCGGAGGCGTAGCGTTGAACGGGCGCGGGCGGTCGCGTTCGCCACGCCCGGCGCGCCCTCGGTTGCCTGCGCGGACAGGTGTCGATCGCGGCACGAGCCGGCCAGGCGCACGTTTGCCGGTCCCGTCTCGCCTCGCCCCGGTCGTCGCGCTGCTGGCGCTCTCCGCGATCCTCGGCGCGGGCCGGCTCCACACCGAGCTCAAGTCATCCGATCCGGCGAAGGATACCGTCCTGGCGGAGCCGCCCGCCCGGATCACCCTCACCTACACTACCGGCGTGCAACTGGCGCTCAGTTCGGCCTCGGTTCATCCATCCACCGCCGACGCCGCGACAGTGTCTGCCGGGACGCTCAGGTACCTGGCCGACGACCGCCGCGACGTTCTGGTGCTGCCGCTGCCCGAGCCGCTGGACGGAGGCGGCTACACCGTGAAGTGGACCACCGCCGGCCCCGACGGCCACCCCATATCCGGGGACTTCGGGTTCCGGGTCGAACTTCCCGCCGCCGAGACCGAGGCAGAGGCCGCTGGAGACGCGGTCGCGCCCGGGGATCCGCTGACGCCGCCGGTCGATGCGGGCTCCCGGGGACAATCGCAGACGGACGCCGCCGAATCCCGATCCCGATTCGCCTACAGCCGGGCTTTCGATCGCTTCGGTCTGTACCTGGGAATCCTGGGGATCCTCGGCGCCGTCGCCTTCCGGTTCCTGGTTCTGGGCAGCTTCGCCGGGGCCGGCGCATCGCAGGACGTCGTAGGTTGTGCCACTCACCGCACCCTGCTCATTGGCGGCCTGGGGCTGGGCATCCTCATCGCGCTGCTGCCCGTTCGCCTGCTGCATCAGGCGGCCACCTTCTTCCCGGACGATGTATTCGGCAACATGTTCACGGTTGCCACCGGAACGCCCTGGGCCACGGGTTGGTGGCTGCAGCTCCTGAGCGTCGTGCTGGTCACCGGGGGACTGCTGTTTGCCGGCAGGAAGGGAGCACGCCCAGCCGGGTGGAGGATCGCAGCCCTGGGGGCGCTGTTGCTCCCCCTGACGCCGGTCCTGTCGGGGCACGGCTGGTCGGACAGCCCGCGGGTTCTGTCCGCGGCCGCGACCTACCTGCACGTGGTGGCCGCGGGAGGATGGATGGGTGGGCTCGCCTGCCTGCTCCTCGCCGGTATCCCGGCCCTGCGCAGGCAGGACAGCGAGGCCGCGCCGGGAGCGCCGGGGATTGCCGAAATGGTGGGCGCCTTCTCGCGGGTTGCCCAGGTCGCGGTGGCAGTCCTGCTGGCCACCGGCGCCCTCAAGGTCTGGATCCACATCGGCACCGTGTCGGAACTGTGGACGACCCCTTGGGGACGCACCCTCCTGGTCAAGGATCTGATCGTCGCCGGCGTGCTGCTGCTCGGCCTGTACCACTGGCGGGTGGTTCGCCCGCGGCTCGGGCACGGCGCCGGCGGAGAAGAGCTCAAACGCTCCGCGGTCGCCGAACTGCTCCTGGGCGCGGCGGCCGTCATCGTCACTGCGATTCTGGTAGCACAGCCACTGCGCTGATGTCACGCGTTCCATTCCGCCCGCGGCTTCGGTCCGCCGCGCTTCCCGTCGCGGGCGCGGTGCTCTGCCTCTGGACGGCGGCGGTCCCCACCCCCGCGTGCCCGCAAGACCCTCCCGATTCCCTGAACGCTTTCACCTTCCGGGGTGAAGTGCGGGACTTCGTGACCGAAACGCCCATCCGCGAGGCGGTCGTCCAGATCGCCGACCTGGGCCGCTCCGCGGTTACCGACCGGAACGGCTACTTCGAGTTCCCGGACCTGGTCCCCGGATCCTACATGGTGGTTACCTCGGCCTTCGGCTACGAGACGAACCGCGAGCGCTCCAGGATTCCGCATATGTCGATCATGGTGGTTCGCCTCCAGCCGATGGCGATCGAGATACCGGGGATCGAGGTGAGGGTCGAGCGCCTGGTACACCAGCTCGAGGTACGGCGCCTGCGCGTGCCGGTCGCGACCGCGGCCTTCGACAGCGAGGCGCTGGAGAAGACCGAGACGGCCAGCATCGCCTCGTTCATCCGCGCCCGCACGCCGTTCGACATCATCGAGGACGCCACCCTGCTGCAGTTGGTCTACCGCTTCCGCGCAGAGATCAAGCGACTCCGCGTCTGCCTGGACGAAGTCGCGGTGTCCAGCCGGATGCTCGACACCCTCGCCCCGGAAGACCTGGCACGGGTCGAGCTCTACGAGAGCCTCGGCATGGTGCGAATGTATACCCGGGACTTCCTGAACCGGGCCGCGGACAAGGGTTTCTCCCCGATCCCCATCACCCTGCAGGGGACGGGTTGCTGACCGGGGGCGCGCTTCCGGCTGCAGACGGGCTGCTGACCGGGGTTGCCGACGGTCCCGCCGGCCCGGACGCCGCGCCCCCGCCCACCACCTTTGCGAAATCGCTCCCCGCCGGCGACTGGAACGGCCGCAGGCCGAACTCCGGCAGGACCGCGATGAGGTGGTCGAAGATGTCCGCCTGGAACCCTTCGTAGTTCGCCCACGCGGTGTCGTTCGAGAAGCAGTAGACCTCGATCGGCACGCCCTGCGGTCCGGGCTCCAGCTGGCGCGCCAGGACCGTCATCTCCTTGTGGGTTCTCGGATGGGCCTCAAGGTACTTCTGCACGTAGACGCGGAAGGTGCCCAGATTCGTAAGGCGCCGGATCTCGGGGATGACGCCGGGGTTGCCGTCGGCCTTGGCGGCGTTGTAGCGCTCGATCCTTTCGCGAATGTCGTGCATGTGGTCGTGCAGCAGTTCGCGCCGCGACAGCTCCTCGATCTGAGCCTCGTCGAGGAACCGGACGGTGTTCATGTCGAGCCTGAGCGAGCGCTTGATCCGACGTCCCCCCGACTCCGACATGCCGCGCCAGTTCTTGAAGGATTCGCTGATGAACTTGTGCGTCGGGATGGTCGAAATCGTCTTGTCCCAGTTCTGGATCTTGACCGTGTGCAGCGCGATGTCGATGACGTCGCCGTCGGTGTTCGCCTGGGGCACGCTCACCCAGTCCCCGATCCGGATCATGTCGTTCGAGGCGATCTGCACGCTCGCCACCAGCGACAGGATGGTGTCGCGGAAGACCAGCATGAGCACGGCGGCCAGCGCCCCCACCCCCGAGAGGAAGACGATGGGAGACAGGCCAGCCAGAATCGAGATGACCACGACGCCGGCAGCCAGGTACGCGATCAGCGCGACCACCTGCAGGTAGCCCTTGATCGGCCTGGACTTCGAGAGCGGACTGGCCTCGTTGTAGATGTCGTTGACCGCGTCCAGGAAGGCCGCAAATGCCCTCACCACGGCAACGGCGATCCAGGCGGCCGCCACGCGCCGCACGAAGGTCCAGGCCAGCACGAGGGATTCCGGATTCGCCCCCTCGGCTACGGCGTCCGCGATGCCCAACGCCGGACCGATGCCCACAAGGACCACCAGCGCCGGGACCACTTGGGCGAGGCGGTGGATGACCCTGTGCTCGACGATGCGGTCGTCCCAGGTGGAGCGCGTGCGGGCGGTAATCCGGGCCAGGAGCCGGTGGAGGAAGCGCGAGGCGAGCCGGTCCGCGACCCAGGCGGCAGCTGCGAGGATCGCCAACGAGATCGCGATCTGTGTCCAGTTGCCGGGGAGTTCGGGGATCATGTCGGGGAGTTGGAAGATCATCTCAAGTTTACCTTGACTGTCCCAGCTCTTCCGCCATCAGGTCGAGGGCAAGGCGGGTGAGCCGGACCAGATGGGGGTGGGAACGGTTGCCGTTTGTAAGGAATGCCACACCGAAACCGCGGGTACGGTTCCCGGACGCGAACGCCGTGTAGCCCGGCACGCTGCCGGAATGCGCGAAGAAGCGCTCGCCGTCGCGCTCCGACACCCACCAGGTGAGTCCGTAGCCCGGGTTCTCGTAACCCCATCCGCCCCCCATCGGCGTCCCCGCGAACTGCTCGAACTGCAGGGTGTGCATCTCGTCGAGGGTGGCCGGTTCCAGCATGCGTTCGCCCCTCCAGGTCCCGTCGCCCAGGTTGAAGCGCACCCAGTTGGCCTGGTCGTGGACGGTGCCGTATACGATCCCTGCCGGCCACACGTTCGCCTTCAGGCGGGGCGTGGGCTCGTTGCGCCCCGATCCCGGGTCCGGCACGTAGGGCACGGCGAGCCGCTCGGCCATCTCCGGCGGAGGCTCGAAGGCGGTCGAGGTCATCCCGAGCGGGCTCCAGATGTGCTCCTGGATGTACTCCTTGTACGGAATGCCGGAGAAACGTTCGATCAGGTGGCCCACCAGCGAGTAGGCCATGTTCGAGTAGACGACCCGCTGGAGCGGCCGCGTGTCCACCCGTAGCGAATCGGCGAGGTAGTCTGCGAGCGGCAGCGGTGCCGTGGCGCCCCAAACCGGGTGGGGGCCGAAGGCGACCGGCATCCCCGAGGTGTGGGTGAGGAGATGCCGGAAGGTGACGGGGCGCTCGAAGTCCTCGCCGCGGATGAGCATGCCGCCGAGGTGGTCGCCGACGGGGTCGTCGAGCGCGAACCAGCCGCGCTCCATTTGCTGCAGAAGGGCAACGGTGGATTGCGCCTTGAAGGTGGAGCCGATGAGGTAGACCGTGTTGGTCGACGCGGGGGTGCGCGCCCAAAGGTTCGACTGGCCGTAGGCGCCGCTCCAGAGTTCGCCCTGGCGGTCCGTGAAGGCGACCGTCAGCGAGGGGATGTTCCCCTCCAGCATGGCGCGGCGGACCTCGGGTTCGAAGCGGGCGACGACCCGCGCGATGGCGGGCTCCTGGGGCTGGGCGGGGCTGGGATAGAGTGCGAGTAGGGCCAGCAGGGGGATGGGCCAGCTTCGCACTGTCATGATAACAGGTGATTATCTAGTTGGTGCAAGCCGGGCGACATGGGATGAAGCATAATACCATCCGGCCAGTTTGCGCAAGACGGATAGGGGTTTCGGCTCATTCGTCGTCCCCGACGTGCTTTTCCAGTCGGTGATTATGCACTCTTGATGCACCGTGACCCCTGATTTTTTCGTCGATTGTCACGGGGTTTCGCCCCCCTTTTCTGAGCGTACCAGCCACGCAATCAGACGCGTCCGGTCCAACTCGATTCTGCCGTCCTCGGTCTTCTGGATCGCGTCTGGAGTGCGCCGGATGAACTCCTCGACCAGCACATAGGAAACGTGCTCGTTGCGGACGATCTCCGTCGCCAACTCAGGCGATACCCTATCGGCGTTGCTGATGCGCAGTGTGTGCCGCGTCATGCGCCGCGCCTGTTCTGTCGCCTGTGCCGCCAACGCGGCCCTAATGCCCTCCCGCCTTGCTCGCTCGGCCTCCTTCTGGCTCTCCTGCCGCTGGTCGTCGATGTACCGGACGATTGACCAGATGATGACGAGCATGACCAAGGCGACGAAGCCCCAGTAGGTCCAGCCGGGGTTATCCATGGCCGCCTCCTTCGCGGGGGACGTCAAGCTCGCGGTTGCGACCGCACCACCCGGCCCGGCCCGCTTGGCGATCCCTTTCCAGTCGTCGATGGTGCCGGGGATCGAGGCCAGCCAGTTGGCACCCCGAACCACGATCCATCTGCGTTTCTCGGTCATGTTCCATGATTGCTCGCCCCTTTCTGTGCGTCAAGCGGATACCGGAATAGGAAACGGCCAGCGCCGCGATGAACGGTCGCTGGCCGTGAACGCGAGAAGCCCCCGGCGCTCGCCGTTCGGAGCGCGCCGGGGGCCGGTTCCCCTTCTTGGGTGGGGGGGGCAGTCTAGCCGCCGGGCGGCTTCTCCGCCCAGTAGCACCCGTAGTAGCGGATGCGCGGGTCTTCGGTCCCGTCGTTCCGGGTGGCTTCCGTGCAGGCCATCGGCGAGCCCCGGTGTTCCGCCCCGATCCACGGCAGGTACTCCACCGGGGGCGCGAGACAGTCGGAGTCCGAGCGCTCAAGCGGGGATGCTTCCGACCCGTGGGCCATCAGCGCGCTTGCGTAGGCGCACGTCTCAAGGCTCACCAGACCCTCGTTCTTCGGGATCGTCACCACCAGCTCGCCCGGCAACACTTCCTCGGAGAACCGGAAGCCAAGGCGGTAGTCTTCCCATATCACCGCCGCCCGCACCCGGTGCGCCCCGTCCTCGCCCTCCACGTCCTCGACCACCACCCACACCGGGAACAGCGCGCTTTGCGTCCCCACCGTGGACGCGGCCGTGTCGCCCGGTTCCTGGGCCGCCGCCGGAAGCGCCAGCGCCAGCGCGAACAGTACCCCAAACGTCGTCCTCATGGTTTCCCGCTCCTTTCTAGCTCTCGCAGACCGTGACGGTATCCCAGTAGCCTTCCTCGATCACCACCTCCACCCATTGGCCCTTGCTGTCGGCGCTCACCGTGATTCCCGGAATGGGTATCGCTTCGTGCTTCGTCGGCACCGGCGACCCTTGCTCCAGCGTCGAAGACTCGGGCTTCACGAACACCTCGATGGTCACCGGCGGAACCCACTCCTGCGTCTCCGTGCACGTCTCGGGTTTCGGGGTGCCGCCCCCGTTGCAGTCCGCCGCCATCCCGTCCGCAGCGTCGCACTGTTCGTCCTCTTCCCGGAGGCAAAGACCGGCGGCCCAGTCGGCCTCCACGTGAGTATATAAGGTGTCTACATGGTGGGCCGCTTCGTGCAGGATCGTAATAAGCATTTCTGGAGTTGCCCCGCTATGACGGACACTTTTCCATTGGTGCCAACCAAGGAGGTGAGCCATGGCGGGAAGCGGGAAGGGGCGGTATCCGCCCGAGTACAAGGATCGAATGGTCGAGCTGGTGAGGGCCGGGCGTAGTCC
>JAJDVT010000102.1 GCA_022826005.1 Gemmatimonadota bacterium | reverse complement strand
GGACTACGCCCGGCCCTCACCAGCTCGACCATTCGATCCTTGTACTCGGGCGGATACCGCCCCTTCCCGCTTCCCGCCATGGCTCACCTCCTTGGTTGGCACCAATGGAAAAGTGTCCGTCATAGCGGGGCAACTCCAGAAGGCTTCATCGCCGGCGGCGACCCCCATGACTCCGACCTCGGTGTTGAAGCGGTCGCCGATGATCCGGGTGCCACCGGACCAGACGAAGCCAACGGCGTCGGGGAGGACGTAATTCTCCGAAATGAGCTTGATGGTGCGGCCGATCCGGGTCTCGCCGCCGAACATGAATGCCGGTTCGTTCAAGACATCGTCTCCCGAGTAGAAGAAGCCGAGCCCCGCCGAAAACGCGTTGTCCCGGTTGCCGAACGTGCCCACCCCGTACGCGACCCCGATCATGTCGTCGTCGAAGAAGAAGGCCAGCGTTCCGACCGAGGCCTGGACCTCGGGCCTGCGGAGGACCTGTAGCTTCGGGCCGACGTAGAACGGCTCCACCTCGCCGAAGAGGACCGGTGCCCCGGCAGCAACCGTAAAGCGGTCGGTGACCCCGATGGCGGCGAAGGGCAGGAAGACGACATAGGTGCCGAGGTAGGACTCCCCCGCGTCCAGCGAGCGGCCGGTGGAAGTGAAGAACAGGCGGGTGCCGCCCGGATCCTCGTGCCAGTACTCGCCCCGCACGAACCGGCCGGTGGCCGGGGCAATCGCCAGGATCTGGGCAGGGTCGATCTCAAGCCGGCCGCCCCCCAACGTCGTGAATACGACCCGTTCCTCGCTGACTTCCGTGATCCGCGCCCTCACCAAGGAGCCGTCCGCGAGTTCGACATCGTAGATGGTGGTGCCCGGCGGGGGGATTTCCGGCGGCTCTTGCGCAGAGGCTGCAGTCGGGAGGAGCAAGGCGGCCATCAGGATGGAGACGGAAAGGCGAATGGGTCGAACGAGAGCGGGGGCAGTTGAAGGGAGCGGTCTTCGAGGGTGGGCTGACGGTCGGTTTCGGGTGCGGTTCATCTTGTCTCTCTTCTCCGAGGCCGGGGGCGATGTTGCAACTGAATTGAAGCTACGCCGGGAGATCACGTGACGAAAAGCGCTGGTGGCGGTCCACCTGATCACCACTCGGACCCGGCCGGGTTTTGACATGGGCCGGCACCATGTAGTATGGAGCCTCAAGAGTTTGCAGTCCCTTGCGTAGAGTCCCGTACCCGGAGTCGGCGATGTACACCAGACCCTCACACCGTGTCACCCGCCGCGCCTTTCTGGGTGCCGCTGCCGGCGCGGTGCTGTCGGCTTCCGGTGCCCGGGGCGGGCCGAGCCGGGCCGAGAGTACCCACGGGGCGCCCGGACCGGGAGCAAGCCCGGCCAGCCAGGACCTCTTCGTCGTCAACATGCTCGGCGGTATCCGCAACCCGAACCGCCGGATGGAGGGCGGTCCCTCGGGAGCGCTCCAGACCGGTGCCCGGCCAGGACCGGATGATCGGGCGATCGCCGACGCCCTCGCTTCCGGAACGGCCGCCGTCAACACCACCATCGGCTATGTGGCGGGCCTGCAGGATCCGTTCGAGAGTTCGGTCGCGGATGTTGCCCGGTGGAACCGGATCATCCGGGCGCGCCCCGAGTCGCTACTGAAGGTATGGACGGCGCGCGACATCGAGGTGGCGGCGGACGAAGGCAGGGTTGGAGTCATCCTGGGGTTTCAGAACGCCGCGATGATGGGGGACGATGTCGGGCGGGTCCATGTCTTCGCGGGACTCGGTGTGAAGATCATCCAGTTGACGTACAACGTCGCCAACCAGCTCGGGCACGGCTCGATGGTGCCGGAGAACGGCGGCCTGACCGAGTTCGGGCGGGAAGTGGTGGCCGAGCTCAACTCGACCCGGACCCTGGTGGACCTCAGCCACAGCGGGGAGCAGACCTGCCTGGACGGTATCGCGGCATCGACGGCGCCCGTCGCGATCACGCACACCGGGTGCAGGGCGGTCACGGACCTTCCGCGCAACAAGACGGACCGGGAGCTGCGCCTGGTGGCGGACGGCGGTGGAATCGTCGGGATCTACTTCATGCCCTTCCTCGCTGCCGACGGGATGGCCGTGGCGGACGACGTGGTGCGGCACATCGAGCACGCCGTGAACGTGTGCGGCGAGGAGCACGTGGGGATCGGCACCGACGGGGGCACGACGGCCGTGGACGACATGGAGGCGGCCTACGAAAGGGCGCGGCGGGATGTCGAGGCGCGACGCGCGGCCGGAATCGGTGCCGCGGGGGAGCGCGCGGGTGTCGTGCCGTTCATCCCGGACCTTCAGGGGCCGGATCAGTTCCGGAAGCTCGCCGGGATGCTGATGGCGCGCGGGTACACGAGCACGCGTGTGGAGCGAATCCTGGGACGGAATGCGCTGCGGGTGATGCGGGGGGTTTGGGGAGAGTAGGGGGTCGGCTGGTCGGGCGTGGGGCGGCAGAATGTCAACTTGACATTACATGATGCCAACTGCGCTTGTCATTCTCGGTGTTCGTCAGCGGCGCCAGTCCGCCGGTTCCGGGATTCCACGGCTGAAGATCAGCTCGAAGCCGGTTTCCGCCGCCAGTGCCTCGGCAGCCTCGCGGCCCGCGGGCCCGGGCGGCAGGTCACGCGTGATTTGCCGTACCTGACCGCTCACCGGGTCGCGAAGGATAGCCATCGGCCGGTCGGTGCTCCTGTCCAGGGTCGACGACCCGCCGGGCCCCTCCAGGATGATGCTCGACAGCCGGTCCGCCCACTCCTCCTGAACCGGCACGGAGAAGAGGAACGACCCGCGCCCGTCCCCGTCGGCGATCACGGGCATCTCGAAGCTCAGCGAGAACAGCTCGGCCCCGTCGGCGTCGCGGCCGGTGATCCGGTGTCGGCCTTCCTCGGTGGGTAGCGAGGGGGGCGCGTCGAGCACGAAGGCGGGATCGAGGTGGGGCGTGCCATTGGCGTCGGCGCCGCCCGAGATGAAGAGGACGCGCGGCTGGGTGGTGGAGGCACCGAAGTTGGAAGCGGTTTCGCCGCTGCCTCGCGCGCAAGCGAAGGCCGACGCCGCGAGGACGAGCAGCAGCGCGTGGACGAGTCCGACCCGGCACCGGGAGCCGCGTGTCGCCGCCGTCACGCCAGCAACTCCGGCAGAACCTCACCCGCCGCCCCCCGCACCGCCACCTCGGCCGCGCGGGTCAGATCGGTATCCTGCGGATTGATCTCGATGATGCGACCGCCTGCGTGCAGCGTGGCCAGGGGGATCCCCGCGGCCGGGTAGACCACCGCGCTGGTCCCGATCACCAGGCAGAGATCCGCGCGCGCCGCCATGTTGTGGGCGCGTTCCAGCAACGCGCTGTCGAGCATCTCGCCGAAGAGCACGACGTCGGGACGGCGCATCCCACCGCAATCCGCGCAGCGGGGCAGGGTGTCGTCGTCACCCAGCGGCTCGGCCTCCGCGCGGAGCCCGCAATCATTGCACCGGTCGCGCGCGATCGCGCCGTGAATCTCGATCGGGAGCGCGGCGTCGGGGGGACCGTCTCCCGCCTCCTCGAGCGCGGCCCGGGTGTGAAGCCCATCGACGTTCTGCGTCACGATGCCCTCCTCGCCCCGCCGCAGGAAGAACCGGGCCAGTGCGCGGTGACCCTCGTTGGGCTTGCAGGTGGCCAGGAAGCCGCGGCGCCATTCGTACCACTCCCACACCGTGCGGGGATCGCGTTCGAACGCCCCGATCGTGGCGAGCTCCTCGGGCCGGTAGTTGCGCCACAGGCCGCCGGCGTCGCGGAAGGTCGGCACCCGGGACTCGGCGGAGATGCCGGCGCCGGTGAGCGCGACGATGCGGTGGGCCTCGGCGATGAGGTCGCGGGCGCGGGTGAGGGGGGAGGGGGGCAGGAGGGGCTCCCGGGGGGCGGTGGCGTGATGGGTCACCGAAACTTAGCCGGATCGTGATGGCGGGGCAGGGGCTCCGACCAATGCCGAGCGATCGTCGGCTTCGGTGTGTGCCTACGCCGCCGTCTGTGCCGGTTTCGGGCGCCCAGCAGGTCGAATCCCATTCCAGTTCCGATAGTCGCCTATATATCACTAAAGTCGTCCATTTTTTGTCGTCCACAGATCAGAAATGGATGCATATACTGTACTTGGATGCCGGTTCACGGCTTGGCACAGTAGAGACCGAACGGAATGGTCGGCCCGCGGAAGGACGATCGCATGAAGTCGCCAGCCGACTGAAAGGGATGTCGCATGAATCCGACCCGAGCCAGCTTGACGCTAGGAATCCGAATGCTGCCGCTCGGAGTCCTCCTGCTCGTCTGCGTTACGGTGCCGATGGGGCTGACAGCGCAGACCACGGCCGACCGCGCGTCGATCCACAGTGTGGTGGATCTTCTTTTCCTCAACGCAGACAATCCGGAACTGTCCGGGGACGAAGTAGCTCGCCACCCGGGAATCTGGAGCGTCGCGATCGCTCGATTCGCCAAGGGGGACTCGAGAGAAATCGAGATTCCCGCGAAGGTTGACGAGTGGTACCAGGTTGAAGGGGCATCCGACTCGGATGGAACGGATGTCGACATCTGTATCTACGGTTCCGACAGCGATCAGATCGACTGCGATACGGGCGAGGACAACTTCCCGATCGAGTCATTCCGTGCGGCCAGCGACGGCGTTTACCGGGCCGTGTTGACTGCGGCGTCGGTGGAGGGCGGCGGGACGTCGTTCGCCGGAATGGTCGTGTTCAGGGTTACCGATGAGGAGAGCTCCGGGCCGGGAGGTGGGAGATGATGCGGTTCATCCGGGGTTGCCTGTGTTTGTGCCCAATCCGGGTCCCATGGGTACCCGCCGCTTTTGCGATCCTGTCGGCCGGCTCGATCGCCCAGCTTGCCGCCGCCACCCAGGACTGCTCCATCGGCGGAGACGGGTGGGGCGACATCCAGCGGATTCGGTTGTGTCTGGAGGAGTACCACCCGGACCGCTGGGGTGACCCTTGGCTCCCCCTTAAGGCATCAGGCCTGACCGCCAACCCGACCATCGTTCGCCTGCTCCCGCAGGAGGGGTGGGACCCGAGCGCCCCGGACGACGGTGGCTTGACCCCGCTCCACGAGGGCCCGCGCAACAGCAACCCGACGGTCGTGTCCCATCTCCTGGACGCCGGCGTGGAACTGAACGCCCGGGACAACGAAGGCTACACGGCACTGCACTGGGCTGCCGCGCAGAGCGGAAGCGGCCGTGTGGTCAAGGTACTGCTGGATCGTGGCGCGGATCCCTTCGCCGAGAGCAACGACCGACGCACACCGCTGCATTCCGCGCTGAGGTACCGGGCCGACCCGAGTGTGGTCTCGAGAATGCTGGCCGCGGGCGTCGGCGAGTATCTGACGCCGCCGCAGCTCGCTGTTCTCAAGCGGGACGCGGTGGCGGTCCGCTGTCTGTTCGCGGAGGGCGCCGATCCGAACAAGACGGATCGGTACGGTTGGGGCGCGTGGCATTTCGCGGTCCCGCTCGGCCGGATGGAAATGGTATCGACGCTGTTGGGGGCGGAGGCGGATCCGGACGCTCGGACGGTCGATGGGGCGACGGCGCTTCACTTGGCGGCGTTTCGGACGATGTACGCGGGGGACACCCAGGTAAGTGGGCAAAAGTTCTGGGGAGGGGAAGACAGGGAAGTATCGGGTGAAGATGGGGTGAGAACCTAGGTCAAGGAGAGATCAGATCAATGCCGGAGCTCCCCAACTACAACGAACACAGAAGGTCACACCTCAGGCACTTGTCGGGGCTTGTCGGGCGGCGGCGAGCCCCGGCAGTCCTGCAACCGGACGCTCGCTACAAGCCCGACAGAGCGCTACGCTCAGATGAACCCATTCAGCACGCTTCAAGAGACTTGTTGGGACGGATGGGTTTGGTCGAGACGATAGCAAGCCAGATAGCGGCCACCAAAACTGAGGAATCCGTCACGATCGCACTCAACGCACCGTGGGGCACTGGCAAGTCATCATTCCTAAACCTACTCTGTAATCGCCTGCTTGAAGACGAGTCGAAGCCAATCGTGATCCGTTTCAACCCTTGGCTGTATGGGAGTGTTGAGCAACTCGTTCTCGCTCTGTTTGATGACATCCGTCGTGCGATCCAAAGAGACTCAAAGACCGATGCAGCGTTGCGAGAACTGCTCAATGCGCTTGCGGTCTTTGGCTCCCTCCTCGCAACGCTGTCCACTTCGATCCCAGTGGCCGCTCCGGCCGTGATCAAGGAACTAGCGAGTTTTCTAAGTGGCCAAAAGAGCCTCGCAAAGCAAAAGGAAACCATCGATCGGTATCTGGGAACCCTAAAACGGCGCCTTGTTGTCGTCATCGACGATGTCGACCGGCTCGAGCGTGACCTAATCAGACTGCTTTTTCGGATGGTCCGACTAAACGCCAACTTCAAGTACATCACCTATGTACTCGCGTTCGATCGTGTGGTTGTAGGGCACAGTCTTAGCGACGGTGACACCTCCGGTGGAGAGTATTTGGAAAAGATAATCCAAGTGTCCTACGACATTCCGCAGCCGTCATCGAGTGCGATTGCACAAATCCTCTCGCATGAATTGGCCGACCTTAGAAGAGCTATTGGCACAACTGCTCTAGACACGAGCCGCTACAAAGCTACAATGCAGTATCTGGTCGGGCATTTTACTACGATTCGAGGGATAAAGCGGTACGTGAACGCACTGCGCCTAACACTGCCGCCTGTGGCGAACGCCGTTGACCTGGTCGATTTCTATGCCATAGAGCTATTCCGACTATTGTATTCAGACTTCTATACAGCGATCTTTCAGAAACGCGATGTCCTGGTAGACGGGCGCATGACAGCGGGCGAGCACGATCCAGTAAAGCGGAGAGCGAAGTTGGCAAAGGTGGAAGCGGAAGTGATCAACGGATCGGGGATTCCGGAGGCTCTGCAAGGTCCGACAAGGCATTTGCTGGAGATGTTGTTCCCTATTGTCGACAGTAGTGGCAAAAGTCCAGGCATGATCGAACAACAGCTGAGGAAATGGTCGCGGGACCGCCGGGTGTGTTCGCATGCCATGTTTGAAAGGTATTTCTTGCTATCGCTGCCGGAAGCGTTACTTGAGGAGAGGGAACGGACCAAGGTTCGGGAGAGCTTGGCAGAGCCTGAGGAACTGGAACGACAGGTGAGAAGGGCGCAGAAGACGGGGAAGATCCACAACCTGCTGCAAGAACTTGTGACCTTGATTGGCGGCCCTGACCTGGAGGGAGCTGAGCGGAAGGCGAGGACCGTAGCAGAGTTTATATGTTCATGCGATTTGCGTGATGACCTCCAGCTAGCGGATGGCGACTATGAGTCGGTCAGTAGTGTGCTGATAGAGTGTCTACACCGCCAACAGAAGGCGCCGAGAGAGCAATGTGAATTCGTGAAAGGATTGATCGAGAGAGAAGGTAGCCTTGCATTTACGGTTGCCATGGTGTACGAGGCGATAGTAAAGAACGAGCTCCAAGATGTTGACGAGGACGATTTCGTTGAGCTGCAGACGGCTCTTGCGACGAAGATCCGTGAGGCAGCAGGTTCGGAGGAGGGGGCGAAGGGAAGGGTGTCATTGTGGGATTCGGAGAGGTGGGCTCAGTTGCTTCGTGTGGTGGATGGGTTGGAGCGTGCAGACCAGGACGTTCAAACACACCTCGCCCAAGTTGCGACAGAAGAGGAGATGGAGCGGATCAAGGAGGCAAAGACGGCTCTTGGGACCTGAGGAGATTCTGCGTCGCCCGGACCATCATTTGACTCTCTGCATAGGTGTGGGGTCGTGACCGAACCAAGACCGATCAGAAGGGCCAGCGGATGACGCCCGTACCACGAATGGCCCTTGCGGCTACGATCATCCCGACCCTTGCATTTTCTACCTCGATCGCCGCCCAAGCCCCGCCCCCCGACACCGTCTTCCGCGACTGCTTGTCCTGCCCCGAAATGGTCGTGGTCCCCGCCGGCACCTTCATCATGGGCTCGCCGGAGTCGGAGGCTGGCCGTCTGCGCGCCGTCTATGACGAGGACGGAACCGCCATCCGGTGGACCACGATCGACGAGGTCGAACTCGAAGTCGAACCAGGGCAGCGGCTCGTTGTCGTCGAGGGCCCGCAACGCTACGTCACGTTCGAGTCGCCGTTCGCGGTCGGGGTCTACGAAGTGACCTTTGACGAATGGGACGCGTGTGCCCGCGCGGGCGGATGCGGCGGAGTGATTCCGGACCATGAGGGGTGGGGCCGCGGACGCCGTCCGGTGATCAACGTCAACTGGGACGAAGCGCAGGCCTACGTCCGCTGGCTGTCGGACGAGACCGGGCACGAGTACCGGTTGTTGAGCGAAGCGGAGTGGGAATACGTGGCGAGAGCGGGAACCGAGACAGCGCGCTACTGGGTAGAGTCGCCATCCGGTCAGTGCCGGTACGCGAACGGGGCCGACGCCGTCGCGCTGGCCAGCAACCCGGAGTGGAGAACTGCGGCATGCTCGGACGGACACCTGGGAACATCGCCGGTGGGTTCGTACGAACCGAATGCGATCGGACTCTACGACGTCATGGGCAACGTCTGGGATTGGACCCGGGACTGCTGGAACGAGCGCTACTCGGGCGGGCCGGTCGACGGGAGCGCATGGGAATCCGGCGATTGCTCCACCCGGGTTCAGCGCGGTGGTGGCTGGGCCAATGAACCTGAGGCCCTGCGATCGGCGAATCGCAGCCGGGTTCCCGTCGGGGAACGATACGAGACCGCCGGATTCCGGATTGCACGTAACCTCGCGCGGGTGAGGTGAGCCGTGGACTACTGCCCGCAGATCTCGCGCGCGCCGACCAAGGCGCCCCGGCGACCGTCCCGCACCCCATTCTTGCGACGTGACCGACGGATGTGCCACGCGCTTCTCACCATCCTCTCAGCCGCAACGTTGGCCTCCCCCACCACCCTGGCTGGCCAAACCGATTGCTCCATCTCCGGCGAGCAGTGGAACGACATCCAGCTCTTCCGCCGTTGCCTCGCGGAGCGCGGCCTTGACGCATGGGAAGTCAGCCCGACGGGCCGGACGGTGCTGCACGACGCCGCGCTCCGGACCAACAACCCGACCATTGTCGTTCTGCTGCTCGAGGCTGGCGCCAATCCAAACGCCAGGGACGACTCCGGCGCGACGCCACTTCACTTTGGGGTGGAGAACGAAAACCCTGTTGTGAGTTCGCACCTCCTTGGGGCGGGTTCGGATCCGAATGCCGCGGACAACGACGGCTACACCCCGTTGCACCACGCCCACTGGAACCTGAATGCGCGTGTGACGGAACTCTTGCTGGAAGCCGGAGCGAATCCGATCGCCAAGAGCAACGATGGATGGACGCCCTTTCATTCCGCGGTGTTTTCCGCGAGGCCCAGTTCCGTATCGGTGTTCCTCGAACGGGGCGTGGATTTCGGCCTGACACCGCTGCACCGGGCGATTGTGCTCGGCGATTCCGAAACCGCCATTTCGTTGCTGGCGGGTGGGGCAGACACCGGCGCTACGGACGACTTCGGCTGGACCTCGCTCCACTTCGCGGTGTCCATGGGAGAACTCCGGATCGTGACGGCGATTCTGGGAGCGGAGGGCGACCCGAGCCCGCAAACGGAGAACGGGTTGACGCCGCTCCATCTGGCGGCCGAACCCGGCATGGTCGAGGCCCTGGTCGCAGCAGGCGCCGAGATCGACGCCCGCAATGACCTGGGCCGAACGCCTTTGCACCAGGCCGCGGGCTATCGTGACGCGAACGTCGTCGAGGCGCTGCTGGACGCGGGGGCCGATCCGACGCTTGAGGACCGCGAGGGCAATCGCCCCGCGGATCTGGCCGAACGCAACTCCAGAATCGATCAGGACAGCGCTGTGATGCGCCGGCTGAGGGGTTCGGCAACGAATGGACCGGAGTAGCAACATGAACGCCGAACTCTTCTGCGTGACCCGCCCCCGCCTACTCGCCCCGCTCCCAGCCCTCCTCGCTCTCACACTCCCCACCCACCCCGCCAGCGCCCAGGAGGTCGGCCAGCGCTTCCGTGACTGCCCGACCTGCCCCGTGATGGTCGTGGTGCCGACCGGCAGCTTCCTGATGGGTTCGCCGCCCGAGTCCGAGGAGGCGTACGAGGACGAGAGACCACAGCATTTCGTCACGATCGAGTCGCCGTTCGCCGTGCGAGTCGATGAGGTGACGTTCGCCGAGTGGGACGCGTGCGTGAACGCGGGCTGCTGCCAGGGGCACAGCCCCGACGATATGGGTTGGGGTCGCGGACGCATTCCGGTCACGACCGTCAGCTGGGATGATGCCTGGGAATACACTGCGTGGCTTAGCGAAGTGACGGGAGAGGCCTACCGGCTCTTGAGCGAAGCGGAGTGGGAGTACGTCGCACGCGCGGGAACGCGCACGGAGCGGTACTGGGGGGATGACGCCTCCGAGCAGTGCTGGTACGCGAATGGGGATGATGAGGCCGTCTCATGCTCGGACGGCTACGAGTATGGGCGCCAGTTGGCTCGTTTCAGGCCAACGCGTTCGGGCTCCATGACGTTCTGGGCAATCTCTGGGAGTGGACGGAGGGCTGTTGGAACGGCGACTACACTGGCGCGCCGGCCGATGGCAGCGGCTGGCGTGTGGGAGATTGTTCCCAGCGTGTACAACGCGGCGGCTCGCTGGGAAGTAGCCCGACAATCCTCCGCTCGGCGCTACGGCTGGGGCAACCTACCGAGGAGCGGTATGGGTGGAACGGGTTCCGCGTGGCCCGAACCATAGGTGGGGCGGGGCCGAGAGACCGCAAACCACAGCTTTAGGAGCCAATCCCATGCCCCGATTCTTCGCGACGAATCGCCACATGCGCCACCTCGGACGAGCTCTCTTTGCACTGGCGGCCACGTTCGCACTCATCCCCCTCACCCCCCATCCAGCCACCGCCCAGGACTGCTCCGTCCGGGACTGGGACGACGTCCAACTCTTTCGCCGCTGCCTCGCAGAGCGCGGGCTCGACGCATGGGATGTGAGCCCTACCGGGCGAACGGTGCTGCACAACGCTGCGTCCCAGACCTCCAACCCCACCATCATTCGCCTGCTGCTCGACGCCGGCGCCGATCCGAACGCCCCCGACAACCGTGGAGCGACGCCGCTGCATTGGGGGGCACAGAACGAGAACCCGATGGTGGTCACGCATCTCCTCAATGCGGGGGCAGACTTGCACGCGGGGGACAATGAGGGTTACACGCCGCTCCACCATGCCGCCGCCTGGAGCGGAAACGGCCGAGTGGTCAATCTGCTGTTGAGCCGGGGTGCCAATCCGGTGGCCGAAAGCAACGACGGGCGTACACCGTTGCATTCCGCGCTACGGTATCGAGCCGGGTCTGGCACGATCACGGTCCTCATCGAAGCGGGGGCAGCGGCTTCCCTGACGCCGCTGCAGCGCGCCGCGCTCGATGGGGACGAGACTACGGTGGAGTCGCTATTGGCAGACGGCGCGGACCCCAATGTCGCCGACAGATACGGGTGGGAACCGTTGCACTACGCCGTGCCATTCGGCGGACCGGCCGTCGTCACTGAGCTACTTCGCGCTGGGGCGGACCCGAACGCCCGAAGTGTAGCTGGGGGAACCCCGCTCCACCTGGCCGCGTCGCAGGCTTCGGAAGAACTGGTATCGATGCTTCTGGGTGCCGGGGCCGATCCCGGCGTGATCGACGAAGACCAGAAACGGACGGCGCTCCATTACGCAGCGGTATCGAACACCGATCCCGCTGTAATCCTCGCCTTGGTGAATGCTGGTGTAGATACAAGCATCAGGGACTACCAGGGCCAGTTAGCCGTGGATCTCGCCAGGGCCAACAACGCGATCATCGGCACCGATGCATATCCTCGGCTGGTGGTCAACGAGCCCGTGCCGCTGACGGTTGGCCGCGCATCCACTGGCCGAATAGAGTCGACTGATCGGGTGCGGTGGGGTCATGCCTACTACGAAGAATGGGCCGTGTCCGCGACGTCCGGCCAACGCGTCACCATCACCATGGAGTCGAGTGCCGTTGACTCCTATCTGATCGTCCTGAATGAAGGCGGAATAGAAGTGGCATCCGATGACGACGGGGGTGATGGCCTCGCCGCGCGCGTCGACTTCCGCGCCCCGGCGACGGGCCGGTACACCATTCTTGCGACGACCGCCAGCGCCGGCCAGACGGGAGAATACACGATTCGTTTGGAGGTCGACCAACGTCTAAGGGGGTCGGAGTGATGGGCCGAAACACCTCGCGTGATCGGAGAGAATGTCATGTTTGCTTGTCAAGGTGTAAAGTCGCGGTGACACTTAGGGCCGCAGGGCTGCTACGACCTGCTTTCCGGTATCTACACCACAGCAAGCCGAGGTGGTCCGGTTGGGGACACGGGATCCTACAAGCTATCGGTTTGCCGAGGAGGCAATTGGCTCTTGTGGGATGGCAGCGATGACGGATAGGCACGAAATCGGCCACCGGCGGCGGTAGCGGGTTGGTCACGGTGCCTGGGAACGGGAGCACGCGGGGGGCGGCGTCGGCGCGCAGTCGTCCGGGACCGAGTCGACCTCTTGTTATCTTGCACGGTTGGAGCGCTACGTCGGCGACGTTCGAGCCATTGGCAAGGTTGCTGCAGGAAAAACTGGGAATTGACCACATCTCTCTGGTTTCCTTGGCAGACTACATCAGCATGGAGGACGAGGTTCGCTTTGATGACATCACGACCGCAATGGAAGTCGCTTGGCATGACCGGGGGCTACCGCAGAGACCCGGCAGCGTCAACGCCATCGTCCATAGTACCGGTGCCTTGGTGATTCGTGACTGGCTTCAGCGCAACTACGGGCCAGAAAGCGCTCCCATCAAGAACCTGGTCATGTTGGCTCCTGCGAATTTCGGCTCCCCACTGGCGCACAAAGGGCGCTCCTTCATTGCCCGCGTCTACAAGGGGTTCATAGCGAAGCGGCCCGAGGGCCGACCATTCGAGACTGGAACCCATATCCTCAAAGGGCTGGAACTTGCGAGTCCATACACGTGGGACTTGGCCAGCCGCGACCGCTTCGGCCCAGGCGGCAAGATGTACGGGCCCGGAAACGTGCTCTGCACCGTGTTGGTCGGCAACACTGGTTATCGAGGCATCTCCTCCATTGCGAACGAGAAAGGATCGGACGGCACAGTTCGTGTCTCGACAGCAAACATGGATTGCGCTCGCATCGAGGCGAGTTTCCCTGCCAATCCAAACGTTGTTGGACACGACGTGGAGTACAGCATTGAGGAATCGTCTGGCTTGACCGCGTTTGGCGTGATGGACGGGCTTGACCACGGGAAGATCACGCTCTCTCATCGTCGGGACGAGAAGGAGACCGAGCGTGACGCCCGTCTCTTTGACCACATCGTCCAAGCATTGACGGTTACGGACGACGAGTTTGCCGCGTGGCGCCAGCAACTAGCCAAGAACAACGACAAGCTGCTACCGACCCAAGTCACAGGCGGCGGAGAGAAGCACGGCTTTCAGAATACCATCGTTCGGGTTCAGGACCAGTACGAGGTTGGTGTTCCTGACTATCTCCTTGAGTTCTACGAAAAGGATGACGATAGGGGTAGGATTGCGGAGCTGTTTCACGCGACCGCCATCGAAAACGTCCACAAGTACTCCGGCGACCAATCGTATCGAAGCTTCTACTTTGACTGTACACGTCTTGGTGCCACCATCGACAAGATTGGCGAGTTCCTGAGCATGAGCCTCACAGCCTTTCCCGAGCTTGGCAAGCGGAGTCCGGTTGGCTTCACCACATTTGCCTACGACGGAATCGGTGGTGTTCGAATCGCGAAGGACGAAATCGGCAAGTTCTTCGTTCCACATCGCACTGTCCTCATCACTTTGCGTCTCGAACGACAGCAATCGGATCGAACTTTCCGCCTCAGCTCGCTCAAGGATGGGGATCGATGATGTCGGTGTGGAACCAGCGTCACCCTGGGCAGAGTGTCGCCTCATCCGTCATCCCGGACGCCAGATAATTCAGGACGACAGGCCGGATCAGAGGTCAAGTCAAATGCGCACCCGCCCCCCTCACCCCCCCTCCCCCGGCATCCGGTACCCAACCCCCCGCACGTTGCGGATATAGTCCGCCCCGCCCTCACCCAGCTTCCCGCGCAGCCTCCTCACCAACGCGTGGACCAGCTTCGGCTTGACGGTGCCGTCCCACCGCTTCCACGTCTGGCGCATCAGCGATCGGTAGGTCGTCACCCGTCCTGCGTTGATAGACAGCACGCGCAGCACCTCGTACTCGGTGGCCGTCAGCTCGACCGGACGGCCGTCCACCGTCACGCGCCGCCGCTCGTAGTCGATGGCCAGATCGTCCAGCTCGTACGGGGCAGGCTCGGCCCGGCTTCGCAGCGCCGCCCGGACCCTAGCCGTCAGTTCCGTTGCGGAGAACGGTTTGACGATGTAGTCGGCGGCGCCGGCCCCAAGCGCCCTCGCGATCGTCTCGTCTCGATCGTAGGCGGAAACGAAGATCACAGGCAGATCGGCCAGCTCGGGAACGTCCTTCAACAGCTGGATGCCGTCGGTCCCGGGCAGCATCAGATCGAGCAGGACAAGCTCGGGCTTCTCCGTGCGGATGAGGCTGGACAGCTCGCCGTGGTCGCCCGTGACGAGCGGCGCGTACCCTGCCAGGGTGAGCACGTCCCGCGCGTAGCGTAGCGTATGCGCGTCGTCGTCCACCACGAGGACGCGGGTCCGTTCCCGACCCGTGCGCGGTGCCACGATCCTCTCCCCGGTCGATTCCGCCGCTTTGGGACTGCCGCCCGTCCCTTCGGCCACCGGTACCGTGAAGGTGAACCGGGCACCCCGGCCCTCCCCCTCGCTCGCGGCCCAGATGCGCCCCCCGTGAGCTTCGACCAACCCCTTGCAGATGGCCAGGCCCAGGCCGCTGCGGATGCCGCGTTCTCCCTCACCGGCACCGGTGGATTTGCGAAACAGATGCGGCAGCTGGTCCGGTGGAATGCCCCGGCCCTGGTCGGTGACCGAGATTGCCACGTGAGCGCCGTCGCGCCGAGCGGCGACCTGGATGGGCGACGACGCCGGAGAATGCCTGGCAGCGTTGGAGAAGAGGTTGGTGAGGACCTGAATGATGCGCTGCCGGTCCGCCATCACGCGGGGCAGGTCCGGGGGAAGGTCGACCAGGACCGCCTGGCGGGCGCCGCCGCTCAGGAACACGTTCCTCGCCCGGTCGACCAGCACCCCCGCCTCGGAAGACTCCGGTGACACCGACAGCGTGCCCGTCGCGATGCGTCCCGCGTCCAGCAGATCGCCGATGAGACCGCTCATCTGATCCGCCTGCCCGTCGATGATGCGGAAAAACTGCAGCATCTCGGCCGGCGCGAATCCCGGGGATGCGCCCAGTACCGTGGCCGTCGACCCCTTGATGGAGGTGAGCGGCGTGCGCAGCTCATGGCTCACGATCGCGAGAAACTCGGTGCGCATGCGCTCGAGCTCCTCGAAGGGCGCCAGATCCTGCATCGTGACAACGACCGACTCGATCCCGCCCTCCGGCGCGTTGATCGGCGTGACATTGATCAGCGTCTTCACGCTCCGGCCATCGGGAACAGAGAGGACGACCTCCTCGTTGCGCACTGTCTCGGCGGTGCTCAGCGCCTGGGCAAACGGAAACTCCGTCAGCGCGACCACTCGTCCGTCGGCCCACCGGCAGGTAATCACCTCCAGGAGTTGCTCCGGCGGGCTCTCCGGCTGCCGCAGACCCTCCACAATCCGTTTCGCTTCCGGGTTGAACGAAAGGGCACTGCCGGTCGCGGCGTCGAAGACCACCACGCCGATCGGCGAAGTGTCGACCAGGGCCTCCACTTTGGCCCGGGCCCGGTGTTCGTCCCGGTAGGAGCGGGCGTTGGCAATCGCGGTTGCCGCCTGCGACGCGAAGAGCACGAGCACCTCCTCGTCCGATTCGGTGAACTTGCGGTCGGGTTCCCGCTGGGCGACGAAAAGACTGCCCACATGCACGCCACCATGACGGATCGGGGTACCCTGTCCTGTCCTGAACGGCATCACGTCGGTGCGGAACCCGAAGGACCGGAGGTAGCGCGGCAGGTCTCCGATTCGCAAAGGGCCCGGCTGGTCCCGGAGGTGCGAAAAGAGCCGGAGACCGTCTGGCCAGTCCGCCATTCTCCGATGCTCGTCCTGCGTCAGGCCGGAGCTGAGGACCTGGCTGGGCTGGCCCCTCTCGTCAATGGTCGTGATCACCCCGTACGTAGCGCCGGTGAGCGCGCGGGCACTGTCGACGATCTCCTGCAAGACGGTGTCGAGGTCCAGGCTCGCGCTGATTCGCAGGATGGCCGCGCACAGGTTGGAGATGCGCTCCTGCAGTGCCTCGATCTGTTGGTCCGGCGCAACGGGTTCGTTCGTCACCGGTCAATCCTCTCTTCGCGTCTGGCGCACCCTGGCGCGGACACGGCGGAGCTTGTCGCCAAAATGTCATCAAAGTGACTGAGTTTGTGTACAGATTGTAATCGGTCATATATACTGTGCGCCAGGGATTGAATATTGACGCGGGCGCGACATCGATGGACCCGTCAGCGCAAACGTGACGGGCCGGCCAAGCGAATCCGCCGTCCCTCGCTGGCCACAAAGCCTCCTCAGTGCCCTATCCCTCACTTGCCCCCTCCCGCCTCACAATCGCCACCAGCTTCTCATCACCGACCGACCGCCCCCGGTCGGCAAGCGCAATCACCTCCCGATAGACTCGCTCGACCTCGCCCGGCACCAGATCGAACCCCAGCCCCTCGCACCGCCGCTTCACCGCGTGCCGCCCCGAGTGCTTCCCCAGCACCAGGGTCGACTCCACGCCCACGTCCTCCGGCCGCATGATCTCGTAGGTGCGCCGGTCCCGGATCATGCCGTGCTGATGGATGCCCGCTTCGTGCGCGAAGGCGTTGCGGCCGACGATCGCCTTGTTGGCCTGCACCGGCTCCCCGGTCAGCTCGCAGAGCAGCCGGCTGGTGCGGAAGAGCCGGGTCGTGTCGATGTCGGTCGCGAACGGCAGCAGGTCGCGCCGGACGCGAGTCGCCATCACGATCTCTTCCAGCGAGGCGTTGCCCGCCCGCTCGCCGGTGCCGTTGATGGTGCACTCGACCTGCCGCACTCCGGCCAGGACTGCGGCCAGCGAGTTGGCGACCGCGAGCCCGAGGTCGTCGTGGCAGTGGGTGCTGAAGACGACGCCGTCTGCGTCGCGGGTCCGAGCCATCACCTCACGGAAGAACCGCGACATCTCGCTGGGGACGGAGTAGCCGACGGTGTCGGGCAGGTTGATCGTCGTCGCGCCCGCGGCGATGGCCGTATCGACGACCTGGCAGAGGAAGTCCATGTCGCTGCGGGTCGCGTCCTCGGCCGAGAACTGAACGTCGTCGGTGAAGTCGCGCGCCCGGGCGACGCAGGTGTGGACGGCCCGGAGGCACTCGTCGCGGCTGATCCGCAGCTTGGCCTCCATGTGCAGGTCGGAGGTGGCGATGAAGGTGTGGATCCGCGGCCGTTGGGCGCCCCGGATCACCTCGCCCACCAGCTCGATGTCGGCCAGGTTGCAGCGGCCCAGCGCCGTGAGCACGGGGCCCCGGACCTCGCGCGCGATCAGCTGAACGGCGCGGGCGTCATCGTCCGAGGCGACCGGAAAACCGACCTCCATGACGTCGACGCCCAGCTCCGCGAGTCGGCGGGCAAGTCGGAGCTTCTGCTCGGTGCGGAGCGAGAAACCCGGCGCCTGTTCGCCGTCGCGAAGCGTGGTGTCGAAAACGATCAATCGGTCGGTGGTCATGGATGTACTCCGTGGGATGGATGGGTGCGGAAGGAGATGTGAGAGGCGGACGGCCGGGGACCGTTCAGAAGCCTCTCACGTAGGGAAGTCGGGCCGCGACGCGACGCACATCGTCGAATTCGCTGAGCAGCAGACCGGTTGCGTCCCACTGCCCGGTGAGGAGCGAATCGCGCAGGAGCGGGGGGATGTCGAGCGCGATGGTGCGGCCCGCCGCTGTGACGGAGAGATCGCCGACGCTGAAGGCCAGCGGGGTGCGGGGATCAATTTCGGCGATCGCCATCAGCGCCGCGATGTCCCGGGCCGGCGCCGTGGCGCACGGCAGCCCGATGGTGGTCGCGTTGCCGAGAAAGATCTCGGAGAAGGACTGGCCGATGCACGCCTGGATGCCCCACTTGCGAAGCGCCTGCGGGGCGTGCTCGCGCGACGAGCCCGAGCCGAAGTTCTCGTTGACGAGAAGGATGGACGCGCCGGCGTAGGCCGGGTTGGCGAACGGGTGCTCCGGCATCGAAGCACGGTCGTCCTCGAAGACGTGCTGGCCGAGTCCGTCGAAGGTCAGCGCCTTCAGGAAGCGCGCCGGGATGATCCGGTCCGTGTCGATGTTGTTGCCGCGGAGCGGAATGGCGGTTCCCTCGACGCCATCGACGGGCCTGAGCTCGATCATAGCAGCGTCCTCACGTCGGTGACCTCGCCGCTGACGGCCGCCGCGGCGACCATCGCGGGGCTCATCAGGAGGGTGCGGCCCGTCGGACTGCCCTGCCGGCCCTTGAAGTTGCGATTCGACGACGACGCGCACACCTCGCGCCCGTTCAGCCGGTCGGGATTCATCGCCAGGCACATGGAGCACCCCGCTCCCCGCCACTCGAACCCCGCTTCATGGAACACCTCGTGCAGCCCCTCGGCCTCGGCGGCCCGGCGCACCTGCCTGGACCCCGGCACGACCAGCGCCCGCACCCGCGCCGCCACCTTGCGCCCCCTGGCCACCCGCGCCGCCTCGCGCAGGTCCGACAGCCGCGAATTGGTGCAGGAGCCGACGAACGCCACGTCGACCGCGGTTCCGGACACGGGGGCACCAGGCGCGAATCCCATGAACTCGATCGCTTCGGTGATCGCCGCGGCGTCGGCCGCACCACCGGCCGCCGGATCCGGAATCCGCTCTGAAACGCCCACCGACTGCCCCGGGTTGATGCCCCAGGTCACCCGCGGTTCGATCTCCCCGGCGTCGATCTCCACGACATCGTCGTAAACCGCGTCCGCGTCGGAAGCCATCGAGCGCCACCACGCCTTCGCGCGCTCGAAGTCGTCGCCAGCGGGCGCGTGCGGCCGGCCCTGCAGGTACGCGAACGTCGTCTCGTCCGGGTTGACGTAGCCGATCCGCGCGCCGCCCTCGATCGACATGTTGCACATCGTCATGCGCTCGTCCATCGTCATGCGCTGCACCGCCGGCCCGCCGTACTCGTAGGCGTAGCCGACCCCGCCTCGCACACCCAGCCGCGCGATGATGTCGAGGATCACGTCCTTCGCGTAGACACCGGGTCCCAGCTCACCCGAGACGGCGATGCGCCGCACCTTGAGCGGCTCGATCGCCAGGCACTGCGAGGCCAGCACGTCACGCACCTGCGACGTCCCGATCCCAAATGCGATCGCCCCGAACGCGCCGTGCGTGGACGTATGGCTGTCCCCGCACGCGATCGTCATCCCCGGCTGCGTGAGCCCCAGCTCCGGCCCGATGATGTGGACGATCCCCTGCCAGTCGCTGTCGAGCCCGGACGCCGCAATCCCGAACTCGCGGCAGTTGCGCTCGAACGCGCTCATCATCTGCTCCGCGAGGTCGTCGCCAAACGGCCGGCTCTGGTCGAGGGTGGGCACGATGTGGTCGACCGTCCCGTGCGTCCGTTCCGGGAAGGCCACCCCGATCCCCCGACGGCGCAGCATGTCGAAGGCCTGCGGGGTGGTCACCTCATGGATCAGGTGCAGACCGACAAAGAGCTGGGTCCGCCCGGTCGGCAGCCGCCGAACGGTGTGAAGATCCCAGACCTTTTGCAGGAGGGTCTGTCCCATGGGGGATGATCCTGGGTGGCGGGGGCGGGTGGGCCGGAAGGCCAGTCAGGTTCTGGCGAGCCCGCAGTGTCGGGACGGCGAGCGGCGTTGTCAATGCTCTCGTCAGGGAGGACCTTCACCTGGTTGGGAGCGAAACTCCGACCGACTACCCGCCCTGGATCGCGGCCATCAGCCGGGCCTCCATGTCCATCCGGTCCCGGCTCGCCAGCTCGAGGCGGTCACCGACATCCTTCCGCACCCCGGCGATCCGCTCGTCCATCCGGTCAAGCCGCTCGTCCGTCCGGTCAAGCCGCCCGCCAAAGTCCTCCCGCACCCCGGCGATCCTCTTGTCCATCCGGTCGAACCGCCCCCCGAAATCCTCCCGGACCCCGTCGATCCGTCCGACGAAATCTTCCCGGACCCCTTCGATCCGTCCGCCGAAATCTTCCCGCACCGCTTCGATCCGTCCCCCGAAGTCTTCCCGGACCCCGTCCATCCGGTCCCCGAGTGCCTTCAGCCCCTCCTGGACATGGCGAAAGTCGGTTGCCTTGAGCCGCTCATAGAACTCGTCCACGGTTCCCTGCGTCGCCTTGGCAACCCGCTTTCCGGCTTCGCTCGCCGCCATCTCCGCCACTGGATGCATCAGGAGTCGCACCACGGCCCACAGCAGGCCCGCGATTGTCGCGACCAGCGTCATGCTGGGCAGAAGGTCGCCCCATCCCGGCCAGGTCATGTCGGATCAGTTCACCCTCTGGTTGGCGATGCCCCTCATTTCATTCATAATGATCGCCGGGCTCTTTTGCGTCGGCAAGCGGGGAAGGAACGGGCCGCAATGGACGACGCTGCCTGATCGCAATCCGTCCACAGGGAGGAGTTCTGGGGCGCCATCGGCGAACCGGTGGAACCGCTGGTCGCAGTTGTCAATAGCGTCCACTCCACGAACCATTCTTGCTTGAAGGCGCTTCCGCCAGGCACCCGGTCTTGCGGATTCTCGGGTTCGCCGTTCTTGCCGGGCCGTTGGCATTCGCCTTGGTCCGCGCCCCCGCATTCGCCGAGGAACTCCTCCCTTGGAGCCGGTCTCAACAACCGGCACCCATGACCCAGCCCGGACTCAAGCCGCAAAAACCCCGCTGCAACACGCCGAGAACCTCGGCCATCGTCCCGGTCGCCAGCGCTCGCGGCACCGCACCTGCCGCAGCTAACCAAGATGTAATCTCGACGTTACTTTTGGTAAAGTACACATTACAATCAGCGGCAAACTTGACCGCCTGCCACCCCTCCCGCACCATTGGACATGGCCTTTGCAGACACCACCGTTCTCGATCACGTCGACCATCCTCGCGAGAGCCGAGGAAATCGGCGAAGCCATCGGCCGGGCCGAGGCCGCCGGGGTGGGGCAGGACCTGCGACTGAGGCGCGTGAACCGGATCCGCACCATTCGCGGGTCGCTTGCCATCGAAGGGAATCGCCTGTCGGAAGACCAGATCAGCACGATTCTGGACGGCAAACCCGTGGTCGGGCCGCTTCGCGACATCCAGGAGGCGCGAAACGCCATCGAGGCCTACGACCGCTATCAGGAATGGGATCCCGCGAAGGAATCCCATCTGCTGCAGGCCCACGAGGTCCTCATGCGGGCACTCCTCGACGCCCCCGGACGCTACCGGACGTCACCGATCGTGGTGATGGGCTCCGACGAGGTGCAGCACATCGGTCCCCCTGCGAGACGGGTTCCCGGCCTAATGGCCAATCTGTTCGAGTGGCTGGGGAACACCGAAGAGCATCCCCTCGTTTCGAGCTCGGTCTTCCACGACGAGTTCGAGTTCATCCATCCCTTCGAAGACGGCAACGGGCGCCTGGGACGGTTGTGGCAGACGCTGATTCTGACCCGCTGGAACCCCGTCTTCGCGCTCGTCCCGGTGGAGAGCCTGATTCACGCCAGACAGAGCGACTACTATCGCGCGATCAGGGAGAGTTCGGCCGAGGGCAAGAGCACACGCTTCATCGAATTCATGCTGGACGCCATCCTGGCGGCGCTACGGACCCCCCAGGTTACCCCCCAGGCAACCCCCCAGGTCGACCGCCTTCTGGCGGTGCTCCAGGGATCGATGTCGCGGCGGCAGATCCAGGCCGCGCTGGGGTTGCGGGACCGCAAATCGCTGCGGCAACGCTATCTGCTTCCGGCGTTGCAAGACGGCCTCGTCGAGATGACCCGCCCCGACGCTCCCAGCGCGGCGAATCAGCGGTATCGCCTCACCGAACTGGGGCGCCGCGTGCGCGGGTAAGCGGGTTGGTGGAGGGCCTACTCCCATTCCCAATCCGAATCGTCGAAGGCGGTTGGGACGGGATCGTCCAGCAGGCGACCCTATCCCCGTTCCCCCAGCTCCCTGGCTGCATCGGCCCATCCGGCCCCGGGCTCCGCCACACGCTCGAGCAGAAGGCCCTCTTCCACAACCCGCGTCCGCAGGGGCACGTCAAGCCTGGTACACCGGCTCAGAAGTTCGGTGACGTATTCTCATGCGGCTTCGCGGAGTGAGGGATGGGCGGGTGTGGGCGAGCGGGCCAGGAGGCGGCTGCCACCACGTCGCGCAGGGCTTTCGGCCAGCCCGGCTCAACCCATCGGAATCCGGAACGTCACCAGGTCCATCGACGGCGACACCGGTGTTGCGTCGTTCACCTTGGACAACAGGAAGGCGACGTGCCCGGCCAGGGCACCGACGAAGGCGCCGCCCAATACTATGGATGCACGACTCTGGGAGCAGGCCCCTTCCTTCTTCGCTTCTTCGGCCTGACCGTTCTCACGCCCGGAACCGCTACAGACGGCGTAAGCGAGGAGCCCGCCCAGCACCGCCCCACCGCCGGCGAACAGGGCGTGCCGCTTGCCCTCCGACATTCCCTCGTTCCTGAAGCACGACTGGTTGGCGATGCACGGCTCGGAAAGGGTGGCCTGGACGGAAAAAAGTCCGACACCCGGGGTGGGTAGCGCATGCCGCGTCTTCTGCTGGCGCTCTTGGCCGGCCAGTGGCATGGCGCACAGCGACAGGGCGAAAAGTGTGGCGAGCGCGACTCTCATGGCGGACCACCCCCCCTCAAGCCGCCGGCCGTCCCCCCCGCCTCGACACCAGCACCTTCCCCGGCACCGCCATCACGATCACCCCGTCCCGCACCACGGACTCCCCGTTCACCAGCACATGGTCGATCCCTTCCGAGTGCTGGTGCGGCTCCACGAAGGTCGCCCGGTCGGCGATCGTCTCCAGGTCGAAGACGACCAGGTCGGCCCAGTAGCCTTCGCGGATCTCGCCCCGGTCGGCGAGGCCCATGATGCGGGCCGGGAGCGAGGTCTGCGCCCGGATCGCCGACTCGACCGAGAGCGCCCCGGCGGTCAGCGCGTAGTGGCGGATCTTGCGTGGGAAGGTGCCGTAGAAGCGGGGATGGACGGGACCGTCGCCGGGCCACGCGATCCCGCCGTCGGACGCGGTCGCGACCCAGGGCTGGGCGGCGTAGTTCTCCACGTCGGCCTCCGACATCGAGAATCCGCGGAAGCGCCCGCCGCCCGGACGGTCGCGGTAACCCTCGAGCTGCAGCGCGATCGCCGTTTGCACCGGATGCTCGTCCCGCATCGCCGCCACGTCGCGGAGGTTCATTTCCACGTAGTCCGGGTCCGGATAGTCGAAGATCACGACCCGTTCGGGCCCGCCGCGGCGCCCGATCTCGTGCCAGATGTCCATGCGGATCCGCGCAGCCGTCTCCGGGTCCTGCAGCCGCATCTCCAGCATGTCGGCGGGCGGCCGGGCCTCACGCGGATTCCGCGCCTCCGGGTCGGCGAGCGCCCAGCGCGGCACCAGCACCGTGTTGCCGTCACTCCCGCTGGTGGCATAGGGGTACTGGTCGGCCCACACCCGCACGCCCTCGTCCCGTGCCCGCTGGATGAGCTGGACCGCCGACGCGCTCGACCCCCAGTACGAAATCCCCTTCGCCTTGATGTGGGTCGCGACGACCCGCACCCCGGTCTGCCGCCCGATCTCGATCGTCTCCATCACCGCGTCCTGCAGCGTCGGCGGCCGTCCTTCGTGCTGGCTGGGCAGGTACCACATCGGGTCCGGCCCCTCGGCCCGCTCGTGCGAGATGTACACGCCGTCGTACGGCGCAAGCTCCGCCGCCAATTCCACAAGTTCGTCGGTCGTGCTCCACCGCCCGGGCGCGTATTCCAGTCCCGCCGTCAGCCCCACCGCGCCCTCCTCCAGCCCCTGCCGCACCAGCGCCGCCATCTGCCGGGTCTCCGCCGGGGTCGCGGGCCGCTGGAAGTCGTCCTGCAGGACCATTCGCCGCACGGTCCCGTGGCCGACCATCATCATCACGTTGGGCCCCACGCCCTGCCGCTCCAGCGTTGCCCGCTGGTTGGCAATCGGCCACGGCGAGCGCCCATCCTGGTTCACCACGATCGTCGTCACCCCCTGCGACACTACGTTGGGCGCCGTTTTGCGGTGGGTGGAGTCGTTGCGGATCGACCGGCCCCCGCCTTCCGAGTCGCTGTTGTCGGCGTGGGAGTGGATGTCGATGAACCCGGGCGACACGTAACGGCCGGTCGCGTCGATCTCGCGGTCGGCGGTGGCCCCGGCAAGGTCGCCGAGCGCGACGATGCGCCCGTCCACGACGCCGATGTCGGCGCGGAACCAGGGGTTGCCGGTGCCGTCGAGGACCCGTCCGCCGCGCACGATGAGGTCGAAGTGACGGGTGTCCTGGGCGGAGAGGGGGGTGCCGGGGACGGAGAGCGCGAGGGCGATGAGGGCGCCGGCGAGCAGGAGGCGACGATGGTCGAACATGGCCTGGCCGATGGTTGGAGGACCTAAGGTGGGGAGTGGCAATTGTACCGCGCCGCCTTGGGGCAGGCCAGCGAAGGGCAACGCTCGAGGCTGGGCCGGCGCAAGCAACGCCGCCGCGCATTGGGCCCGTCGCATTGGCATGCCCCCCAGGGGGGCTGGCCCCATCGGGTAGGCCCATGCGGTGTTATCATGATCACCGGAGGTGATAACATGTACCGGTTCATTCGCAAACCGCGGCAGAAAACCTACACTCGACCCATCCTTCCCGCGGTCCTGATCGCGGGCGCGACCATCTTCCTGGCCTGCACGGGCGCAGGAGACCATCCCCCCCAACCGGCGGATGCGGAGGGGGATTCGGCAGATGCAGAATGGAGACTCGTTGAGGATCTGCGGCTCGACGCGAACGCCGAGGACTTTTCCGCGATCGGGTGGGTCTACGTCGGACCGGAGGGCCACATCGTCGTGCCGGAGCCGCAGGACCACCGGGTGCGCATCTACGATCCGGATGGGACGTTGGGGACGATGCTCGGGAGAAGCGGAGAGGGACCTGGAGAATTCCGAAGCGTGGGTCCCGTCTTCTGGGCTGCGGACACGATGGTCGTATGGGATGTGGAGCTGATCCGCGGAACGTACCTGCTTGCGGATGGGACTCCGGTGCGCACGGAGGCTGGCCGGTTCTTCGGCCGGGACTCCCGTGCTTTGGGAGTGGACAGCACCATTATCTTCTTCGTCCCCCTGGCCGTGGATGCCCAGGGTGCGAAGATCGGGGAGGCCCGCCTGAGGATTGCAACCGGCGGAAGGAGCGACTGGGGGGCGAACGCGTTTGTGCGGGTGTCGCGTGATGGGGAACCGACCGTGGTCGCCACGCCGCCGTACGATGAACACCGTATGGTCGTCGTGGGCGGCCTGGGCAACCCGGTTCCCTTCACTTTCCGGGCGCGAGTTGAATTCGCAGGGGATGGAAGCCGATTCCTGTTCATGACGGCTGATCAATCGACGCTCGAACCGACCTACAACCTGACGCTGGTCCGCCCGGCCGACGACACGGTGTTTTCACGGTCCTATGCGTACCCCGGGGAGCCGATCCCCGATTCGGCAATCGAACGCGGCCTCGCAGACATGGTGCCCGAAAACCATCTTGCCCGCCGCTTCAGAGCCCTGGCCCGCGAACGCGTGCCCGTCGTGTACCCCCCGACCGACGTCACGCTCGGACTCGACGGGACGATCTGGGTGGAGCTGCGCCGCACGGACAGTGGAACGCCCGTGCATGTGCTGAACGAGGCGGGAGACCCGATCGGCTCCCTGCTTCTGCCGGTGCGATCGAAGATACGGCAGGCCAGCAGGACGCACCTGTGGGTAACGGAATGGGACCAGCTCGGTCTCACAAGCGTGGTTCGGTACCTCTTGGTGTTATCATGACACCGGGAGGTGATAACACCATGATTCGCACACAGGTCTCTCTGGATCCCGACCTCTACGAGCGGGCCCGGGCGCTCGCCCGGCAACAGGGAATCTCCTTCGCGGAGCTATGCCGCCGCAGCCTGGCCATCGCTCTCGCACGGGTCCCCGGCAACAAGCCGTGGATGGCGTATATTGGCGTCGTGGAGGGCCGCCCGGACGACAGCTGCACCGTCGCTGCGCTGAGCAGGCGCGACCGGCACCATCCGCGGGCCCGCATGCTGTTCAGCGGCGTCCGTCCCCACTGGCACACATCGCTCCCGGTCTGGTCCGAAGCCTACTCGTGGTTCCTCCACCGTCACGGCGAGGACGCCTCAAGTCTGGTGTTCATCGAGCAGCTGGGGATCGACACCGTCTGGTCTACCGACCATCACCTGGGTCTGACCGGCGCGGAGGTCCTGCCAAGGGGCTGAAGCCGCTGCCACGGCATGGTCAGGAAATCCGGCTCCGGGTCCGGAAGTGGGGGATTCTTCCAGGCTCAGTTCCCCGACCGCACGTACTTCGTCAGCCCACCGCCCGCGGCCCGCAGCGAGATCGGCCCTTCCGCGGCGTAGACGTTGCCGTCCCAGTCCACCGCGACGCCCTCGCCCGCGAACCCCTGCGGCCAGTCCGCGGACAGGGCGTGCGGCGGAATGAACGCGGTCACCCGGTCCTCCGACACGTGCCCGATGCGGATTCCCGTCACCCAGCCTTCGTGGTTGTTCGGGTTCGACTCGGAGTCGATCGCGTAGAGGTTGTCGTCGCGGTCGATGAAGAGGCCGCTGATGCGGCTGAACGCGTGGTACGAGTCCAGGTGGTTGCCGTCCTGGTCGAAGATCTGGATGCGGTGGTTGCCGCGGTCGGCGACGAAGAGGCGGCCCTGCGAATCGAAGGCGATCCCGTGTGGCGTGCGGAACTCGCCGGGCCCGTCGCCGATGACCCCCCACTCCATGATGTACTCGCCCGCGGGCGAGAACTTGATGATGCGTCCCGTGGAGCCCTCCGGGATCCTTGCGTTCTGGCCGCTGTGCCCGTCGGAGACGAAGATGTCGCCGTTCGGCGCGGTGATCACGTCGCACGGTTCGTTCAACAGCCCGGGTTCGGTGCCCCGCACCCCCGGCTGCCCCAGCGCCATCAGCACCTCGCCCTCCGGGGAGAACTTGATGACCTGGTGTCCCTTGTCCTCCGTCCCCTGCGAATCGGTGACCCAGACGTTGCCGTCCGCGTCCACGTGGATCCCGTGGGGAAGGACGAACAGTCCCGCGCCGAAGCTGGCCAGGATCTCGCCGGTCTCGCGGTGGAACTTGAAGATCGGGTCGACCAGGTTCTCGGCGCATCCGCCCGCCAGTCCCACGCCGCCGCAGCGGTCGTATGCCCAGATGTGCCCGTCGGTCGGGTCGATGTCGACGCCCGCGGTCGATCCCCATTCGCGCCCGTCGGGGAGGTCGGCCCAGTCGGCCATGACGGTCGGGTTCGGGTTCGGGAGGTCCAGCGCCGGATCCTCGATGGGGCTGGGCTCGATGGGGGTGGCGTCGACTTCGGCGGACTCCTGCGCGCCTTCGGGTGCGCAGCCCGCGGCCCACAGCAGGCAGGCCAGCAACGCCGGCGTCGAGATTCGGGAAACGATGCGCTTGCTCATGACGGCTCCTCGCGGCTTCGGACCCTGGTCGCGCCCCCGGCCGGGAACGCCCGGACTGGCATGGTGCGCCGCGGGGAGCGTGTAGTCAAGGAGCGGGCGAGCAGCCCGGTCCGAGCAGCCCCGTGGGCAAGGCCGTCGCCGCCGCTAGCCGCCCGACCGGCTCAACGACCACACCTGTACGTATTCCACACCCAGTTCGTCGGTTGCGTAGCCGAGGATGTGGTCCTCCCCGATCTGGAAGATGCGCAGCCCCGCGGGCGTCTCCACGTAGCCCAGGACGTGTCCGTCGGGGTCGAAGACCGTCCACACCGGATTGGGCCCGCCTTCCCCCGGCAGCGTGTACTCCTGAACCCAGAGGTGGTTCAGCTCGTCGGCCCGGACTCTGCTGAACGCGGGGTGGGTCTCCGGGAGGCGCACGTTCTCATACCGTTCCCGCTCCTCACGCCTTCTCGCCGCCCGTTCCGTCTCTGGCGATCCCGCCACCCGCCGCTCGATCAGCGCGTCCAGGTGCGCCGGCGTCGTGGGGATGAGATCGTGTTCCCGGCGCACGATGCGCTTCAGCGTCCCGTCGGTCGAGTAGACGCGGAATTCGTAGGTGTCGTCGGAACCGACGATGACATCGTCTCCCCATGGGACGACGACGTCGCCGCGGGAAAACGGGATCCCGATGACCATGACCCCGTCCTCGACGGGAGGCGAATACCACTCGCTCCCCGGGAACGACCCGAGGGTTGGGCCCGGTTCCCCATCGGGGCCCCTGATCTCGTAGATGCTCCGTGAGCGCGAGAGCCCTGGCTGGGAACTCGCGGTGGGGTCCAATCGTGAACCGACGACAAGACCGCCCGGCAGCACCGTTTCGACAGAGATGCGGACCCGGTCCTGCATGCCGAAAACGCGCCCGTAGCCGCCCTGCGAGTCGAAGACGGTCAGGCGATTCCCCTGCGACCAGCGCGCAACGAGCGAATCCCCAGGCCAGGGGTCGACACTTATGAGGTTTATGAACTCCCCGGGTCCTTCGCCCGAGCCTCCCCAGGTGGCGAGGTGGACCCCCAGCGTGTCGAAGGCCCGCAACTCACCGGAAGCCCGGTCCGCCACGATGATCCTCCCGTCGGGCATTCGGAGAATATCGGAAAGGTCCAGCAGATACGGGTCCGGCCCGTCGACCTCTCCAATCGACAGGGCGGGTCTTTCGCCGATCCGCCAATCGAGTCTCGAATCGGCGGGCGGACGGGCGTTTTCGATGATGGGGACCCCGGTGGTGTCCGGAGTCTCGAAGTCGGGGGCCGGCCCCTCGGGCGGCGCCGGTGCGGGATCGCCCGAATCGGCACAGGCGACGCTGCCCACGGCCGCGATGGTCAAGGGAACAATGGTCCGGGAAACGAGTGGCTTCATTGCGGGGGTCCTTGCAGTGGCAACCATGTGCCGGCTTGCAGTGGCAACTTCCGTGCCGGTTTGTAGTGACAACCTACGTGCCGGCCGGGTCAGTGTTTCTCGTACCCCACCAGCCGAATGCGGTACATCCGGTAAATCGGCACGATCTCTTCCTCGTCCAGGCGGGCAAGCCAACCGGGGGCGATGAGGCGCAACGTTGCGTCCCGCACCTCCTGCACCTCCACGACCTCGGAGAAGAGCACGCGCCCCGATTCGAGGTCTAGCACCTCGATGACGTCCTGCCACGAGCCGGGGCCGTATCGCCAGCCGCCGCCGCCCTCCGGATTCGCGGCGCGCCCGGGCCGCTCCAGCCGGTCCCGCCAATCGGCTGCCGGCCGGGCGAGGCTGAGCCAGAGCCTGCCTTCCGCGTCCAGCTGCATCCCCGTCACGGCGGGCTGGGGAGGATGGTCGGGCGGGCCGCGCATCGGGTCCGGGTGCGGAGCGGGGAACCAGTCGACGGCGCGGGCATGAGAGGAGAGCAGCTCCCCGGTTTCCGGATCCCAGCGATCGATTCGGTATCTCCTCTGGTGGGCCGACAGGACGGAACCGTCCGGCGCGACCTCGAGGTGACGCCGGAACTCCTCGACCGGGGCAAGATCCACAACGGTCACTTCGTCGAGTTGTTGAAGGAACTCGCCGTCCTGGCCCACGACCTGGATGGCGAACCAGTCCCGGGCGGTCATCCATGGCTCCCCCTTCCGGGCATCCAGGGAATTCAACACGACCGATCCGTCCCGCAGGATCTCCATGTCCAGGCCGGTGCACTCCAGGCACGGCACCCTTGCCGTGCGAACGACGGTGAAGTCGGCGTCGAGCACCGTCATTCGCCTGACCTGGTCGAAAACGTAGAATCGGCTGCCGTGATCCCTCACCCGGTATGCGCGCTGGTACTCGCCCGGCCCCTCTCCCTGCCGCCCGATCCGGCGGAACGACGAGCCGTCGGCCGCGAAGACGGTAAACTCGCCCGGCGTGTAGTCGAAGGTCATCACGAAGCGGCCATCGGCGAGCCGATGGAAGTCCCGCGTATACCCGATCACGGATTCGCCGTCGGTGCCCAGCACGACATCGGGTGTGATCTCGATTGCACACGTCCCGCAGAGGTCTTCCACGAGGGTGGCGAATTCCTGGGCACGGGCGGCACCGGGTGCTGGCAGGAGGGCGTGGGCGGCGAGGAAGGCCATTGCCGCGAGAGCACGGGCGACGTGTGGTTCTTTCATGGTTTCTCCGATTCCGGCGGTCTGTGGTTCGTGCCAGCGGTTCAATTCAACCCCACCAGACGTACGCGGTACATCCGGTAGAGCGGCACGATCTCTTCCTCGTCGTAGACGGCGAGCCATCCGGGGGCGAAGAGTCGCGTCCGTGGCGCCGGGGCCACGTCCACCACCTGCGACACCAGAACCCGCCCCGATTCGATGTCCACGACTTCAATGACCGACTCCGACGCACCGAGCCCGTACCGGTATCCCTCTGCCGGCCATTCCGGGTTGGGCGCGGTTCTCTCCAGGTGGTCGCGCCAGTCGGGTGCAGGCCGGTTGATGTACAGCCACATCCGCCCGGTTTCGTCGATCTGCATGTCACTCACCGACGACACGGGCGGCATGTCGGGGCCGGCAATCCGCAGCTCGTTGTCTTCGGGCCACCAGTCGGCGTCGCGCACGAACGTATCCAGGAGCTCGCCCGTCGCCGGGTCCCAGCGGTCGACGCGGTATTCCAGCTGACGGGCCGAGAGCAGGGACCCGTCGGGTGCGATCTCGAGTTGACGGAAGGGAGTCGCGCTGCCGATCCCCCGGCTCTCGTCCATCGAGTGCCGAATCCGTCCGTCCTCTCCCAGGATGTGGACGACGAACCAGCTGTCCGCGGCTCTGAGTTCCGCGATGGTGCGGTACTGCGAATAGCCGCCCCTGGGAACGGCGAAATCCATCGCGAGCGACCCGTCCGGGAGTACGACCATGTCCCGCCCGTCGCAGGTCGTGCTGCAGCCTGTCGACATGGTGCGGATTACTTCGAAGTCACGGTCCAGCACGGTCATGCGCCTTCTTCGTCTGTCGAAGACGTGCAACTCGTCGCCGTACTCGCGCACCAGCCATACATGCGCGTATTCGCCGGGTCCCTCGCCCGCCCGGCCCACGCGCCGGAACTCCGGGCCGTCCGCCGAGAAGACGGTGAATTCATACGGCACCGGGTAGTCGAACGCCATCACGAAACGGCCATCGGAGAGGCGCTGGATGTCCAGGGCGATCCCGATCACCGATTCACCGTCGGTGCCGAGCACTGCGTCGGGGGTCAGTTCGATCGAGCAGGTTGTGCAGAGGTCTTCCGTGAGGGTGGTGACCTCCTGGGCGCGGGCAGTGTGATGCGCGCCGAAGAGCGCGGCGGGGGCGAGCAGCACAGGGACGGCAGGAACGAGAGGGCGGCGACGGCCGTTCATCTCTTCAGACCTTTCAGAATGGGGGTTGCCCCCGGGGAGGCAGCTGCGGGACCGCGGTCACTCCCCCATCCCCACGAGCCGCAGCCGGTACATCCGGTACTTCGGCACGATCGCCTCGTTGTCGTAGTCGGCCAGCCAGCCGGGGGCGAAGGAGATGCCCCGCTGGTCCAGGGGCTGGGAGACGAGAACGCTGCCCGAGTCGAGATCCAATACCTCGACGACCTGGGGGACATCCAATCCCTGGTACACATATACCCAGAGCCTGCCCGCCTCGTCCGGCTGAATCCGGTAGTGACCCTCGGCGAACGGATTGCCTTCGCGAACCCAGCTCTGGAGCAGCTCCCCCGACTGCGGATCCCAGCGGTCGATCCGGTAGTCGTTCGCGTGGACGGAAAGCAGGGACCCGTCGGGCATGACCTCCAGGAAACGGCCGTCGTCCTCGGCCGGACTGAAGGGACCGTCCAGAGGGATCTCGTCCATCGAATGGATGAGCCTGCCGTTCTCGTCGAAGACGTGAATGACGAACCCCGTCCTGGCGGTTCGATACGCCTCGCGGCCGCCTGCGGGCAACAGGGTGTTGAGCGCGGTGGCGCCGTCCGGCAGCAACACGAAATCCAGGCCGAAGCAGTTGAGGCACTCGAGCGTCGCGGTGCGGACCACCTCGAAGTCGGGATCGAGCACGGTCAGCCGCAGTTCGGCGCGGTCGAAGACGTGGAGGTGCCCGCCGGCGTCCCTCACGAAGTACACGTGCGCGTACTCTCCGGGCCCCTCCCCCTGCTGTCCCACGCGGCGATAACTCGAGCCGTCCGCCGAGAAGATCGTGAATTCGTACGTCACGTCCTGAAAGGCCATCACGAAACGGCCGTCGGGGAGCCGGTGGATGTCCCAGGCGACGCCGATCACCGATTCGCCGTCGGTGCCGAGTTCGACATCGGGGGTGACTTCGATGGAGCAGGTTGTGCAGAGATCTTCCCGGAGGACGGTGACTTGCTGGGCGGCAGTGGGGGCGGGGAAGAGGATCGCCGGGGTGGCGAGGATGGCGGTGGTGGCGAGCAGAGCGGCGGCGGTGAGCATGGGCGCGGTCCCGGGCGAGGGCGTTACGGTCAGCGAGGACGCTGGGGTGAGCGGGGTCAATGGTATAATACCGGCGGCGCGGCTTCTGTCCATCGGGATCACTCCTTGGTCCTGCTTTGATTCGCTACAATATCTGACGACACCCGAGTTCGCAGTGGTTGCCAGTTCGCCGCACCGGAAACAAGGTCCCGCCATGCCGCTTTCTGCTCCCGGCAATTCGCCGCCCGCCCCCTCCAGTGCTCCGCCCGCCAGCCCCGGGACCGCCGCGCCCGCCGCCCCGCCCGATCCCATCCGCCATGCCCACCGGCTGGATCCCGCCATCTTCGACTTCCCCGTCGACAAGATGCGCGACGGCTACTACTCCGATAAGTACTTCGTGCGTGCGCGCGACCTGTTGCTCTCGCGGGGGCGGGGGCCGACGGTGACGATGCAGTTCTTCCAGAAGCGCGAAGCCGTGGTGGCGGGCACGGACGAGGCGATCGGCATGCTGAAGCTGTGCCTCACCGACGGGTACGACTTCGGCGACCTCGAGGTTCGCTCGCTGCGCGACGGGGACCGGGCCGGCCCCTGGGAGTCGGTCATGTTCGTCACCGGGCCGTATCCGGCCTTCGTGCACCTGGAGACGCTGTGTGCGGGGGTGCTGGGACGCCGCACCCGCATCGCCACCAACACGCGCGCGGTGGTCGAGGCCGCGTGGCCCAGGCCGATCATGTTCTTCCCGGCGCGCCACGACCACTGGCGGGTGCAGACGGGGGACGGATGGGCGGCTCACGTGGCCGGCGCGATCGGCGTCTCGACCGATGCGCAGGCCTCCTGGTGGGGGTCGTCCGGAATCGGCACGGTTCCGCACGGCCTGATCGCGGCGTTCGGCGGGGACACGGTGGCCGCGACGCTGGCTCTTGCGGATTCGCTGGCCGAGGAGGTGCGCATCGTGTCGCTGGTCGACTTCGACAACGACAGCGTGGGGACGAGCCTGGCTGTGGCGCGCGCGCTGGGGGAGCGGCTGTGGGGGGTGCGGCTCGACACCTCCGGGACGATGGTCGACCGCTGCCTGGAGGGCGAGATGGGCGATTTCGACCCGCGCGGCGTCAACCCCCGGCTGGTGCACAAGGTGCGCGACGCGCTGGACGGCGCAGGCTTCGGCCACGTGCGGATCGTGGCGTCGGGCGGGTTCGACGCCGCGAAGATCCGGGCCTTCGAGGAGGCGGGCGTGCCGGTGGATCAGTACGGCGTGGGCTCGTCGCTGATGCGGGGGGGCTTCGACTACACGGCGGACATCGTGATGGTGGAGGGAAGGCCGGTGGCGAAGGCGGGCAGGTGGCACCGGCCGAATGCGAGATTGGAGCGGGTGGAGTGAGCGGTCGAGCTGTTGACGCGCCCGCGAAGCCGGACACTGCGGCCCCGTCGGCGGCCCCGAACCCGTCGGCCGGCCCACAAGCGGTGGCATCGCCCGCCCGGGTGGGCTGGATAGTCGACGTGCAGGAGGACTTCATGAATCCTGGCGGTCGGCTCTACGTCCGCGACCTCTTCGACGGCTCCGACCCCGGCGCGGTCGAGGTGATCCCCGCCCTGGAAGCCGCCACGGCGTGGATGCGTGCGCACTGCGACGTGATCGTCTACACGGGCGACTGGCACGGCCTCGAAGACGACGAGATCGACCCGGTTGCGCCCGATCCGGCCGCGGGGACCTACCCCCCGCACTGCATGGGGCGGTCGCCGGACGCGGACGAGCGCGCGGGGGCGGAAGTGATTGCGGAGATCCGGCCGCGCGACCCGGTGGTGCTCGCCCACGACGCGACGGAGGACGCCGCCGGCCGCGTGGCGCGGCAGGCCGTGGCGGAGGGGCGGCCCGTGTTCGTGCGGAAGACGCGGTTCAACGTCTTCGAGGGCAACGCGGCGTGCGAGGCTTTTGTGCGGTCACTGGGTGAGGCCGTGGGCGAGATGGCGGGGGCGCGGGGCGGGGTGGCCGCGCCGGCGGGTGACGAGGGTCCCGCGTCCGAGGCGGTGGGCCGCGCGCTCGAGTTCGTCGTAATCGGGGTGGCGCGCGATGTGTGCGTGACCCAGGCCGTCGACGGGCTGCAGGCGCGCGGCTACGCGGTCACCGCCGTTCGGGACGCGACGTGGGGGCTCGGGCTCGAGGCGGAGGCCACGACGCTCGCGCGGTGGGCGGGGCGGGGGAGGGTGGTGACGCTGGCGGAGTTGCTTGCTACGGAGTCCTGAGCGCTCCCAACTCGGCCGCGCATCCCTCAAGATCATCCAGCAGCTGCACCAGCGGCGCCCTGGCGGCCTCCCCGACCTCGCTCAGGGTGGCCCGCAGCTGGCGCACGGCTTCCGCCCCCCGCGCCTCCCAGCCCACGTCGGCCAGCCACCGCGCCTCCGGTGTCCCCCGCTCGGCGTCCCTGGCGGCTCGGCTACACGGGACTGCATCTGCTGCGCGGCGGCTGGTGCGGGGGCCACCGGCACGGTCATGAACGGGGCGGCGGCTCCGAGGAGAAGTATGGCGAGTCGGGTGCGCTTTGGCATGGCTGAGTCCAACCGCGGCGACCTGCGCGGACGACCGGTCGCGCCGAGTAGCTTGTGGACAAACCCGGCGGCCGCCCTCACCTCCGCCGCGAACGCCGCGAAACCCCCTTCGGTCCCCCGGTGAGCCGTGCACGCAGCCGCGTCCCCTCGAACTCGCGGGCGTGCGCCCAGGCGATCATCGTACGGAAGGTGCAGGTCTCGCGTCTCGACGCTGGGGCTCGCTGGGTGTAGCTGCCGTCGGGTCCCATCTCCCAGGCGCAGCGCCGGTCCGCCAGCTGGATGTCGAGGACCTGGCGCAGTTCGGCGCGCAACGCCGGGCTCTCTACCGGCACAAGGGCCTCGACCCGGGCGCTGAGGTTGCGTCCCATGCAGTCGGCGGAGCCGATGTAGTACTCCTCGTCCCCGCCGTTGCGGAAGTAGTAGATGCGGGAGTGCTGCAGGAATCGCCCGACGATGCTGACCACGCGGATGTTCTCGGACAGCCCCGAGATCCCCGGGCGAATGCGACAGCTGTCTCGCACGATCAGGTCCACCTTCACCCCCTTCGACGCAGCCACGTAGAGCGCCCGCGTCACCTCCGGATCCTCGAGCGCGTTCATCTGGAACTGGATCCGGCCCGGCGACTTCTCGCTGTGGGTCGCGATTTCGCGCTTGATCCGCTTCAGAATCGCGGGACGCAGAAACTTCGGCGCCGGCAGCAGCTTCCAGTATTTGCGCTTCGGCTTGTATCCGGTGGTGAGATAGTTGAAGAGCTCGGTCAGATCGGCGCCGATCGAGGGGTCGCTGGTGAGGAGACCGTGGTCGCAGTACTGCCGGGCCGTGCCGACGTGGTAGTTGCCGGTCCCGACGTGAGCATAGCGTCGCAGACCGTCGTGGTCCTGTCGCACGACCAGCGTGACCTTGCAGTGGGTCTTGAGGCCGAGGACCCCGTAGGTGACGTGGATCCCGTGCCGTGCGAGCGCGTTCGCCCACTGGATGTTCGCCGCCTCGTCGAAACGCGCGCGCAACTCGATAACGACCGCCACCTGCTTGCCGTCGCGCGCCGCGCGCACCAGGTGGTCGATGATGCTGCTGCGCGGGGCCATGCGGTAGAAGGTCATCTTGATCGCGCGCACCTTCGGGTCGTGCGCGGCGTCTTGCAGAAACCGCAGCACCGAGGTGTCGAAGGCCTGGTAGGGGTGGTGCAGCAGGAAGGGTCCCTCTTCGCGGATGAGGTGGAAGATGTTGCGGCCGGTCAGGAGATCGGGGTGCTCGGACGGGTGGTGGGCGGCGTCCTTCAGACCGGGCCGCGGAAGGTCGTGCAGCGCCATGAGGTCGCGCAGCCCCAGCAGTCCGTCCCCTTCGAACACGTCGGAGTCCCGCAGACCGAGTACGCTGGTGAGCATCTGGAGCCGCTTGGCATCGAACCCCTGCTCGACCTGCAGGCGGACGATCGGCGCCAGCCGCTGTTTCCGCAGCCCCGCCTCGATCCGTTCGAGCAGGTCGTCGGCCATGTCCTCGTCGACATCGTAGATCGCGTTGCGGGTCACACGGAAGAACTCGCAGGCGATGATCTCCATGCCGGGGAAGAGCAGGTCCAGGTTGTTGGCCATAACGCTTTCGAGGGGCACCCACACGTTCGAGTCGCCGACCTGCACGAAGCGGGGGATGCCCGCCCCCACGGGAACCTTTACCCGCGCGAGCGACACGTGC
This sequence comes from Gemmatimonadota bacterium, assembly GCA_022826005.1. GTDB lineage: Bacteria > Gemmatimonadota > Gemmatimonadetes > Longimicrobiales > Gaopeijiaceae > Bin94. Next base: position 39,923 of record JAJDVT010000102.1, on the reverse strand, counting down.
TCGTCCTTTGGATAGCGCAACGTCACCAGGAGGTTGAGCGAGAGGTTGGAGATGAACGGGAAGGGGTGGGCGGGATCGGTCGCCTGGGGCGTCACCAGCGGGTAGATGTTCCGCACGTAGTGCTTGCGGAGCCACTTTCTCTGGTCGGCGTCCAGTTCGTCCCAGCCGGCAAGGCGTATGTCACGGGCGGCCAGCAGGGCCAGGACGGTGCCGGCGGCCTCGCGCTGCCGGGCCTCCAGGCTCGATACCACCTCGTAGCACTGCTCGATCTGCTCGAGGGGGGTGCGGCCGTCCACCGTCCGCTCGGTGATCCCGGTCTCGACCTGCTGCTTCAGCCCCCCTATCCGCTTCATGAAGAACTCGTCGAGGTTCGAGCCGACGATCGAGAGAAACTTGACGCGTTCGAGGAGCGGAGTGCGGTCGTCCTCGGCCTCGTGGAGAACCCGGAAGTTGAAGTTGAGCCAGGTCAGCTCGCGGTTGAGGTAGTATTCCGGCCGGCTCAGGTCGTGGCCGTCCGGCGGGTCGGGAACGGGTGTGGGGTCGGCGGGTGTGCGGGATCGCGGGGCGGTTGGCGCGGCGGCTTCGGCGCGCGTTGCGCTCGCACCGGAACGCACGCTGGTGCCGGGTGTATTGGAGGCAGCGTTGTGCGACGCCGCAGTCCGCCGCGAAGGGGACTCTTCCTGCAACTTCGCCGATGCTGATTCCGACATGACGTAAACATATGTTGATGGGCTCCGCCAAACCAGAAACGGAGCAGCCGGTCGCCAGCCTTCCGCCAGTTGACGGGGTGGGCGGCGGCGGTCAGTTTGCTTCAAGGGGCCCGCAGCAACTTCCGCCTGAGGAGGATCAAAATGAAGAGGTCCATCGCGTTCGTAGCCCTGGCCGCCACAGGCTGTGTTTCTTCCGCCCCTGTCGAGTTTTCCGGGGTCGCGCCTCCGGGCAGGGACACCGCGTACCAGTGCGCGGTGGCGCAACTCAACATCATGGGGTATAACATCGAGGACGGTAACGCCGATACGGGGTTTGTGCGCGGGCGCAAGCAGACGTCCGGGATCGGGACGCAGATCGTTACCGGCAACACTTACCACGACTTGCTCACGGCCAGCGCCTACGACGTCCCGGCCACCGGCGATACCCACCTGAGGGTCGTGGCCTCGCGGATCGCGGAACACGACGTGAGCCTGGTCGGAGTTCTGGCGGGCGACGAACCCGAACAGGGGGAGGACATCATCGGTCCCTCCGAGAGCGGCAAGGCCGACGCCAGGGCGCTGCTCACCAACTGCGGGGTCTCCAACGTGACCGGCGATTCGGAGGGGCAGGCGGAGTACCTGCTCCAGGGAACGGTTGACAGCTTCTGACCCGCTCTCGGGCTCGGCGAGGGCCGGGTTGGCCCCGTTGACCTCGCCGGGCCTGTACCAGAGCCGGCGCGAGGTTGCGCCTGTCAGTCCCGACCTCTTTCTACACCTCGCCTCCGGCAGACCGAGGGGATTCTGGGCCTCGGGCGACCGCTGGATCGCCCATTGCGGCGTGCTGGACGTGGTGGCGGTCGAATCCGATGCCCCGGACTCAAGACGCTGGCGGTACGACAGCGTGCAGGGTCAGGCAGGGCATGTCTTCTCCCGGTTCGTGGGCGACGGAGTCCGGACGAGGCTCTTCGGAGGGTTCTCGTTTTCGCCCCGCCGCGACGGAGATTCGGTGTGGTCTTGCTTCCCGCCCTCCCTCTTTCACCTTCCGGAAGTCGAATTGGAACACCATCCCGACAGGGAGGTCTGCACACTCGTCGTGCAGGCGAGGGACCGGGACGTGGCCGAGGGTGCCGCGGAGGGCTGGGCCGCCGCGCTGTCGGGAAGGACCGCGTCCCCGCCGCCGGGGGTCGACCCGCTAACGGGCCGGATTCGCTCCCTGCCCGGCCGGGATGCGCCGCTGCCCGATGAGGGCGTCCGTGTGCCCGGCCGGGATCAACGGGTGCCGCTTGCGGGCTCCCGTCGCTCCGGGACGGAACGGGCCGGGTGGGGCCGCATGGTGTGGAATGCGCTGAGCACGATCGGTTCCGGGGAGGCCGAAAAGGTGGTGCTGGCCCGAACGCTGGATGTCGCGCCCGAGGTTCCGGTGCCGTCGGCGGACCTGGTCGTCGCTCTCTGGGAGGAGAACCACGGCAGCCACGTGTTCCTCTTTGAGCCAGTGCCGGGCCGCGCGCTCGTCGGTGCGGCTCCCGAGACTGTCGCGACGCTGGCCGGAGGCGTGTTCAGGGCGACGGCGGTCGCGGGGAGCGCGGGCGTCGGTGCCGATTCGGTGGCGACCGCACAACTGGCCCGCCATCTGTTCAACAGCGAGAAGGACCGGGCCGAGCACGATGTGGTGGTGAGGGACCTGGTGGCGCGGCTCGCCGCGCTGGGGTGTACGGTGCAGCACGATGTCGAACCGCACGTGCTGGCCCTGGCCCGCATCCAGCACCTCGAGACCAAGATCGCCGCCGAGGTGCCGGACGGGATCTCCCTGCTCGACATTCTCTCCTCGCTTCACCCGACCCCGGCCGTGTGCGGGATTCCGCGCAATCTGGCGCTTTCGGTTCTGGAGGAGAGCGAACTCTTCGACCGCGGCTGGTACGCGGGGCCGGTGGGCTGGTTCGATTCCGGCAGCAGGGGCATCTTCGTCCCCGCGCTCCGGTCGGCCGTGAGTTCGGGCGCTCGCTGGCGCCTGTTCGCGGGAGCGGGGATCGTGACGGGCTCGGACCCTGCGCTCGAGTGGGAGGAGACCGAGCTCAAGTTCCGGCCGGTGCTCCGGGCGCTGGAGCGGGCCGGGGCCGCGGTCGGCTCTGCGGCCGGTTCAGGGTGATTCCGGAATGACCGGAGGCGAACTCAACCTCGCCTGGGCGCGCGCGATTCTCACGACGCTCGCGGAGTACGGACTCGAAGAGATCGAGATCGCTCCGGGATCGCGCTCCGCACCGCTGGTCCTGGCTTCGCGTTCGCTTCCGGGGCTGAACACGCGCGTGCACCTGGATGAGCGCTCGGCGGGCTTCTTCGCGCTGGGCTACGGTCGCTGCCACCTCGGGCCCGCCGCCGTGATCACCACCTCCGGCACCGCGGTGGCCAATCTCCTCCCGGCGGTAGTCGAGGCGGACATGTCCGACGTTCCCCTGCTGCTGATCACGGCCGACCGGCCGCCGGAAATGCGCGGCGCGGACGCCAACCAGACGATCATGCAGCCGGGAATCTTCGGGGACCGGGCGCGCTTCGCGGCGGATCTGCCGTTGCCCACGCGGGCGGGCCTGAAGGAGACCGGTGCGAACTCGCTCCTGGCGGCGGTCCGCAAGGCCGCGAGTCACGCCATGGGGCCACCCGCCGGACCCGTGCATCTGAACGTTCCCTTCGACAAGCCGCTTCAGCCCGATTCTCCGGACGGACTCGATCTGAAGGGGCCGGGGGAGGAACAGCGTCTCGATCTGCCGTCCCTGGAGGTGGCCCTGGAGGATGGTGAAGCCGTGCCGAAGGGACCCTGGCGCCGCCGCGCCGAAACGCGCAGGCGGGGCCGCGACCAGGAGGCGATGCTGGAGCATCAGCTTGCGCTCGCCCGCCGCCCGCTCCTGGTCGCCGGGCCGGCGACCGATCCCGGCCTGGACGGTCCCGCAACGGCGCGGTTCGCCCGCGAGCGCAACGTGCCGGTCCTGGCCGATTCCCTGTCGGGCGCGCGCTTTGCCGCTTGCCTGGGCGAGGGCTCTCCTTCGCCCGTTCTGGGCGCGTACGACCACCTCCTGCGCGTGCCCGAGGTGGTCGCGGGCTTCGTGCCGGATCTCATCATTCGGGTCGGCCGCTCCCCCACATCGACTGCCGTCGAATCTGCCCTGGTCCAGTGGAAGCGATCGACCCAGATCGTCGTCGACGACGGAGGCCACCGGAAGGACTACCAGGGCCTCGCCAGCCACTATCTGCACGCCTCGGCCGGAGCGGTGCTGGAACGACTCGCGAGCCGGGACGACGACGAGACCCGCTCCAGGTCGCCTCACGAGCGCTGGACCCGGGAGTGGACCGAGCTGGAATCGGTCGCCTGGGCGGCGGTCGAAGAAGATCCTCCGCACCCCGGCAACGAGGGCGACTATGCCGCCACCGTGATCCGCTCGCTGCCGCCCGGCTCTTCCCTGTTCGTCTCGTCCTCCATGCCGGTCCGCGACGTGGACGGGTTTGGCCGGCCCGGCCCTCTCGACATCGAGGTGCTGTCGAACCGAGGCGCGAGCGGGATCGACGGCGTCGTCTCGACGGCGCTGGGATGCGCGGCGGGCGGGGCTGGCCCGGTTGCTGTGCTGCTCGGCGACATCGCCTTCTACCACGACATGAACGGGTTGCTGGCGACGCGTGACCGGGAGCTGCAGGTCGTCTTCGTGGTGGTCGACAACGACGGAGGCGGTATCTTCCACATGCTCCCGATCCGTGACTTCGAACCTGCCTTCACGCCATACTTCGCCACCCCGCACGGCCTCGACTTCGAACACGCGGCTCGCCTTTACGGACTGCCTTTCACCGACGCGGCCAACCCGGCCGAACTCGCGGAGGCGGTTGGGGCGGCGGTCGCGAGCCCCGGGAGCCGGGTCATCCGGGTGCGCACGGACCGGGAGACCAACCGGCGCAGGCATGAGCAGGTTCGCGCACGGGTGGCACGCCGCGTCCGGGAACACCTGAACCGGGAGACATCATGAGCGAAACCGCCTGGCAGACCGTCAAGGCCTACACTGACATCACCTACGGGAAGCGGGACGGCGTGGCCCGGATCGCGATCAACCGCCCCGAGGTGCGCAACGCCTTCCGGCCCGAGACGCTCTTCGAACTCCTGGACGCCTTCGGCGACGCCAACGAGGATCCGTCGATCGGGGTCGTCCTCCTGACCGGCGAAGGTCCCTCGAAGGACGGGAAGTATGCCTTCTGCTCGGGCGGCGACCAGCGGGTGCGCGGAGACGCCGGCTACGTGGGCGGCGACGGCGTCCCGCGTCTGAACGTCCTCGTCCTGCAGCGGCTGATCCGTACCATGCCGAAGCCGGTGATCGCCCTGGTCGCGGGCTACGCGATCGGCGGGGGCCATGTCCTGCACGTCGTCTGCGACCTCACCCTCGCCGCCGACAACGCGGTCTTCGGGCAGACCGGCCCCAAGGTCGGCAGCTTCGACGGCGGCTTCGGCTCGTCCTACCTGGCACGCATCGTCGGCCAGAAGAAGGCGCGCGAGATCTGGTACCTCTGCCGCCAGTACGACGCCCGGGAGGCGGTGGAGATGGGCCTCGTCAACAAGGTGGTTCCCGTTGCGGATCTCGAAGACGAGGGGTTCCGCTGGGCCCAGCAGATCCTGGAGCACAGTCCGCTGGCGATCCGGCTGCTCAAGTCCGCGATGAACGCGGATGTGGACGGCCAGGCCGGGCTGCAGGAGCTGGCCGGGAACGCCACGCTTCTGTTCTACATGACGGAGGAAGGCCAGGAGGGACGCGACGCCTATCTGCAGAAGCGCAAGCCGGACTTCCGCAAATACCCCTGGCTGCCCTGGTGACGGCGGGACTCCTGGGGCCGGTGGGCCGGCGTACACCCTCGGGACTTCGGGGCCGGTCCGGCCGGCCGGTTCCGCTGGAGTTCCCATGCAGGTAACCCGCACGCAGGCCTGGATCCTCGCCGTCCGGCCCCGCACCCTCTCCGCCGGGGCCGCGCCGGTGGTGGCAGCCTCCGGCTTCGCGGCGGCGGACGGCGTCTTCGTCCAACTCCCGGCTCTGGCCGCCCTGGCCGGCGCGCTCCTGATCCAGATCGGCACCAACCTGGCGAACGACTACTACGACTTCTTCAAGGGTGGCGACACCGGCGAGCGGCTGGGGCCGGTGCGGGTGACCCAGGCGGGCATCCTTCCGCCCCGGGCGGTCTTCCGCGGCATGGCGGTGGCGCTGGGACTGGCCACCCTCACCGGGGTGTACCTGGCGTCGGTGGCGGGCTGGCCCGTGATCGTGATCGGCCTCGTGTCGATGCTGATGGCGGTCTGCTACACCGGCGGCCCCTACCCGCTCTCCTACAACGGCCTGGGCGACGTCTTCGTCTTCGTCTTCTTCGGCCTGGTCGCCACGGCGACGACCTACTACGTGCAGGCGCAGGCCTGGTCCGCGGACGCGATCCTGGCCGGCGCCGGGCTCGGCTTCTTCAGCACCGCGATGCTGGTGGTGAACAACCTGCGTGACCGGGAGACGGACGGGGCGGCCGGGAAGCGTACCCTCGCCGTGCGGTTCGGCGACCGGTTAACGGTGATCCAGTACTTCGCGTGCCTGGCGCTGGCGGCCTCCGCCAGTGCAATCGGGGTGAGCGCGATGGGGTGGTCCCGCTGGACCCTTCTCTCGCTGGCCGGGATCGCGGCTTCCGCGCCGGCCTGGGTTAGCGTCGCGCCGTTCCTGCGGCCCGGTGCCGGGGACGGAGCGTGGGGGAGCGCGGACCGGCGAACCCTCAACCCGGCGCTGGCGATGACCGCACGGGGGCTCGCGCTGTACGGGGCGGGCCTGGGCATCGGCGCGCTCGTCGGCTCACTGGGGCTTTTCGGCGCGCCTTGAGCGGCGGGCGGGACTCCGGCCCGCGCACGCGGGCGTGGTGGCGCTCAACCCCGGCAGCCGATCTCGCGCGGCGGGCAGCGGAGACCCCCGAGGCCACCGCCCTCTCCTGGGACGACGGAAGCTGGAGCTACCGGGAGCTGGACGCTCGCGCGGCGGGGCTGGAGGGGCGCTTCCGCCGCCTGGGTGCGGCGCCCGGAGAGGCGGCTACGCTGTGCGCGACCCCCGGACCCGAGACCATCGCCGCCCTCTTCGGCCTCTGGAGGGCCGGGTACGTAGCGGTGCCCCTCCACGAGCGGCTCACCCGGGCCGAAGTTGGTCACGCACGCAGGACTGTCGTGTCCAGTTTACATATTGACAACTCTACTTTACAGAATCCCGAAGAGGGCCACGCAGGTGAGTCAGGTGAGGGGGCCGAGGCAAGTCAGGCGGCCCGGCCGGGGCAGCCGGGCAATCCGGCCGAGGGCCGGGCACCCGCTGAATCCGGCCTCTGCGCCGGCTTTCCGGACGTTACCACCTTCATCCTCACCTCGGGCTCCTCCGGCGCGCCCCGGGCGGTGGGGTTCACCTGGGCCGCCTTCGCGGCCTCGGCCGCCGCCGTCGCGGGCCGCCTTGAACTGACCGCCGCCGACCGCTGGGGCCTCTGCCTGTCGCTGGGGCACATAGGCGGGCTCTCGCTGGTCCTGCGGGCCGTGATGACGGGGTCTTCGGTGCGGCTCTGGCCTTCGTTCGACGCAGCGGCCGTGGCGCGCGCGGTGCTGGCCCGGGAGGTGACCCACCTGGCCGTCGTGCCGGTCATGCTGCGGCGCCTCCTCGCCCGGCTGGCCGGCCGGCGCGCACCCCCGACCCTGCGCTGCGTGCTCGTCGGCGGCGCGGCAGCCCCCCGCGCCCTCCTCGACGATGCCTTTGCGGCGGGGCTGCCGCTCGCCACCACCTGGGGCATGACCGAGACCGCATCCCAGGTCGCGACCGCGCCCCCCGCCCTGGCCCGGCGCCACCCCCGCACCGCCGGCCGTCCCCTGCGCGGCATCGAAGTACGGTGCGGCGCGTCGCGCCCACGGCCGGCCGGCACGGCGTTGCGCACCACCGGCCCCCCGTCCGCCACCCCCCGCCCCCCCGCCACCCCCCGCCCCCCCTCCGCCCCCCTCCAGGTCCGCGGCCCCACGCTCGCCTCCATCGTCATCCGCGGCCCCGGCGCCCCTCCCGAACCCCTCGGGACCGACCCGGAGGGCTGGTACTCGACCCGCGACCTGGGCCGCGTCGACGCGGAAGGTCTCGTCTGGATCGAAGGCCGCGCCGATGCGATGATTGTGAGCGGGGGGCTGAACGTGAGCCCGGCCGAGGTCGAGCGGGTGATCGAGGAGTTGCCCGGGGTGCGGGAAGCGGTCGTCTTCGGGATGCCCGACGAGGAGTGGGGCGAGGTGGTGGCCGCGGTGGTGGAGGGGGATGCGGCGGCCGTCAGCGCAGAGGAGGTGGACCGTCACTGCCGCGGCCGGCTCGTGCGAGGCCGCTGCCCGTCCCGCATACTGGTCGTCGGAGGGCTGCCCCGCACGTGGACCGGGAAGGTGATGCGGTGGCAGGCCGCCGCTCTCCTCGCCCCGGCGGCCGGCACCGGGCACCCGGGTGCCCGCGCGGGGTCAAGCAAACAGCCAAGGGAGACCAGATGATCGAGGAACTGCGTTGGCGCGGCCTTCTCGCCGACGCGAGCGAGCATGCCGCCGCGGCCTTCGCGGCGGGGCAGGTCACCGGCTACATCGGCTTCGACCCCACCGCACCATCGCTTCACGTCGGATCGCTGGTCCCCATCATGGGTCTCGTGCACCTGCAGCGGGCCGGCCACTGCCCGATCGCGCTGGTCGGCGGCGGCACCGGCCTGATCGGCGACCCGTCCGGCAAAGCCTCCGAACGCGCCCTCCTGAACCGGGCCATGGCCGAAGAGAACGCCGAGGCGATCCACCGGCAGCTGGCGTCGTTCCTGGACTTCGAATCGCGCACTGCCCCCGCCCGCATGGCGAACAACCTCGACTGGCTCGATGGCCTCAGGCTCGTGGACTTCCTGCGGGACGTCGGCAAGCACTTCTCGGTCAACGCGATGCTCCGCAAGGAGTCGGTGCGCCGCCGCCTCGAAGACGACGAATCCGGCATCTCCTTCACGGAGTTCAGCTACCAGCTGTTGCAGGCCTACGACTTCCGGGAGCTCAACCGCAGGTACGGATGCACGCTGCAGATGGGCGGCTCCGACCAGTGGGGGAACATCACCGCCGGGATCGACCTGGTGCGGCGGATGGGCGGGCCCCGCTGCCACGGCGTCGTCTTCCCCCTCGTCGAGTCGGCGAGCGGCGTGAAGTTCGGCAAGACCGAGGAGGGGACGGTCTGGCTCGACCCCGAGCGCACGTCGCCGTACCGCTTCTACCAGTTCTGGCTGAACACCGCCGACGGGGACGTGGTTCGCTACCTGAAGATGTTCACCCTGCTGGACCGTGCCGCAGTGAACGAGATGGCGGCGGCCGTCGCCGAAGAGCCGCACCGGCGCGAGGCCCAGAAGCGCCTGGCGGCGGAGATGACCCGCGCGGTCCACGGGGCTGACGGGCTGGACCGGGCCGTGCGGGCCTCGGCGGTGCTCTTCGGGGGGAGCCTGGAGGGGCTGGGGGCGGCCGACATCGAGGAGATCTTCGCCGACGTGCCGCAGGCGGTGGTCGCGAGGGGGGAGCTGGAGGGCGGGGTGGAGCTTGTGGCGGTGATGGCCGGCGCCGGCATGACCGCGTCCCGCAGCGAGGCGCGGCGGCTGATACGGGGCGGGGGGGTCTACCTCAACGGCGCGAGGGTGGCGGAGACCGGCGCGGTGGTGCGGGCCGAAGACGCCATCGCGGGACGCTTCGTGGTCGTGCGCGTGGGGAGGAAGCGGCACCTGGTGGTGGAGGTGGCGGGGTAGGGGGGCGCGGTCTCGTGCGGATGGAGTCCGCGTGGAGCGCCCGGCGCCCAGCCCCCGAACCGGCTGGGCGCCAGAAGCGGCCTATTTCCTCTCCAGGACACCCTCGACAATATCTACGTAGGGCAGGCCGTCTTCTCCCACCCCGTATATGTAACCTGTCATTTCATTACGGAAGAGACCCTGGGGAAGCACCGGATTGCCACGCATGATGTCGCCCAGCAAGTACGCGTCAGAGGCGAGAAGCGTCGCCGATCTCGTGTCGATCACCTCCACAACAAAGTGGACCAGGGTTTCGTCCAGGGCATCGATTTCCGCCTTGGAGTTCCGGAGTCCACCTGGCATGGCCACCCTCAGTTGGCCCGGGATCGGGCCAGGAGCCGTCCGGGGCCGCGGTCAGGCGCACGCCTGTCTTTCGGAATACAAGACGGCAAGGAGGGTCTCCCGTCACGTCGCGGACGACTCCCTTCTCGGTGATCGCCCTTGACGGCTCGCGGGGACAGGGGGCGGCTTCGCTTTGCTGGGCCGCGAGCACCATGGGGGCCAAGGCACCCGCGACCATCGCCACCAGCGAGCCAGAGTAGTGGATCATCCACCGCCATCCTTTCTTGGGGCGGTTTCTCCCAGGAGGCGGTTCTTCAGGGGCGGTCAACCGCGCCCGCCAAGACGCTGGGCCCCGAGGAGCCGCCGCCTACAGCAACTCCTCCGGAATCCCGAACGCATCGACCATCTCCAGCGCGCGCGGCCCCAGCCTCCGGCACCGCTCGTTGACCTCCCGGCGCACCGCTTCGCTCTTGGGCGGCTCGAAGTACCCCGTCTCCAGGTACCAGGCGCGGTGGGCCTCCAGCGTGGCCAGGCCGTAAAGGGCGATCACCTCCCCGATGAGCGCCTTGCCCCCCGAATCGTCCATCTCGCGCAGGGCCGCGACGGAAGTCGACAGCAGGGCGCAGTCCGAGTAGGCCCGCGCAAGGGTGATGAGGTGGTCCTGGCAGGCATTGACCGCCTCGAAGCTGTCCAGCCCCAGGTCCAGGCGGTGTTTCAGGCGCCGGGCCGCCGAACGCATGAGCCGCTGTTCGCGGTAGCGCAGCGCCGACAACTGGAAGTCGAAGTCGGCGAGGTGGTCGGAGTCGGTGCGGCGGGTGACCACGGGGTTCATGTCCGCGAGGCGGGTGCCCGCGAGTTCGGCGAGGTACCGGGCCATTCCCCACATGCTCAGGTCGCCGATCTCCCGCCGGTAGCGTGACAGCCGGCCCTTGGCGACGAGCTGCAGCAGCACCGGGTTGGCGCCCTCGAAGGTGGTGAAGACATCGGTGTCCGCCTTCATCCGGGCGAAACGGCTCTCCGTCAGGTAGCCGAGCCCGCCGCACGCTTCGCGGCAGGCCTGCAGGGTGCCCAGCGCGTGGCGTGACGTGACGGCCTTCAGCGCGGCGGCCCGCACCTCCAGCTCGCGGCGGTCGGTATCGGGGTCGGCGAAGCGCTTGACGAGGTCGCGGAGCGCGAAGGTGGTGGCGTACGAGGTGGCGAGACGGGGAAGGAGTTCGCGCTGGAGCGCCAGGTAGTCGAGGATGGGGACTTCCGCGCCGCCTGCGGGGCCGAACTGGCGCCGCCCGGCCGCGTAGCGCAGCGCTATCGCCAGCGCCTTCTTCGCCACTGTATGGGAGGCGGCCGCGATGCTGATCCGCCCCGCGACCAGGGTGCCGAGCATGGTGAAAAAGCGGCGCCCCGCATTGGGGATCGGGCTTTCGTATTTGCCGTCAGGGGTGATACGGGCGAAGCGGTCCAGCAGCGCGTCCGGCCCGACGCGCACGCCATTGAACCAGATGCGCCCGTTGTCGACCCCGTTCAGCCCCTGCTTCGGCCCGCAGTCCTCGATGCGGACGCCGGGGGCGACGTGGCCGCCCTCGTCGCGGATGCGGACCAGGAAGGCGTGGACGCCGTGGTCCCGGGTCCGGACCCGCAGCCGGGCGAAGACGGTGGCCATGTGGCCGTGCAGCGCGGCGTTGCCGATATAGTCCTTGCGCGCGTCGTCGTCGGGGGTGGTGATGACGAACCCGCCGGTTTCGGGGTCGTGGTCGGCGGTGGTGCGGAGGTCGCGCACGTTGGAGCCGTGCCCGGTTTCGGTCATCGCGTAGCAGCCGGGCAGGGCGAGGGTGGCGATCCGGTGGAGGTGGCGGCGGTGGTGTTTCTCCGTCCCGAGCTGCGCGATGCTGCCCCCGAAGAGCCCGAACTGCACGCCGTATTTGACCAGCACGCTGAGGTCTCCCAGGGCGAGCTCCTCGAAGGCGGCCACAGCGGCGGCCGGCTCCCCTTCGCCACCATACTCGCGCGGGTAGGAGATCGCGCCGAGCCCCTCCTCGGCCAGGGCTTCGATCGCGCCCAGGGTGCGCTCGCGGTACTCGCCGCGCGGCATCTCGTCCGGCATGCGCATTTCGGGACGCCTCAGCACGGCCCGCACCCGCGCGCGGACCCCGGGGTAGTCGCCCTGCAGCAGCGTCGCGGCCTCCCTCGCGGCGCGGGACGGGGCCGGCACCCCCCGGTCCACGGGCACCACCATCCCCTCGGTGCGGGTCAGTTCGCGCAATGCCTCCGCCCCGGCCAGCCCCAGCGCCAGCTCCAGCTGGACGAGCGTGCCAAGGGCGTCGGCGCGCCACGAAGCGACCCGTCCCGACATCAACACGCCCGCCATGGCGAGCGTCCGGCTGTCGCCCATCCCGTCCCGGATCCTCTCCAGAGCGGCGCCGTACACCGCAGGCGAAGGGGGGAGCGCAGGGTCGAGCCAGTCGAGCACCCGGGAGCGCCCCTCGGCCGTCATCCACGCGGCGCCGTCGAGTGCCCGGCTGACCGCGCTCAATTCGGCGTCCTCCATGAGCCCGTCGGCCCAGACGGCGCAAAGCACCGGCAGGAAGGCCAGGAAGGTGCGGTCGTCGGAGAGGCGGGGGCTGCGGGTCGCGGGCATGTTCGAAAGATACCGCGTCGGGAAGGCCGGCAGAGTGTGCGGCAGTCTCCGGATCAGGTCACCGTCTCATTCGTGCGGCCATGCATCGGGCCTGCGCCGCGGTGCTCATCGCCGCTGAACTTCGAGTCTGACAAGGTATTGCACGTCCGTGAAAGACCTTTGCCCCCTTGATAATTCGCCGGCACTCTGGCAAAGTCGGTCTTTCCGTCGAGGCGCGCGGCACTGGACCGCGTCCGTGATTTGCATCCCTTTCCCACAAGAAAGACTGCCGATGGCTTCACGAACACGCGCAGCTGATCCGCTGATGGACCCCCCGCTCGTCGGAGTCATCATGGGTTCCCGCAGCGACTGGGACACCATGAGACACGCCGCAGAGACCCTGGAGGCGCTGGAGATTCCGCACGAGGTTCGCGTGGTGTCGGCGCACCGCACGCCGGACCTGCTCTTCGAGTACGCGGCGGCGGCGGAGGGGCGGGGGCTGGAGGTGATCATCGCCGGAGCGGGGGGGGCGGCGCACCTCCCGGGAATGGTGGCGGCGAAGACCGTGCTTCCCGTGCTCGGCGTCCCGGTCGAGTCCAGGGCCCTGAAGGGGATGGACTCGCTCCTGTCGATCGTGCAGATGCCGGGGGGCGTGCCGGTGGGGACCCTCGCGATCGGCGCGGCCGGGGCCACCAACGCGGCGCTGCTGGCCGGGCGGATCCTGGGGACGTCCCGCACGGCGATACGGCGAGCCGTTCGCGACTACGCCCGTGCCCGCACCGACGCGGTCCTCGCCGACCGCGACCCCAGCCTCCCGCCGCCAGGGTGAGGGTCGGGATCCTGGGCGGCGGGCAACTCGCCCGCATGCTCGCCCTCGAGGGGATCCCGCTGGGGCACCGCTTCACGGTTCTGGAGGGGGCGTCCGGCCCGCCCGCCGGGGTGGCGAGCACGGTAGTGGCGGCCGCCTACGACGACCCGGACGGGCTCGCCGCGATAGCGGCGGCTTCGGATGTAGTGACCTACGAGTTCGAGAACGTCCCGGCCGGGAGCGCCGCCTACCTGGCCGCGCGTCTCCCCGCGCTGCCGCCTCCCGCGGCACTCCAGGTCGCGCAGGACCGACTCGCCGAGAAACGGATGTTCTGCGAGCTGGGGATTCCCACCGCGCCGTTCCACCCGATCGACGGACCCGCAGACGTCGAGGCGGCGCTGGCCGTGACGGGGATTCCGGCGGTGATCAAGACGCGCCGGTTCGGCTACGACGGCAAGGGGCAGGTGGTGGCGCGCTCGCCGGGCCAGGCGGAGGCGGCGGTCGAAGAGCTGGGAGCCGGGCTGATCGCGGAGGGCTTCGTCGCGTTCGAAAGGGAACTGAGCGTGTTGGCGGTGGCCGGGCGGGAGGGGGAACGGGCGTTCTATCCGTTGACCGAAAACCACCACCAGGGGGGCATCCTCAGGGTGAGCTACGCTCCGGCTCCCGGCCTGGTGCCGCCGAGCGGCGGGCCGCTGCCGGGTGTGCCACCGCAGGGTGCGACGCCGCAGGGTGCGCCATCCCCGGACCTGACGCCATCCGCGGTCCCTACGCCGCCCCCGGGCCCGACGCCGTCCCCGGGCCCTGCAGCACCCCCGGACCCGGCGCCGTGCCTGCAGCCGGAAGCCGAACGACTGGCCGCCCTCGTGCTGGACCGGTTGAACTACGTCGGCGTCCTCGCCATCGAGCTCTTTGAAGCCGGCGGCCACCTCCTTGCCAACGAGATGGCGCCCCGGGTCCACAATTCCGGGCACTGGACCCTGGACGGCGCCGACGTCAGCCAGTTCGAGAACCACATCCGCGCGGTCACCGGAATGCCGCTGGCCGCACCGCGTGTCCCGGGCCCGGCGGCGATGGTCAACATCATCGGCGAATTTCCCGACCTGGGCGCAGTGGCGGCAATCCCCGGCGCACACCTCCACCTCTACGACAAGGCGCCGCGGCCCGGCCGCAAGATCGGCCACGTCAACGTCACCGGGGGCGACGAGGCGGCGGTCATGCACGCCGTCACCAGGGTGTGGGGACTCCTCCCCGGCGCCGGGAAACTCCCCCGCGCGACCTGCCGGTAGCGTCGGCTCCTGCGTCGGGGCCAGCGTCCGCGCAGGCGTCGGCGTCAGTGCCCGCGCCACGCCGGCCCCGCCCTGAGGTTGCCGGCCCCGCGAGACTCCACCTCCCGCCCGCTCGCCACCGTGATTAGCTTTTCGGCTTCACCAAACGGAGAAAACTCCATGCTGGAAGAAATAAAGACCCGAATCTCGGAAGAGGTCGAAACGCTGACCCGCGAGCTCAACATCGAGTTGCCGGACCGGATCAAGAAGGCGGTCGAACACGGGGACCTGCGGGAAAACTCGGAGTACAAGTCGGCGCTGGAGCGGCAGCAGTTCGTTCAGGCGCGGATCGGACACCTGGCCTGGCGCATGTCCGAACTCTCGAAGATCAACGTGAAGGACATCCCCGCGGACCGGGTCGGCTTCGGGTCCAGCGTGCGCGTGCTGGACCTGGCGACGAACGCGGAAAGCACCTTCACCATCGTCGCCGGCGACTACATCGACCTCGAAGCCGGCCACATTTCGCTGGATTCACCGATCGGCCGCGGGCTCCTGGGCGCCCGCCAGGGAGACGACTTGAGCGTCCGGCTACCCGCAGGAGAACGGCGCTTCCGCATCGTGGAGCTGCGGACCCTGCCACATCAGCTCGACGAGGGAGAATAGCCGACGGAGTCGCCGTCCGTCACTTTCCGTTCATTGAGCTAGAACCCCGGCGGCTCCGCGATCCGCGCGACGATCACCGAGATGTCGGGTCCCACCGACACGCGGAAGATCGCCGCTGCCCCTGCCGCCATGGCCTCGAAGTCGTGGACCCGGATACCGTTCGAGAAGACGTACCCGTCGAACCGCTGGCCCCCGCCGAGCACCGCGGCCGCCATCGATGACAGGTCGTCATCCCCCGTCAGCGTCTTCGGCCAGGGGTAGCGCCCCGGCGGGTCTGGGTTGACGAAGATCTCCGTTGCGGTGGGGAAGTCGTAGGACAGGAAGCGTGGCGTCGCGTCGTCGGTGAGCAGGTCCTCGGACCCCGCGACGGTCATCGCGATGGCGTGGGCGTGGAGCAGTTCCGCCATCGACGTGCCCATCACATGCTCGAGGCCCTCGATCCCCGGCACGGTGAGCGTGTCGTTGAGCGCCGTGACGAACGCCTCGTCCGCGGCCATGTCCACGCCCGCCCCGCCCGCCGCCACCCAGTCGCGCAGGAAGCGGTGGAAGTGCCAGCCGCTGCCGTAGATGTGGCCCTGGTCGTCGGGCTCGAAGGCGATGCCGTTCGGATCCGGGGAGAACGCGATCACCGTCCGGGACATCAGGTTGAACACCCCGTAGAACTCGGGCACGGTCTCCCGGAGAGCCAGCCGCATCGCGTCGCCGGAGGCCCGCTCGCTTGCCGCCGGTCCCCCCGCGCGCTCCCACGCCAGCCGCGAACTCATCTCCTTGGCGATCTCGGCCGTGCCCTCCTCGATCCAGACCGGGTGGAAGCTCTCGTCCCCGCTCCTGGAGCCGCGCCGCCGGTGATTC
This sequence comes from Gemmatimonadota bacterium, assembly GCA_022826005.1. Classification (GTDB taxonomy): domain Bacteria; phylum Gemmatimonadota; class Gemmatimonadetes; order Longimicrobiales; family Gaopeijiaceae; genus Bin94. The sequence goes on along the minus strand of JAJDVT010000102.1, from coordinate 23,912 downwards.
ACGGCCCGCTTGTAAAGGGAGCTGACGTGCTTGACCTCGTGCACCAGCGCCGAGAGTGCCCAGTACCGACCGTTGTCGAAATCGAAGGACCCGGCGCTCATGTGGACGAGTTCCATCTCGTTCGAGGCGGGACAGGTCGTAGCGGAAAAGGTCATGTCGCCGGACCAGACGAACGCGCGGCTGCCGCTCAGGCTGGGATCCACCAGAAGGGCGATCTTGCCGTCGCCGTTCACGTCGCTGACCCCGCCGAAGTAGCGCTCGACGATCTCCTTCCCGTGCTCAGTGTAGAAGTCGATCATCGTGTTCGCGTTCTCCACCGACACGTTGCCTGTGGCATCCACGGACTCGTAGACGATGAAGTCGTCGTTCTCGGCGATCACGTCGGCGACCACCGTCGTGTCCACCGTGCAGCGGCTTCCTCCGCCCGTTCGGTCGTAGAGCTTGAAGGTGACGGGAGTCCCGGCGGTTTGCCGGGCCTGGTCCTGCCCCCGCGTGGAGGGCCGGTCGGGCAGGATTTCCAGCGGTCCACGCGCGAGCATCTCCTGCATGAGCTCCTCTTCCTGGCGCCGGATCTCCCGGTGCAGCAGGTCGTTCTCGTATTCGATCTGAAGCAGTTCCGACCAACGCGCTGACGCAGCGGCCCATTCCTGATCCACCGCGGCCGGTTGCCGGGGTGCGCGCGCGGCAACAGAGGGACGGAACGCCGCCGCCTGTCCCGGAAGCGGCTCCAGCCACAGGCTCGTGCGCGAGTCCCTCCGCCCCTCGGCGTCGAGGCCGGTGAAGGTCACCCGGTAGTATGCCCCGGCACTGTCGGCGATCAGCAGGAACCCGCAGGGCTCCAGCGCCTCGGGGTTCACCGTCCGCACGTCTCCCACCTGCAGCCCCAGCGGGGCGTCGCAAACACGCAGCCCGAAGGTGGCGGTCGTGTCCCGGCCGTTCGAGTCGGTGACCCGCACCTCCACCTCGCTTACGCCGACTTCCTCGGGCGTCCCCTGGATCCGCCCGTCCGTGGTGATCTCCAGACCCGCGGGCAGCGCCGCGTTCTCCGGGAGGCTCCAGACGTACCCCATGCGCGAGCCGCCCCGCGCCGACAGCTCGGTAAGGTAGGCGAGGGTGGCCCGTCCCCAGGCGAGGGAATCGGTGAGGATCTCCAGAGGCGGTTCGATGGCGGTCACCGTGAATTCGGTGGTCAGCTCGGAGGCCGTAGCGCTGAGCGTCTGCACGGAGTCCTCGCCGAGCGTCCATTCGGTCCGCGCCATGCCGTCCGGGTCGGTGATGGTGACTTCGGGGAACACGGATCCGCCTCCGGAGGTGACCTCGAAGATGACGCTCTTCTCGCGGGCCGGATGTCCGTTCGCGTCCAGCACGCGCACGGCGGGAGACACGGCCAGTGCCCTGCCGAAATACCCCCGCTCGCCGTCGCCCTGGGTCTTCTCCAGTGCCGCGGGCACCTGGACCACCTCGAGCGTGGCTTCAGAGGTGATCCGCCGGGCCGTTGCGCGAATGCCCGCCGTCCCCGGCCCGGTGGCCGTGGCCAGCCCCGTCGCGCGGTCGACCTCCGCCACACCCGGCCGGGTGCTCGCCCAGGTGATGGTCACACCGGACATGGCACGCCCGCGCTGGTCCAGCACCCGGGCCTGGTACTGCTGCCGGTCCCCCACCGCGGCGAGCGTGACGGAGGCCGGGGTGATGGTGACGGTCGTCGGCACCGCGGGAGGCTCGGGTGGGGTGGGATCCGAGTCGCCGCCGCAACCGGCCAGTGAAAGCAGGGCGCCGGCCAGAGCGGGGAAGGTCAAGCGGTTGGCGAGCGTCGCCAGAGGGTGGGGGCCGGTCGGGCCGCAGCGTCTTTCCGTCAGCATTCCGTCAGTCCTCCATCGTGTGTGTCGTCATTCTGTCGTTATTGTGTCACACTTATGTCGCTTTTCACTCGACAGTGTGTCAATTCCCGTCGCGGATTGCTTCATACACGATGGGTCTGAGCAGGCGGTCGACCGGCGCCATCCCGTACGGCTGGAGCTGGGTCCATGCGAACGCGATGATCTCCTCCTCCGGGTCGATCCAGAAATAGGTGCTTGCGACGCCCGACCACCAATAGGTGCCGGGATTGTCGCCGACCGACACGGCGAACCCGAGTCCGAAGCCCTGCCCGGGCAGCCCCAGGACCGGAATCATTTCCTCCGGCAGGTGATTGCGTGTCATGAGTTCGACGGTTCCCGGCCGGAGGATGCGGACCCCGTCCCTTTCGCCCCCGCCGAGGAGCATCTCGCAGAAGCGGAGGTAGTCGGCCGCGGTGGATGTGAGCCCGCCCCCTCCGGAATACCAGCTCGGGGGACGGGTGAAGCGGTCGCCGCCGGGGGGTGCGACGAGCCCGTCGCGGCCGCGGAAATACAACTGCGTGAAGCGGTCGGTCTTGCCGGCGGCCACATGAAAGCCGGTGTCGTGCATCCCGAGCGGGTCGAAGATGCGCTCGCGGAAGAATGCGTCCAGCGACTGCCCGGAAACCACCTCGACGACGCGCCCGAGGACATCCGTGGAAAGGCTGTAGTTCCAGCGGGCACCGGGGTCGTCGATCAGGGGAAGGGACGCCAGGACCTCGGCACGCTCCTCGAGATCCGCGTTCCCGCGTCTGTCCAGAGCGTTGAGCCTGCTGCCGTACATGGAGTCGACCGGCGTGTTGCCGAAGACGCCGTAGGTGAGCCCGGAGGTGTGGGTGAGCAGGTCCCGGATCAGGATCGGGCGCGCCGGCGGGCGGAGGTTGCCGCCGTCGTACACCTGGATGTCGGCGAAGGAGGGGATGACGCTCGACAGCGGGTCGTCGAGCGACATGCGGCCCTCCTCGATGAGGATCATCGCGGCGACGCTGGTGACCGGCTTGGTCATCGAGTAGATGCGGAAGATGTCGTTGGGATCGAGGGGGTCCTCATCCTTGACGCGCCACCCGTGGGCGTCCCAGTGCACGATCTCGCCGCGCCGGGCGACCAGCGTGAGGATGCCGGCGGTGCGGTCGTTGTCGATGAACTGCTGCATGGTGGGGCCGATGCGCGCGAGGGCCTCGCTGGAGAGGCCCACCTCGTCGGGGGCGGCGGTGGTGAGGTCCCGGGTGTCCTGCGCGTCCGCCTCCAGCGCGAAGGTCCAGACCCGTGGCGCCCCGCCCCCGGTGACCAGCCCGGCCGCGATCGACACGTACTGCGTGCCGTCCACTTGGTAGGTGACCGGCGACGCGGTGCCGTCCCCGACCTCCGCCGACCAGAGTTCCTCGCCGGTGCGGGCGTCGTGCGCGGCCAGCCGCTCACCCGTGCCCCAGAAGACCAGGTCCCCGCCGGTGGCCATGGTTCCGCCGTGCCTGCCATCGGCCTCGACCCGCCACCGCTCGCTGTTCCGGGCCGGATCCCAGGCCAGGAGGAAATTGTTCGGCCCCTTCAGGGGTGGACGCTCCGGCCGCTGGCTGTCGGCGCCCCGGGTGGTCCCCGTGTTCCAGGTTCCCGCCCGGTAGTCGAAATCCTCTTCCTTCTCGAAGTAGTAGTTGTTGTTTGTGGCGGGCAGGTAGACCAGCCCGGTGCGCGGGCTCCACGACATCGGGTGCCAGTTGTGCGCCCCACGCGGGCCAGGAGCCAGGTAGACCCCCTTGCCGGTCATTCCGTAACGGGCCTCGGGCGTCTCCATGGGACGGCCGGTAGCCGGATCGACCGCGGTCGCCCAGGTGAGGTCGTCGGCGAAGGGCTCGGCCGAGATGAATTCGCCGGTGAGCCGGTCGACGACGTAGAAGAAGCCGTTCTTGGGCGCCTGTACGATGACCTGCCGCTCCCTGCCGCCGATCTCGAGGTCGAGCAGCATGAGCGGCTGGGTCGCCGTGTAGTCCCAGTCGTCCCCCGGCGTCGTCTGGTAGTGCCACTGGATGGACCCGTCTTCCGGGTCGAGCGCGACGATGGCGGAGAGGTAGAGGTTGTCGCCGCCGCCCGGGCTGCGGTTGTCGCGGTTCCAGGGCGAGCCGTTGCCGGTGCCGATGTATACCAGATCCGCCGCCGGGTCGACCACGATCGCGTCCCAGACGGTGCCTCCTCCGCCCGCGACCCACCACTCGCCCGTCCAGGTCTCTGCCGCCGCACGCATGGCCTCGCTCTCGAAGCCGTCGGCGGGGTTGCCCGGGACGGTGTGGGTGCGCCACAGCTCGGCCCCGGTTTCGGTGTCGTAGGCGGTCACGTAGCCGCGGACACCGTACTCGGCCCCCCCGTTGCCGATCACGACGGCGTTGCCGATCACCCGTGGTGCCCCGGTGATAGAGTAATCGGCGCCGGGCGGTGTCGTCTGAACCGTCCACAAGAGCGAACCGTCGGCGCGGTCGAGGGCGACGAGGCGGCCGTCCAGCAGGCCCACGTACACGTGGTCCCCGTGGACCGCTACACCCCGGTTGACATCGCCACAGCAGGATCGCGGCCCGCCCAGCCGCTCGTGGGGGATGGCCGGATCCCAGCGCCAGATCTCCTCGCCGGTGGCGGCGTTGAGGGCGAAGACGAAGCTGAACGCCGCCGTGCCGTACAGGACCCCGTCCACGACGATGGGCGTCGTCTCGAGCCGTGCCCCGATCTTGGGGATTTCCCAGCTCCATGCGACCGCGAGCTGGTCGACGTTGGCGGTGTTGATCCCGTCCAGCGGGCTGTAGCGGGTTTCGGCGGCGTCGCGCCCGTGCATCGGCCAGTCCGACTGCTGTGCTCCCGCGGCGGGGGACGAGGCGGTGGTGGTGAGAGCCAGCAGGACGAGGCCGAGGCCGTTGCGGAGGAACCTGGAGTTCAACTTCATGCGGCGGTCTTGCGTTTGGGTGGGGATACGTGAGCTGTACACAAGATGCGCGCCGATGCGGGTGTCCGCCACGCACCGCGTGCGGTTGGCGGCTGCTCCGGCACGCACGAACTCATCCCGGAAAGCGGTCCGGATGCGCGGATGCATCGCCGCTCGAACGGCGCGGGGGGGTTGTCGGTGGGTTGCCAGGCGCGATTCCCGCGCGGTCAGGGTGCCGGCGCCGCTCGGCGGGGGTATCTTTCACGGCCATGAGAACACTGCCCCTGACCTGTGCCCTCATGCTCGCGGGCGCATGCACCGACCCCCCCGACCGCCATCCCTTCGTCGCCGCGGCCGACTCGAAGCAGCTGATGCTGTCGGTGCTCGAGCCGGCGGCCGAGGTCTACTGGGACGCGGTGGGCTTCATCTGGGACATGGAGGGCACCTACGAGATCGAGCCGCGCACGGCGGAGGAGTGGGAGGCCGTGGAGAACGCGGCCTGGGTGCTCGCCGAATCGGGCAACCTGCTGTTGCTGCGGGAGCGCGTGCAGGGTGATCACTGGGTCGCGATGTCCCGCTCGATGATCGACGTGGGGAGGCGCGCGGTCGAGGCCGCGCAGGCGCGTGATCCCGGCAGGGTCTTCGAGGCGGGGGGCGACGTCTACCTGGTCTGCACCGGCTGCCACGCCGTCTACGCGACCCAGACGCTGCGCCCCAACTACGACACCATCCCGGACAGCATCCCGGACACCCCTTGATCGAACGATTCCTGGTCTGGCTCGGCGAGACCCCGTGGAGCATCGCCCTTCTCGAGTCGCTCTGGGTGTGGCCGCTGGTGGAGTCGACCCATGTCCTCACCCTCGGCCTCTTTGTCGGCACTACCGTGATGATGGACCTGAGGCTGCTCGGCATCGCCTTCCGGAAAGTGCCGATCACGGCATTCACGGGGCGCTTACTCCCATGGACCCACATCGGCTTCATCATCATGACCGTGACCGGGCTCCTCCTCTTCTACTCGCAGCCGCTGCGCTACTACCACAACCTCTTCTTCCGCGTCAAGGTGCTGGTGCTGCTCCTGGCGGGCGCGAACGTCGCGATCTTCCACAACGGGGTGCACCGCCACGCCGCCGAGTGGGACCGGGATGCATCCCCGCCACGGGCTGCCCGTATCGCCGGCGCGGTGTCGCTGGCCGTGTGGACCGTGGTGGTGGTGACGGGCCGCCTCATCGCCTACAACTGGTTCGACTGCGACATCCAGCCCCAGCCCGCATGGGTGAACTGGATGGCGGGATGTCCCGTGCCGCTCCGATGATCGACTTCTTCCGCTGGTGCGAGTCGACACCGATCGGCAGGGCGATCGCCGACTCCATCTGGGCCTTCCCGATCCTGGAGGCCGTCCACCTCCTCGGCCTGTGCATGCTCGGGGGCGCGTTGCTCGTCGTCGACCTCAGGCTGCTCGGCGTCGGCCTCACCGGCCAGCCGCCCGCCCGGCTGGCCCGCTACGCGAGGCCCTGGCTGGTCGCGAGCGTGATCGTGATGGTGCTCACCGGAGTGCCGCTCTTCCTGTCGGAAGCCATCAAGGCGTACTACAACACCGCGTTCTGGGTGAAGATGTGCACGCTGCCCGTGGCGCTGACCTTCACCTTCGCGGTGCGTGAGCGCGTGGCGCGGCGCGCGACCGAGGATCCCGGCGTGGTCGGCCGCATCGTCGGGGCCGTGTCGCTGGCGCTGTGGTTTACCGTGGCGGCGGCCGGTCGCTGGATCGGGTTTTCCTGACTCAGCAGCGCCCCTGCTGCCGCCTCGCCTTCAGGAGTTCCTCCTCGTAGGGCGCCCCCGTCCCGGACGAGCCCAGGAAGATCTTGCTGCCGTCGGTGAAGGTCACGTCGCGCCCGTTGGCGCGCTTCAGGGAGTGGTCCTTGGCCTGGTATCCGTCCACGATGATCTCCGCGCCGGGCTTCAGGCAGTCTCGGCGTAACCCTCTACGCAACAATACGTTGGGTGTCCCACCCTCCACGGCCCATATTTCCTGGGTCCCGTCTTCCTTCTCGATCTCGATGTGGATCCAGGTGTGCGGATTCACCCACTCGAGCTTGACGATCTTGCCCTGGAGCTTGATCGGCGCGTTGCGATCGAACTCCGCCCCAAAGGCGTGGTGGGCCACCACCGGAACCGCGACCGCGGCCAGCAGCGCCGCCGCGCCGGCCAGAAGAATCCATTTGTTGCGCATCGTTCCCTACCTTCCTTCCTGACGCTCTTGCGCCCGGGCACCGCGCAGCACGTTCTCGAGCGCGTAGTTGCCCTCGTGGCAGGCGTATTCGTAGACCAGTCCGTCGAGCCGCCTGAAGGGCACCTCGCCCCTCCAGGGCCCGCTCCACATGATCGGATCCTCGACGGTGAACTCGTAGTTGATCGTGTGCTCGTCGGCGCGGGTGAAGCGCTCGATGACCTTGAACTCCTCCGACGGCGCCACGCCCTGCAGGGTCTGATTCGGGTGAAGGTTCGTGGTCTCGACGACCAGCGTGTCGCCCTCCCAGCGGCCCCAGGAGTCGCCCATCCACGGGCGGATGTGCGCAGGCAGCGGTTTGCGCTCGCCCAGCCGGATGATCCGCACGTCGTGCACCATCTCGGTCATGATCATCACATGGTCCGGCGTCTGCACGATCGTGTAGTTGTTGTTGTAGAAGTAGTTGGGAAGCATCGGCGGCCCCCCGTTGGAGCCGAACGACATGATGCAGCGCTCGGCCAGCGGCCGGTTCTCCGGGTTGTCGTACTGGCCGAACTGGCTGGCGAATCGCCTCCGCTCGGCGCGCCGCTCCCGACCCTCGTCGGTGAGCGACGGCGTCCGCCCGTTCTCCGGATAGACGATCAGCGAGGTCCGGGGCTCGCCGTTGAAGACCGCCACCAGGTCTCCCGAGTCGATGTAGAAGGAGTTGTAGCCGCCGGTGCCCCCGGACGCCGCGTCGCTGCGCGGATCACCGGTGAAGATGCCTCCGACCGGCGGCGCGCTCCGGTTGGGATCGCTGTCCCGGGCCCCCCTCTGACGGGCGGTGCGCACGAATCCCTCGATCCGGGCCACCGCTTCCCAGGTGTGCGTCGGACCCTGTCCCTCCGGCCGCTGAATCGGGGTGACCGTCGCGTTGGACCAGTTCCCCTGCAGGTCGGGGTGTCCGTAGGGCGTGCGCGGAACGACCCATTCGACCGCCGCGGCCTCGCGCTCCTGGGCGATGACGGGCGTCGCGAGGACGGGGGCCAGACCCGCAGTGACGGGAACCAGGCCCAGTGCGGCGGCGCCCGGCAGCGTCAGCGGGACGGCGCCCCTCCTACCGGCGGCGAATCGGATTCTTGCGCAGGTGTCCATACATCAGCTCCTCGACGAATTCCACGCACTGAAACTGCCCAAGCCGGGCATTCGGATCGATGTTGCGGTACAGCGGCATGCGGACCTTCCAGGGACGCGCATACGTCTCCGGGTCGTCCAGCTCCGCCTCGTACATGATGTGGTCCGGACCGATCATCGTGTAGCGCTCGGTGACCGTCAGGCCGGCGCTGTGGTGATTCCCCGCCCGGTCCAGCCACGCCTGCCCGTTGAAGCCGTTCACCACGACAACAAAGGTGTCGCCCTCCCAGCGGCCGACCGACTGTCCCATCCAGGAGTCGACCTGCGGCGGACCGGGATCCTCCAGGTAGACCTCTCGCATCGCGCCCGCGTACTCGTACGCCATGAAGACCTTCGTGTCGCTCTGGAAGATCTGGAAGGGGAAGGGCATGTAGGTCGCCCTCGGCACCCCCGGCAGGAAGCACTTGATCTCCGGGTCGCGCTCCAGCCACAGCTCACGGTTCTCGTCCCGCAGCGCCAGCGCCTCGGGCAGGTAGGGAATCACGCCCCCGTCGACGACGCCATAGCCGGATGGGACGGACCCGACGGCACCCAGCGCGAGCACCTCGTTCGCCGGCACCGGGATCACGGGCCCGGGCTGCATGGCGAGGGCGGGACGAGCGGCGTGCGGCTCGATGTCCCAATGGGCGTTGCCGAGCGCCTGCCACAGGCCGTTCATGTCGGGCCTGCCCGAGGGTGTGCGGGGGATGCCGGACGCCTGTGCGTACGCGAGCGCCGGGAAAGCGGCGGCGAGCGCCACGAGAATGAGCGCGCGAACGGGTATTCTGTTCATGGGTGACAATGTGCGGAACTCGCCCGCCCTGGGCCAGCCTGGGCGTTTCGCTGCGGTCAACCCGGAGGCCGTTCTCGCCGCTTCGGCCTCACCGGCCGCTCCCGGGCGCATCAGTTGCCCGGCCCGTCCGGATCGCCGACCCCGAAGGCCAGCAGCAGGTTGCCCGGCATCTGGCCGAAGGTCGCGTAGCCGCTGTTGACGAAGAGCAAGCCTCCGGCGACGACCGGTCCGGGTCCGTCGATGGCGCCGCCCCGCCCGGGAACACCGCCCACGGTTTCGACGGGCTGCGTCGTGTCGAACTCCCAGATCACCTGGCCGTCGGCGGTCGAGTGGGCGCGGATGACGCCGTCCAGGCCGCCGGCGAAGACGACTCCGTCGATGGCGGTGGCCGCGGCCGAGTTGGAGGGGAAGCAGCGTGGCCTGCCGCGACAGGCGTCCTCCGGTGGAAATGCGCTCCACACGACCTCGCCGGTCATGAGATCGAGCGCGTAGAGACCCGGCGAGCGCTCGCGTTCCGGGTTGACGTCCACGATCACGGCCTGCCGGTCGGCGTTAGGCGCGTAGGCGTAGCGGCCGTCCGCGGCCATCCCCCAGTGAATCCCCCCGAGTGCGCTGCCCTTGCCGACCGACGTGGACCAGAGGAGCGCTCCGCCATTGTCGGGGTCCAGCGCCCACACCGTCCCGGACTTCTGCCCCGCGACCAGGATCTCCTTCCCGTCGGTCCGGGTGACGAGCATCGGCGCCATCCCGAAATCCAGGTCCGGTCCGGGAGGATCGGGGCAGTTCTCGCGGAAGGCCGCCTGTGTGCACGCCATGTTGAAGGCGTCGCCGGAAGTCGCCTGGAAGGACCAGGCCAGCTCCCCCGTTGCGAGCTCCAGCGCCAGGATCGCGTCGCTGGTCCCGGTCACCGGGTGGGTCAGGTTCTCGCCCGTCCCGGCATACAGCAGCCCGCGGGCCGGATCGATGGTGGGACTCGACCAGACCGCCGCCCCGGACGGGCCCCAATTCGTCGTCCCGATCCCGTTGCGGCCCGTCTCCTCCGAGTAGCCCGGGATCACGCGGTGGTACCAGAGAACCTCGCCCGTGGCGGCATCGAGAGCCGCGACCGCCCCGGCGGAGGTGCAGCACTCGTAGCGCGGATCGCCTGCCATCGAGACCTCCAGCGAGGACACGGGGACGTACAGCCGCCCGTCGTGCAGCGCCGGGCTTCCCGTGCCGTACGCCACCGCGTGCCAGCCGACCCGCACCTTCCACATCACGGAACCGCTCTCCAGGTCGACGGCGTAGGCGTTGGTGCGCGAGTCCACGAACCATGCGGCGGAGCGGCCTTCCGGGCCCTCGCCGATCACGATGGCGCCACGGATCATCGCGTCGGCCTCGAAGCTCCAGCGGACGCAGCCGGTGGCGAGGTCCAGGGCCAGCACCTCGCCGAAGGGACCGGCCACGAGCGCCGCGTCGCCGGCCACCGCGGGCGAGGTACGCATGTTCGTCCCCCCGGGGAAGGCGAACGCCCAGCGCAACTCCAGGTTCGGCACGTCGGAAGCGTCCAGCCCCGCTCGCTCGGGTGGCTGGTAGCCGGTGCCCGCCAGGTTGCCCGCGAACCCCATCCAGGAGGCGGCAGCAGGATCCAGCCCCGTCCAGGCGGGTGCGGCGCAGAAGACGGACTCCGGGAGACCCCCGGCCTCGTAGCGGCGGCGGGTCAGGTACTCGGCCACCTGAATGCGCTGCTCCGGCGTCAGGTCCGCGCCCTCCGCGCGCATCACCCCGTCCTCCAGAGAGGCCACGATCGCACGCGGCGTGAGCTGCGCGAGGAGCCGGGTCCCGGGTGCGCGCTCGGTGCCGGCGGGCGAATGGCAGCTCGCGCAGGCCGTCTCGAAGACTTCCTGACCCTGCTGGGCTTCCGCTGCAGTGCGGGCGGCCAGGCAGGCGAAGGCGGTGAAGACCGCGGCGGGGGCGAGGGTTCGTAGCGTCATGAGAGACCGTCGGTGGGGTAGGTGCCGGCCCGCAGGGCGATGGCTCCCGGACACGATAAGCCCCCGAAGGCTCTGGACGCTACACAGAACCTCCGGGGGCTTCTGGAACCGGCCGCAACCCGGCGCGAAGGCCGCTTACGGCGCGAACGTTCGATCGTGTTTCGGCTTAGCTGCCGAAGCGGCGACCGCTTGCCCTTGCCGGGTTGGGCTGGGTACTTGGACTAGACAAGTGATCACCTCCTTTATCATGGGTTTGACATCGGGCGGGACTGTGCATCCTGCGCGAAACGGAACCGCCACTCATGGCGGCACCGCGTTTGGCCACCATGGCCAGCTACAATGTATAGTGACTTGTGGCGGAGGATCAACCTCGGCGCAAGGACACTGTTCGAGTGCAGAGTGTCTCTACGGGAACAGAAAGTAAAGTGCACATGACATTTGGTAATGTTGGCTTTACATCTGAGGTAGGAATCCGGCCTACGCGCCGCCCCGCCCCGGGGGTCCGCGCCTTCCCGGCCATCGGCACCGCACTGGCAGTCTGCGCCTCGGCAGCATGCCTAATGGTGGTGGGGTGTGCAGCCGAGCCTCCCCTGGAAGCCGATCTGGTGCTAACGGGTGGCCCCGTTATCACCCTCGACCCGGAGAGTCGCGTGGCCGAAGCGGTGGCGGTGCGTGGCGAGCGGGTGGTCGCCGTGGGGACGGTGGCGGAGATCGAAGCCATGGTGGGGCCCGAAACCGAGCGGGTCGACCTGGCGGGCCGCGCGGTCACCCCCGGGCTGATGGACGCGCACGTGCACTTCGCGAGCGGGGGCGCGAACCGGCTATACAACCTCGACATGAGCTACCCGAACGTCGAGAACATCGCCGACGTGCAGCGGATGGTGGGCGAACAGGCGGCCCTCGTCGGCGAGGGCGAGTGGGTGCGGGGGGGTGGGTGGGACGAGGGCAAGCTGGAGGAGGTTCGGTACATCTACGCGACGGATCTGGACGAGGTGGACGAGGGCCGGCCCGTCTGGCTGATGCACACCATGGGTCACTACGGCGTGGCCAACTCGGTCGCGCTCGAGATGGCGGGCATCACCGCGGACACCCCGGATCCGCCCGGCGGCACCATCGACCGTGACGCAGCCGGAGAGCCCACCGGCGTCCTCAAGGAGTCCGCGATGGGACTCGTCACCCGTCTCATCCCCCGCCTCGGCCCGGACCAGCAGCGCGAGGGAATCCGCTCCCTGGCCGGCGCCTTCAACGCCGAATGCATGACCGGCGGCAAGGATCCGGGGATCACACAGGCCACCTGGGACGCGTACGCCGACGTCCTCGCCGACGGCGACCTCACCGTCCGCATCTTCGTCCTGTGGAGGGCGCTGGACGGGCCCATCGAGGAGGTTCGCGCCTACGCCGAGCGCCTCGCTGCCTTCACCCGCCCCTATGAATCCACCGGAGACGACCGCCTGATCGCCGGCGGCGTCAAGCTCTACATCGACGGTAGCGGAGGCGCCCGCACCGCCTGGCTATACGACGACTGGAACCGCGAATTCACCGGCACCGACACCGGCAACCGCGGCTATCCCACCATGGATCCCGACGAGCTGCGCCGGCGCTTTCGGGCCTACCACGACGCCGGCCTCCACGTCGGCATGCACGCCATCGGCGCCCGCGCCATCGACTGGACGGTCGAGAGCATCCAGGAGGCCCTCGTGGCCACCCCGACCCCCGGCCTCCGCCACAGCATCATCCACTCCAACATCCCCACCGACCACGCCCTCGACGCCATGGCCGAGCTGCAGCGTGACTGGCAGGCCGGCTACCCGGAGCCATCCCCGACCTTCACCTGGTGGATCGGCGACACCTACGCAGGCAACTTCGGACCCCAGCGCGCCCTTCGCCTCAACCCCTTCCGGTCCTACCGGGAGCGCGGCATGATCTGGGCCAGCGGGTCGGACTTCTTCGTCACGCCCTTCCCGGCCCGGTACGGCGTGTGGGCCTCGGTCGCGCGCCAGCCGCTGCTGGGTGTCTACGGCGAGGCGCCCTACGGCACGGCCGAGTCGGTCGATGCGGAGACGGCGCTGCGGTCGTTTACCATCTGGGCGGCCCACCAGATGTTCCTGGAGGACAAGGTGGGGACGATCGAGCCCGGCAAGTATGCGGACCTGGCCGTCTGGGACCGCAACCCGCTGACGGTGCCGACCGGGGAACTGCGCGACATGGTGTGCGAGATGACGGTGTTCAACGGGGAGGTGGCTGCAATCGGGGCGGCGGCCGCCCAGCTCGCCTCCGAGGGGTAGCCCCATGAGGATCGCTTGCAGCCTGCTGTTCGCTCTTGGAGCGTGTCACGCCACCGTTACTTGCCTTCGCGCGCAGGAGGCCGAGGAGGTGTCTGGCCGGGTGACCTGCCTGGAATGTGTCATCACGCTTGACACCATCGTGAGCATCGGCGGCCTGGACGGACCCGGCGTGGAACTTGTCTCACTGTTTTCTCATGTCGCCGTGGACCGGCGGGGCCGCATCCTGCTCTGGAATTCCAGGGAAGCCGAGATCGCGTTGTTCGATTCGACTGGCACCTACCAGCGGACCATCGGGGGACGGGGGTCTGGCCCGGGGGAGTACCAGTCCATCTCGCACATCGGCGTGGGTCCCCGATACATCCACGTTTTCGAGTATCATAAGGGTCGAACGATGCTTGACCACGACTTTCGGGTGGTCCGCACCGACCGCTTTCCGGGAGAGGTCAGGTCCGCCGCCGTGTTGAGCGATGACGTGGTGGTGTTCGTGGCCCTCGTCCCGACCCCCGAGTCCGTGGGTCACAAGCTCCACGTATTGCGGCCTTCCGGGGAGATGGCCTCATATGGCCACGATGGAGGGGTCTATTCGCCCGAAGTGACGCCCTGGGCCACGAGCACGCGCGTTGCGGGGAGGGACGATACGGTTTGGTCGGTGCCGCGAGAGGTCAACCGCCTCGTCCGCTGGGACCTGGCGCCGGAACCGAAGATCGGCATGGTCTTCGATCGTCGAGTTGCGGAGTTTGACGGGGGCGGCGACGAGTTCTCGCAAGCGACGATGAGCGCAGCGATGCTGGACGATCGGGGACTCTGGCTCGTTTGGCACACAGCCGATCTGGACTGGACGGGTCCACCTCCACCGCCGGAGGCGAGGCTGCATGAAATCGACATCGTCCAATTGCGAGACGGGTGGCTCGATCTTGTGGATCCCGGTACCGGCCGGACGCTGGCGCGCTCTCACCACGACGGCGTATTCGACGGCTTTGACGGGAGTTCCCGCTATGTGATCGGCTACGACGAGACCGAGGCCGGAGTGCCGTTCCTCCGCATCCTGAAGCCGCGGCTGTCCCGGCGGTGACTCACGCCGCCGGGTCTCAAGCCATCGTTAGGGTGGCTAGCGAATGGCTGCCCGCCTAGCGTCCGTTCTGGTGAATCGTACTGACTCCGAAGCGGACCCCGATGAACTCTCGATCCCGGTCCAAGCTGCCCATCGGCATTCAGACCTTCCGGGAAATCCGGCAGGGCGGCCACTACTACGTGGACAAGACGCCTTACGTGCGAAGGCTGCTGGACGAAGGCAAGCACTACTTCCTTTCCCGGCCCCGGAGGTTCGGCAAGAGCCTTTTTCTGGACACGCTGAGCGAGGTGTTTGAGGGAAGCGAGGCCCTGTTCCACGGCTTGGACATTCACCACAAGTAGGACTGGTCCGCCCGCAACCCCGTGCTCCGCCTCAGCTTCGGCGGGGGGAGCTTCAGGGACCCGGGTGCGCTGCACGCCAACGTCATGGTCCAGCTGGATTCCGTGGAACGCCGGTCGGGCGTCGTCGCGAAGTACGACACCTGCCCCGAGCGCCTTGCCGCCCTGGTCGAGGCTCTTCGCCGGAAGGACGGCGAGCCCGTAGCCGTCCTGGTTGACGAGTACGACAAGCCCATCCTCAATGTCCTGGACGCGCCCGACACCGCCCGGGCCAACCGCGACTTCCTGCGCGGGGTCTTCGGGGTCGTCAAGGACGCCGACGCGGACATCCGCTTCAGCTTCTTCACGGGTGTGAGCAAGTTCTCCAATGTCAGCCTGTTCTCGGGTCTCAACAACCTGATCGACACACAGCGTCCGCCTGCGCGAACTCCTTGAGAAGAACGACTTCGAGGGACTCGAGAGCCTGTTCCAGGCGTTCTTTGCGAGCATCCCGTACGAGTGGTACACCAACAACGACATCGCCAACTACGAAGGGTACTACGCGAGCGTGTTCTACTCCTGTTTTGCGGCGCTCGGCCTGGACATCACGGTGGAGGACTCGAGCAGCCACGGCCGCCTCGACATGGCGGTGCGGTTCGGTGCCGATGTCTACCTGTTCGAGTTCAAGGTCGTGGAAAGGGAGCCGGAGGGGGCGGCAATGGCACAATTGCGCGAGAGGGACTACGCGGCCAAGTACCGGGGCGGCGGCGGGGAGGTGTTCCTGGTGGGCGTGGAGTTCAGCAGGGAAACGAGGAACGTGGTGGGATTTGAGGTGGGGGGGTAGGGCTCCCTCAAGCCGCCTTGAACGCCTTCCGAAATGCCAGCGCGCTGACGATCAACCCGACCACGATCCAGATGACCCCCCAGGTCATGGTCGGCACGCCGGTGAGTTCCGCCAGCATGGCCGCGTCGGACTGCAGGTGCGGCCGGTCCAGCACGTCGCTCTTGATGTCGAGGATGGCATAGAGGCAGCTGGTCAGGCCCAGCGCGGTCATGAGCACGCGGCTCGCGGCGGGTCCGAGTTTTCGCCCGGCGATCATCAGGGTGGCGCCAAAGGCCAGACCGAAGGCGAGGCCGAAGCTGTTGCGGACGTAGAGCGCCGTGAGGAGCACCACGAGCGTGCCGACGCCGAAGACCAATGCCGGGGTGGGGATGCGCCGGCTGTTCGTGGCCGCCAGCAGCACCACGCCCCAGATCAGGCTGCCGAGGTAGCCTGCCGAGAGGGTGAGGAAGGCGTTGCCGCCGCCGCAGTAGCAGGCGCCCCCCTGGTAGGGATCGAGGGTGATCTTCTCGATGGTGCCGCCGGTGGCGATGGACGCGATCCCGTGGCTGATCTCGTGCAGCATCACGACGAAGATCTTGAGCGGATAGACGACGGGTGTGTCCCACAGCAGCCAGAGGGCCGCGAAATAGAGGGCGAAACCGGCCAGGAAGGCCAGCTTTCGCTTGACTTGGTCCGATTGCATGTCAGTGGCCATGTTGCGTGGCTCCGAAAGGGTTACAGGGTAGGACTCCGTTCCCTACGCCGGGGGTTGGTCGAGTGTTCCGCCGAAGCGAGCGGCCCGCCGGTCGGCCGCGGCGCTCCGGGTGCGCCCGGCCGGTGCCAGGCCCCGGTCGGACAACCGCAGCGTCCCCACCAATTATTGGCGCTCCGGCCCCGCTTGGGTAGGTTGATCTGCTGCGCGTCCCGGAGTTGGGGGGCGCCCGGCGGGCGACCCCGTGAAACGCGCAGCTCTCTGTCGACCAGGAGGACTTCCCGTGAAGCGATGCATCCCGATCACCGTTGCCGCCGCCGTTTTGGCCGCATGCAACGTCGACGACTTCCGGCCGCTGGAGGTGGGCGACGCCGCTCCCCCGTTCACCGCGCTCACCCTGGACGGGGCCGAGACGGGAAGTGCGGACCTGCTGGGCGGACCCTACATGCTCAACGTCTGGGCTACCTGGTGCGCACCCTGCCGGGAGGAGATGCCCGAGCTGCAGGAACTGCACGATACCTATGCCGATCGCGGCTTCCAGGTGGTGGCGGTCAGCGTTGACGGCCGCAACGACGGGGACCAGATCCTCGCCTTCCTGGAGGAGCACGATATCACGTTCCCGGTCTGGCACGACCCGACCTGGGCGATCCAGGATGCGTACTTTCTTCTCGGGCTTCCCGGGAGCTTCCTGATCGACGCCGAGGGCAGAATCGTCGAAAAGTGGCTTCGCCCGATCCGAGCCATGGAGGAGGACGTGCAGGGTAGGGTGCGGGTGCTGCTTCCCGCGGCGTCGGCACAGCCTTGACCACGCGCGCGGTCCGGCGTCCGCGGAAGGCGTTTGAGTGAAGGCTGAAGGATCGGCGCAGGGGGCTGCCGCGGCGGGCGCCCACGGATCTTCCACGGGCGGACCGAAAGTCGTCGCCGGCCTGAGCAGGGATCTCGGTCTGGTCTCCGCCCTTGCGATCGGGACCGGCACCATGATCGCCGCCGGGATCTTCACGCTGTCGGGGCTGGCGGTGGGGTACGTGGGCAGCGCGGCGATCGCCTCCTTCCTGCTGGCGGCGGTCGTGGCCGCCTTCACAGCGCTCACCTACTGCGAATTCACCTCGATCTACCCGTCCTCCGGCGAGGGCTACCTGTACGCGCGCAAGACCTTCCCCCCATTGCTGGCGTACCTGGTGGGCTGGTGCATCCTGCTCGGCTACGCGTCGTCGTGTGCCTTCTACATCGCGAGCCTGTCCACATACTTCAACGAGTTCATCTGGCACGTGCCCCTGGTGGCGCTGCCGGGGCTCGTTTTCCTGGCCGCCCTCACGCTCCTCAACATGAAGGGTACCAAGGAGAGCGGCACCTTCCAGATCGTCGTCACGGTCGCCAAGATCGCGCTGCTGGTTTGGTTCATCGCCGGAGGGCTGGGCGGCTTCGACACGGCGTCGATCACCGAGCGCTTCAGCACCGACCTCCCGCTCATCGCGTCGACCGCCGCGCTCGTCTTCATCACCTTTTTCGGGTTCTCGGCGATCGCGGCGTCCGCGGGCGAGGTGATGAACCCGACGAAGACGATCCCCCGCGCGATTTTCATCTCGATGCTGGTGGTGACGGTGCTCTACGCGCTGGTGGTGCTGGTCGTGGTCGTGGCCGACCTGACCGAGTACACCGAGGCGGCGATGGGCGTGGCGGCGCGCGCCTTTCTGGGGCCGATCGGGGGCGCGGTGATCGTGGGCGGGGCGATCTTTTCGATGATCTCCGCGTCGAACGCCTCGATCCTGGCCGGATCCCGGGTGGCGCTGTCGATGAGCCACCGGAGCCACCTGCCGGGCTTCTTCGGCCGCATCAGCGCGCGCACGCACACGCCGTACGTGGCGGTTCTGGCGGCGGGCGGCTCGATCGGCCTCTTCGCGGTCCTCCTGCCGCTCGAGGATCTGGCCCACTTCGCGAACCTCGTCCTTCTCCTTGCGCTGTGCTTCGTGAATGCGGCGCTGATCGTCCACCGCCGCCGCTTCCCCGACATCGAGCGTCCCTTCCGGGTCCCGCTGGTGCCGCTCCTGCCCGCGCTGGGGATCGCGGCCAACATCTACCTCATCCTGCAGATCCCGATGCAGGGGCACCTGCAGCCGGTGCTGCTTGCCATCCTCGCGCTGCTGGTGGGGCTGTTCTGGTACGCCGCCTGGCGCGGCACCCGTTACGAAGTCCCCGACGCCGCGGGGCCGGAATCGCGCATCGTCGCCCTGCGGGCATCCCCGCGCGAAGCCCCCTTCCGCATCCTGCTCCCGGTCTACAACCCCCACACGGCCGAGCCCCTGCTGCGGATCGCCGCCACCCTGGCCCGGCAGCGCGACGGCGAGGTCACCCTGCTGCGCGTAGTGCAGGTCCCCGATCAGCTGCCGCCCGAGCTCGCGCGCAAGGCGATCGAGGCCGAGGACGACATCCTGGAACGCCTGGCCGCGCTGGAAGGCGAGCTGGGCGTTCCCATCACGACCGAGGTGCGGGTGGGGCGCAACGTGGGACGAGCCATCCTGGAGGCGCGCCGAGAGGACCGCTCCCACCTTATCGTGCTGGGCTGGAAGGGCTTCACCACCCAGGCGCGGCAGATCCTCGGCGAGGTGACCGACGACGTCGTGCGGCTCGCGCGCGCCGACATCATGCTGGTCCGGTTCGGGCCCGAGCGGGCGGTGCCCCGGCGCATCCTGCTCCCCACCGCGGGCAGCGTGCACGCGCGCAAGGCGGGGGGCTACGCGGTCGGCCTCACGGAGGGCGGCGGGGGAACGCTGACGCTGGCCGGGGTGGTGTCCGCGGACGCGCCGGAGCGGAACCGCGCGGAAAGGGAGGCGTGGCTGGCCGGGGAGCGGGCCGGGATGCAGGAGGGCGCGGCGGTGGAGACGCGGGTTCTGGCAGGCCCGGGCGTGGTGGAGTCGATCGTGGCCGCGGCGGACGACTACGATGCCGTCATGGTCGGGGCCTCGGGCGACAGCTTCTCGAGCCGCATCCTCTTCGGCACCATCCCGGAGCGGATCGCGCGCGAGGCGCCGGGCACCGTGATCGTGCTGAAGAGCCATGAGCGCGTGCGGGCGTTCATGGGGCGGGTGGCGGCGGATTGAGCCAACCCTACTTCAGGTGACCCCCCTACCGCCAGACCTCCCCGAACTGACGGTGTCCTGAAAGCCCATGATCAGCCCCAATCGGCCGGCCGCCTTTGCGGCCTCGATATCGGCAACGCTCGCCGCGAAAGCGAGCACGTCGGCGTGCGCGTCGACCTCATGCCGCCAGTAGGCCAGGTGCTCGAGCGTCCGCGCATACGCCGCGCCGGGGGTCTCGCCGCTCCCGCTCGCGGTCACATTCACCGCGGTGATCCCGGAGGCTGCGGCGTTGCCCACAATCTCCGCCGACAACGGACTACCGATCCGGTCCGGGACGTTGAACGGTCCCGGGCTGGCGAGTGCGTCGACGACGAAGGCGGCGTCGTATCCGCTCCAGCCGGCCTCATTGGACTGGAAGCTGCCGGTCACGAGCGTTCCCCTTCCGTTTCGATGGACCGACGCGCCGAGTTGTGGTCGTGCTGACGCGCCGTCGCGCTGAGCTGCGGTGGTGCTGACGCGCCATCGTGCTGACAATGCGCGCGCCATACGCGAGAATTCAAGACGAATCCCACAACACGAATCCCCAAACGTCCCCCATCTCTCAACCGCCTCGCCCCTGCATCCCCCCAAGGTGAACATCCTCTCCAGAGACCATGTGCTCGACCGGGCCAGGGAGCTGCGCCCCTGGGACGTGGTGGTGATCGGCGGCGGCTGCACGGGACTCGCCACCGCCCTCGACGCCTGTGCTCGCGGATACCGGACGCTCCTCGTCGAGCGCGGCGACTTCACCGGCGGCACCTCCAGCCGGAGCACGAAGCTGATCCACGGGGGGGTCCGCTACCTGCGCCAGGGCGAAGTCGGCCTCGTCTACGGCGCGCTGCGCGAACGGCACCGGCTGCGGCGGAACGCGCCCCACCTGGTGGACGACCTTTCCCTCGTCGTGCCCGCGTACCGCTGGTGGGAGCGACCGTACTTCGGCGCAGGGCTGAAGGTCTACGATGCCCTGGCCTCGGGCCGGAACCTCGGGCCGTCACGGCTGCTGAGCCGCCGCGACTGCCGCAACCGCATCTCCACGCTGCAGGACCGGAGGCTGCGCGGGGGCGTACTCTTCCACGACGGGCAGTTCGACGACTCCCGCCTGGGGTGGGCGATGGCGCGGACAGCGGTCAGTCTTGGGTGCGTCGCGCTCAACTACGCGGAGGCGGTCGCGCTGGTGGTGTCGCGTGGGGCGGTGAAGGGGGTGCGCGTGCGCGATCTGGTGGGCGGTGCGGAGTGGGAGGTGCGCGGCGCCGTGGTAGTGAACGCGGCGGGTCCCTTCGCCGATTCGATCCGGCGGATGGACGACCCGGACCAGAACCCTGCCGTGGTGCTGAGCCGGGGCGTGCACATCGTGGTGAGCAAAGCCTTCCTGCCCGGCCACACGGCGGTGCTCGTCCCCAGGACCGACGACGGCAGGGTTCTCTTCGCGATTCCGTGGCACGGTCACGTCGTGATCGGCACCACCGACGTGCCGGTCGACGAACCGTCACGGAAGCCGGCTGCGAGCGAGGAGGAGGTGGACTACCTGATCGAGCACGCGGCTCGCTACCTGACCCGGCCGATCGCGCGGCCGGATATCCTCTCCGCGTGGGCGGGACTGAGGGGACTGATGGCCGCCGGCCCCGAACAGAACACCGCCGCGCTGTCCCGCGGCCACAGCGTGGGGACATCCCGGCGGGGCCTCGTGACGGTGACCGGCGGGAAGTGGACGACCTGCCGCAAGGTCGCGCAGGACGCGGTAAACGTCGCCGCAGACGTCGGGGGGCTGTCCCCGGCCCATACCCGCACGGCCACGCTGAGGCTGCACGGCTACTCGAGGCGGGGCGATGTCCGCTATCCCTGGAAGGTGTACGGCACCGACGCCAACGCCATCCGCAAGCTGGAGGAAGCCGACGAGCGCCTCTCCGTTCTCATGCACCCCGCGCTGCCGTACCGGCTGAGCCAGGCTGCGTGGGCCGCCCGCAGCGAGATGGCGATCCGCCTGGAGGACGTTTTGGCGCGGCGGACCCGGGCACTGTTCCTGAATGCGAAGGCGGCATCGGTGGCCGCGCCGGCGGTTGCCGCCGTGATGGCAAGCGAACTTGGCCGGGACGAGCGCTGGGCCGCCGCCGAGGTCCTGGCTTTCAGGCGGCTGGCGAAGCGCTACGTTTGTGAATGAACAGGGGCGCGTGCGGCGATGAAGGGTGTCCGTCGCCGCCGAGCCGCTTCCTGCCGGGCGGCCATGCCGCAACCAGCCCATCGAACAAGGACGATTCAGACCGATGTCACACTCTCCGGGCAGGCCCGGGACCGACGAATACGCCGATTTCTACGGAACCTACATCGCGGCCGTGAAGGCGCCGCTACTGGACACGCTCGAAGCCGAGGCCGACGTGTGGCGCGCGCTGCTCGCGGACGTCCCGCCGAACGGGGAAGGGTACCGCTACGCGCCCGGCAAATGGTCGGTGCGCGAAGTGGTGGGCCACGTCACCGACGCCGAACGGATGTTCACCGTGCGCGCCATGGCGTTCGCCCGCGGGGACCGGTCGCGCTTCCCGTCTTTCGACGAGAATGCGTACGCCGCCAACTCCGGAGCCGACCGGCGCACCCTCGCCAGCCTCACCGAGGAATTCACGGCCGTCCGCCGGGCGACCGTCCTGCTTCTGAGGAGCTTCGACGAGGAGGCCTGGAGACGCAGGGGGGTGGCCAGCGGCTACGAATTCACGGTCAGGAGCCTGGCCTGGATCATCGCGGGGCACTCGCGGCATCACCGGAGGGTGTTGGCGGAGCGATACCTGGGGAGAATCGGCCCGACGACGCAATGAGAAGACGTCACTCAAGGCGACTTGGAGTGGTGTTTCGGACCGATTACCTTGGGACTTCTCGACGAGAAGCTTGGAGAACTGGGCGGCCGTTTCATCAGAACCGGGGACCACCTCGATGGGCGGATAACCCGGATGGACGCGCGAATGGACCACCTGGGTACTCAGATGGATGATCGGATCGGCGAGGTCAGAACCGAGTTCCGCGCTACCGCGGAGGCGCTGAAGGGAGACCTCCTGGCATCGGAAACGCGGATCATGCAAGCAATCGCAACATTGGCCGAATGAAGCTCCGCGTCCTTTCCCGCTCCGAAATCCTCTCCCTCATCACCATGCGAGACGCCATCGAGGCGATGGCCCGTGCCTTCGGACAGCTGTCGGCGGGAGCGGCCGAGATGCCGGTACGGGGGGCGCTGACGACGGGAGACGGGATTTCGCTCTTCATGCCCGCGCGTCTGGGTGCGAGCGGGGAGCGGGGCGCCAAGGTCGTATCCGTATTCGGTGGGAACCGGTCCCGCGGACTGCCCTCGATCAACGGCGTGATTCTCATGCTCGACGACGACACGGGTCTCCCGGCGGCGCTGATGGACGCGGGCGAACTCACGGCGATCAGGACCGCGGCGGCCGCCGGTCTCGCGGCGCGGCTCCTGAGCCGGGCGGAGTGCCGTGTGCTGGCGATCTTCGGGGCAGGGGTCCAGGCCCCGCGGCAGATCGAGGCGATCCGGGCTGTGCGGCCGATTGAAGAGGTGCGGGTGGTGTCCCAGGGTGGGGAGTCGGCCAGGGCGCTGGCCGCTTCGCTTGATGGCGTCGAGGCGCGGGCAGTGCGCAACCCGGCGGAGGCGGTCGACGGGGCGGACATCATCGTGGCCGTTACCACCTCACGCACCCCCGTCTTCGATGGCTCGTGCTTGCCCGCCGGGACGCACGTGAGCGGAAGCGGCAGCTTCCTGCCGGACCACCAGGAGATCGGCAGCCAGGTCGTGACGCGCGCGAGGGTGGTGGTGGAGGACCGCGAGGCCGTGCTGGAGGAGGCGGGCGACCTCATCATCCCGATCGGGCAGGGGTTGGTGACGCCGGACGTGATCGACGCCGACCTCGGCGAGATCGTCAACGGGGACGCGCCCGAGGGCAGTGCAGGGCGCGATCTCACCTTCTTCAAGTCGGTGGGCACCGCGGTCCAGGATGTGGCTATCGGGGGCGTGGTGATGCGCCGCGCAGAGGAGGCGGGGGTGGGGCGGGTCGTGGAGCTCTGACAGCCCTACAGCACCTCCTCCATCTCCCTGACCAGCACCTCCAGCATGTCGGTGTAGAACACGCGCCGCGACCGCTGGTCCTGGGTCAGCGGCGCGACCACGCCTTCGATGTCGCCCGAGAGGCGGCCGATGCGGGTGACCAGCTCCCCGAACTCGCGTTCCAGGTCGCGGAGCTTGGCGGTCCGGGGGCTGCCGTCATCCTCCGCCACGGCCTTGAGCGCCTCCTCCACACGGGCCAGCTGACGCTGAGCCCGTGCCCGCAGTTCGCCAAGCTGGAGCAGGGTCGCTGTCCAGGCCGAGCGGGTGGCGGGCGTGACGTTCAGCCGCGGATCCTCGTGCACCTCGAGCGGCTGCGCCAGCCGCGCGCCCGCCACCGTCCCGGCGCCTTCGACCTGCAGCCGCGCGGTGTAGTTCCCCGGCACGACCAGCGGCCCCCGCACCCCCCCACCCCCGGCCCCCCACCCCCCGTTCCGGTTTCCTCCCCAAACCGGTGGCGAAGATCCCACACGACCCGGTTCATCCCCCCCCCCCCCCTACCCAACCCCGTGGCAACCCGGCCGCCCACCCCCGCCACGATCACGACCCACACCCCGCCCCGCGCGGCCGCCACACCCC
>JAJDVT010000033.1 GCA_022826005.1 Gemmatimonadota bacterium | reverse complement strand
AGCACTGTATGTCGCGCGAGCGACGTGCAGTGGCGTCTGACCCAAGCCGTTTCGGGCGTTCACGTCCGCCCCGGCCTCCGCGAGCAAGGACACCACGGTCGAGTCCCGGGTCCAGAGGGACAGGTGCAGCGGTGTGTTGCCTTCGGCGTCCCGGGCATTGGCATCCGCGCCGGCCTCAAGGAGCGTGTGCACCCGCGGAAGCCACGGCGGCTGGAATCCGGGGGCCGAGAAGTGCGTGGCGTACCCCCACCCGTTGTTCTGCGACATCCCGACGGCAAGGTGCAATGGGGTCCGCCCGCCTTCGTCGCGGCCTGCAGGATCCGCACCGGCGCGCAGCAGCACTGTGAGCACCTCGGTGCTTGCCGACGCGGCGGCGGCATGAAGCGGGGAGCCATCATCGTCGGCCAGGGCCCCCGGACCAGCACCCGCATCAAGCAGGGCGCGGATCACATCCGGACCTTCGGCAAGGGCCGCTGCCTGGTGCAGAGGAGTCCGCCCCTGAGCGTCCCTCGCGTTGGGGTCGGCGCCGAGCGCCAGCAATCTCTGCGGAAGATCGGTGATCAAGCCGGTTCTGCGACTGGGACGCATCGCAGCCAGCAGCGGCGTCGCCCCCAGCGAATCCGCAGCGTTGACGTCGCCACCCGCATCCAACAGGGCAATGACGGGATTCGCGCTGATGGTGTCGTAAAAGGCGATCCGCTGAGTCCTGGCGATGGCGTGCAGCAGGGGGGTGCCGTAGCCACCCGCACCGGCGTTGACTTCGGACCCCGCCTGAAGGAGGGCCGTCACAATCTCTGCGCCCCTGTTGTAGACGGCGGCGTGCAGCGGCGTCGCGCCCGCGAAGTTTCGGGCGTTGGGGTCGGCTCCCGCGGAAAGGAGGATTGCCACCGAAGTCAGGACTTCACCTTGCGCGGCGTGGTGAAGCGGCGTGTCCCCGCGCGGGTCGCGCGCGAGCACGCCCTCGCCCTGTGCCAGGCAGAGCTCAAAGTGGGATGGGAGTGCCAACTTTACGAAGGCGGGCGTGTTCCAGTTCGCGCAAGCCGTGGGGTCGGCGACGCGGCCGCGTTCGTCTCGCGCCAGCGGGTCGGCGCCCGAGCGGAGCAGCGCCTGAACAACAGCCGGATTCGGGTTTTCCCAGGCCGCGTGCAGCGGTGTTTCCTCGTCTCGGTTCCGTACGTGCACGTCGGCTCCGGCCGCAACCAGCGCCTCGATGATGCCCGGGACCGGGTTCGAGGCCGCAGCCGTGTGGAGTGGTGTGTAGCCGTATGAGCGTGCACGGCCCGAGCGGTCATACCCCGAAGCCATCCTTGCGGTTGGATCCGCTCCTGCGTGAGTGAGCAGTCGGATGACTGCCGGATCAGTTGCGGAACTCGCCGCGAGGAAAATGGCCGGCAGCAACGGATCGTGAAGGGAGGCGCCCCCCTCCATGCATTCCCGAACGCGCTCCACCGAAGCAGATGCGAAGAACTCCGGTCTGCGCCAGTTGTCGCAGGCGGCTTCGGGAGGAAGGGCCGAAAGGGGTAGGCCCCCCGAAGCGGCTGTCGTGGCCGGGGCCGTGCCTGGAAAAGTAGGGCCGGACGGGGGCAATGACGGGGGATCCGCTGCGGAGCCACCCGCGCAGGACGCGACCAGAACCGGGACCAGCGAAGTGGTCGCGACTGTGAGCGTCCGCCGCCGCCTTGCTCTTGTCATGTTCTCTTTACCTTCTGACAAGCGGAGTTGACACCCTTGTGCCGTGGGACGCGGAAACACGCCGGGCCAGTGCCGCCCCGGCGTTCCCTCACCTTCCAATCCGCCTCCTGCGCATCATCCCATTATACCATCTGACCCCCGGCTGCGCCCGCGGGTCCCCACTCTGGCCCCCCGCGCCACATTCCCCTACTGTCAAGTCATGAACACCGCCACGGACCCCGCCTTCCTCGCCCAGCGCGAATTCCACCCCTTCGAAGCCGGCGGCGAGACCTTCCTCTACCTGGTCCCCTCGGCGGCGGTCTTCCACCTCGACCCGGCCTCGCTCGCCGTCCTGCAGTCCCTCGACTCCGGCCCGGCCAGCGACGACGCCATCATCGCCGCGCTCGCCCCGCACCACGGCGAAACCACCGTGCGACGCAGCCTCGCCGAGCTGATGCGGGTCCGCGCGATCGGCCTCACCAGCGCGCCGAAGGAGACCTTCCCCCGCGTCCTCCCGCAGGCGGACTTCCCGCTCACGACGATGGTCCTCAACGTCACCAACAAGTGCAACCTGGCGTGCACGTACTGCTACGAGTACGGCGAGGACAAGATCGTCGACACCACCTGCGACCCCGCGCCGAACTACATGAGCGAGGAGACCGCGCGCCAGAGCGTCGACTTCATGTTCGAGCAGTCGGGCGACCTGCCGGTGGCGCACCTGACCTTCTTCGGCGGGGAGACGCTGCTCAACTTCAAGGTGCTGAAGAAGACGGTCGCCTACGCGCGCCGGCGGGCGAAGGAGCTGGGGAAGGACGTCGACTTCTCGCTCACGACCAACGGCACGCTGCTGCGCGACGAGGTCATCGACTGGCTGGCGGAGAACCGCGTCGGGGTGACGGTCAGCATCGACGGGCCGAAGGAGATGCAGGACAGGTTCCGCGTCTTCAAGAACGGGATGGGCAGCTACGACCACGCGATGCCGAAGATCAGGCGGCTGCTGGAACGCCACCGCTCGCGCCCGATCGGGGCCCGCGTGACGCTCACCCGCCAGACGCTGAACGTGACCCGCATATTCCACCACCTGCGCAACGAGATCGGCTTCTGGGAGGTCGGCTTCGCGCCGGTCACGACCGCCAACGGGCGCGGCTACGCGATCCAGGACACCGGCTTCGACCACATGCTCGGCCAGTTCGAGGAGCTGGCGCAGGAGTTCCTGGAGTTCGCGGTCGAGGACCGCCACCACGGCTTCTCGAATGTGAAGGACACCATCGAGGAGATCCACAAGGGAGTCAGCAAGGCGTTCCCCTGCGGGGCCGGGCTGGGGCTGATGGGCGTCGCCACCGACGGCGAAGTCGCGCTCTGCCACAGGTTCGCGGGCTCGGACGACCACAGCATCGGCTCGGTGGACAAGGGACTCGACCGGCAGCGCCAGTTCGAGTTCCTGGGACGGCATCACGTCGCCAACAAGACCGACTGCGCCACCTGCTGGGCCCGGCCCCTCTGCGCCGGCGGCTGCTATCACGAGGCCCACGTCCGCTACGGCGACACGGGCGTGGCCAACCTGCACTACTGCGACTGGATCCGGAGCTGGACCGATACGTGCCTGAAGGTGTACGGCGAGATCGCGGTCAGGAACCCGGGGTATCTGGAGCAGTTCGAGTAAGGCGCAGGCGTCCCACCCGAACCCTGCGGTTCCCGTCCGGCGTTTCCAGAATGTCGTAGGCGAGGTCCCCGTCCCCCAGCGGACGCACCAGGGTGTCGAAGTGATCCATTCCCACGAGGGTCAGACCGGTCGGCTCCAGACGAACCCAATAGAGGTAGGCGTCGGCAACCTGCTCCAGCCCCGACGCCATTGCCTGGTCGCCGAGTTCGTCGACGCTCAGTTCGACGAACCTCTCCTCCGGCGCCACTGCGAAGACCCACAGGCCCGAGCCGTCAGGCGCAAGGCGGATGTCATTGACCTGGGCCGGGTACCCCCCGGTGGGCCCGGTCCGAGGAGCTTCCCACCCTTCCATTCCGGGCAGTTCCAGTTGCAGGGAGCCCAGGAGTTCCAGATCCTCGTTGAAGAGTACGCACAGCCCAAAGGGAGAACTGCCCCATATCATGCCGTCGGTGCCCGGGACGAAACTCGCCAACCCGCGCCAACTCTCTTCACCCGTCTGCATCGAGCGGACCACGCTGCCGTCCTGGTCGAGCAGCATGATTCCCACCTCGGTGAAGTCTTCCCCGATGTAGCTCACCAGCCAGCCCCCGGTTGTCGGATTCGGCTGAATCGACCCCAGGGAGACAGCCCCGGGAACCTGCAAGGTCCTGATGAATTCGAGGTCGCTCGTGTACAGATGCAATCTCGCCGAGCCCGGCTCCATCAGGATGATTCCACCGGGACCGCCGGCGAACCTGGGGGGGGCACGCAACTCTCCCGGCCCTTCGCCCTCGCGCGTCAGCTCCCGCTGGTAGCGCCCCTCCGAATCGTAGACGATCACCACGCCGCCGAGGACCTCGGAGCTCACCAGGTATCCCTGGTCCCCCATGTCGAGAACCTCCGCAAAGATCCCCGGGCCCGTGGGGTCCTCGGTCGCACCCAGCGTAACCAGGGCTTCGAATTCCACGGCGCATCCGGCACACAATTGAATTGCACCGACGGTGTTCAGGACCAGGCTGATGGAGTCACCTCCGAGGCCGAGATCGCATGTTTCCGCGTGGAGACATAGATGGATCCGATCTTCCGGGACAGTCTCAGTACGATAGTCCGACTTCCGCCGACGGGCGACAGTGTGATCGGGTTCAGCGCCGCTTGCAGCCTTGGACCGAGGCGATGCGGTTCGAGTGGACTGGTTGCGACGGAATGGAGTAGAGCCGTGAGGAACACTATGGAAATCGATGGCTACAATGCCATCATTCAATTCGATCCCGGCATCGACATGTTCCGGGGCGAATTCATCGGCCTGAACGGTGGGGCCGACTTCTATGCCCGGGATGTTGCTGGCCTCAGGAAGGAAGGGGCGGTGTCGCTCAGAGTATTCCTGGAAATGTGCGAGGAGGACGGTGTCGAGCCCCGTAGGCGGTACTCCGGAAGATTCAACCTGCGCATGCCGCCTGGACTACACGCGAGCGTGGCGGCGGCCGCGGCGGCCGAAGGGAAGAGGCTCAACCAGTGGATCGCCGGCACGCTCGACGCCAGCCTGCCATGAGTAGCTCCTCAATCCCGCGGAGCTAGCTGCAGTGACGGACCAGGATTGCGGAACGGGTGGCTGCCGTCCCATTGTTGAGGGCCAGTTGGCTACCCGCGTGAAAAGGGAGAAGACCGAGTGGACCACCTGAAGGCCATCAACCAGAAGGCGCGTCGAATCGAAGGGTACGCGGAAGCGCAGCCCGAGGCGAACGCGGTCGAGCCCGGCGACCGGGCAGGCCCGCCCGCGCCCGACAGCCCGCTCGCATCCGGCGACCCCGCCGACCTCGACGTCGTCGCACTCGAGAGCGGCCCGAACATCCCCCTCGGCTGCTCTCTCGTCTTCGCGCCCGGCTGGGAGGTGGACTCGACCGGCGGCACCGCCGGCCTCTGCCAGCCCGTCGAACGCGACCTCTTCGACTGTCACCTGGCCTGCTTCTGGCCCGCCCACGTACCCGATCAGCTGAACCACGCGCCCGACTGGACGGGGAAGTGCGCGTCCGCCCAGAAGGACTGGCGCAAGCTCGACCTGATCTTCCCGTGAGGGTCGCACTCTCCGCGGCCGCCCTGGCGCTCGCCCTCGGCCCCGCCACCGCCCACGCCCAGGGGGGCGGCAACGGCATCATCTACATGGCCGGGTACGACCACGCGATCCACGTCATCGACGAGAACACGATGGAGGTCGTGGACCGGATCGAGCTGACGACCGGGATCCCCACCTCGCTGGCTCTCTCGGAAAACCACGAGCGGATCTACGTGCGCGACGCCGAGTTCGAGGAGATCGAGATCGTGGACGTGGCGACGCGCAAGTCCATCGACAGCTTCAGCCTGAGCAGCGGGCGCTCCAAGGTGCGGATCTGGGGGCTGACGGTAGACCCGGGCGAGGAGTTCGTCATCCTCAACACCATGCGCTACACCAAGGAAATCGACCGCTGGGAGATCGGCGACCCGACGCTGCTGAAGTACGATCTGGAGGCAAAGGAGGTCACCGACACGATTCCATGGCCGGACGGAGAGCTGCGCTCCCGGGCGCGTCTCATGTTCTCCCCCGACGGCGAGTACCTGTACTTCTTCGGCGCCGAGATCCGCGTCCTGGATCCGGACGACTTCAGCGAGGTCGACCGCTGGGACCTTTCCCGCCCAATGGAGGAAGGACTCGGCCGCCTGAGCTTCGGCTTCCCCTCGAGCCCCCACGACGATCCCGGCTACTACACCAGCCTGCTGCGCATGACCGACCCCGTGCAGAACCGCCGCATGATGGGGATCGCGCGCGTCAACCTGGCCGAGAAGGAGTACGAGTTCTTCACCCTGGGGCCCAGCGCGGGGGTCAGCTTCCGCCTCGCACCTGGCGGCAAGAAGGCATACGGGCTGGTGCAGCAGATCGGGAATTACGAGTTCTGGACCTTCGATGTCGAGGGGCGGCGGGTGGAGAGCCGCCAGCGCTTCCCCGGGCGCCCGCGGATGAGCCTTGAGGTCAGCTCGAACGGCGAATTCCTGTACATCTACAACGCCGGCTCCACGATCGACATCTACGACGCGGACAGCTACGAGTTCATCCGCACCGTGACCTTCGACGCCGACATGACACACTTCCTGATGATTCCGGAGGGGACGGGGCCGCGGGGGGGCTGAGGGGGACCGAAGGGGTAGGGGGGCCGGGTGGAGCAGCTGTCTGCGCGGGTTCCACGGAGCGCCAGGAGGCAGCCGGGACCCTCTTGGAGCGCATCCAATTACAGGGATCCGTTCTCAGCGGTCCGGCCGGGGTCCGCCCACGTGTTGCCGCCACGATAATCGCTCTTGCGAAAAGCGGGGAGGACAGAGTGCGCAAGCGATCAACCCTCTTCACCGCACTCGCGATGGCCATGCTGGTGCCCGGGTGTGAGCAGCGGTCGCCGGATGAAGGTGCCGCCGACCCCGAGCCGACCGTCACGACCTGGGACTCCGCCGGCATCGAGATCGTCGAGAACCATGCGCCGGAGCACGGACCGGGCGAGTTCTGGACCTTCGACACCGTGCCGGAGATTGTACTGGGTGGGGCGGACGACCACGGCGCACCTGCCGCCGACTCCGATCAGTTGATCTGGGAGGTGGTCGGCCTCGCCCGCCTGGAAGACGGCCGGGTGGCGGTCCTTTCATCGATGGGCAAACAGCTGCTCCTCTTCGAGCCCTCGGGAGTGCTCTCCAGAACGATTGGCCGGGCGGGGGAAGGCCCCGGCGAATTCAGGCAACCCGAATGGCTGCAGTACCTGCCGCCGGACACGCTCGTCGTCTGGGACTACTTCATGAGCTCAATCAGCTATTTCGATACCGCCGGGAATCTGCTGAGGGAGCGCGGGGTCGACCAGGCGCGCCTGCGGGAGGCCGGTGCGTCCGGAGAGGCGTTCGTGCGTCCGTTGCCGGATGGAACCTTCGTCGCGTCCGTGCGCGGCGGGCCGGACAACGAGGTGGTTGAATCGAAGGGCTGGAATCCACGGACATCCTCGCTCATGACCTTTGATCAGCGTGTCGGGAACTACGCGAGGATTGACGACAGCTACAGCCCGCAGGTGCTCGGTCCAAGGTCCGGAATCGCGACCGGCGGAGATCCACCTTCGATCTACCTGAGCGGGCGCGGCAGGAACGAAATCCGCCAGCTTTCGCTGGACGGAGTCCTGCTGCGAATCATACGGCGCACGACCGATCCGATACCGGTCACGGAGCGGGCGTACCGGAATATCTTGGAGAGGACATACCTGTCCGCGGTGGCGATGGGGTCGCCGGTGCCGCGAGAGATCGTGGAGCAGATGGTAGAAAGGGAGGAAACCCACCCGCCAACAGCTGGCGTCCTCCTGGATCCGGAGGGGTATCTCTGGGTCAGGGAGTGGTCGGGTTCGGAATCGGGGACCCCGGACCAGTGGAGCGTCTTCAACCCTGAGGGACGATGGCTCGGAGTTCTGCCGTTTCCATGGACTCCCGATCCAGCGGAGCCCAATTCGTGCGGAGGGAATACTCGGGTTCTTTGCTGGGTCGACAGGGACTTCCTACTGGCCGTCAGGCAGGACGAACTGGGGGTCGAACGGGTGGAGGGGTATCGGATTCGGCGGGGCGGGTAGCGTGGGCGGCCGCCCCGGGCCCGCAGGCTGACGCGAATAGGCGCCCACTGGCGCGAGAGG
Source organism: Gemmatimonadota bacterium (assembly GCA_022826005.1). GTDB lineage: Bacteria > Gemmatimonadota > Gemmatimonadetes > Longimicrobiales > Gaopeijiaceae > Bin94. The sequence continues at coordinate 10,470 of JAJDVT010000033.1, read as the reverse complement.
AGTGCTCATGTTCAGGCGAATTGGTCCTGGGGCGATTCTTGCGGTCGCCCTCTCCGTGTCGGCGTGCGATCCGGCCCCCGCCGACGAGAGCGGGGTCGCCGAAGAGCCGACCTTCACCGCCTGGGACTCCGCCGGCATCGAGATCGTCGAGAACCACGCGCCGGAGCACTTGCCGGGCGAGTTCTGGACCATCGACAGCGTTCCCGAGATCGTGCTGGGCGGCGCAAACGAACCGGGTACGGAGGCCAACGCGCCCACCGGCTTGGTGTGGAGCGTGGTGGGTCTGGCCCGGCTGGCGGACGGCCGGGTGGCGGTCCTCTCGTCCGAGCAGAAGCAGATCCTTCTTTTCGAGCCCACGGGAGAGCTGACTCGAACCATCGGACGCGAGGGCCGTGGCCCCGGCGAGTTCATCTACCCGGAACGGCTGCAGTACTTCCCGCCCGATACGCTGGAGGTGTGGGACTACGGAATGACCTCGACCATCCGGTTCGACAGTGGTGGCGCGGTCCTCGGCGAACGGTCGGTCGACTACGCCAGGCTGCGGGACCACGGAGTCTCGAGCGAACACACCTGGCTTCCCCTTCCGGACGGGTCGCTGGTCGTGGCTGCGGCCTCCCAACGCGTGTTTTTCGGGGAGGAAGCGAGGCTTCCGAGGGCCCCGACTCTCCCCGAGTACATCAGGATTGACAACACATATGCGGCACACCGGCTGGGCCCCGCGTCTCTCGTGGCGGCGGGTGGCGATCCTCTTTCGATACACGTCGCCCGCGGCGGCGAGATCCATCAATTGGCGCTCGATGGCACTTTGCTGCGGATCATTCGGCGCACGGCCGATACGGTCGGCATCGCGATCAGGGCGCGGCGGGGCGAGATGGAACTGCGGTCCCGACAACGTGAGGCAATGGGCATGCCGCCGATACCGGAGGAAGACCGCGACGACCCGAGCGGGCGACGGACCTTCTCGCGCATCGCAGCACTGGTCGTGGATGCGGAAGGCTATCTCTGGGTCAGGGAGTGGACGGCGTCTGAAGCCGTGGTGCCCGACCAGTGGAGCATCTTCAGCCCGCAGGGACGGTGGCTTGGCGTACTGAACGTGCCAACGGATCTCGCGGCAAGGGACCTCCACCTGTGCCACTGGCTTTCGGGGACCGAGAGGGACCCGATCGGTGGTCATCGTCTGCCACCTCGCAGCCGGTTGCCGTGCTGGGTGGGGAGGGACTTCTTTCTGACGGTCCGGGTCGACGAGCTGGGGGTTGAAAGGGTGGAGGGGTACCGGATTCGGCGGAACGGCGCGAGGGAGGAATCGTGATGCGCCGGATGCGGGCCAGGAGCGGGCTCGCGGCAGTCGCCCTCTCCGTGGTGGCGTGCGATCCGGCCCCTGGCGAAGGGGAAGGGGCCGTCGAACAGGCCGTCACCGTGTGGGACTCCGCCGGCATCGAGATCGTCGAGAACCATGCGCCGGAGCACGCACCGGGCGAGTTCTGGACCCTCGACTCCGTGCCCGAGTTCGTGCTGGGCGGGGCGAAGGATTTGGCCGCAATGGCCAACGATGCACCCCAGCTGATCTGGCGAGTAGAGGGACTGGCCCGACTGTCGGACGGCCGGGTGGCGGTCCTCTCGTCCGGGAGCAAGCAGCTCATGCTCTTCGAACCCTCGGGCGAACTGTCCGTGATCATGGGAGGACCGGGAGAAGGCCCCGGTGAATTCCGACACCCGCTGGCGTTCCAGTACCTGCCGCCCGACACGCTCGTCGTATGGGATTCCTTCCTGACATCGATCGACTACTTCGATGACGAAGGAACGCTCCTGAAGGAACGCTCGCTCGACCATGTCCGGATGCGGGAACACGGTGTCGGGCCGGAATCGCTCAGGCTGCCCCTGGCGGATGGATCCTTTCTGTCGGGAGTCGAGCACACGACCGGGGATGAATCTCCGGGCGATTGCTCTCACCTGGCGGAGAGGGTTCGAATATCGTCGCCGGCCGGCGGCCGTTTGTTGGAATCGGAGGTGATTGCGCCCGGGGAAGAACTCCTGAGGATCGACGACGCCTACGGCGCACATTCCTTCGGGTGCGCCCGACCGTGGAGGACTCACCTGGCGGCAGGCGGCGACCCCGCGCTGGTATACATCAGCAACGACGACCGGGGAATCCATCAGCGATCCCTCGACGGTACGCTGGTGCGGATCATTCGGCGCAGCACCGTACCACCGCCCGTGACCGACAAGGCGTGGAAGGCCGAGAGGGAGCATTGGGCCAGGAACAGGGAGATACTGGGCTGGCCTCCGCAAACGGAGGAAGACGAGACGTCCCCCCGGAGGACGAACTACCCTGCCGTCGAAGCCCTCCTCGTGGATTCGGAAGGGTACCTGTGGGTCAGGGAGTGGTTGACCTCGGAGTCCGGGATTCCCGACCAGTGGAGCGTCTTCAGCCCGGAAGGACGGTGGCTGGGGGCCCTTGCGTTTCCGCCGGACCCCGCCGCACCCGATCGGCACCTGTGTAGCCAGTACACCACGACCTGCTGGATTGGCAAGGACTACTTTGTGATCGTCCGGCAGGACGAACTTGGCGTTGAAAGGGTGGAGGGGTACCGGATTCGACGGAATCGCGCGGGCGGCTCCGTCCCACCGCAGGAGTGCTGATGAACAAGAGACTCGCCGTAACGACTGCTGTCGCGTCCGCCCTCACTGCGGCGGGCTGCAATCCGGCCCCTGGCAACGAGGGCGGGGCGGCCGATCAACCGACCGTCACCGTGTGGGACTCCGCTGGCATCGAGATAGTGGAGAACCATGCGCCGGAGCACGCGATGGGCGAGTTCTGGACCCTCGACTCGGTGCCCGAGTTCGTGCTGGGCGGGGCGAACACGCTGGGCGAGCCGGCCCACGACTCCGCGCAGTTGGTCTGGGATGTGGTGGGTCTTGCCCGGCTGGAGGATGGACGGGTGGCGGTCCTTTCGGCGAGGGGCACGCAGCTGCTGCTCTTCGAACCATCGGGGAAGCTGTCGCGGACCATAGGGCGCTCGGGTGAAGGGCCGGGCGAATTCACGCGCCCGGTGTGGCTGGAATACCACCCGCCCGACACGCTGGTGGTGTGGGACTATTTCATGACCTCCATCGACCGTTTCGATACGGCCGGGACGCTCTTGAGCGAGCGAAGGGGCAACCACGCCAGGCTGAGGGAGCTCGGGATCTATGGAGAGGACTTCGCCTTCCCGATCACCGAGGGATACTTCTTCGCGGCCATGATGGGCCGGGAAGTCGATCCCGAACCCACATGGAGCGATTGCTCGCCAAGGGAGTTCTGGACCGTTCGGGTGGCTGGAGAGGGGCAGCCCGTTTCCCAGGGAGGGTTTTCCGCGTGGCTGCCCCCGGAGTACGTGATGATCGACAGTACGTATTCCGCCCACTCCTTCGGGTGCCCCTCCCATATGGCTGTGGGGGGCCATCCTCCTTCGATCTACATCGCCGCGCGTGACAGGAACGAGATCTATCAGTTCAACCTCGACGGGGCTCTGTCGCGGATCATTCGCCGCTCGACCGGGCCGGTGCCGATTGCCCCCCGGGCGCGGCGGGCGATGGAGCAGCGGCGGGAGATGGTTGAAAGGGAACTGGAAGCGCGAGGCCGGTCCATGCCTCCGGAGGGAGAGCGACCTGGTGGCCCGCCGCGTGATACTCACCCGCCATTCTTCGATGTCGTTGTGGACTCGGAGGGATACCTTTGGGTCCGGGAGTGGTCGGGGTCGGAAACGGGTCTGCCGGACCGGTGGAGCGTCTTCAGCCCCGAGGGCCGGTGGCTGGGCGTCGTTCCAGTGCAGTGGGGCGGCCTTGTGAGCTGCGGTTTCGGTCGCTGGAAGGGCTACACTTCTTCCTGTTGGGTGGACCGGGACTTTTTCGTGATCCTGCAGAGGGACGAATTCGACGTCGAAAGGATCGAGGGGTACCGGATTCGGCGGGGCGGATAAGGAGGGCGGTCGCGGCCCGCCGGAGGTTGCCGGGGGCCGCCGGAGGTTGCCGGGCCCTTGAAGCAGCCAGGCCCGCGGAGGTTGCCGGGCCCGTGGAGGCGGCGGGGGCCGCCGAAGACAGCCGAGCTCCCCGGAGAACGCACTGAATGGCCATACTGGACGCACAGATCAGACGGGGGCTCCGCTACCTCGCGCCCTACAGGCGCCGGCTGGCCGTCATTCTGGCGGTCAACCTTGCCGGGACCGCGCTGGCGCTGTATGTGCCCTTCCTCACGCGCTCCCTCGTCGACGACGCGCTGCTGGGGCAGGACACCGACGCCCTGGTGCGGATCGTGGGCCTCTTTGCCGCGGTCACGCTCGCCAGCTTCGTGCTCAACTTCGTGAGCGGGATGCGCTACACGAGGGTCTCGGCCGAGATCCTCTTCGACATGCGGCTCACGGTGTACCGGCACCTGCAGCGGCTCTCGCCCCGCTTCTTCGCGCGCACCCCGCTCGGCGAGATCATGTCGCGGCTCAACAACGACGTCAGCGAGATCCAGCGGGTGCTGGCGGATGCGGCGCTGGCCTGGCTCGGCAACGTGGCCTTCCTGGTCGGCACGGTGGGGATGCTGTTGTGGCTGGACTGGCGGCTCTTCCTGGCCGCGGCGGCGCTGCTGCCTCCGGCGATCTGGGCGATCGTGCACTACCGGCGGAAGCTGGAGGTGCGGGTGCGGGTCATGCGGGAGCGGAGCGCGAGCATCGGCGCGTTCCTGATCGAGACGCTGGCGGGGGTGCGGCTGGTGGCGGCGTCGAACGCGGCCGAGCGGGAGGCGGGCCGGTTCCGGCGGCGCAACGACTCGTTCATCGCGGCGCTCATGCGGATGCAGCGGCTGAGCTACCTGGCCGGGGGGCTGCCGGCGCTGCTGCTGTCGGCGAGCACGGCGGTGGTCTTCCTCTACGGCGGATGGCGGGTGATCGGCGGCGCGATGACCCTGGGGACCTTCACGGCATTCATGGCCTACCAGATCCGGCTGATCGGGCCGGTGCAGGGGCTGATGGGGCTGTACACCGGGCTGGCCGCGGCGCGGGTGTCGCTGAGGCGGGTGCACGAGCTGCTCGACGAGCCGGTCGAGGTGGCGGAGGCGGCGGAGCCGGTGGCGCTGGGCGCGGTGCGCGGCGAGATCGTGTTCGAGGACGTGTCGTGCGGGCATGGGCGGGGCAGCGCGGTGCTGGAGGACTTCCGGCTGACGGTCACGCCGGGCGAGGTGGTGGCGCTGACCGGGCCGTCGGGGAGCGGGAAGTCGACGGTGGCCGACCTGCTGATCCGGCACGTGGACCCCGATCGCGGCCGCGTCCTCCTCGACGGGACGGACATCCGCGCCGTCGCGCTGGCCGAACTCCGCGCGCGCGTCGCGGTAGTCGAGCAGGGAGCCCTCGTCTTCAACACCTCGATACTGGAAAACGTGCGATACGCGCGGCCCGAGGCCGGCTCGGCGGAGGTGATGCGCGCGGTGGAGCGGGCCGGGCTGGGGGCGTTCGTCTCCGGGCTGCCGGACGGGCTCGACACCCTGGTCGGGGAACGCGGGCAGGCGCTCTCGGCGGGCGAGCGGCAGCGGGTCGCGATAGCGCGGGCGCTCTTGGCCGACCCCGCCGTCCTGGTCCTGGACGAGGCGACGAGCGCGCTGGACGCGGCCACCGAGGCGCACGTGATCGCCGCGTACCGCGAGGTGATGCGGGGCCGCACCACCGTGCTGATCACGCACCGCGACGAGCTGATGCGCGCCGCGGACCGGGTGGTGGCGGTGGAGGGGGGGCGGGTCGTGGAGGCGGGAGCCCCTCGTCGGGCCGTATAATGGAGGAGGCAAGCACCCGTGGAATAGGTCTCCGCTGCACTCGGTCGGCGACGCATTCGGGCTGGACCGAAGCGCTGCAACAGGTGGATCACTTAGCAAGGAAAGGCCCACAAATGACCCGGTCAGACTCGCAAGATGTAATGTCTACATTACCAAATGTAATGCTTACATTACAAACTGTCACTTCCTCTTTACGCCGTGCCGCGTTCTTCCTCCTCTGCCTGGCCCTCGCGGCCTGCGCGGACGCCCCCTCGTCGAACCCGGACCTGTTCGCGGGCCTCGGACCGGTCCGGATGGAGCCGCCCGCGCCGGATGCCTCCCTGGAGCCGGTGTTCATTCGCGAATACGGGAGTCTTTCCGGCGAGGACTCCTTCGGCATGCCCTGGGCCGCGGTGGTGCGGGATGACGGCAGCCTGGTCGTGGCGGACATCCTCGATCCGTGCATCCTCACCGTCATCGACCGGCCGAGCGGGGTCGTACGCGGGAAGCTGGGCCGGTGCGGCGAAGGGCCGGGCGAGTTCAAGATGATCATGGCGCTCGCCACCGATGCGGATTCGCTCTACGTCTACGACCAGGAGCTTGGGGTCGTCATCGTGCTCGACCCCGGCGGGATCGAGGCGAGGCGCTTCACCGTAGAGGGCGTGGGCGGGCCGCTCAACACGGTGGATGACCTGGCCCTGCTCGATGATTCGACGATGCTGGTCGCCAGGTCCCAGGTCGGACGCGCCAGCGTGGAGTCGGTCGACCGCGGCACCGGGAGGCTGCGGCGGGTGTGGTTCGAGACGCCGGAAGATGCCGAGTCGGCCGAGGTGATCCGGCACCTGTCCGCGTGCGCCCGGCCGGGCCCGGGGCCCCGGACGATCGTTGCCATGAACGAATGGGTTTTCGAGGGCGTGGGCGTGTCCCCCGACACCGGCGAGGAGCGTCTTCACTTCCACACGTCCTTCGCCGACCTGCGGGACGGGGGGGACGGCCCGAGTTCCACGCGCGTCCGGTGCGGCGCTTCCATGGCGCTGTTCCGCGGCACCACGCCGGGCCCGATGGAGGACTTGGGCAACGCGGTGACCTTCCGGGCCGGCGTCGTGGTGCTCGAAGCCAGGCAGTACGACGGTACGCTCAGGATGAGGATGATAGTCGAGGACGAGGGATCGCTGCTGCGAGGGGGCCTGGGCGCCTTGCGGGGGGACACGCTCTTCCTGCTGAATCGCACGGCACGGGAGTATCCGGTGGTGGCGGAGTTCGTGTTGCAGCCGGGAGGGTAGCAGCGCTGCGGAACATTGCCCCGGTGGGGGTTTCCTTTCCGCCGGCGACCGGCTTGATTGTCTTCCATGGGGAAACCGAAGCTGCTCTCCGGCGGCAATCCGCAGATTCCCAAGGGTGATGGGGACGGGCCCGTGCAGGCCTACATCGCGGCCATGCCGGGCTGGAAACAGGGGGTCGGCCGGCACCTCGACGAGCTCGTCGGGCGCACCGTGCCCGGTGTGCGCAAGGCGGTGAGATGGAACTCGCCCTTCTACGGGATCGAGGGCCGGGGCTGGTTCCTCTCCTTCCACTGCTTCACGAAGTACATCAAGGTGACCTTCCTCTGCGGCGGGGCGCTCCGTCCCCTGCCGCCGGTGGCTTCGAAGCACGAGCACGTGCGCTATTTCCACATCCACGAGGGCGACGCCCCGGACGACGACCTTCTGGCGAACTGGTTCAAGCAGTCATCGGTGCTGCCCGGAGAGGACCTCTTCTGATCGGGGCGGCCCGGCTCTGCATCGATTCGCCCGCCGTGCGCGATCTGCGGGGCCGGGGGGTCGCGGTGGCCGTGATCGACAGCGGGGTGAATGCGGAGCATCCGCATGTGGGCGGGGTGGCGGGCGGCGTCAGGATCGCGCTGTCCGGCGAAGCGGAGGAGGACTACATCGACCGCCTCGGGCACGGGACGGCGGTCTTCGCGGCGATCCAGGAGAAGGCGCCGGGGGCGGAGGTGTACGCCGTGCGCGTCTTCAGGGACCGGCTGAAGACGAGCGTGCGGGCGCTGGTGGCGGCGATCGACTGGGCGGTGGAGCGGCGCGTGCGCGTGGTGAACCTGAGCCTGGGGACGCTACGGGAGGAGCACGCGGCGATGCTGGAGGGGGCGGTGGGGCGGTTGGGGGCGGCGGGGGGGATCGTGGTCGCGGCGGAGACGGCCGGCGGGCAGCGGTGGTGGCCGGGCTCGCTGCCGGGCGCGATGGGGGTGGTGATGGATGAGGAGCTTCCGCGCGGGTGTGTGGCGGTGGGGGGTGGGGTGGTGGCCGCCGCGCCGTATCCGAGGCCGATTCCGGGGGTGCCGCGGGAGCGCAACCTGAGCGGGATCAGCTTTGCGGTGGCGAACGCCTCGGGAATGCTGGCGAGGGTGCTGGAGGTGCTGGAGGGGCAGGAGGGCGTGCTGACGCCTGAGGCCTGTCTGAAGGCGCTACGGGGCGCGTGATCGCTTAGGCTCAGGCTCCTTCGGCAGGCGCACAGTACGGCCTGAACTCGTGCGCGAGACTCGCGAGCCCAAGCCGGGTAGCGGTCTCGTGAGCCCTGGTGGCCAACTCGGGTTGCGGCTTGCCCTTCCGCCGTGCCAGCTGCACTACCTCTTGGGCAAGCTGTAGCCAAACCATGGGCCGTTTGCCTTCGTTCGCCGCGATGGCTCGGTCGAGCAGGGTTAGGGCGTCCGATCGCTCGCCCTTGCGGGACGCCAGGCGCGCATGTAGCAGGATCAGACCCAGCGGCGCGTCTTCGAGCGAACCGGACAGGGGGATCCGTCGCGCGACCTGCTTGGCCAGCCCCAACCTGCCCGACTCGAGCAGCATGTTGCCTTCAAGTCCATCAAGCGCGTGGACCAGGCGGGCCGGGACAGGTGGCGCCGAGGATTCGCCATCGGGCGGGCCGGCAACGATGTCGAGACCCTGTCGCAGTGCGGCCTCGGCTGCCTTCGTGTCGCTGGTTGCCATCGCCAGGTTGCCCCGAACCACGGTCTCCATCGTTCGTACCACTGGACAGTCCATGTCCGCGACCAGGATGGTGGCTTCGGCCAGCGTCTTTCCCGCGCTCTGGTAATCGCCGGTCGCTGTCTGCCAGTCGGCGAGGTGCAGAAGCGTCAGGGCGATAGCGCCGGTGTTGCCGGCTTCGCCATGGATTCTCCTGGCCTCGTTCAGTCCATTCCAGCCCTCCGCGGTTCCAAGGCGGCCCGCCGTGGCGAGCGCGGCGACGAGTCGCTGCAGCGCAAGCGCCAGCCCGTCAGGCAGCGCCGCCTCGCGCGCGACTTCCGCAGCCTGGCGACCGAGGCTTACTCCTGCATCGGGGTCGCTCAGGGTAGCCGCAATGGAAAGGGCGGCCAGCGCGCGGGACCGGGCTGCGGGACGAGTCATGAGCGCAGGCCGATCAACCCGCCGGCGTTGTTCGAGGAGTGCTTCGCGGTCGTTTACCCTGTCGAGCAGCTGGACGGTCGCGTCCAGAACGGCAGCCCGCAATTCCTCGCCGCTTTGTCCGGTTGCGTCCGCCTCGATCTCGGCGAAGTCCTCCAGTGTCCTGTCGGTTCGGGCAAGGCCCAGCCGGTGCCGCGCATCGCTGGCGATCAGTCGCAGTTCACCGATCTCGCATGGGGTGAGGCCGTCGGGGTCGCCGAGAACCTCCTCTGCCCGCTCAAGGGCGGCGTTGAGCCGGCGCGTTCGATGACTCAGTCTCGTCAACTGCAGATTCACGGTCCTGCGCCGTCCGCCTTCACCTGCGTCGCGGGCCAGCGTCAGGAAGAACAGCTGCTTGTCGACGTCATTGGGCGCTGCGCGCTGTGCCGCCCTGATTGCGCATTCATACGCAACGTCTCCTTGCCCCGCCCAGTAGTAGTGCAAAGCGATCCGGTCGGCACCATCGTGGTGAAAGCCATCGCGCAACAGCTCGGCGACACGTGTATGCAACAGCGCGCGTCGGGCCGGACTGAGCTTCTCGTAGAGGGCGGCGCCGAATATCGGGTACCGAAAGCCGGTGCCCGCGTCGGACCAGTCCAGCAGGCAATGCATGTGGAGCTCCTCCAATGCATTGACGCAATCCACGCGGGCCATGTCCGTGAGGCGGATGACCTCCTGGAGGCTCGCCGGATGCCCGAATACGCAGAGGCAGGAGACTACGGCCTTCGCATCGCTTGACAACCCGCGCATTCGCCTCTCGAGCGCCCAGTGAATGGTTGCCGGCACGGTCAGGTGCTCACGATGCCTGGGCCCGGGAGTACTGATGGGCCAGGCCTCGGTCAGGTGAAGCAGGAACAGCGGGTTGCCGCCCGACAGCTTGACGATCCTGGCGACCTCGGCCTCGGACAGACCCCTTGCGTCTTCCAGTTCGACCAGCTTCCGTGCCCGCTCGGACGTCAGGTTGTCGAGCCTGATGACCGTTGCCCCGGGATCGAGAGACCGGATATCGGACTCATGCGCGAATGTTGTCCCGCGCCGTTCCTTCGGTCGATAGGCAACGACAAGTGTAAACGGTTCCTGCCCCCACCTCCGGACCAGGAACCTGAGGGCCGCGAGTGTGGATTGGACCTGCCCCGCTTTCACGGACGATTAGTTCTTGGGGTTGATAGTGTGTGATTTGGTTTGTGCTTTCGCCCTTCCAACGGTGGAGAGGGGCAGCGAGCGACTCTGGAGAAGCGAGCGAGGACGAGAAGTCCGGAGAGC
>JAJDVT010000127.1 GCA_022826005.1 Gemmatimonadota bacterium | reverse complement strand
GGGGTGGTGGGGGGGGTGGGGGGGGAATATGGGGTGGTGGGGGGTGGGGGGGCACCCGCACTCGTCCCGGGCCGCGATGTCTGCGTCATGGATCCACGCCTTCCCGGGCGGCGATGGTGATCTTCCAGGGGATGGCCCAGTCCTTGAAGCGGGCGGACCCGTTCCAGAGCCGGCCCGGCGGCTCGGGCGGCGCGGGAGGCAGTGTCCCGGTGGCCGCCCGCGCCGGCGGCGCGCTCCCGATCACCTTGCCCGCAGGTGTGAAGAACACCGCCTTGCCCTCCCGATCGAGTCCCATCTTCGCCCGGCCCTCATGCACCGCCCGGTGGTGCCGCCGGCACAGCAGCACCAGGTTCGCCAGACTCGTCTCGCCGCCGTCCGCCCAGTGCCGCACGTGGTGCGCGTCGGTGAACCGGCTCCCGCACCCCGGGTACCGGCACCCCCGGTCCCGCTCCTCCAGCGCGCGCCGGATGTGGGCGGGAACCGTCCGCGTCTTCCGTCCTACGCTCAGCACCTTCCCGCCGTCCCCGTGCACCATGGGCACCACGGCTGCGTCGCACGCCAGCCGCCGCGACGTCTCCGCGCACACCCGCACCCCGTCGACCTCCGAGCGTCCGGGCTCGCCCGCCTCCGCCAGCGTATCGGCCTCCGTGTGCACCACCACCTGGTAGCGTTCCGCCCGGCTCCCCGACTCCCCACCACCCCCGAAGCCCGCCGCCAGAGCCCGCTCCGCCAACAGGCCCGCCGCATCGGCCCGCCGTTGCGCCGCGCTCGGCCGCGCCTCGGGATCCTCCTCCCGGTACGCCGCGTCGCCGGCCGCCTCCAGCGCCCGCATCAGCACCGCTCCCACCTCCGGCTCCAGCCGCCCCCGCACCACCATCACTCCCTCGTCGTCGACCGCCACGGTCAGGCGCCGGCTCCTGTGCCGCCGCTCTTCCGCATCGACCTCGCCCTCCCGTCCGAAACGCTTCCACCCCAGCACCATCCGCCGCAGCTTCACCGCCGAGCCAGCCAGGGCGTATTCCAGCAGCACAGCCTCGTTCTCCGGCGTGCCCGCCCGCGTGATCTCCCGCACCTTAGTGTACGAGATCAGTCCCCGCTTCATCGCTTCCGAGGTCCGCGGCAGCTCCTCCAGCGCGTACGCCACCCGCAGATGCTCGCGCGCCGTTCCCGGCATCACCCCAATCCGCCACGCCAGCCAGTCCACACCCGTTTCGAACCCCTCGGCAACCCACCCCTCCCGCCTGTCGAACTCTCTCACCAGCGTCAGCAGTTCGTAGCGCGCCACGGTGATCCGCGCCGCCAGCTCCGCGATCCGTTCGCTCAGCTCCGATACACTCATCGTCTCCTCCCGTCCATCCCGAATGGCATGTACCGAATTTAAGCCGAAAATCCGCACCAGCCATGGCGAAATCGGCCTTTGGTTCAGCCGTTTGGGACGCTTGTTGCCACTATGGCCCGCCAAGGCGACTCAGCCGCAAAACGGGGTGGGGTCGGCCCGGCATGCCGATGGCCGCGCAGCCCACCCCGCTTCCGCGGCAAACGTTGGGACACCCGCATGCTCTGTTGGGCGCGGGGGCCACGAATCCGCGCTGGACCGCGGTGCTCACGCACTCGTTGCGCCCTGTCAGCCCGGCGCCCTCGCCTCTCGCAGCCGTCCCGGATGGCCCCCGCCCCCATCGGCAAGCAACTCCGCGAACACGGTTTCGGCACCGAAGACCGGATGACGCGAAGCACCGCCTCGATCCACCACACAGAAGTCCCGTTGGGTTGCGGTTCGGGCGTCGAAACGCCTACCATGTGTGGTGCCGGTGGTCTCGCCTCGCGTGGCGGGCCGCCGGGATCACCCGAACGGAGAAGAAACCGAAGCGACGATGCGCACTGGGGTTTTGCCCGCGCTGGCCGCCATGCTCGCGCTGGCATAGTGGTGAACACCGGCCTGACCCATGACCCGAACTTCCGACCAGGAGTGTGCCCTGACCCGGGCCGCTTCCGTCCAGGCAGCGGCTGCCAACAAGGGCTTTGACTGGCCCGGCCCTGATGGCGCACTCGAGAAGGTCAGCGAGGAAACAAATGAGGTGGCCGCCCTGATGGGCCAACGTGGCGGCCGCGGCTCTCAGGGCGGGCCCGGCACTCAGGGCGGGCTGGGCGAAGAACAGCTCCTCGATGAGGTTGGGGATCTGCTCTTCGCGGTGGTGAACGTCGCGCGCCTGCTGGGCATCGATCCGGCTTCCGCCCTGGGGCGCGCGACGGCCAGGTTCGGGCGGCGGTTCGCCGAGGTCGAACGCATCGCGCGGCGGCGCGGTCTGCCCATGCCGGGGACCGAACTCGGCCCGCTGGACCGGATCTGGGACGAGGTCAAGTCGCGGGGCTTCTAGTAGCCGGCCACCCTGTCCACCAGGTTCCTGAGGGGCTCCCCGCGGGCGAACCGCCCGATGTTTTCGGTGATCAACTCGGTCTGCCGGTCCCAGAAGAGGCGTGTGGTGGCAGAGATGTGGGGCGTCATCAGCACCCGGGGATGCCGGTAGAAGGGATGGCCGGCGGGGAGCGGCTCCGTGTGGAAGACATCGAGGCCGGCGCCCCTGAGCCGTCCCGAGTCGAGGGCGTCCAGCAGGGCGTCTTCATCCACCAGGCGTCCCCTTGCGACATTGATCAGCACCGCGCCGGGTTTCATCGCGAACAGGCGCTCAGCCGTCATGAGACCGCGGGTCTGCGCGGTCTCGGGAAGCGCCAGGACGAGATAGTCGGATTGGCCTATCGTGTGGTCTAGAACATCCCGCCCGGCACCTACTTCATATACTAAGTTATATTTGTCGTCGTCGATTATACACGATAGCATATCATCCCCGCCCCGCCGGACCCCGATGACCCTCGCGCCCATGGCGGCGGCCTTGCGTGCGACTTCGCGGCCGATCCCGCCGAAGCCGAGGATGCCAACCGTCGAGGCGCCCACTTCGGTGACCGGAGCGGTGGCGGCCCAGTACTCGGGGGCGCTCCACCGCCCGTCCCGCTGGGCCCGCACGGCCACGTCCAGGCCCCGCGCGAAGTGGAGGATCATCGCCATGACGGTCTCGGCCATCGGCACGGCATGGACGCCCGCGGAGTTGGTGAAGAGGACATCGCTGGAGAGCATCACGGCGTGCAGCGACGAGGCGACCCCGGCTGCGCCGGAGTGCACCCATTCGAGCCGCCGTCCATGATCAAGAACCTCGGCGGGGATACCGTAGCCCATGTAGACCCGTGCCTCAGCCACCGCTTCGAGCAGCTCGCCGGTCACCCGCCCGGTGCCGTCGCCAGAGCCGTCCGAGAGCGTCTCCATGAAGCGCACCGTCCAGCCGGGCGGGAGCGAGGCCGTGATCGCCTTGCGGGCGCCGTCCGGCAGCTCCCAGACCGGGCGGCGGTCGCGCAGGTCGATGACGATCGTGGCGGTCAAGGCTTCAGCCGGTTGATCAGCCTCGGGAAGGGGACGAGTTCGCGGATGTGGGGGCGGCCGGTGATCCAGCCGACCGTCCGTTCGAGGCCGAGGCCGAACCCGGAATGCGGGAACGTGCCATAACGGCGCAGGTCGAGGTACCAGTCGTAGGCTGCTTCAGGGAGCTGCTCTTCGCGGATCCTGGCGAGGAGCCGGTCGAGGTCGTCCTCGCGCTGGCTGCCGCCGATGATTTCGCCGTACCCCTCCGGGGCCAGCAGGTCGTTGCAGAGCGCGGTGCGCGGGTCGTCCGGGTTCTCCTTCATGTAGAAGGCCTTGGCCTCCCTGGGGTAGTTGTAGACGAAGACCGGGCGGTCGAACCAGCTGGAGATGGTCGACTCGTCGACGGCGCCCAGGTCGCGGCCCCACTCGAAGGGGTGGCCCTCGGCGTTCAGGCGCTCGACCGCCTCGCCATAGCTGATTCGGGGGAAGGGCGGCGTTACCGATTCAAGCATGCCCACGTCCCGTTCGAGGACCTCCAGTTCGGGACCGCAGCGTTCGAGCGCGCGCGCGACGATGTAGCTGACGAACTCCTCCTGGAGGTCCATGTTGTCGTTCGAGTCCGCGAACGCGACTTCGGGCTCGATCATCCAGAACTCGGTCAGGTGGCGGCGGGTCTTCGACTTCTCCGCCCGGAAGGTCGGTCCGAAGCAGTAGACCTTGCGGAACGCGGGGCACGCGCACTCGGCGTATAGCTGGCCGGTCTGGGCCAGGAACGCGCGCTCGCCGAAGTAGTCGGTCTCGAAGAGCGTCCCCGCCGATTCGCCGATGGAGCCGGTGAGGATGGGCGTGTCGATGCGCACGAAATCCCGCTCGTAGAAGAAGTCGTGGATCGCCTGCTCGACCTCGGCGCGCACCCTGAGGCCCGCCCGCTGCCTGTTCGAACGCAGCCACAGATGGCGGTGGTCGAGGAGGAATTCGACGCCGTGCTCCTTGGGCTGGATGGGGAACTCCTCGCTGGCGCCGATGAGCTCGATTGCGGTGACGGTGAGCTCGTGGCCGCCGGGGGCGCGGGCGTCGGCGCGGACCACGCCGGTGAGCGCGATGCAGCTCTCCTGGGTGAGGGCGGTGGCGAGCTCCCATATGTCGTCGGGAAGTTGCGATTTGACGACGACGCCCTGGACGACGCCGGTCCCGTCGCGCAGGACGATAAAAGCCACGCGCGCGTGCACGCGCAGGGTCGCGATCCAGCCGGTGACGGTGACGGTCTCGCCGGGGCGTCGGGGGAGGTCCTTGATGGTCATGGGTTCGGAAGCTACCAGTGAGCGGGGGATCAGCCAACGCCGAAGAGCTTCGCGCGTTCGCCGTAGCGGCGGTCGAGGTGGGCGCGGACGGCCGCGTTGGCGGGGTCGGCGAGGCGGGGGTCGGCGTCGATGAGGGCGCGGGCGCGCTCGCGGGCGGGGCGGATGAGGTCGTCGTGCTTCAGGAGGTCGGCGAAGCGCAGTTCGGTGGCGTGGCCGTGCTGCTCGGCGCCGAAGAAGTCGCCCTGGCCGCGGATGCGCAGGTCTTCCGACGCGATCTCGAAGCCGTCGGTGGTGCGGGCGAAGGCCGCGAGGCGGGCGGCGGCGGGGTCGGCGGGGTCGGCGCCGGGGGGATCGGATGCAGGCTCGCCCGTGATCACCACGCACAGCCCCCCCTCCGCCCCCCGCCCCACGCGGCCGCGCAGCTGGTGCAGCTGGGAGAGCCCGAAGCGCTCGGCGTTCTCGACCACCATCACGGTCGCGTTGGGCACGTCGATCCCGACCTCGACCACCGTGGTCGCGACCAGCACCTCGATCCTCCCGGCCTGGAAGTCGCGCATGACCCGGTCCTTCTCATCGGCGGGCATGCGGCCGTGCATCAGGGCGAGCGCGCGGCCGGCCAGCTCCTCGCGCCCCAGCCGCTCGAACTCGGCTTCGGCGGCGAGGAGTTCGGCGCGCTCCGACTCCTCGATCGCGGGGTAGACGAGGTACGCCTGGCGGCCCCGGTCGAGGTGGCGGCAGACCTCGCGCAGGATGCCGGCGCGCTCATCGGGGGCAGCCAGGCGGGTGGTGACGGGGCGGCGGCCGGGGGGCAGTTCGTCGATGGTCGAAAGATCGAGTTCGCCGTGCATCGTCATCGCGAGCGAGCGCGGGATCGGGGTGGCCGACATCAGGAGCGTGTCGGGACGCGGGTCGCGTTCGGCGAGGGCCATGCGCTGGCGGACGCCGAAGCGGTGCTGCTCGTCCACCACCACGAGCCCGAGCGCGTCGAACTCGACGCCCTCCTGGATGAGCGCGTGGGTGCCGACGACCAGGCGCGCCTCGCCGCCCGCCACCCGCGCGCGCGCCTCGTCGCGGCGGCGCCCGGTGACCGAGCCGCGGAGCACCTCCACGCCGACGGGAAGGCCGCCCAGCAGCTCCCGGATGGCGCCGGCGTGCTGGTCGGCGAGGATCTCGGTGGGCGCCATCAGCGCGGCCTGGTAGCCGCCCTCGACGGCGAGCAGCATCGCGAAGAGCGCCACGACCGTCTTGCCGCAGCCGACGTCGCCCTGCAGGAGCCGGTTCATGCGCCGCGGCGAGGTCATGTCGGCGGTGATTTCGCGCAGCACGCGGGCCTGCGCCGCGGTGAGGCGGAAGGGGAGGGAGTCGTGCAGAGCGCGGATCAGCCTGTTGGTGCGGACGAATGCGATTCCGGGACGCTCCAGCGTGGCCTGGTGGCGGACGCGCGCCTGCATCAGGCCGAGAAAGAAGAGCTCGTCGTATGCGAGGCGGCGGCGTGCCGCGCCGACGCGGTCGAGGGAGGGGGGGCGGTGGAGATCCCCGAGCGCGGCGGAGAGCTCGATCAGGTTGAGGGCGCGCCGTTCGGGGGGGGTCAGGTACTCGTCGCGGGCGACCTGGCTGACAAGACGATCAAGATTCAGGGCGAAGAGGCGGCGCAGGATCCACTGTGGGAGATCTTCGGTGGCCGGATACGTGACGAAGATCGTGCCGGGCGAGGTGGGGGGGGTGGCGTCGGCCCGCGACAGGATCGTGTGCTCGCGGGGCTGGATCTGGCGGCCGTGGAAGAACTTCACCGGACCGGTGACGAGGATGCGGTCGCCCTTGCGCAGCAGGCGCTCCACCCATGGCTGGCCGGGCCAGGCGCAGGTGATCAGCCCGCTGTCGTCCCTGATGACGGCCTGGAAGATGCGCAGCCCGGAGCGGGTCGGGACGATGCCCTTGCTGCGGACCTCGCCCGCGACCGTGACGTCCATCCCGACCTGGGCGAGGGCGACGGGGGCGATGGTCGACGCGTCGTCGTAGCGGCGCGGGACGTGGTAGAGCAGGTCGCGGGCGGTGAGGATCCCAATCCGCTGAAGCGACTCCGCCCGGCGGGGGCCCACCCCCTTGAGGAACTGGACCGGCCTGTCGAGGGCGGTCATGACGCCGCCAGCACCCCCTGGACGAATTCGTGCGCGTCGAAGGGCTCGAGGTCCTGCGGGCGTTCGCCCACGCCCACCAGCCGCACCGGGATGCCCAGCTCCTGGCGGAGCGCGACCACGATTCCGCCCCGAGCGGTCGAGTCCATCTTGGCCAGCACGATCCCCGTCACTGTGACGTAGCGCGAGAACTCGCGCGCCTGGACCAGGCCGTTCTGCCCCACCGTGGCGTCGAGCACGAGCAGCGTCTCGTGCGGGGCGCCCTCCTGCCGCCCGCGGATCACGCGGTCCACCTTGGCGAGCTGCTGCATGAGTCCCTTGTGGGTATGCAGGCGCCCGGCGGTGTCGACGAGCAACGCATCCGCGGCCCGGGCGCGGGCGGCTTCCAGCGCGTCGAAGGCCACCGCCGCCGGATCCCCGCCCGGCTGTCCCCTCACGAAATCGGCCCCCGCGCGGTCCGCCCAGCGCGCGAGCTGCTCGGTCGCGCCCGCGCGGTAGGTGTCCGTCGCGGCCACCATCACGCTGCGGCCCTCCCCGGCCAGACGGTGGGCCAGCTTCCCGATCGTGGTCGTCTTCCCCGTCCCGTTCACGCCCACGAAGAGGTACACGGTTGGGGGAGCGGCGGCGACGGCGAGCGGGGCGTTGCCGTCCCCGTCGAACACCGCCCGGATCGCCGCGGCCAGGGCGCCCGCCGGGTCCTCGCGCCTCCCGGCGGCCCGCTCGACCGCCTCGACGAAGCGCTGGCTCGCGTCCACCCCGAAATCGGCCATGATGAGCCGCTCCTCAAGCTCCTCCAGCGACTCCGGGCCGACCTTGCGGAAGGTCCGCGGCAGGACCCGGCGGAGCGACCGCGCCCACTTCATGCGGCTACCGCAGTCCGGCCCGGCGGCGACCGATCCACTCTGCGCAGAGCGCCACCAGGATCACCAGGTAGACGGCCGGCCAGGTACGCAGCGGACGGCTCCGCTGGAGCGCGGCGCTCCCGGCCGGCACGGGCACGGTGAGTTCGGCGGCGGGCACTGGCAGCCGCAGCATCTCGTCGGTCCAGGATTCGACTTCGAAGGCACTTGCGGTGGTGTCGGGCGCCGTGGTTACGACCGTGTGCTCGTAGCGGCCCGGAGGCAGCACGCCGGTGGTGAAGCGGCCGCCGGGGGGGATGGTGACCGCCGCATCGAACACCATGGCGCCGGCCGTGTCGCTGACTGCGATGTGGACCTCCTCTCCCTCGTAGCCCCGGCCGAGCCAGCTCGCGGCGGCCCCGCGGGGGAGGATGGGCGCCGCCGGGCGGACGCCGGGGCCGGCGGCGAGCGGCTCGTCGGCCATCATCCAGCCGCCCACGGCGGCCCACAGCGCGCGGTAGTGCTCGCGCGGGACGCCGTCGCGGAAGGCCCAGCGCCAGAATCCGCGGGCAAGCACGACCCCGGTGCGGCGGCCGCCAACCGTCCGGAGGACGAGCGCGGCGCGGGGCTCTCCGGCTCCCCCCAGGCGAAGGTGGAGCGCCTCTCCGCCTCCCTGGTCGAGGAGCGGCAGGACTCCGCCGAGGGGGGGCAATCCGGCAGCGGCGAAGCGCGCGACCTCGCCCGCGATCGGCGACGGCGGGGCTTCGTCCATGTACCATTCGCCGGCCGTGGCCGCCCCCGCCGCGACGCCCCCCAGCGCCGCCCCCGCCCCGTCCACGGGGAACAGGAGCATCCTGGGCGTGCGGGCGGTCGCGGCCTCGACGAACTCCGCGGCGGCACCGTCGAGTCCCATCGCGACCACCATCTCCGCGCGCGCCAGCAGCCGCCCCATGGCGGCCCCGTCGATCGTCGCGGCGGCGGTTCCGGTCGCGCCGGCGGCGTCCGGGTCCATCCCCTGGAAGCGGTCGGGACCGGTGCGCAGGTATCCCCGCACCGGCAGCCCCGTCACCTGGGTCAGCACGGGAAGGAGGAAGCGCGGCTCCCAGTCCGGCGCGAAGGAGACGAGCAGCACGCCGGTCTCTTCCGGGTCGACCTCCACGATCGCGGCGCGCTCGTCGTCGTCCGCAAAGGCGTCCGTGCCCTCGATGCGCGCCGTCACGCGGTGCACTCCGGCCGCCAGATCGCCGCCGAGGGTGAACGCCGCCGCGCTGGTGCCGCCGCCGGCGGGCACGGGGAGCCGCAACGCCTGGGCGGGACGGCCGTCGAGCGAGATCGTGACGGTCGCGGAGTCGGTCGCGGGGGACGCGGCGGAAGCCGTGCCCGCCACCTCGACGCGGCCGCGCAGGGTCTCGCCGCGCTCGGCCGTGGCCGGGAGGAGAAGGCGGCCGATGCCCAGGTTGGGAGCCGCGCCGGGGAGGGTGTCGGCAGCGAGGCCGACGCCCAGGCGGCGTGCGATGGAAGCCGTGGCGATGGGGTCGCGCACCCGCCGGTCGCTGAGGAGGATGACTTCATGCGCGCCGGCCTCCGCCGCGACCGTCACCGCCTCGGCCAGCACGGAACGCGTGCCGGCGGGCCGGAGGGTGTCCAGCGCGGCCGGGTCGACGGCGTGGACGCCCTCGCCGAGGACCAGGATGCGCGCGCCCGCATCGGCCAGCGTTCCGGCCCGCCGCACGGCCTCGTCCCAGATCGTGGCCCCGGGGGTGGCGGCGGCCGCCGCCATCGACGCGCTCGCATCGAGGATGACGAAGCGCTCCTGGCCCGCGCCGCGAGGGCCGGTGGGGAGGACGGGGTTCCAGAGCAGCGCGACCACCCCCGCGACGGCGAGCAGGCGGGCGGCGAGGAGGACTCCCCGCGCGCGCACCTCGAACTCGCGCCGGTAGTAGATCCAGCCGCAGAAGCCGCCGGCCAGCAGGAGGACTGCGATCAGCAGGAAACCGGGCACCCGGGGCTCACGGCTACTGGTCCGCGCGCACCGAGCGGAGTTCCTCGGGACCGGGGAGGGTGAACAGCAGGGCGATCCGCGCCGCGCTCTCGACTTCCCAGCGCGCCCGGTCCTCGGCCGGGACGGGATCCTCGGCGGGCAGTTCGATCGCGAGCGGGTCGACGGGCCTGCCCGCCGCATGCATCTCGTAGTGGAGGTGCGGGCCGGTGGCGAGGCCGGTCATCCCCACGTACCCGATCACTTCGCCCTGGGCCACCCGGGACCCGACGGCGATGGCCCTGGCAAAGCTGCTCAGATGGGCGTAGCGGGTCAGGAAGCCGTTCGGATGCCTGACATCGATCACGTTCCCGTAGGTGGCGCCCCGATTGCGGCGGACGACGACCCCGGCGCCGGTCGACTGCACCGGCGTTCCGGTCCTCGCCGCGTAGTCGACGCCGTTGTGGTTGCGCCACTGCTTCAGGATCGGATGATGCCTCATCCCGAAGCGGGACGAGATCCGGCTGAGTTCGATGGGCTTCATGAGGAAGGCGCGGCGCACGGACTGTCCCTCCATGTCGTACCAGGTGCCGCGCCCGTCGTTGTTGGGGTCGAACCAGATGGCGTGATACGCCTTGCCGTTGTTGACGAGTTCGGCCGAGAGCAGATGGCCCGCGCGCATGCTTCCGTCCGGCCGCTTCTCGCGCTCGAAGACGAAACGGTAGGTGTCGCCGGGGACGATCTGCCGCGAGAAGTCGATCTGCCACTGGAAGACCCTGTCCAGGCTGAGAACGAAGTTGCGCCGGTCGCCCAGCGGGGCCTCCGCCAGCTCGGGCAGCTCCGTGATCGCGCTCCACAGGCTGCTCTCGATCACGCCTGCCGCGTAGACGGTGTCGATGGTCGTGGCCAGGGTCAGGGTGGAGGCCGTACAGTCGCCGGTGCTGCAGTCCACGCGGACAGTGCGGTCCCGGTCGAGCGTCACCACGATGCCGTGCAGGCGATCGTCCACCCAGCGAATGCTCACCTCCGTGTCCGTCCGCAGCCGCCTGGGCTCCGCCTCCTCCCGGAACGCCTCGAGCACGCCGAGACGGTCCGCGGTCCCCAGCCCGGCATCCTCCAGGACCTGGCCGAAGGTCTGCCCGTAGGAGAGCTTCTGCACCTCCACGCGGCCCGGCGGCGCGGCGTACACGGCCCTGGCCACTTCGACCTCCGGGATCTGCTCCCGTGAGAGAGCACCGGCGAGGACAGCCGCCACGGCAAGCGCCGCGCATCCGACTACCAAGATCTGTCGCCTGTTCATCATCTGCGGATGAACGTAGGCAACTCCAGTTCGGATGCGCCACCCTCGCGGGCGCGAATGAGCATGGAAGTGGGCCGCGCGGCTTCGGGGGGACGGGGCTCCGGCGGTCGGGCCGGGGAAGGCGCGGGGGCGGCGGTGCTCATCGGCGGGAACGGGCTGCCGGCGACGCGGGGGGTGCCGCCTCCGCCCCCGGCCGCGACCGCGCGAACCGGCTGCCGCGCTACCGGCACACGCTCGGGCCGGACCTGTCTCGCCTGATGCGACACCCCTTCGCCGGAGCCTGCCCCGGCGGCGCGTGCCGCGAAGCTCGGACGGATGATCGTGCTCCCGCCCTTCCGTTCGATCCTGTCGTCAAAACCGGTTGCGATCAGGGTGACCCGGACCTCCTCCTCCATGCCGCCGTCCAGGACGGTGCCGAAGATGATCTCGGCTTCGTCACCCGCCGCCTCCGCGATCAGGGTCGAGATGTCGGTGACCTCGTCGATTGTCAGATCGGGGCCGCCGGTGATGTTGATCAGGACGCCCTTGGCCCCGTGGATGGCGACGTTGTCCAGCAGTGGCGACGTGATCGCGTCCTGGGCAGCCTTGAGGGCGCGGTCCTCCCCGCGGCCGAACCCGCTCCCCATCAGCGCCGCACCGCACGAGGACATGATCGTGCGCACGTCGGCGAAGTCCACGTTGACGTCGCCGCTGACGTTGACCAGGTCGCTGATACCCTGAGTCGCGTTGAGCAGCACCTCGTCCGCCTTCTTGAGCGCGTCCGTGAAGGTGGTGCCCTTGCCGACCACCGGAAGCAGCCGGTCGTTGGGGACGATGACCATCGTGTCGACGGTGCGGCGGAGCTCCGCGAGCCCCTGTTCGGCCTGCCGCATGCGCCGCTTGCCCTCGAAGGAGAAGGGCCGGGTCACGATGGCGATGGTGAGGGCGCCGAGTTCCCGGGCGATCTCGCCGACGACCGGTGCCGCACCGGTACCGGTGCCGCCACCCATCCCCGCGGCGATGAAGACCAGATCCGCGCCGTCCAGCGCCACGCGCACTTCTTCGGCGTCCTCGGCGATTGCCTGGCGGCCGATTCCCGGGCGGGCGCCCGCCCCCAGTCCGCGGGTCAGCTTCTTCCCCAGCTGGATGGTGTGCGAGGCCTTCGATTGGCCAAGCGCCTGGGCATCCGTGTTGGCGGAAATGAAGTCGACGCCCTCGAGTTCCTCCTCGATCATGCGGTTGATCGCGTTCCCCCCGGCACCGCCGACCCCGATCACCCGCATCAACGCCGTGTTCCGTGGAGCGTCTTCCAGTTCGATCCTCATCGTCTCATCTCCTTGTCGACCGCGTTGTGGAATAAAGCTACCATGATGTCCATTATCAAAAGAATTCCCTGAGCCACGCCCCCACCCGGGTGACGAGGCCCGACGTTACCGTGGACGCGCCCTCGCCCGTCTCCAGGAAGCGGTCCGCACCGTGCAGGGCCAACCCCGCCGCGGTTGCGAATCCGGGGCGTCCGACCATATCCGCCAGGCCGGCAAGACACTCGGCGGGAACCCCGGTTCGCACGGGCGCGGAAAGGCTGCCCCGGGCCATGTCGCAGATCCCCGGCATCGCCGATACGCCCCCCGTGAGCACGATTCCCGCGCCCAGCGAGCCCTGCGGGAAGGTCTCGTGCAGCCTGCGGTTGATGCGCCGAAACATGTTCTCCAGCCGCTGCTCGATCAGCTGCGCGACGTAGGTACGGGGCACCGAACGGCCTCGCCCGTTCACTCCGGGGAGCCGGATCACCTCCGACGGATCGACGAGGCGGGCGCAGGCCACCCCGTGCTTCTCCTTGACCCGGTGCGCATCGGCGAAGGGGATCGAGAGGCCGCGGATGAGGTCGCCGGTAATGGTCGAGCCCCCGAAGGGCAGCACCCCCAGGTCGCGGATCTTGCCCTCGTAGTGGACGGCGAAACCGGTCGATGCGCCGCCCAGGTCGACCATCGCGACGCCCAGCTCCCTTTCGTCCTCAGCGAGCACCGCACGCGCCGCCGCCAGCGGTTCGAAGACCCGGCCCTGGACCCGGTATCCGGCCTTCTCGACCGCCCGTGTCAGGTTGCCGACGACCACCGAGGAGCCGGTCACCAGGTAGAGTTCGGTCTCGAGGCGGGTGCCTGACATGCCGACCGGGTCGGCGATGCCTCCGTGATAGTCGACGTAGTAGTCGCGCGGCACCGCGTGGAGCAGCTCGCGGTCCCGGGGCAACGCGACCGCCTGCGCGACCTCGTGCACGCGGTCGATGTCGCGGGCCACGATCTCCTCCGCCGCGACCGCCACCACCCCCGATGAGCGGTCCACCGAGACGTGGTCTCCTGAGACGCCGAGGTACACCCGGTCCAGGTTCACACCCGCCATCACCTCCGCTTCCCGCAGCGTGGCGCGGATGCACTCGGTGGCAGCCTCGAGATCGGTGACCACGTCGCGGCGCACCCCCACCGTCCTGCTGCGCCCGACCCCGAGTATGCCCAGCGTGGGGTGGTAGTGGTCGCCGAGCAGTTCGCCGATCACCACGCGGGTGCAGGCCGAGCCGACATCGAGGCCGGCGACGAGGACGGATCTCACTGGGCGCCTCCCGTCCTGACCACGACCTGGTCCGCGAAGCGGAGATCCACCTCGCGCGGAAGGTCGCCCGGGAACCTCGCGAGCGCGTCGTTCATCGCGATGACCGCGTCGCGCAGCCGTTCCTCCGTGATCGGCGGCCGGTAGCGGACCCGCAGCGCGGAGTCGCCCAGCAGCAGCACGATCTGCTCGTCGTCGATGTGCGCCTCGGAGACTACGGCGAGGAGTTCCGGCGCGACCTCGGCCATGCGGGCCACCTCGCGGGCCAGGAGGCGCGCGCCCCACAGCGCCCGGGCCCGCTCCGTCGAGACCCGCAGCACGGGGAGGTCGAGGACCGGCTCGCCGGGGTCGATCCCGAGGACGTTGCCGTGACGGTCCACCGCGACGACCAGCGGGAGAGCGATCAGACCCACCGGCTCGGCCTCGTCGATCTCGAAGAGCAGGGTGCGGGGAAGCTTCCGGGTCACGCGGGCGGACTCGACCAGCGGGTGCGCGACCAGGCCGTCCAGCAGGTTCGCCGCCGGCGTCCACACGCTGAGCGGGCCGTCCACCCCGGCGGCCGCGCGCACCTCGTCCCGGGTGAGGTAGCCGAGGCCGGAGACCTCGACGTGGTCGACCTCGAAGTATGGCGACGCGGCGGCGAGGTGGACCCCGGCCCAGACCAGCAGCGCGGAGATGGCGATGCCCGCGAGGACGCGGGCCGCGACGCGAAGCGCGCGCGGGGCGGAGGCGGGGCGAGGCGGGGCGAGGCGACTCATTGCCCGCCTCCGAGCAGGGCGAGGATCTCGGGGGCGGCCGCCTCGATGGAGCCGGCCCCCATCACGATGCAGATGTCGCCGGGCGACAGGTCTTCGGCCACCGCGGCCGCCAGGGTGGAGAGATCTGCGTGATAGACGGTGCGTGCACGGGGTGGCGTGACGGCGCGCGCGACGAGCGCGCCGGTGACGCCGGGGAGGGGGGGTTCGCGGGCGGGGTACACGTCCGTGACCCAGACGCGGTCCGCGGCGCCCAGGGCATGCCCGAAGGCCAGGTGGAAGTCGCGGGTGCGGGTGAAGAGGTGCGGCTGGAAGACCGCGACGATCCTCCGCCCCGGGTTCGCCCGCCGGGCCGCCGAGAGGGTAGCGGCAATCTCGGTGGGATGGTGCGCGTAGTCGTCCACCACCTGTACCTCCGCCGCGGTTCCCAACACGTCATACCGCCGCCCCACCCCCGCGAACCGCTCCAGGCCGACGCGGATATCGTCCCACGATGCCTCGAAGGTGCGGCCGACGCCCACCGCGGCCAGCGCATTGCGCACGTTGTGGAGCCCGGGCAGCGGCAGCGCGAACCTGCCGGCGCTCACCCCGTCCTCGACCACCTCGAAGCAGCTCCCGGTCCCGGCGCTGCGCACCGCGACCGCGCGCAGCTGGGTACCGGCCCCGAGTCCGTAGCTGCGTGTGCACGGGCCACCCCACACCCCCACCCTGGCCGCTCCGGCATCGTCGCCGCAGACCCAAAGCGTGCCCCCGGGCTCGATCCGCTCCACGAAACTCGTGAAGGCGCCGCGAACGCCCTCCAGGTCCCCGTAGGTGTCGAGGTGGTCGGCATCCTGGTTGGTCACGACCGCGACCTCGGGACGCAGCGTCAGGAAGGAGCGGTCGTACTCGTCCGCTTCCACGACGAAGACACCGGAGGAGCCCGGACGCAGGTTGCCGCCCCAGTCGGGGACGTGGCCGCCCACCACCCCCGTCGGGTCGATTCCCGCCTGCACCAGCACCTGAGTCGCCAGCGCGGTGGTGGTCGTCTTTCCGTGCGTCCCGGCAATCGCCGCGACCCGGCCCTCGTTCACCCACTGCCCGAGCGCCTCGGCCCGCTTGATCACCGGGACCCGCCGGGCGCGGGCCGCCTCAACCTCCGGGTGGCCATCGGGCACCGCGGAGGTGACGATCAGCGCGGCCGCCGTTTCGACGTGCGCGGGGTCGTGCCCGGGGGTGAAGCGCATCCCGAGGCGTGCCAGAGCCTCGGGTGGCGAGCCGCCGGCCAGATCGCAGCCTGTCACCGACGCGCCGCTTCGCAGCAACAGCTCGGCGAGCGGGGCCATCCCCGCCCCGCACACGCCCATGAAGTGGACCGGGCCGCGTGCGGCCAGGGTACGCAGACCGGGGGCGTTCACGAAACCACCTCCGTGATCGCGGCCGCCACCTCTCGCGCGGCGTGCGGGCGTGCCCGGGCGGCGGCCGCCCGCGCCATTCTCGCCAGCAGCTCGGGCGTGCGGAGAAGGCGCTGCACTTCGTTCCAGAGCCGCGCGCCGGTCAGCTCCGTGCCATCGGCGTCCCGTTCCGGGAGGCACACCGCCGCCCCGGCCGCCTCCAGGGCACGGGCGTTCGCACTCTGGTGGTCGGCGGCGGCGGTGGGGAGCGGCACCAGGATCGACGGCAGCTTCCAGGCCAGGAACTCCGAGGTCGCCATCGCTCCCGCCCGGGACACCGCGAGGTCGGCGGCGGCCAGTGCCTGGTACATCTTCTCCGGCTCCAGGTACGGCACCACCGCAAACCGGTCTCCGCGGACCCGCCCCAGCGCCGCGGCCGCCTCCTCGAAGTGCCCCCGCCCGGTCACCCATAAGACGAATTCCCGATCGATCGGCATATCGTCCTGCAGAATCTCGATCAAACCGGAATTCATCTTGCGCGCGCCCTGGCTGCCGCCCACGACAAGCACGAGCGCGCCCTCGCGGGGCAGTCCGAGCGCCTCGCGGGCGGCCGCCCGGCTGCGCTCGGCGGCGGAGGGGAGGGGGCGGATCGGGTTGCCGGTCTCACGGACGCGGGCGCGGGCGCGCCGGGGAAGCGACGCGGCGGCCTCGGGGTAGGCGAGGTGGATCTGCCGCGCCCAGCGGGACAGCAGGCGGGTCGCCTTGCCCGGGTGCCTGTTCTGCTCCTGCAGGACCACCGGGATACCCATCAGCCGGGCCGCGATTCCGGCAGGGACGCACACGTAGCCACCGGTGAGGACAGCCGCCGCTGCCTCCCGCCGCCGGAAGTCGGGGATGAGCCGGGCGACGGCGGCGAGGAGCAGCCAGATCGCCCGGAGATTGGCCGCTGCGGCCGAGAGGACGCGTCCGCCGCTCGGGCTCCGCAGTCCCGCCACGGGCAGAAGCCGGTAGCTGTAGCCGAGCCCGGGCAGCTCGATCGCCTCGATCCGCCCCTCCGTCCCCACGAAGTACGGCTCGACCCCCGGCACCGCCGCCGCCAGCGCCTCGGCGATGTTTCGCGCGGGGTAGAAGTGTCCCGCGGTTCCGCCTCCGGAAAAGATCACCACCACTCTAGCCCTCCACCGAAGCCCGCTCGGAGCGCCCCTCCGGCGCCTCCCGGGCGACGGCCAGAAGGATGCCCACCGCGGCGAGCATCGCGATCAGGTTGGTCCGGCCGAAGGAGACGAAGGGAAGCGACAGCCCCGTCGCCGGGAATACCCCAAGGCCGACACCGATGTGGATGAAGGCCTGCAGCCCGATCAGCGAAGCGACCCCCACCGCGAGCAGCTCCCCGAAGAAGTCTCTGGCGCGGCGGGCGACCCGGAAGGCGATCGCGATCAGCGCGAGGTAGCAGAGGATGAGGACCAGCGCTCCCGCGAATCCCCACTCTTCGCCGATCATCGCGAAGATGAAGTCGTTGTGGGCCTCCGGCAGGAAGCCGAACTTCTGGCGCCCGGCCCCGAACCCGACCCCGGTCACGCCCCCGGAGCCGATGGCCACCAGGCTCTGGTAGCTCTGGAAGGACGAGCCCTCCGCCACAACGCCGGGATCGAGGAAGAGCGCTTCCCAGCGCGCACCGCGGTAGCCGGCCTTGAGCACCGGGACCATAAGGGGAAGCGCCGCGACGCCCAGGAGGACGAAGTGCCCGATCCGCGCGCCGGCCGCGAATACGATCACGATCCCCAGCGCGACGATCAGGCACGCGGTGGAGGTGTCCGGCTCAAGCAGGATCAGGGCCGCGATCGCCCCCCATCCCACCAGGAACGGCGCCAGGCCGCGGCCCAGCCTGCCGATCAGATGCCGCTTGCGCGTGGCGAGGGCGGCCGTCCACACCAGCACGGCGACCTTGGCCAGGTCCGACGGCTGCACCGTCACCCCCGGAACCCGGATCCACCGGCGGGCCCCGTTGACCTCCGGGGCGATCGCTTCGGTGAAGGGCAGCACGACCACGGCGAGCAGCAGCAGGGTGCCGATCATCATGTGGGGGGCGAGGCGGGCGAGCCAACCGGTCGGGAGACTGCGGAAGGCGAGCATCACCGCCAGTCCCAGAACCACACCGGTCCCCTGGCGGGCGACGTAGTGGTAGTGCGGGAGGTCGCCGCGCTCCGCCATCACCGAACTGGCACTGTGCAGGGAGAGGAGGCCGAAGAGGAGAAGCGCCACCGTGATCGCCATGATCATCGCGGCCTCCCAGCCCCGGCCCAGGCCCGTCTCGGGGAGCGAACGGGGAACGTGCTTGGCAACATCGACGGCCCACGCACCCCGTTTCCCCCTCGGACGGCGTCCCCAGGCCCCCGCGAAGGTGCGGCTCACCCCGCCCCCTCCACCGCCCGCGCGGCTGCCGCCAGCGCGCGGAAGGCGTCCCCCCGGTGCTGGTAGTCGTCGAACATGTCGAAGCTGGAACACGCCGGCGCGAGCAGAACCGTGTCGCCCGGCCGGGCCAGCGCGCGCGCCGCGGCCACCACCTCCGCGAAGGGGCCGCCGACGCGCTTCACCGGCACCCCGCCCCCCACCTCCGCCGCCACCCGCGCGCCCGCATCCCCATACGCCACCACGGCGCGCGCCCGCCCCTCCAGCACGGGGAGCAGGCCGCGAAAGTCCTCTCCCTTGTCGGTCCCGCCGGCGAGCAGCACGATGGGGCCCTCGAGGCTTGCCAGCGCGCTGGCCGCCGCGGCCACGTTGGTCGCCTTCGAGTCGTTCACCCAGCGCACGCCCCGCACGGTCCCCACCGGCTCGAGGCGGTGCGGGAGCGGCGCGAAGTCCCCGAGCCCGGCGGCCTCCCGCCCCCTCGGCGCCCCGGACGCGGCCGCCGCGGCGATCGCCGCCAGCGCATTGGCGACGTTGTGGCGTCCCAGCAGCCGGAGGTCGCCGGTCCGGGCCACCTGCCGGGGCGGCTCGCCCGCGCGCGCGAGAAAAAGGTCCCCGCCCGCCAGGAACGCTCCGCCGTCTACGGGTAAGGCTCCCGCGCCCGCCTCCCCCTCCAGCGAGAACGCGAGGTGCGTGCCCGGGCGGCCCCGGGCCATCGCCATCACGGCCGCGTCGTCGGCGTTGACCACCCACGTCGCGTGCTCGTCCCCGGCCTCGAAGAGGCGCCGCTTGTCGCGGTGGTACGCCTCGACCGACGGGTAGCGGTCCATGTGGTCGACCCCGAGGTTGGTCATCACTCCCACGTCGGGGGTGAGGTCCCGGATGTCGGCCAGCTGGAAGGAGGACAGCTCGAGCACGATGCGCTCCGGGGCGGGCTCCATCATCGCCAGCGCGGACGCAGGCGGGCCGAGGCCGCCGCCGATGTTCCCCCCGAGGGCCGCGTTGACCCCGCCCGCGCACAGCAGGTGGGCGCAGAGCGCGGCGGTGGTGGTCTTCCCGTTGGTCCCGGTCACGACGGTCAGTGGACCAGTGATGAACCGGCTGGCGAATTCAGGTTCCGATACCCAACGGACGCCCCGAGCTCGCAGAGCGGCGAGGACGGGCGCTCCCGGCGCGATGCCCGGGCTGACGACGACGGTGCGGGCCGCGGCGATCCTCTCGACGTCGTGCCCGCCGAGGCGGACATCGGCTCCGAGGGCCCGGAGAGCGGCTCCACGAGCTGCAACTGGGTTCTCGCTCTTCGAATCCGTGACATGAACTCTCGCTCCTTTCGCCAGAGCCAGGTGGGCAGCGGCCTCTCCGCTGGCACCCAACCCGATTATTGCGACCCTTTCCTGTCTCCCGGTCTCCGGCCTCATCGCAGCTTGAGCGTGGCGAAGCCGACCATTGCGCAGAGGATTCCCAGGATCCAGAACCGGACCACGATCTGTTCGTTCCTCCAACCCAGCATCTGGAAGTGATGATGGATCGGAGCGCACCTGAAGACGCGACGGCCTTCGCCGTGGCGCCGTTTTGTGTATTTGAAGTACCGCGTCTGGATGATCACCGAGGCCGCCTCCGCGGCGAAGACGCCGCCGACGGCCAGAAGCAGCAGTTCGGCCTTGAGGAGTACCGCGATCCCGCCGAGCGCCCCGCCCAGGGCGAGCGAGCCCGTGTCGCCCATGATCACGCGGGCCGGCTGGGCGTTGAACCAGAGGAATCCGAGGACGGTGCCGGTGACCGCGGCCGCGAAGACGGCCAGCTCCCCGGCGCCGGGCAGGTAGAGGAGTCCCAGGTAGGCCGAGGTGTCGACCCGCCCGATCACGTATGCGAAGACGCCGAAGGTGGCCATGGCGATCGCGGCCAGTCCCGGCGCCAGCCCGTCGAGACCGTCGGTCATGTTCATCGCGTGGGTCGAGCCGTTGATGACCACCGTCACCCACACCAGGTAGGCCCAGGGGGTGAAGACCAGCAGCCACTCGTCGAAGAGCGGAAGGTTGGTGGTGGTGGGGCCTGCCGGCGCGGGCGGGGCCCAGTTCAGCAGGTAGAGTCCCAGCGCCAGCGCCAGCAGCAGCGAGCCCGCCCACTTCCACGCCTGCACCAGCCCGCGCGGCGACCCGCGCACGACCTTGAGGTAGTCGTCCAGGAAGCCGAGGCCGCCCATCCAGAGCATGACGACGAGCCCGGTCACGGCGTACGGGTTGGCCAGGTCCGCCCAGAGCAGCGTCGCCAGGGTGACGACCCCGACGATGAGCACCCCGCCCATGTTCGCCTTGCGGTCGCCGGGGGGAGTTTCGGCCAGCTTCGACCGCGGGACGTCCACGATGTCCTTCCGCTTCAGCCACTCGATCACGGGACGCCCGAGAAGGAGGGTGAGGATCAGGCCCGTGGCCATCGCCCCCGCCGAGCGGACGGTGATGTAGTTGAAGAGGTTGAAGATGATGTGGACATCCTCGAGGTTCGGCAGCAGGTGGTAGAGCATCAGGCGTCCCGCTCCCCGCCCCCGAGCGACTCCAACACCGGGATGGCGCGTTCAAGGCGCACCCCGCGCGACGCCTTCAGCAGGATGGTGTCGCGGGGGCCGACGAGTTCGGGGAGACGGTCGGCCAGCTCGCCGATGTCGGGCACGAGGTGGACGCGCTCGTCGGCGAGCGCGGCGCGGGCGTCCGCGAGCTCCGTGGCTGCGCGGGCGAAGGCGCCGGTGAGGACGTAGCGGTCGATCCCCGCGCGCAGCGCCCGGGCGAGGGCCTCGCGATGGATGGCTCCGGAGCGCTCGCCGAGCTCCAGCATGGTCCCGAGCACGGCGACGCGACGGCCTCCTCCGGCGGCCATGCCCTCCAGGGTGGTGACGGCTGCCGCGACCCCCGCCGCGTTGGCGTTGTAGCAGTCCACCAGGAGGGTGAGGGCTCCGGAGCGCCGCACCTCGCCGCGCATGGCGCCGGGGCCGACCGAGGAGATTCCCGCGGCCGCGCCGGCGGGGGGCACGCCCAGGAGGCGCGCAATCGCGAGCGCGAGCAGCGCGTTGTGGACGTTGTGCGCGCCCGGGATCCGTAGCGTCACCGGGTGGCCCATCCAGGTGAAGGTCCAGGTTCCGTCCGCGCGGGGGCGGGGGGAGCGGGGACGGAGGTCCGGGTCCGCCGCGGTGGACCAGCCGGCGACCGACACGGCCGGGTGGACCTTCCGCGCGGCGGGGGGCAGTTCGGCGGGATCGTCGCCGACGATGGCAGCTCCCGGGAGGGGCGCGGCGCGGCCCGCGGCCAGGCCCCCCGCGGCTACTGCGCTCCCCCCCGCGGCGACCGCGCGGAGCAGGTCCAGCTTTTCGTCAAGGACGCCGCCGAGGTCGCCGAGGCGTTCGATGTGCGTCTCGGAGACGGTGGTGACGACCCCGGCCGTGGGGTGCGCGATGCGGGCCAGCTCGGCGATCTCGCCGGGCTCGTTGGTGCCCATCTCCAGCACCAGGGCGGTGGCGGTCTCCGGCATCGAGAGGATGGTCAGCGGGGCGCCGACGCGGTTGTTGAGGTTGGCCTCCGTGCCGTGCGCCCGGTGCGTGCCCGCCAGCGCGCCGAGGGCGAAATCCTTGACGGTCGTCTTCCCTGACGAGCCGGTGATGCCCACGACCGGGACGGCCGCCCGGCGGCGCCGGTGGAGGGCGAGGTCGCCGAGTGCCTTCAGGGTGTCGGAGACGCAGTAGACGGGGACCGGGCACTCTCCGGGATCGTGGTCGGCGACGACCGCCCCGCAGCCGGACTCGACCGCCCGCGCGATGAAGTCGTGGCCGTCGAAGCGCTCGCCCCGGAGTGCCACGAAGACATCGCCGGGCCGCAGCGTGCGGGTGTCGGTGGAGACGCCCTCGTAGGCGCGGGCGGGGTCGGGCGCGCCGGTGGGGCCGTCGTTCGGCAGGGCGAGCGCCCGGCGGACCAGGGCGTCCGTCCAGCGGAAGGTGGCGGGCATCATCCGTCCCTCCCCGCCGCGAGGAGTTCCTGCACGATGCGGCGCTCGTCGAAGGGGCGCTTCTCGGCGCCGACGATCTGGTAGGCCTCGTGCCCCTTCCCAGCGAGCAGCACCGCGTCTCCCGGCCGCGCCCGGTGCAGCGCCCAGCGGATGGCCTCCTCCCGGTCGACGATCTCGATCGAGCCGCACCCGGAGACGCCGCGGGCGACCTGTGCGACTATGGCCGCCGGGTCCTCCGTCCGCGGGTTGTCGGAGGTGACGACCGCGATGTCCGCGTGCCGCGCGACGGCCGCCCCCATCTCGGGCCGTTTGGTGGGGTCGCGGTCCCCGCCGGCGCCGAAGACGACGATGAGCCGCCCTTCAACCAGCGCCCTGAGCGTCCCGGCGACCTGGTCCAGGGCGTCGGGGGTGTGGGCGAAGTCGACCAGCACGTCGAAGGGCTCGTTCGCGATCCGCTCCAGCCGTCCCGGCACCGGCGAGGCTTCGCCCAGCCCTTCGGCGATGGCCTCCAGCCTGTGGCCGAGCGCGAGGGCGCAGGCTGCGGCGCAGAGCGCGTTGTAGACATTGAATCGCCCGGGCAGGGCCAGCGTCACCGGGACGCGCGTTCCCCCCGCCGTCAGGTCGAAGCGGGTGCCGCGCGCGGTAAGCCGGAGCCCCAGCGCCCGCAGGTCCGCCCCGTCACCGGTGCCGTAGGTGAGGACCGGGCCGCGCGGGCGCAGCG
The DNA here is from genome assembly GCA_022826005.1 of Gemmatimonadota bacterium. Taxonomy (GTDB): domain Bacteria; phylum Gemmatimonadota; class Gemmatimonadetes; order Longimicrobiales; family Gaopeijiaceae; genus Bin94. Next base: position 26,742 of record JAJDVT010000127.1, on the reverse strand, counting down.
CCGCCCAGGCGGGGTCGTCCGCGTTGATCACCGCCGTAGCACCCTCCCTGCCGAGTTCGAGGAGGCGGGCCTTCGCGGCGAGGTAGCGCTCGAAGGTGCCGTGATAGTCCAGATGGTCACGTGTGAGGTTCGTGAACGCCATCACGTCGAAGCGCACGCCATCGAGGCGGTACTGGTCCAGCGCATGCGAAGATGTCTCGATCACCACGCTGTCCATGCCCGCGCGAACCAGTTCGGAGACCAGCCCTGCGACCCGCACCGGCCCGGGGGTGGTGAGCCCGGTGTCCTCCCGGATCCGCCCTTCCGGACCGACCACGCCCAAGGTGCCGATCGCCGCGGCCGGTCCCTCGCGCGCCAGCAGGCCCCGCAGCAGCAGCGCCGTGGTGGTCTTGCCGTTCGTCCCGGTGACGCCCGCGGTGCGAAGACCGGGCCACGGCGACCCCGCGACGAACCCGGCGGCCACGGCGGCGGCCAGGCGGGCATTGTCGACCTGGAGCTGGGGGATTCCCGTCCCCGCGACCGCCCGTTCCACGATCGCGGCGCGGGCACCGGCGGCAGCGGCCGCGCCCAGGTAGTCGTGCGCGTCCCGGGATGCACCGGCCCAGGCCACGAAGAGATCCCCCCGAGCCACCACCCGCGAGTCCTGCTGCACCCCACTCACCATGAGAGCGTCCAGACGCGCGCCTTCCGGCGCCACCCCCTGCAGGGCGACCCCCGCGTCTTCCAGCGCGGACACGATTCGTGCGACGGACACGGTCACCTCCCCCGCCCCACCACAACGATCGTGTCGCCCGCGACAACCGGCATCCCCGCCGCGGGGTATGTCGCCGTCACCGTTCCGCCGCCTTCAAGCCTGACCCGCAGGCCCATCTTGTGGAGGCGGCGCAGCGCGACCCGGGCGGACGCGCCCTGCAGATCGGGCACGCTCATCGCGGGCTGCGCATCCGCGACCGGGTCCAGCCGGCCGGGAGCGCCCACGTCGCCCCGGTCCGCTTCCCGCGCGCCGGGCTCCAGCTCCACCGGATCGGTCGCAACGGCGAAGCGCACCATGGGGGTGGCCGACGGCGGCGCGAACGGCTCCCGCTGCGAGCGCACCAGCGCCAGCCTGTCGATCGGCGACTGGCGCGCCGAGAGGAGCGATTCCAGCACCGCGAGAGTGACCGGGGCGGCGGTTGCGCCGCCGTAGTAGTCGCCCTCGGGACGGTCGAGTCTGACGAAGAAGAGGAGCTGTGGGTTTTCGGCCGGGAAGGAGGCGCCGAAGGAGGCGTAGTAGGCACCGTCCTCGTAGCGGCCGTCCGTGCCCGTGGCCCGGGTCGTGGCGGTCTTGCCGGCCACCTTGAAATAGGCCATGCGGGCGCGGGTCGCGGTGCCGCTGTCCACCACGTCGGCGAGGACCGGCATGAGGGACCGGGTCACGCTTTCGGGCGCCACCTGCCGAATCACCCTCGGCTGGCCGAATCTCACGGGATCGCCGTCGTGTTCCCTGATCTCCCTGATCAGCCGGGGCTCCATCAGGAGTCCGCCGTTTGCGACGGCGCCGAGAGCCATCGCCATCTGCAGCGACGTGGCCGCGAGTTCGTACCCGATGGCCAGCGAATGCTGAGACTGTTCGGTCCACAGCTCGGGCCTGCGCAGGACTCCCGCCACCTCTCCGGGCAGGGGGATGCCCGTCGGCGTTCCGAAGCCGAAGTCCCTGAGCGCCGTGTACTGCTGTCCCTCGCTGAGACGGCTCGCGAACTTCGCGATCCCCACGTTGGAGGACCGCCGGATCACGTCCCGGAGCGTCATCCATCCGCCCCGTCCGATGTCGGTGATCACGCGCCCGTTCACCTCCCAGCGGCCGCCCTCGGTGTCAACCGAGTCGCCGAGCGATACCAGCCCGTGCCGCAGCAGCGCCACGGTGACGAAGGGCTTGATGGTCGAACCGGGCTCGAAGGTCGTGTTGACAGCCGAGAGCGCCGCGGTTGAACCCTCGGCGATAGAGGCCATCGCCAGGATCTCGCCCGTCATCGGATCGGTCACGACGATGTCGCCTCCGCGCGCCCCGGTGCTGTCCAGCGCCACAGCCAGCATCTCCTCCGCGATCGCCTGCAGGTCCTGGTCGATGGTCAGGACGATGTCCCGGCCCGGCTGGGGCGGCTCCACCGTCACCACCTGCCCCGGGATCTCCCGGCCGCGGCTGTCCCGCGCGACCAGGTCGCGTCCGGCCCGGCCCGCCAGGACCGTGTCCATGGCCTGCTCGATGCCACCCGCTCCGACCCCGTCCTGAATGGTTCCAAGCAATCCTCGGGCCAGCGTCTCGCGGGGATACAGGCGTTTCAGCTCGCCCTGGATGTGGATTCCAGGCAACCCGCGCAGTCCGGCGACCTGGGTCATGGAATAGCGTCCCGGGACGACATTCCACTCCCGTGTCGGGTCGGACACGCGCGCGGCGGTCTGGGTCCGCACCCCGAGCTCCTCCACCAGCGCCGCCTCCGCCGCACCCCGGTCGCGGATCTCGTTCGGCGCCACCCCCACCGTCGCCCTCCAGTGGCTGACGGCGAGCTCGCCACCGTTCCGGTCCAGGATCCGGCCCCTCGGGGCGGGCACGCCGCGGGTAGTCTGGTGCTGCCTGACGGCGTCCTGCGCCCAGGCCGTCCGCTCCACGATCTGGACCTCCGCCGAGCGGGCGACCATCACACCCGCAATGACCAGCCACCCGACGAGAAGCAGCCGCCGGCGTATGCGAATCGTGCGGGCCGCGCCCCGGGCTCCATGGCCGCGGCTCACCGGGAACCTCCCGAGGTGATGATCACCTCGCGCTGCGTGGGCAGCCGCAGGCCCAGGCGCCGCCCGGCTTCGCCGGCGATCCAGCCCCGCCCCTCGACCCTCAGAAGTTCGCGCGCCACCTCCTCCCGCTCGTCGAGGGCGATCGCCAGCTCCCGGTCCGCGCGGTCCAGCGCCTCCATCGTCTCGCGTGTCGCGGATTGACGCCACGCCACGGCCGCCAGCGCTGCCAGGACCGCTGCAAGAGCGAAGACCGCCTGGCGGGCGCGGGGCTTGCGGCTCATGCGGCCCTCCTCCAGGCTCTCAACCGCGCGGGGCGCGCGCGGGGGTTGGCCTCGGCTTCGGCGGCCCCTGCGGTCACCGGCCTGCCGGTCAGCACGCAACCCAGCGGAGCGAGTTCGGCGTCGCGCACAGGGAGGCGGCGGGGCAGGCCGCGCGACGGATCGCTCCAGTCGCGGAACGCCCGCTTCACGCACCGGTCCTCCACGGAGTGGTAGGAGATCACCACCAGGGCGCCCCCCGGGCGCAGCGCGTCCCGGATCGCTGGCAGCCCCGCCTCGAGCGCGGCGGTCTCGTCGTTCACGCGCATGCGGAGCGCCTGGAAGAGCCGCGCCTTCTCGGCGTGGGTGGCCCGGCGGCCGAGCACCGACTCGAGCACCGCGACCAGATCGTCGCTGGTCCTTGTCGGCCGGGCGGCACGGCGCTGCAGGATTCGCCCCGCCAGCGCCCCCGGGCGGGGCGCGTCCCCTGCCCGCAACGCCCGGTGCAGCTCGCCCCTGGAGGCTCCGGCCAGGAATTCCGCCGCACTTCCGTGCGACTCCTGGTCCATCCTCATGTCGAGCGCGGCCCCGCGGCGGAAGGTGAATCCGCGGCGCCGGCGGTCCAGCTGGTGCGAGCTGACCCCGAGGTCCAGAAGCGCCCCGGCCAGCCCCTCGCCCCGGAGGCGCGGGTGGCTCGGCGCGTCCCGAAACGACATGCGGGCGAACGCCACCCGGTCCTTGAAGCCGGCCAGCCGCTCGCGGGCGGCCTTCAGCGCCTCCGGATCGCGATCGACCGCCAGCACCCGGCAGCCCGGGCAACGTTTCAGCAGCGCCTCGGCGTGCCCCCCTCCCCCGGCGGTGCCGTCGAGGTAGAGGCCATCGCCGCCGAGCAGGTACCTCATGACCTCTTCCACGAGCACGGGGGCATGGAAGTCGAAGGCGTGCACACGGGTCCTCCGCTAGCCGAAGATCTGCGCGGCGAAGTCGTCGTCGTCCCCATCCCGCTCCGACAGGTGCGAATCGAAGCGCTCGGGGTGCCACAGTTCGATCCGGTCCAGCGCACCGACAAAGAGAACGGTGTCCTTGAGCCCGGCCCGATCGAGGAGCCACCCCGGGATCCGGATGCGGCCGTGCGCGTCCGGCTCGATCTCGACGGCGCTGGACGTGACGCGCCTCAGGTACGCGCCGCGGTCCTTTCGGGCCTTCCGGTGGGCCAGCAGGTTCCTGTGAATCTCCGTCCAGGTATCACGGGGAAAGAGGTCGAGGTGCGTGGTCTGCCACTGCAGCAGAACCAGCGGGTCGGCGGACACAGCTCGGCGGAACGCTGAGGGCAGGCTTACCCGCCCCGTCGCGTCGATCTGGAATTCGTGACGGCCGAGGAGTCCGGACATGGTATCTCATCCCATTTTTTCCCATTCCATCCCATAGTAATACAGTGATATCCCCACCGCAACCCACCAGGCCCGGCACAGGCACAAAAAAAGGGCGCCGCGGGCCCGTCTCCGGCCCGCGGCGCCCCGAAGGAGGAGGCTCAGGTGCCTACCGGCTCCGCCGCCCCCTCTGGATCACCCGCTCCTGGCGGATGATGAACCGCTCGGTCGCGTCGAGCACCTCGGTCTGGTTGGCCTTGAAACTCTCCTGCGTGTCGGTGAAGGCCGTCACATTCGACTGATTCAGGAGGTTCTGCACCTGTTTGAACTTGGGGAGCGTCAACTGGGCGCTCTCCACCGTTTCGGGCTTCTCCAGGATCTCGGCCTGCTTGAAGAGCGCATAGCCGTAGAAGAAGTCGGTCCGGCCCGACAGCACTTCCGGAACCATGTCCCCGAACGTTCTGGCCAACCCCAGGATCTCCAGGGAGTAGTCCCAGTTCTGCTGCTGGATCCCCTGCGTGTACCCGTTGTTGAAGATGATGTTGACCACCTGCTGGGGGTCCTGTTCCCCGGCCTCGACCGCCTGCTCGAGGTAGGGCATCGCCTCCTCGGTACGTCCCGCCGCCATGAGCCAGCTTCCCTGCCGGGCCCTGGTGTTGGGGTATTCCGGATCGATCGACGCCAGTTCGTCCAGCGCGCCAAGAGCACCGTCCAGGTCTCCGGTCTTGTTCAGGATGTCCGCGTAGATCGACCAGAACTGCGCCTCGCCGCCGTGCGTCTGACGCACGCTCTCGGCGAGTTCGACCGCGTCTTCGAGCTGGTCGAGCTGGTTCAGGGTCGCCAGCATGTTGCGCAACTGGCCCCACTCCATCTCCATGCCCTTGATCTCGTATACCCTGCGGTAGCCGTCGAGCGCCTCCGAGTAGTACCCGCCGGCCTCCATGCTCATCGGTGCGCCCGGCTCCGCCGCTTCCATCGCCTCCTGGGCCGCGACCATGGCGTAGGCCGCGTACCGCTCGAGCAGGTCGATGTTGTCAGGTTCCAGGTCCAGACCCGCCTTGATCAGGTCCTTGGCGCCAACCGGATCTCCCGCCTGCTGAAGATCGTAGCCGACCTGCATGCGGACGGCCGCGTTTCCGGGGTTCAGCTCCAGCAGGGACTCGTAGTGCGCCCGGGCCGCCGGCTTGTCGCCCAGCGTGGCGGCAATGTAGCCCGCCGAGCTGAGGGCATCCTCGTGGAGGCCGTCGAGTTCCAGGACGCGCAACACCTCGTCGTACGCCTCCTGCAGCCGCTCCGTGTCCTCCAGCAAATGAACGAGAACGTACCGCACCGGGACGTTGTTCGGGTCCATCTCCAGCGCTTTCCGGCAGTTTTCCTCCGCGCTGGCGTAGTCCTTGGCCTGGTAGTACTGGCCACACCACGTCGCCGTGTTCTGCTGTTCGGTGAAGGTGGCGAGCTGCTCCGAGAAGAAGGTCGCGGCCGCCCTGGCGTCGCCCCGGTCCCAGGTCCTGTCCTCGATGACGAACGCAGTGCCGCCGGGAGCGGCGAACTGGACGTTGGTGGTCGTGAAGGTCCGGTCTTCCCTGTTCTCGGTGGTAAACCCGCAGAAGATGACCTGCGCGTCGACGAAGCGGGCCATCTGCTGGCCTCCGACACAGTCGAGCCTGCGCTCGTCCACGTCGTACTGCCGGGCGACATCTCGCACTTCCTTCTCTTCGATCGCCTCGTGGGTCGGGAACTGGCTGATCAGCCTCCGCAGCTCCCTGGCCACGTCCCGGCCGAACCGGTCACTTCCCTCGTCGGTGGGCTGCAGCCACAGGATCATAAGCCTGTGCGCCTCCCCGGCCTGAGCACTCGCACGCTGTGGCACGAGGAAGCTGCTCAACAGCGCGAGCACCCCCAACCCGGCGATTCCGATGCGGTACCAACTTCTCATGTTCCTGTCTTCTCCGTTTTAGGACTTCGCGGGACTCGTCTCATGGCAACCTGCGAAACCTGGGCGGCCGGGAGGAGATTCGCCAGTACCTCGTCCTCAAGACCTGCCTCTGGTCCCGCAGACTAATGGCGGGAAGCTGTGTAATTTATGAAACGGATCGCGGGAAGGTCAACCGGCCGGACCGAGGCGACGGTCTGGATTGAAGACCCTCCCAGTAACACATTACCATGTTGGGGGAAGAAAGTTCCCCGGGTCCCGTTCCGCAACCGGGCGGGCGGAGACGATCCGACACAACGCAACCTGCATCCAAGGCGAGGAAAACAACATGAAGAACTGGATTTCGGGCGCGGCCCTGCTGGCTTCGGTGATGGCGATGAGCCCGGCGGCGCTGGACGCGCAGAACTGCTGGGTCAGGAGTGGCGATCCGGCGGACCGCCCCAGCCCGCTGGACTCGGCCGTCGTCGACATGGGCGGCGACATGGTGAAGGTGTGCTACGGCGCGCCGTCGGCGAGGGGCCGGATGCTGGTTGGCGGCGACGTGCACCCCTTCGGCCAGCCCTGGCGGACCGGCGCCAACGAGGCGACCTCCATTCATCTGCCCTTCGCGGCGACGATCGCCGGGGTGGCGGTGGAGGCCGGATCCTATTCGCTCTACACCGTGCCCGGCGAGGACTCGTGGGAGATCTTCGTGAACGGGACGGTGGAGCGCTGGGGGAATTCATTCGGCGCCGGTGATATCGCCGCAAACGTGGGATCCGGGATGGCCCCCTCCTACGACAACGAGCACACGGAGCGGATGACGATGTCGTTCGAGAACGCGATGGCCGGCTCGGCCACCCTGGTTCTGCGCTGGGAGGGCTACCGGGTGGAGATTCCGGTCACTCGGCGGTAGGGCCGCGGCGCCTCCATCCCCGCTGTGAGGCCGGAGTCGTCCCCCGGCCCGGTCTGGGGTCAGACCTTTATAAATATTCGGCGCGAATACATCGCCCAGGCCACGGCGAACCAGAGGAGAACCGTGGCGACCGCGAAGGCCAGGGAGCCGTTGAGGGGTCCGGCCCACGAGGCAAAGGCGGTCTGGTAGATGCGACCGTAGGCCGAGGTGGTCCCGCCGGAGCCGTCCGGGACACGCCATAATACCAGGGTCTTGGCCAGGAGACCGGAGGCCACGAAGGCCGTGATGGCATTCATGCCGTAGATCTCCAGCGGGCGTGCCCAGCCGCGCCAGCCCCGCACGTCGATCAGCCAGTGCAGCGCGCCCAGCGTAAGCAGCGCCCAGCCGGTCGTGTAGGCGACGTATGAACTGGTCCAGATCGGCTTGTTGATCGGGAAGGCGAGGTCCCAGAGGTGGCCCGCGGCGATGAGCAGGACGCCGAGGAGCGCCAGGCGCAGGCTCGTGGCGGCCAGGGAGGTGGCGGGCGTGTCGCCGGCCCGGCCCATCCCCCCATTGACACGCGCGCGCCGCAGAAAGTCCCCGACGAAGAGCCCGGCCAGCGTGCTCGACACCGCCGGCAGGGTGCTCAGCAGACCTTCGGGATCGTAAACTCCTCCGCCGCCGCTCCACATGTGCACGCCCAGGATCATGCGGTCGAGCCAGGCCGCCAGGTTGCCTTCAGCCGACAGGTCGCCCGCGCCGAAGCCGGGGACCGGCACCCACGCCATCAGCGCCCAGTAGACGAGGAGGAACGCCAGCATCGCGGCAAAGACGGCCCGCCGGCTCAGGAAGAGGACGAGCGTGCCGGCGACCAGGTAGACCATCGCGATGCGCGCGAGCACCCCCACGAGGCGCACCGTCGTGAAGTCGAAGCGGGGCACCGCGGTCATGAAGAGACCGAGGCCGTAGAGGATGAGGGCGCGGATGAGGACGTGGCGCCAGAGGCGGGCGCGGGAGTCTCCCCGGGCCTCCCTTGCCGCGAAGGAATAGGGCATCGCCACGCCGATCGCGAAGAGGAAGAAGGGGAAGACGAGGTCGGTCGGCGTGGCGCCGTGCCAGACGGCGTGGCGCAGCGGCGGGTAGACGTACGCCCAGCTCCCGGGGTTGTTGACGAGGATCATCCCCGCGATGGCGAGGCCGCGGAAGGCGTCCAGCGAAGCGAGGCGCGCGGACGGCGACGCGGCCGTCCCGGGCGTGGCGGCCGCCAGGCTTGCCGGACCGGTCATAGCAGTCGGCCCTCGGCGAGGTCCGCAACCCGGGCAGCGACCTCCGGGGTATCCGCGGCCAGGATCGGCACGGACCAGGGCAGGTCGGGACGGTCGGTGACGACGGCCAGGACCCCCAGGTCACGCGCCTCCTCCGGCGCAAACACCGGTTCCGGCTGCGCGTCGGCGCGGAAGACCTCGACCTTGGGCAGGCCGCCCTGCCGAAACCCCTCCACCACGATGATCTCGGCGTCCCCAAGGTGGCGGCTCAGCAGCAGGTCCAGCGGCGGCTCCCCCTTCGCGCCCCAGCCTCCCAGAAGCGCGAACTCGTCGGGCCCCGCGAGGAGCACGCGTTCGGCGGCGCCCTCGTGGCGGTGGCGCCATGAGTCGGTCCCGGGGGTGTCCAGCCGGAAATGGTGGCCGTGCTTCACCGACATCACCCGCCGGCCCCGTGCGCCAAGCTCGCCGATCACCGCGACCGACAGCGTCGTCTTCCCCGATTTCTTGTTGCCGACGATGGAGAAGGCGGGAGGGGGCAGGTCACCGGGGTGGTTCACGCTGCGGAAGTCCCACGGCAGGAGGCCGGTGTCGACCACCTCCGGATCGAGGGAGTTGGCGAAGGCGCCGGACTTCAGCCTCCTCTCGGCGAACGCGCTGTTGAGCGGGGTGAGCACACCGAGCGGATAGATTCCGCACAGCGGATGGAATCCCCACGGGGGGCCCGCACGCGGCAGGGTCGTCCGGCCGCGTTTCCGCCACGCATCCACAAGCTGACGAAGCGCGTCGGTCCCCACCCACGGCATGTCGACCGCCAGCACCAGCACCGCGTCATGGCCACCCCGCACGGCGCGGGCCAGAGCGGCGTCGATTCCCCCCAGCGGTCCCAGCAGCGGCCGGCGGTCGGGAAGCGTCTCGACCTCCACCGCACTCGCGACCTGGGGGTGGTTGACGATGGCCACCACGTCGTCACACACACACCGCAGGCTTTCGGCCGCGACCTGCCAGAGGGGTGTCCCGTGGAGCCGGGCAAGCGTCTTGGGCGACCGGAAGCGGCGGCTGCCGCCCCCGGCCAGGATCGCTCCGAGAAGCCTCATTGGGTCACTCCCCAAGCCCGGTTACCCGCTCGGCACCGGAGTAGACGTTGTAGCCGCCGGGCTTCGCGAAGCCCACCAGCGTCATGTTGAACCGCCTGGCGAAGGTCACCGCCAGGCTGGACGGCGCGCCCACCGCGACGACCGCGGGGAAGCCCGCCATCGCGGCCTTCTGCAGGATCTCGAAGGAAGAGCGGCCGGAGACGATCAGGCCCCGGTCCGATCCGGGAAGCCCGGCGGACAGCACCAGCGCCCCGATCACCTTGTCCACCGCATTGTGGCGCCCCACGTCCTCGCGCACCAGTGCGATCCGGCCGGCGGCGTCGAAGAGCCCCGCGGCGTGAATGCCGCCGGTTCGCTCGAAGACCCGCTGCGCCGACCGCAGCCGTTCCGGGAGAGCGCGCACATCGGCGTCGGCGATCGTGAGGGTACCGTCGGGGACCGCTGTGCACCCCATGACCTCGACCGACTCCAGCGACGCCTTGCCGCAGACGCCGCAAGACGAGGTCACGTAGAAGTTTCGGGTGAGGCTGGCCGGGTCGAAGGCGCCCGGATCCCGGAGCGACGCCGTGACGACGTTGTACTCCTGGGGCTCGACATCCCGGCAGTACCTCACGTCTGCCAGCGCGCGCGGGTCGGTCACCACCCCCTCGGTGAAGAGGAAGCCCGCGGCGAGCTCGAAGTCGTCGCCCGGCGTCCTCATAGTCACCGACACGGGGTGTTCCCGCACTCCCTCCTCCCCGGGCACCTCCAGGCGCACCTCCATCGGCTCCTCCACGGCGACGCTGTCGCTCCGCTCGCCGTACCAGCCGTCGCGCATGCGGCCCACGCGGATCCGGGCGGCCCTGCGCCGGGGTGTCGTTGCCAAGCTGCGGTCCTCCCGTGGAGCGGGTGCGCGGGCGAGCCGCCGAGCGCGCGGCATTCGCCGTGATCACCGCGCGCGGCCCACCCGGCCAGCGAGTGGCACTCGCCTCATCAGCGCGTGTCCCTCGCCAAATGTTTCCGATGACTATATCTATTGTCCCCCCGTTCACTACTCAAACCCCGCCGCCGATGCCAAGGCCGACCAACGACGAACTCGTGGCGCGCTGGAAGGGCGAGCCCGCACCGCTCCTCCCCCTCCTGCACGCTTTCCACGCGCGCGACGGGCACCTGTCGGAAGATGCGCTGCGCGCCGTATCGGCGGGACTCCGCATCCCGATCGCCGACCTCTTCGGCACGGTCACCTTCTACCACCACTTCTCGCGGGACGCCGGCGGATTCGACCGGCCCCGGGTTTGCAACGGCCCGGTCTGCAGCATGCGCGGGGCCGAAGTGCTCGTCGCCAGCCTGCGCGCCGCCGGACACGACCCGATGACGATGCCGTGCCCGGGCCGCTGCGACGAGCCGGTTCCGGTGATCCACCGGGGGACGGTGCTGACCGGCCGGACCGCGGGGACGCTGGTGAGCGAGCCGTCACCGCTGCCGCCGACGCCCCCGGACGGCGTGGAGGAGTGCGTGTTCGCGGGGATCCGGCGCGCCGGGCGGGCCACCCTGGCCGGGTACAGGGAGGGCGACGGCTACGAGGCGTTGACGCGGGCGGTCACCGCGATGAAGCCGGAGCAGGTGATTGAGGAGATCGACCGGAGCGGGCTGGCGGGGCGCGGGGGGGCGGGGTTCCCCACGGGGCGGAAGTGGCGGGCGGTGGCGGACGCGCCCGGGGAGCCGAAGACCATCGTCTGCAACGCCGACGAGGGCGAGCCCGGCTGCTTCAAGGACCGGGTGCTGATGGACCACGACCCCCATGGGACGATCGAGGGGATGGCGCTGGCCGCGTACGCCACGGGGGCCGTGCGGGGCTTCATCTACCTGCGCTACGAGTACCCGGAGACGTTCGAGATCCTGGAAGGCGCGATCGCGGTGGCGGAGGCGGCGGGGTTGCTGGGGGACGGGATCCTGGGGACGGATTTCTCCTTCCGCCTGATGGTGCGGCGCGGCGCCGGCGCCTACATCTGCGGCGAGGAGACCTCCCTGCTCAATTCGCTGGAGGGGGGACACCCGTTTCCGAGGAACCGCCCCCCCTTCCCCGTCACGCACGGCTTCGAGAACCTGCCCACCGTGGTGAACAACGTGGAGACCCTCGCGTCGGCGCCGCCGATCATCGTCCACGGCGCGGAGTGGTACCGCGGCCTCGGCCGCGGCGACCACGCGGGCACGAAGGTGATCAGCCTCTCCGGCGACATCGCGCGGCCGGGCAACTACGAAGTCCCGATCGGGCTGCCGCTGCGCGAATTGCTGCACGACTGGGCGGGCGGGCCGCCGCACGGGCGCACCATCCAGGCCGTCACGATGGCGGGCCTCTCCGGCGGCTTTCTCGCCGGCGCGGACCTGGACGTCACCCTCGACGAGCCCTCGATCCGGTCGAAGCACAGCTTTCTGGGCGCGGGCGGCATCATGGTATTCGACGACTCCCGCGACATGATCCGCGTCACGCGCGAATCGATGGAGTTCTTCGCGGAGGAGTCGTGCGGGAAGTGCTTCCCCTGCCGGATCGGAACGCAGCGGCTGGTGGAGCGGCTGGAGGGAAAAGGGCCCGCGACGCTCGACGCGTGGGTAGACGAGGTGACCGACCTGAACGAAGTCATGAAGAAGACCAGCGCGTGCGGACTGGGGCAGGCCGCCCCACTGTTGACGGAGAGCCTGATCAGGTACTTTCCTGACCCGGTTCGGGAACACGTGGCCGCAAGCGGGAACGCCGCGGGGGCCCCACCGGCTGCTCGCCTCGGGCCGGACGACGCCGGGCCGCCGGAGAAAGGCTGAGGACGATGAAGAGGAACGGCACGGCAACAACCAACGGCGCCCCCCGGCCGGAAGGCGCCCCGCGCACCAAGGGCGTCCAGCTCACCATGACGCTGGACGGAGAGAAGGTCGCGTTCACGCGCGGCGAGACGGTCTACGAGGTCGCGGAACGGCACCGCAGGGAAATCCCGACCCTCTGCTACGACCCCCGCCTCGATCCCTTCGGCGGCTGCCGCCTGTGCGTGGTCGAACTCGAGGGCGCACGCAACCCCGTCGCCTCATGCACCACGAAGGCCGAACCCGGGATGCGCGTCCGCACCCGCTCGGCCGCCCTCGAAGTCCAGCGCCGCATCCTCATGGAGATGGTCGCGTCGGAAAACCGCGACACCGACGTCGACCCGATGCACGGCTACGCGTCGCAGGAGATGGCCGAACTGCTCGACCGCTACGACGCCCGCACCGGCCGCTTCGAGGGCGCGCTGTCGGGTACGAGCCGCCCCGACGACGACAACCCCTTCATCAAGCGCGACTACGAGAACTGCATCTCCTGCTACCGCTGCGTGCGCGTCTGCGCCGAGCAGGAGGGTGACTACGCGATCAGCGTGATGAACCGGGGCTTCCACACCCAGATCACCACCGAATTCGGCGGCCTGCTCAAGGACTCCGCATGCACCTTCTGCGGCCAGTGCATCCAGACGTGCCCCACCGGCGCGCTCGGCGACCTCAAGGCGCTGGCCAACAAGGACGTTCCCGGCGAAACGGAGACCACCCGCACGATCTGCCCATACTGCGGCGTCGGCTGCACGGTCGACGTGATGACGCGCGGCGAGAAGATCGTCGGCGTGCTCCCCGCCATGGACGGCCCCGCCAACGAGGGCGCGCTCTGCGTGAAGGGCCAGTTCGCCTTCGACTTCGTCGGTCATCCGGACCGCCTGGCCACCCCCTTCATCCGCGAAGACAAGTCGGGCCAGCTGCGCCCCGCGTCGTGGGACGAGGCGCTGGACTTCGCCGCCGGCAAGCTGCGCAGGGTCGTGAAGGATCACGGGCGCCGCGCCGTCTACGGAATCGCCTCCGGACGCGCGCCCCACGAAGCCGCCTACATGATGCAGCGCTTCATCCGGGCGGGATTGGGGACGAATCACATCGACAACTGCAGCCGTGCCTGACACGCCCCCACAGTCGCCGGTCTGGCGGCAACAATCGGAAGAGGGGCGATGTCGAACCCGCTCGCGGACATGGACAAGCCGGATGTGATCTTCTGCATCGGCACCAACATGACCGAATGCCACCCGGTGGCGGCGACGCGGCTCAAGCGGGCGCTCGCGCGCGGCGCGAAGATGATCGTCGCGGACCCGCGGCGGATCGGGCTGGCCGAGATCGCGGACGTACACCTGCCGATCCGCGTGGGGTCGGACGTGTCGCTGCTGCTGGCGATGGCGCATGTGATCGCCCGCGAGGGGCTGGTCGACCAGGCCTTCATCGACGAGCGCACCACGCAGGGCGAGGACTTCATGAAGCACGTCGAGCGCTACACGCCCGAGTGGGCGTCCGGGATCTGCGAGTGCGACCCCGGCGACATCGAGAAGGCGGCGCTGCTGTACGGCGGGGCCGACCGGGGCGCGATCTACTACACCGTCGGCATCACCGAGCACATCTGCGGCGTCGACAACGTGCAGAGCCTATGCAACCTGGCGCTCATGACCGGCAACCTGGGCCGCGAGGGCACCGGCGTGAACCCCATGCGCGGCCAGAACAACATCCAGGGCGCGGGCGACGCGGGCGCGCTGCCGAACAACTACCCGGGCTTCCAGGCGGTCACCGTTCCGGCCCACCAGGAGAAGTTCCACAAGGCCTACGGCCGCAAGGTCGACCTCGAGACGGGCATGACCAAGGTCACCGCGCTGGACCTCTGCGGCGACGGCATCCACGCCATGATCATCAACGGCGAAAACACGCTCGTCACCGACCCGGACCGCCACCACTGCGAGCACGCGCTGAAGAGCCTCGACTGCCTGGTCGTCATCGACATCTTCATGACCGAGACGGCCAAGGTGGCCGATGTCGTCTTCCCCGCCACCGCCTGGGCCGAGACCGACGGCGTCTGCACCAACACCGAACGCCGCGTCCAGCGCCTGCGCGCCGCGGTTCCTCCCCCGGGCGATGCGAAGCCGGACTGGTGGATCGTCTCGCGGCTCGCCCAGCGGATGGGCTGGAAGGGATTCGAGTTCGAGTCGGCGAAGGAAGTCTTCAACGAACTCTGCTCGCTGTCGCCCATCTACGCCGGACTGGACTGGGACCGGATCGACCGGGGCGAACACCAGTGGCCGGTGCCCACGCGCGATCACCCGGGGACCCCGCGTCTGCATGAGGAAGGCTTCGAAAACGGCCGCGGCATCTTCAAGATGCTCGAATACCGCGACCCCGAGGAGACGCTGTCCGACGAATACCCGATGTGGCTGACCACCGGCCGCCGGCTGCCCCAATACCACACGCGCACGCAGACGGGCCGTTCCGGCGGGATCGACTACCTGCTCTCGGAGGAGACGCTGGAAGTGCACCCCGACGACATCGCGCGGCTGGGGCTCCAGGACGGCGGCTGGGCTGAACTCAGCAACCCGCGCGGGTGCCTTCACGTGAAGGTGCGCGCCACGGCCAAGTCGCCAAAGGGAACGGTGTTCGCGTCATTCGCGTTCGAGGATGTGCCGGTGAACGTGCTGACGGGCGGCGGCTACGACCCGGTGACGCAGACGGCGGCGCTGAAGGCGTGCCCGGTGGCGCTGAAGCCGGTGGGGCCGCCGCCGGCGCTCGGCCAGGCGGGGGCGGGAGCGATGACGATCCCGGGCGGGATGTAGATGGCGGCATAGTCCGGGGTGGTAGCCTCAGGAACAAAGCTGTGGCGGGAAGCGGTCGCGTTGCTGATTCGTGGTGGCGGATCCGGCGGCGGGTCCCCGCCTGCGGCGTTACCTGCCATTCCGGGCCGGTGCATGATCGGGTTTTGGCACGGTGGCCCATCGAGGGTCAACCGCCTGCGTTGGGCGGTGTCGTGCCGCTGTCGCTCCGGAGCGATCAACCCCCGCGCACGATCCGCAACTGGACCACGTAGGGCACGTCGAGTTCTCCCAGCGTGACGCCCGTCACGCTTCCGACTCCGAAAAACGGAGCGGGCTGCTTCTCGATCGGGACGGGCGATTCCACGCGCCCCAGGTAGTAACCACGCTCGTCGAAGACCTCCCAGGCCCGGGTCGGTCCCCTCTCCGTCGCGACCCAGACCCATCCGTCCGGGCCGGACCGGATGCTCTCGAGGGCGTACCTGTGCGCCGGCAGCCTGCGCGCGGGGATCCCGGCGGCGGCCGCGATGCTGTCCCGCTCATGCCCCTCCAGTCTCGGCGGCTCCCGTTCCAGCTGAACGGTGCGCAGGGTGTCTCCGGCGTACGTCGTCTCATGGATGGCGAATGCGGAGGTACTGGCCTGCCAGATGTTCCCGGCCGAATTCACGGTCCACTGGACCCTCGGCGCGTAGGGAATCACGAATTCCATGGCAAAGCGGTTATCGCCCGTACCCATCTCCCGCGTGTATCTCATCCGTGGATCCTGTGGGATCGTCGGCTCCGAAACGCGCGCCAAAGAGTCGAGCCCCGGACCCGTGGCGTACTTGACGATGTTGTTGAAGCCGGGGAACCAGAAGTGCAGATGGCCTCCGGTATCGACCCAGAGCCGCCGGGGCAGGAGGCCCGTACGACCCAGCTGCAAGGGGTGCGTGGCAAGCACGGTTCCCTGGGAGTCGAAGACCGTGAACCGATGCCTCATCGCGTCGAACGCCCACAGATGGCCGGGGGGCTGCCAGGCGATTCCGGCCAGCCAGCCGAATTCTCCAGGTCCTTCTCCGGACCGCCCGAAGGTTCTCACACACTCGCCGTCGGGTGAGAAGACGCGAATCTCGTTCGCCTGCTGATCGGCCACGTAGATACGGCCGTCGCTGTCCACAGCCAGGGAAGTCACATGGCCGAACGTGTCGCAGGTGCCGTCCACCGACCCGATTCGCAGCACCTCCACGAGCGTCGGGGCACCCTGCGGACCCGTCTGGGGAGAATCCGGGTTGGATACGACGATTCTGCCGCTTTCGAGCGTGTCCACGCCGACGAGACGGTCGCGTTGCTGGGCGGCGGTGCGGGTGGCCGTGCCTGCGAGAACTGTTCCGACGGCGAGCGCGGAGATGGTGGAGCGGATGGTGATTCGCATGAGGTTTTCCTGGTTTCCGTCGGCCGAGGACCTGGGCGCGTCACGTCCCGGACCTGCCCGATCTGACGCCTCCTGGTGGTCTGCCGTTGCCCCCTGCGGTTATTCGAGAACCCTCCAGGATTCACGCGGGCTTCGCGGGGCGGTGTCGTGCCGCCATCGCTCGAGAGCGATCAACCCCCACGCACGATGCGCAGCTGGACGATGTAGGGCACATCGAACTCGCCCAGCGTCACGCCCGTCACCATCCCGTTTCCGAAGACGGGATGGGGCTCCTTCTCGATCGGGACGGGCGAGATCACGCGTCCCACATGGTAACCGCGTTCGTCGAAGACCTCCCACGCCTGGATCGCTCCCTTTTCCGTCTCGACCCAGACCCATCCGTCGGGGCTGGTCCGGATGTTCTCGAGGGCGTACTTGTGCGCCGGCAGCCTGCGTGCGGGTATTCCAGCGGCGGCCGCGATGCTGTCCCGCTCCTGCCCTTCCAGTCTTGGGGGAGGGCGGTCCAACCGCACGGTTCGCAAGGTATCACCACTGTACGTCGTCTCGTGGAGGGCGAATTCGTTGGTGCCGGCCAGCCAGACGTTCCCGTCCGGGTTCACGGTCCAGCGCACACGCGGCGACGAATACGGAATCGAGCGCTGCACGAACAGCGTGCTCCCGCCCCTCCTTACCTGTTCCGTGTCCGTCACGCTCGGCGGAGCCTGCGGCACCGGAAAGCTCCCCAGGGAGTCAAGTCCGGGTCCGGGTCCGTACATCAGGATTCTGTCCAGATCCGGTCGCCAGAAGTGGAGTCTGTCGTCGGCATCGACCCGCATCCACCATGGGAGGCTGGCTGCCGGGCCCAACTGCAGCCGGTGTGTCGCCAGGACGGTTCCGAGGGGATCGAAGACGGTCAGGCGGTTTTCCCCGGCATCCATCGCCCACAGATGCCCGGGGGGCTGCCAGACGACTCCCGCGAGCATGCCGAACTCTCCGGGTCCTTCGCCGGACCGTCCGATGGTTCTCACGCACTCGCCACGCGGGGAGAACACTTGAATCTCGTCGGCCCTCCAGTCGGCTGCGTAGATCAGGCCATCGCCGTCCACCGCAAGTGAGATCACTCGGTCGAGCGCGTCGCAGGTGTCATCCACCGACCCGATTCTGAGCACCTCGACGAGCGTCGGGGCACCCTGCGGACCCGTCTGGGGCAAATCCGGGTTGGAGATCACGATCCTGCCGCTCTCCAGCGTGTCCACCCGTACACCTCGGTCGCCGCGTTGTTGAGTTTCGGCCCCGGCGGCCGTGGTCACGGCCAGCGCAACTACTGCGACGGCGGAGATGGCTATGCGGATGATGGTTCGCATGTAACGGGCTCTTCCTGCGACCGGCGGCGGCTTCCCTGCCACGTCACGCCCAAGGGAAAGGAGTCATCCCAATGACCAACCTACAGGCGTCAGTCCTGAGCCGCCAAGCCTGGCCTCGCGGCGGCCCGCCCTCCTGCCGGCGAGCCCTCCAGCCGGCCCACCTTGCCCCGCAGGACGGTTTCCCGCCAGACTTCGTTCGCCGTACCTTCGCGACCGCCACAATCCGCGCCACGTGCGAAACCACTCAGTCCCCCCAAACGACGCCCCCGACAGGACACCCATGCTCTCCGACATCGAAATCGCGCAAGCCCACGAGATGAAGCCGATCGCAGAGATCGCCGCCAAGGCCGGCCTCGGCGAAGACGAAATCCTGCAGTACGGCCACTACAAGGCGAAGGTGCCGCTGGACGTGGTGAAGACCCGCCCGCACCGCGCGGCCAGACTCGTGCTGGTGACCGGGTGCAGTCCCACCGCCGCGGGCGAGGGCAAATCGACCACCTCCGTGGGACTGGCGGACGCGCTCAACCTGCGCGAGCGCAACCCCGTGCTCTGCATCCGCGAGGCGTCGCTGGGGCCCGTCTTCGGGATCAAGGGGGGCGCGGCCGGCGGCGGCTACTCGCAGGTCGTGCCGATGGAGGACATCAACCTCCACTTCACCGGCGACTTCCACGCGATCACGTCGGCGCACGCGCTGCTCTCCGCGATGCTCGACAACCACCTCTTCCGCCCGAACAGCACGGGACTGGACCACCGGCGCATCACCTGGGGACGGGCCGTCGACATGAACGACCGGGCGCTGCGCAACGTGATCGTGGGGCTGGGCGGGCCCTTCGGAGGGATCCCGCGGCAGGACGGCTTCATGATCACCGCCGCGTCGGAGGTGATGGCGATCTTCTGCCTTGCGCGCGACCTGGCCGACCTGGAGGAGCGGCTCGGCAACATCATCATCGGGTACACGCGCAGCCGCGACCCGGTGCGCTGCCGCGACATCGGCGCCGAGAAGGCGATGACGATCCTGATGCGCGACGCCCTCGACCCGAACCTGGTGCAGACGCTGGGCGGGACGCCCGCCTTCATCCATGGCGGCCCCTTCGCCAACATCGCGCACGGCTGCAACTCGCTGATCGCGACCCGGGCGGGGCTCAAGCTGGGCGACATCGTGGTGACGGAGGCGGGGTTCGGCGCCGATCTGGGAGCCGAGAAGTTCTTCGACATCAAGTGCCGGCTGGGCGGGCTCAGCCCGGATGCGGTCGCGATCGTCGCGACGATCCGGGCGCTGAAGATGAACGGGGGCGCGGCGAAGGACGCGCTGGCGAACGAGGACCTCGACGCGCTCGGCCGCGGCATGGAGAACCTGTACGGGCACGTCGAGAACGTGGCGCGGTTCGGGGTCCCGGCCGTCGTGGCGCTGAACCGATTCGCGAGCGACACCGCCGCGGAGGTCGCCACCGTGCTGGACGGCTGCGCGGCGCGCGGGATCCGTGCGGTCGAGGCGGACCCGCACGGGGGCGGGGGGGAGGGGTGCCTCGACCTCGCCGACGCGGTCTGGGAGATCGCCAACAGCGGCGAGGCCGCCTTCCGCCCCCTCTACCCGGACCACCTCTCCCTCAAGGAGAAGATCGAGGCCGTCGCGACGAAGATCTACGGCGCGGACGGCGTCGACTTCCAGCCCGGCGTGACCGCCGAACTGGAGCGCCTCGAGTCCTTCGGGCTCGCCAGCGCCCCGGTCTGCATCGCCAAGACCCAGTACTCGTTCTCGGACGACCCGACCCTCCTCGGCCGGCCGCGCGGCTTCCGCATCACCGTGCGCGAGGTCACGCCGTCGGCCGGCGCGGGGTTCGTGGTGGTCAAGACCGGCTCGATCATGACGATGCCGGGGCTCGCAGCGAAGCCGGCCGCGCTCAACATGACGATCGACGGGGACGGGGTGATCGGGGGGCTGATGTAGGTCACCCCGGAGCGGCCTCTGTGCCGCGCGCAACGCCCATAGCCCCTTCGAACGCTCGCCGCTGAATCCCCGAGAACAACCGCACCAGCTGTCCGGGATCGCCGCGGTCCGCCATCTCCAGCGCGTAGATGTAGTCCGCCCGCCCGGCATCCGTCACCACCAGCGGGAACCACCCTGCGCGGATCATGACCAGCGTCGCCAGGGCCCGGGCGACACGCCCGTTTCCGTCCTGAAACGGATGAATCTGCGTAAACCGGTGATGAAGCCACGCGGCCTCAACCTCCGGCGAGACTCCGCGCTCCCCATGCTCCAGATGCATTTCGATCAGGCGGTCCATCTCCGAGGCCACCTGCTCGGGAGGACAGTACTCGTGGACCAGACCGTCCGGACGCACCGGGTTGTTCGGACGCCTCTTGTACTCGCCACAGGGCAGCGGCATCTCCACGCGCCTCCCGAAGACGTCCCGCGCGGTCGCCGTCTCCTGGTGGGCCAGTAGCGCCGCGTGAAGCTCCTTGACGTAGCTCGTCGACAGCTCGCGCTCGCGCTTGACGAAGTCGAACAACCCGTCCACCGCGTCAGCATGCGCCTGAATCATGTCGAAGACGAGCCCGGGGTCCCGGTCCGTGGCTGACGAGGGGATGAACTCCTCCCGCAGGCCCCGCTCGATCAGGATCTCCGTGATCCCCCGGGTCAGCGTGTACACGCGTTCTATGAGTCCCGTCTCGATCGCCCACTCGCGCTTCAGACGGTCGCTGAACTCCTCGATCGCCCTGTCGGAGCCGGGTTTCCCCCGCGTCTCGTTCCATTCGCCGGCCAGGCGACGGAGATCGGCGTCCTCGAGTCGCTGCCAATCGTCACGAAGATCGGCGATCGGCTGCCAGCGGTAGCCGACCGGGGTGCCTGCGGACCTGCGTGACATCGCCCCCTCTCCTGTGAAACCCCCGGCAGCCCGGGGACAGGAGACCCAGCGGGCCTGCCACGGACTACGCGGACAGAGCGGAATATAGTCGCGCAGCGCCCGTGTCGTGCGGGCCAGTCAGTCTGGCGCACCGCTCCCCGGCTCCCCATCTTGGTGCGGCTTCGCACTCCCACGGGCCTCCAATCTACCTCACTCTCCCCCACCCCGATGCCCGACTCCACCGCCTACTGGGCCCGCAACCTCCGCTACCTCCGGATCCTGCTGGCGATCTGGTTCGCGGTGTCGTTCGGGTGCGGGATCCTCTTCGCCGACGCGCTCAACACCGTCCGCATCCCCGGCACCGGCTTCAAGCTCGGGTTCTGGTTCGCCCAGCAGGGGTCGATCTACGTCTTCGTGGTGCTGATCTTCGTGTACGCGCGGCTGATGAACCGTCTCGACCGGGAGTACGGGGTGGCCGAGGAATGAAGGGACGCGCACCCGCTCCGCCGCCGGCGACTTCGGCGGTCCGGTCGGCCACTTCGCCCACCGCCGGCAGGCAGGTCCCGCCAGCCACTTCGCCCACCGCCGACCGGCAGGTCCCGCCAGCCACTTCGCCCACCGCCGGCCTGCGGGCCACCCGCCGCTGACGATGGACGTCCGCCTCTGGACCTTCGTGCTCGTCGGGCTCTCCTTCGCCCTCTACATCGGGGTGGCGATCTGGTCGCGGGCCAGCTCGACCAAGGAGTTCTACGTAGCCGGCACCGGGGTCTCGCCGCTCGCCAACGGGATGGCCACGGCGGCGGACTGGATGTCGGCGGCGTCGTTCATCTCGATGGCGGGGCTGATCTCGTTCATGGGCTACGACGGGTCGGTGTACCTGATGGGATGGACCGGCGGCTACGTCCTGCTGGCGCTCCTCCTGGCCCCCTACCTGCGCAAGTTCGGGGCGTACACGGTGCCGGAGTTCGTGGGTCAGCGGTACTACTCGCAGGTGGCGCGCGTGGTGGCGGTCGCGTGCGCGATCTTCATCTCGTTCACCTACGTGAGCGGGCAGATGCGGGGCGTCGGCATCGTCTTCAGCCGCTTCCTCGAGGTGGACGTGACGGTGGGCGTGATCATCGGGATGGGGATCGTGCTCTTCTACGCGGTGCTCGGGGGGATGAAGGGCATCACCTACACGCAGGTCGCGCAGTACTGCGTGCTGATCTTCGCGTACATGGTGCCGGCGTTCTTCCTGGCGGTGATGCTGTCGGGGACCTTCATCCCGCAGCTCGGATTCGGCGGCGCCGACCCGGAGAGCGGCGTCTTCCTCCTCGACAAGCTCGACGGGCTGCACCGGGAGCTGGGCTTCACCGCCTACACCGACGGCACCAAGTCGATGATCGACGTGTTCTTCATCACGGCGGCCCTCATGGTGGGCACGGCCGGGCTGCCGCACGTCATCATCCGCTTCTACACGGTGCCGAAGGTGCGGGACGCCCGCGTTTCGGTCGGCTGGGCGCTCCTCTTCATCTCCATCCTCTACACGACCGCGCCCGCGGTGGCCGTCTTCGCGCGCGCCAACCTGCTCGACACAGTGGCCGGCCAGCCCTACGACGCCATGCCCGAGTGGTTCAGCAAGTGGGAGGACACGGGGCTCATCACCTTCGACGACAAGAACGGGGACGGGAACATCCGGTACGTCGCCGACCCCGACGAGAACGAGCTGACGATCGACCGGGACATCATGGTGCTCGCCAACCCGGAGATCTCGCGGCTGCCGAACTGGGTGGTGGGGCTGGTGGCGGCCGGCGGGCTTGCGGCGGCCCTGTCGACGGCGGCGGGCCTGCTGCTGGTGATTTCGTCGGCGATCAGCCACGACCTGCTGAAACGGGCGCTGAGGCCGGACATTTCGGAACGTGGCGAACTCATCGCCGCTCGCGTCAGCGCCGTCTTCGCGGTGACGGTGGCGGGGCTGCTGGGCATCAACCCGCCCGGCTTCGTCGCCCAGACGGTGGCGTTCGCCTTCGGTCTCGCCGCCTCGTCGTTCTTCCCCGTGATCATCCTCGGCACCTTCACGCGCACCATGAACCGTGAGGGCGCGATCGCCGGGATGGTGTCCGGGATCACCTTCACCGCCGCGTACATCATCTACTTCCGCTTCATCAACCCGGCCGCCGACTCGCCGGAGAACTGGTGGTTCGGGATCTCGCCGGAAGGGATCGGGACGGTGGGGATGCTGCTGAACTTCGCTGTGGCGCTGACGGTGTCGAAGTTCACACCGTCGCCGCCGGCGAGCGTGCGTGAACTGGTTGAACGAATCCGCGTGCCCGGAAGCGCCGGGCAGGGAGGTCCGTGATGAAACCCGAGACGCCCGTGTACGAGACAGGCGGCGAGCCCAGACGAGAGGCGTCCGGCACGCGTTTCCCGGCCGTTGCCGGCCCGCGTTCCCTGGTCACTGCCCGCCCACACTTCCTGGCCGCCGCCCTATGCACCGCGTTGACCGGCGCCATCCCCTTCGCCGTCCACGCCCAGACCGAGGTCCACTACCAGTACGGGAGCCAGACCAACCCGTTCACCGAGGTGTCGAACGGCACCACCGTCCTGACCATGCAGCACGCGTCGCAGTGGAAGTTCGGCGACAACTTCTACTTCGTCGACCTGATCGACGACGGGAGCGACGACGGCTTCAACGAGATGGACGCTTACGGCGAGTGGTACTCGAACTTCAGCCTGGGCAAGCTGTCGGGAAACGACCTCGCGGTCGGGCCTATCGCCGACTTCGGCCTCTTCATGGGAGCCGCGCTGGGCACCGACGCCAACTTCCGCCAGTGGCTGCCCGGAGCACGGGTCGCGTGGAGTATCCCCGGGTTCATCTTCCTCAACACGGACCTGGCGCTGGGAATCGACGGGGGACGGGGGCTGGCCCTGGGGAGTCCGCCGGAGCTCGACAACCGGTTCATCCTGGACGTGAACGGGCTTTATCTCTTCTCGATCGGCGGACAGTCGTTCTCGATCACCGGCCACGCCGAGTATGCCGCGGCCACCGGCAACGAACTGGGCAGCGACGTCCCCGCCTCGATCCTGGCCCAGCCGCAGTTCAGGTGGAACATCGGCGGCGGCAACCTGCACGTCGGCATCGAGTACCAGTACTGGAGCAACAAGCTGGGGACCGAGGTCACGGAAAGCATCGTCCAGTGGCTGGGGGTGTGGCAGTTCTGACGGCGGGCTCCGGTAAAGTCGGCTTTACCCCCGCGACAAAGCCCAGAGCTGCACGTATTCCACCCCCAGTTCATCTTCCGCCGACCCCAGAACGTAATCGGTGCCGATCTCGAATATGTCCAGCCCTTCCGGAGTCCCGACCAGTCCCTGAACCCGTCCCTCCGGATCGAACACGGTCCACACAGCGGCCTCCTCGTCGGACATCCGGTACTCGCGGACCCAGAGATACCCGGCCACGTCCGAAAGGATTTCGTCGAAGGCGGGGTAGGCGTCCACCGGGGGCACGCCCCAGGGCGCCCGCTCGTCGTACTCGGCCTGGGTGGGGACTCGCAGATCCCAGTCGCGGCGGACGATCCTGACCAGCGACCCATCCGCGGCGAAGGCCTTGATCTCGTAGCCGTCGGACACCCCGACCGCCACGAGGTTCCCCCACACGGCGCCCTCGGCGCGGCGCTCGAAGGGGTGCTGCATGTCTCCGCCCCAGAACTCGCTGAAATACGCCTCGCCACGGGCAAACCTCCCAAGTGACGTGTACAGCGTTCCGTCCAAGTCCAGAACCGACCATTCCGTTTCCAGGCGAACGAGGTCCCTGGTCTCAAAAACGGCCTCCAGGTTGAATACCCGTCTGCCCTTCGAGACAATCCTGCCGTTCGGCAGCACGTCGAGAATGTTGCCCCGGGCGGCGTCAAGGGCCACGTCGCGGCCGTGGTTGCCGTTCATGTCGAAGAGCGACAACCGGGGTCTGGCGATGGCATCGGCAGCGGCGATCGAGTCGCCGGGCCAGGGCGCGACGGTGGCCGGACCGCGGGCGATGAATTCACCGGGCCCGTCGCCCCGGCTTCCCCAGGTCCTGTCGTGGGAACCATCGGGGTTGAAGATCCTGATTTCGCTGCTGCCGGAGTTGGCGATCACGATCCGGCCGTCGCCGAGCCGGGTGGCGTCCGAAACCTGGAACAGTTCGTCGGCCCCGCCGCTGTCGACGGAACCGATCGAAAGGGACGGTTGCGCGCCGAACTCCCACGGGAGCCGGGAGTCGGGTGCGGGGCGGGCGTTCTCGACGATGGTGACGCCGGCGCTGTCTTCAATGACCGCGTGAAGCCCGCTCTCGGCGGTCTGGGCCGTGTCCTCGCATCCGATGGCGAACAGGGACAACGTCAGGATTGTGATCGGGAGAAATCCCGGGGGTGTCGAGTGGCTCCTCATCCTCTTTACCATGCCTTTCTCAAGTGTCGATACATCCGGCGCGGATTCTTGAGATCTACGCCGCTCGTCGTGGGAATCTTCTCGAAGCCGGTGAGGGCGTGACGCCTTCGCTACCGATAATGTAAAGGCGGCTTTACATCTTGTCATGTTATCATGACAATGCGCGTTTCAGCTGAAACGTCTTCGGTCCCAACGGCAAGCGATACCCGAACATTTTCCGAACTGTGGGGTATAAGAAGGTGAGGCAGCGAACTGCTCGCCCTCGACCATTTCACCCTTCAGGACCCCGGGATCAGATCATGATTGTCACCCACTCGGCCACCCCGACCTGCCCCGACGACCCTCTCGGCGACGAGATCGCCGCGCTCTGCGCCCATATCAGCGCCGCTACATACCGCCTCCTAACCCTGCTCCAGGTCTTCGACGAAGAGGAACGCTGGCACGGGCACCGCTCATGTGCCCACTGGCTCTCCTGGCGCACCGGCATCTCCCTGGGGCCCGCCCGCGAGAAGGTTCGCGTGGCCCGCTGCCTGCCCGCCCTGCCGCTGATCTCGGCCGCCTTCGCCACGGGCGAGATCTCCTACTCGAAGGTGCGGGCCCTGACCCGCGTCGCCACCACCGACAACGAGGACGAACTCCTCACCTTCGCCGACCACGGCACCACCGCCCACGTCGAGCGCCTGGTCCGGGAGTGGCGCCGCCTGGACCGGGGGGACGCCGACCAGGCCGCCCGCGACGAACGCCGCGGACTCTCCCTTTACCTTGCCGACGACGGCAGCTACGAGATCCGCGGCCAGCTCGGCCCCGAGGTGGGCGCCCTGCTGGCCAAGGCGCTCGAGGCGACTGAAGACAGGCTCTACCGCGAGCAGCGTGCCGCCGGAACCGAGCACGAGACCACCGCCGCCGAGCGCCGCGCCGACGCCTTCGGACTCTGGCTGGAGGAACATCTCCAGCCGAAGGTTCAGCTGGTGGTGCACTCGTTTGAGGCGGCGGCGGCACCAGTCGAAGCGGCTGCGGCCCCAGAAACGGCGGCCCGCGTGGAAGCGGCTGCGGTCGCGGCGACGGCGGCTGCCCCGGCAACTGCGACGTCCCCGGCAACGGTTGCGGCCCTGGCAACGGTTGCGGCCCCGGCAACGGTTGCGGCCCCGGCAACGGTTGCGGCCCCGGCAAGGGTTGCGGCCCCGGCAAGGGTTGCGGCCCCGGCTGAAGTGGCTGCGGCCCCGGCAACACCGGCGGCCCCAGTGGCAGCCACGCCCGCGCGCGTTTCAGCTGAAACGTCCCCACCTGCCATGGGAGCGCCCTCCCTCGTCACGGAGGACGGCTCGCGCGTTTCAGCTGAAACGTCTTCTCGGCTCTGTTGCGATGCCGAGGTCGTGTCCATGACACGGGGAGCGGACGGCTCCGTGCTCGATGTCGGACGCCGCCGCCGCACCGTCGGCTGGCGGCTCCGCAAGGCGCTCGACGCGCGCGACGGCGGGTGCCGCTTCCCCGGCTGCGGGTCGCGGCTGCGCACCCACGCGCACCACATCACCCACTGGGCCCGCGGCGGAGAGACCGCCATGCACAACCTCGT
>JAJDVT010000025.1 GCA_022826005.1 Gemmatimonadota bacterium | reverse complement strand
GATTCGTAAGAGAATTCGGATCCTCGGGCGGAGGTCCCGGCGAGTTCAACCAGCCGATGGGCTTCGCGGTGTTGCGGGACGGCACCGTGGTCGTGAGCGATGTCGGCCACCGCGCCTACCAGCTCTTCAACGCCTCCGGCGAGTTTCTGCGCATGGTCCGCGCCGGCGACGGGACCGACGCCGTGGCGATTCCGGCCCAAGGTATTCAGCCGGACCCTCGCGGTGGGGCGGTCTTCGCAGGTGGCGGCGCTCGCTCCATGGTCACGAGCTTCGGCGGTGCGGCGGATCCGCCCACCTTCCGTCCGGTCCTCCGGGTCGGACTCGACGGCGAGACCGCACGCGCCGATACGGTGGCGGAGGGATGGCTGCCCCCACGAACCGGCCTTGACGATCTCGCGACGACCCGGCTGCCCGCCGAGCTTCGATCCGCGCTTGGCGGCATGTCCATGGCGACCGTGTTCGAGCCCGGTTTCCTCGTCTCCGTCCTTCCCGATGGCGGCATCGTTCACTCGGATTCGTCGGCGTACGCGGTGAAGGTCACGCCGCCGGGTACGCGTGACGTCACGCGCATCATCCGGCGGCCCTTCGATCCCGAGCCCGTGACCGAGGCGGTCCGGGAGGCGCACCAAGAGAGGACGGCGGCGGCCCGGAGCGCATTCGGGGGAACCGGTTCAAGACGCCTCATGATCGTCGGGGCCGCGCAAGGGAACAATCCCGGGCCGGAGGCCATGTTCGATCTGGAGGACCGCTACTACCACGAGATTCCCGTCCTGCGCGACCTGGCTACCACGTGGGAGGGCCGCATCTGGGTGCGGCGCGGCGGCGAGGAACCGGACAGCGACGGCCCCATCGATGTCCTGACGGCGGAAGGGGCCTACGTCGGCACCTACGGGACCGGCGCGACCGAGATGCCGGACGCCTTTGGCCCGGACGGACTGGCGGCTTTCATCGAATTGGACGAGTTCGACGTGGCCAGCGTGGTGGTACGGAGGCTCCCGACCGAGGTTCGCTGAACCCCACGTGTACCCGGTTTGGCCCACTGTCGATGGCCCGAAGATCGTCCGCCGAACTCCGATGCCGTCCCATGTAATCCCGCTCATATCTGCATATCTTGTGTGGTACATGAATCACCATATGTACCGTAAAATATTGTAATATAGTAGTTTACAATCGTGTTATTAGTTCCGCCGGAGCTGGGCAACCTGACCGAGTTGCGGTACCTGAACGCTCAACGGAACGACCTGGGCGGCCCGGTGCCCGCCGAACTCGGCGACCTCGGCAAACTGGAAGTCCTGTGGCTTGTCGGCAACCCGAAACTGACCGGTCCGCTGCCGCCAACACTGACCAATCTGACATCCCTGAAGAAGATGACCCTGAGTTCGACCGACCTCTGCGTGCCGCAGACGACGGCGTTCGAGCAATGGGTGGCGGGATTGGACGAAGTGTGGGCCAGACCCTGCGGGATCGTTGTGGACGCCGACCGCAGAACTCTCAAACAAATCTACCGGTGGGCGAACGGCGACGACTGGAGCAACAACGAGAACTGGCTGACCGACACGCCGCTGGACGAGTGGCACGGCGTGACGGCGGACACGGCCGACGTGGTCTCGGGGCTGGACCTCGCGGACAACGGCCTGACCGGCATCCTCGCGTCGGAGACCGGGAATCTGGCGCACCTCCGGACGCTGGCACTCGGGGGCAACCCGGAACTCGGCGGTGAAGTGCCGGAGCGGATGCTGCGGCTGGCCCTGCTGTCGAAGCTGCGGCTGGACGGCACCGGGCTTTGCCTGCCGGGCGCGAAGCCGTTCCGGGATTGGGTGGGGCGGATCGAGGACGCGGAAGTCGAGACGTGCCCGGACGACCACGGCAACGATGCACAGGGCGCGACCGGTGCGAAACTCGGCGAACGGATCGAGGGCGAGCTGGAGAGCCACGGGGACGAGGACTGGTTCCGGCTCGAGGTCGCCGGGGCGGGGATGTTGACTCTGGCGTCGGAGGGCGACGCCGCCCTCCTCGGTGTGCTCTACGATGGCCGGGAAGAGTTCATGAGCCTCGATGACGAGGGCTCCCAATTGCAGATCGCGGTCAACGTCGATGCAGGCCCCCACTATGTTCGCGTGCTCGGGCTCCACACGGGTACGCGGGGATCCTACGCGATCACGAGTTCCCTCGAACCGCGAACCCCGGCCGTGGAGGCCTACCTCACACAATCCGTGCAATCGCACGACTTCGCGGTCCCGCTGGTGGCGAACGAGGAGGCGCTGCTGCGCGTGTTCGTGATGGCCGACTCCGGGGTGGTCGCGTCGATGCCGCCGGTCCGGGCGACCTTCTACCGGGACGGCACCGAGACGCACTCGGTGTGGATCGACGGGAGTTCCGGGCAGGTGCCCTGGGAAATGGCCGAGGGCGACCTGGACCGCACGGCGAACGTCGCGGTGCCGGCCGACGTTATCGTGCCCGGCACGGAGATGGTGGTCGAGGTCGACCCGGACAACACGCTGGACACCTCGCTCGGGATCGGCGGTCGGATTCCGGAGGAAGGCCGCATGGCGCTCGACATACGGGCCATGCAGTCCTTCAACGTGACGGCCGTACCGTTCCTTTGGCAGGAGAAGCCCGACTCGTCGGGTCTCAGGGCCACGGCCGGCCTCACTGCGGAACACCAAGTGTTCTACGAGACCCGCGAGTGGCTCCCGGTCGCCGATATGGAGGTCGCGGTGCGCGAGGCGGTGCTTGTGGACTACGACCCGAAAGAGAACATGGGCAAGGTGCTGGACGATCTGGCCCTCGTGTACGCGGCCGACACCGCGTCCGGCTACTACATGGGCGTGCCGCCGTGGATCGACGGGGGCGTGCTCGGAGTTGCGTACATCGGCAGTCATCTGAGCGTATCGAATTTCGACGGGCACACCATCGCGCACGAGTTCGGGCACAACCTGTCGCTCAGCCATTCTCCGTGCGGGGGCGCCCAGGGCGTCGACGGCAGGTTCCCCCACGCCAACGGACGCATCGGAGCATGGGGATACGACCGGTTGACCGGCACACTCGTCGATCCGGGCGCCAAGGACCTCATGACGTATTGCCGCGCCAACGACTGGATCAGCGACTACACCTACACGAAGGCGCTCCGCTACCGGAATCCGAACGCCACCTCGGCAGCCGCCACACGGAGCCCCGAGCGGACACTGGTGGTGCGCGGGGGCGTCGAGGACGGCCGCTTGAGGATCGAACCCGCGTTCGTCCTGGACGCGCGGCCCGCGCTGCCCGAACAGGGCGGGCCGTACCGGCTGGTCGGCTCCGACCACCGTGGCGGCGAACTGTTCGCGCTCCGGTTCGCCATGCGCGAGGTGACCGACATCGGGACCTCCGCCGCCGGGTTCCTTTTCGCGATTCCCGTCGAGGACGGGTGGGCCGAGGCGCTCGCGACGATCACGCTCTCCGGCCCGGAGGGATCGGTCGCGCTCGAGGCCGCCGACACGTCGGGACCGGCCACCACACTGGTTCTGGACGAGGCGACCCGCCGGATCGTGGCGATCCTCCACGACACGCCGCTCGCCCGGGTCGCGGCCGACGGCGCCGGCGCGGACCTCCCCCCGGCCACGGCGCTGTCGAGCCGCGGGATCCCGAGCCCCCGGGATTGGCGGCGATAGGCGGATCGGGGCCGGGGAGATCCCTCGGGCGTCCGCATCCGCCCAACCACACTCCGTCCTCGGGCCACGGGCGAGCGGTATTCGGGGGAGCCGAAGGGGGGCGGGGAGACCGCGCACGCGCGAGCCCGCGTGAAGAGAGATAAAGGCACGGCTTGCGCCAGGATTGCCGGGCCATCAAGGTTCGGCGGCTCCGAGAGCCGGACACTCGATTCGAAAACGTTCCTGCATGCCCGGAGAAGCCATCGCCCATGCCCGGTTGGACACTTGATGACATGCCTCGTCTCGACGACCGTACGGCCGTAGTGACCGGTGGAAGCGCGGGACTCGGCTACAGATCCGCACTCGAACTCGCGTGCAGGGGCGCGCGGGTCCTTCTCACCAGCCGCAGCGAGGCCAGAGCGCGGGCCGCAGCCGGGGCGATTCTGGCCGACCTGCCCGGCGCAAGGGTCGAGGGTCTCGCGCTCGACCTCACAGATCCGGCGGGCATCGAGCGGTTCGCCGGACGCGTTTCGGCACGGACGCGCCGGCTCGACGTTCTGCTGAACAACGCGGCCGCGGTGGGTCTTGCCGCGCTGCAACGGACTCCGCTGGGCCACGAGATGCACATCGCCACGAACCACTACGGCCACTTCTTGGTCACCGGCCACCTGCTTCCGCTTCTGGTCGCGACGCCGGGCGCAAGGGTGGTCACCGTCACGAGCGCGGCGTATCTGGCAGGCGCCATCGACCTGGACGATCTCGACTGGCGCAAGCGGCCCTACAACGGCAGCAAGGCATACAGCGACAGCAAGCTGGCCAATCTGCTGTTCGCGCGCGAGTTGCAGAGTCGGCTGGATGCAGCGGGTGCCTCGGCTCTCTCGCTTGCGGCTCACCCGGGCATGACGGCGACGGGGAGTCAACGTCCGGTGGGAATCGGCGGGGCGCTGGCCCGCCTGCTCTTCCCTCCGGTGGAAGCCGGCGTGCGCCCGCAGTTGCGCGCGGCAACCGACCCGGCGGCGGAGAAGCTGGACTTCTACGGTCCCCGCTTCGGCCTTCGGGGTGCGCCGCGCAGAATCCGCATGCGGGGGAATGCGGGCAGCGACGCACTTGCGCGTCACCTCTGGGACGTTACGGCAGAGATCACGGACTTCCGGTACGCGGGTCGGCCGGCTCGGCCGCCAAGACGCTGACGGCACCAGCACTGCGTCTACATCTACCGGTCGGATCGGTCTTGCGTATGTGTTGCGCCGCAACGACGCGTTCCCGATAATGGTGCGGCTTGGGTGTGCTTGCGAGTTGGAAACCGGAAGAGGGGTAATCGACCTGCAGGGGAGGAGCCTCAAATGAGCGGACACTCGAACTCTGGACCGGGGCGGTGAGCGGGCGCGAAACGCTGGACCGAGTCGTTGCCGAACTGCTCGCCAGCCCGCCGGCCCGGCCGTGGGACAAGCCCTCGGTCATCTCCCGCTGGCCGGGGCTGTATCTGTACTCAGAGGCGGACGGGCGGCACGTCTTTGTGGGCCAGACTCGAACGAACATCCGGCAGCGGGTGCGCCAGCACAGCGCGATCACCCTTCCGTCGCGCCAGAGCCTCCCGGCCGCCTTCGCCGTCCAGCTCGCGCGCCGCGAGTATCCGGGGTTCATGGAGTTCGTCATCGGCGAGATGGTCCGCGCCCGTGACATGGACGTGCGCTGGCGCGAGATCTTCGACCCCGAGTTGCGCAAAGCGGCCACGCAGCACGCCATCAACGTGCTCCGGCCGTACGCGAACCCGGAAACGGACGTGGCGGAGCGGCCGGAATGAGCACGCAGGGTCGTACCCGAGACGTGTCCGCCGAACCGTCTCGCGGAACCGGACATCTCCGGAACCACTCGCCACCGATTACGCTCCTGCCCATTCCCGGTCCGGAGCCGGATCCCCATTCGCGGCCGAAGCGGAACTGCCGTCTTAACGTACCGGTGACTTCCGAACTCCACGACCGGCTCCTCGAGGCGGCCGAAGGGGTTCAGGACCCGGCCGACAACTGGTGGGACCGGCTCGACGCCGGCGCGGTCGTCCGCGAAGTCCTGCGGTCCGCCCTCGGCATGCCCACCACCGACGAGGGGCGGACGCTCGAGCGGCTGGCCGCATGGCGGCACGGAGACCGCCGAACCGTGGGAGACGCCGAATGAGCGTGGGGAACGGTCCCTTGCGGGGGCGACTGCAATTGGGCACTCCCGAAGTGCGGGAACAGCCCCACAGGGGGGCCGAGGGCCGCCCGGCGGAGGTCGAAACCGGTGTTTCCGGCGATGACGGCGCGTGCCTGGAACACTGGGCGGCCGACACCGGCAACGTTCGCACGGCCCTGCGCTCCGAGGTCGACGCGGCCGCGCTCGCTGCGCTGGCGCCCATGGTCGCGGCGGGCGCGGGATGCGTCCCCGGCTTCGATGGCTGGACGTGGACCGCCTGGAGGAACGCCCAAGCCCTGTGCTGGCGCGTCCATGCGCCGGACGGCTCGAAGGTGCTCCGGTGCGCTGCGTCCCCCGGCGGCGACCGTTCCGCATGGCAAACCACCGCCAACGCGGCCAGCATCGCGGGCGGCGTGGACCCCGCCTCCAGTCCGCCGGACGGTCCCTGGCTGCTCGTGGCTCTCCAGGTCGGTGCGGCGGCCCATCGCGAGGCCGCGGCCCGGCTTCCACAGTTCTGCGAGTGCCTCGCGTGGACGTGGATCGGGTGATGAGAACGGTGCCGCTCCAGTCTGGTCGGCAACCATGGCACCCGGCCCTTCGCCCCAGGGCCACGGAGGACGCGGCGGCCACGCACTCGCCCCGCCGGATGTAACGGTTCACCATGACACCCCGAAAGCCGCCCGGCCTGGCCGAACCGCGCACGCGCAACCCGATCGACGCGAGCGACTGGCTCGTCATCGTCTTCCTTGCCGCCATCGCGGTGATACTGGTCTGCTACCACGTGGTCCCAGGATGACAGCAAAGACCACGCCCCCCGCGCGGGGGATTTGACTTCGAGCGAATGATCCCGGACCCCGTCCTCTGCGCACTCGCGCTGATCCCTTCGGCGGCACTCGCCCTCGCGTTCGGGCGTGCCCGCAAACGCGCCCAGGCCGCAGAACGCGAGACGCGCAAGACGAAAGCGATCCTCGATTCGCTCCAGCGGGCCAATTCGACCGAGATCGCCCGGCGCATCCGCCTCGAAGACCTCTACAATGCCGAGAAGAAGGAAAGGAACGCATTGGAGTCCGAGCGCGACCGGCTCGTCCGCACAATGGCCGGGGCAAAGGCGGATCCGGTGGAGCAACCGGCCGTGTCCGGCAGAGACGATGGTGGCGCCTGACCCCCCAAGTCCAGGGCATGGAAGCCGGGAAGCGGAGTCCGTGCGGCGCGCGGGGTTTTCCCCTTCACTCAAGCCGGAGGATGCTCGTCGCGATGTAGCGCAGTTGTCCGGCCCAACTGCAAATTCAGGGTCCGGGACTACTTGGCCGAACCGTTTTGACCCTCCGTGGCCGCAACCGCATTCGTCGATTTCTCCTTGGGGAGCGAGAACAGACACAGCGGAACAGACGTTGCGCGGCTGGTCAGACCGCGAGCGAAATACTTGGGTTTCGTCGGTCTAACATCCGACAGTTCGCGAAGAAGCGACAGCCACCGGCGATCGGGCCACCACTGCCCCAGGCGCTCGTGAAGCCAGCATTCCTTGTTCGACAACAGGACACGCCCGTCCTCGACCTTCAGGCCCGCAGTTCCGAGAAGCCGGATGGCCGCCTTGACGGCCTTCGATTTACGGCGGGACTCGGGTGACCAGCCTCTGACGACCTGGGCAACAACTGCATCAACCGCCAGACTGGCCCCGTCCGGTCCCGGCAGCCTGGCCGAACACACGCGCTCGATCACATCATGAGCCTCCGCCCGCGTCTGCGCGTGCCGCGCGTTCCCCGGTTTCAGCCACCGCAGCACCGCCTCGGAGCCCTCCCGCAGCCGCAGGTCGTTGAAGCCGGTCGGCTTGCCCTTGAGATCGGCGAAATCCGGCACCGCAAGGCTTCCCCCAACGCGGTTCGCCACCGCCACGGCCCAGTCCAATCCAAGGTTACGCACCAGGCCCCCAGGCCGGTTGACATAGGTCCAACGCTCGTTGATGGCACAGATGACCATATGCGCTCTCGGGTATCCGCGCCTATACGATTTCGCGACCGTTATGAGTTCGGATCCACAGTCCGGACCAATCACGACTGATCCGGTGGCATCGTGAATCGTCCACCCGTTGGTCCACCCCTCGCAGATGTAGATCGTCTTGGTCCGCGCCAAGTCGGCCTTCGTGCCAAACGCAAAATACGTGACCCCGGCTTCGAACCAACTGATCAGACGTGAGACCCGGCCCTTGGCGTCGATGAGCATGAGGTTGGCGATACCTTTGAATTTAGGCGAGTACAACGGAATGACCAGCGAAGACTCGTGGACGCGGACACCCGCGAAAGGCCTAATCCTGTTCTCTTTCAGAAAGGGGTGCGACACGCATGGTTGCGCGTTTCGCCACAGCGCCGCAGCGTCTGCGCGGGTCCGTCTTGGCCCTGCCGTCCGGTCGTCAGTCTTGACAGTGCTCATTGGCATTCCTCCGTAATGTCCATCTCAGGCAGCGAGTTCGGCGTGGGCACGGCCGGATGCACCCAATGAGGGGTTACACTTCGCCGGCAGCCGCACGTTACGGGCCAAATCTAACGCGTAAGGCATGACGGATTCCACCTCCCTTCGGCGCTCAAGACTCCATAACGCGTGGATGGCCGCCGCCGACAAGATCGCCCGGCGCGTCGCTGCGGACGGGACGCCGAAAGGGGCTGCGGGACGCCGCGTTGATCGCCACCGCCTCCAATCTGTGCGCCCGCGTGTCGGAAGTCGCCGCGCTACGGGTCCGCGATCTCGAACGCGCCAGCGACGGGACGGCCACGGCCGAAGTCTGGCAGGACAAGACCGGCCGCGCGCCCCGGACCGGGCTAATCTGCGGGCCTCGACCGTCCGGGGACTCGACGCAGGGCGTCGTCGCCGCCGGGATCGATGCCGCCGACGCTCCTCTGTTCCCGGCCCTCGACCGCTGGGGCCGGATCAGGGACGCGGGCCGGGCCATGCAGCCGGCGCGCCGTGGCCGACGTGGTGCGCCAGCGCGCCGCCGCCATCGGACTGCGGGCCACCGGCCACTCGCTCCGGGTCGGGGCCGCCGTCTCGATGGCCAGCCGCGGGGCCAGCCTCGTCGCCATGCAGCAGGCCGGGGGATGGACCGCGCCCGACATGCCCGCCCACTACGGACGGCAGGCCAGCGCCCGGTCCGGTCCGGTCGCCACGCTCCGCGCCGAAGACCGCTGGGCTTGAACGTTCCGGACGCAAGACCGCCCCCGGCGCTCGCCGTCCCGCTTTCGGATTCCCCATCCACTGAAGACCGGTTGCGGGGGAAGCGGCGCGCCGGGGGCGGTTCGTTCCCCTCGGGTTGCTGGCGGGTTCTAGCCGCCGGGCGGTTCCGCCCAATAGCACCCGTAGTAGCGGATGCGCGGGTCTTCGGTCCCGTCCGTCCGCTTCGCTTCGTTGCAGGCCAGCGGCGAGCCCCGATGCTCCGCCCCGATGAACGGCAGATACTCCGCCGGGGGGGCGAGACAATCCGCGTCGGCCCGGTCCAGCGGTTCGGGGCGGTCCGCCCCATGGGCCATCAGCGCGCTTGTGAACGTGCAGGAATCCGATAGGTCCGCGTCCTCGCCTTCACCCTTCGGAAGCAGCACCACCAGATCACCCGCCAGAATCTCGGACGCGAACCGAAGCCCCGAGCGGTGGTCGTCCCACACCACGGCCGCCCGCACCCGGTGCGCCCCGGCCTCGCCCTCGACGTCCTCGACCACCACCCACACCGGAACCCCCGCGCCCTCGTACGTCGTCGTATCGGGCGGGGTCTCTTGGGCCGTCGCCGGGAACGCCCACAGCACCGCCAGAACGGCGGCAATCGTCGTCTTTGCCGTCTTCATAGGTCCGTACCCTCCGGTTAGTTGCTGCATTCGGTGTACGTCTCCAATTCGGGGAGGGTGGTCACCTCTTTCCACGAGCCGTTGTCCACCCGGGTCCCGATCTTGACGTGAGTGACATTTCCGTACTCGTCCACCTCGTCCCATTCCAACCTCCACTCAATCTCCCATTTGGGCACCCACACCATTTTCGTCTTCGTCACCCACCGCGTCTTTTCCTCGCAAACAGGCTCCGGTGGCATCACCGGGTTGCCGGTCGGCTCGTTGTCCTCCTCAAGCCGTAGCCGCGCGCAATTCTCGGCGGCCGCCGCCGCCGTCCCCTCCTCCGTTTCCTCGTGTATCCAGTGCCAGCCCTCGTGAAGGAGATCGGCCAACCAGTCGGCCCCCGGTCGCGTGTCGTCATCCACGAACGCGACGATAAACTCGTAGTCGTCCCCGAGTGTAACTTTCAGCGTCTCCGCGAACATGTCCTCGGCCGGGCGCTGCGCGTAGTACATGGGGGCGTTGCTCAGGAATATTCCCATGCCGGATTTCAGGGCCGTGCAGTCGTCGTCCGTCTCCCAGATCGTGTCGTCTCCGAAGACCAGTGTGTTGAGCCAGCTACGGTCGTGGAGGGACTCGTAGGGAGCAAGCCAGCCCTTATCCTTCATCGCTTCCTTGTAGGGCTCATGGATCTGAGCGTGAAGGGTCACGGGGAAAGCCGAAGCAACGATCATCAAGATGGCGTACCGCGTCGCCCCGATCATCTTCGCCGCTCCAGATCGTCCGGCCACCGGCGCGGGTTCTGCGGGGTCTGGTACTCGACCTTGCCGTGAAACTCGGGCGGAAGGTCCGATTCCGTGTTTCGCAAGAACGCTTCAAACCGTATCGGAAAGTGCCCCCGGTACACCCATAGGTCGGGCCACTCGGATTCGCTCAGCGCTTCGAGCCGGGGAGCGTACACCCTATCCTCGACAAGGTGGAGGCCGCCGACAATCAGGGTCCACGGCGAGCGCTCCCCCGCCAGCGGCAACCGGAATTGAGTGTGAAGATCACCCATCGTCTTCCAAGACACCCGGTCGCCGATCTGGAGGGGCCAGCCGTCGGGGGCGTAGATCGCCGGGTCTCCCGGCTCGGGCTCGGGCGCGTCGGCGACGGAACCGGGGCCGTCTTCGGTGCAGGCTGCGGTGAGGGTGAGGGTAGCGGCCATCAGGGCCAGGGCGATTGAGTTGGTCCAGTTCTTCATGAGATTCCGCCTTTTCAGTAGCGGGAACGTGTAGGGGGACTAGTCTTCCCGGAACTATACACCGCTCACGGCTTCTGGACCAGTTCCGGCTAGGGTCCGTCCCCTGTCTCGGTCACGGCCCGCACGGCAAGGCCGGGCCGTCTTGTCAAGACACTCGGTTATGGAGGAAACCCCACACTGCGTTCCCGCTTGTTCGCCGGTGAGCGCGGGCGGTAGCTGGCCGCCCGGCCTACTGATACCGGCTCTTGTATTCGGCGGGCGGCCCGGCGAAGTCGCCGGAAGGCCTCCACAACCGAAGGGTCTTGACGGCGGGCAACCTACACCCCGCCACACTTCCGCGCAAGTCGGGACTCTCTCCGCTCAACGATCCTTCACGTTCTTGGCAAGGCTCCGCCAAGCGCTCGGCCCGCTTCACGGCCCCGCCTGTGTGGCGCGGTGTGGTGACGAGGACGATGATTCTGGAGTGATGGGAGCGTCGGTATGCCAGCCGGTCGGAGACTCCTAACGCCCTGTTACCCAGTGCTGTCGCCACGAACATAGGAGCGGAGGACTCGCAGTTCCCTTTTCTACACCCTGCGGGTTTCCTCTACAGGTCTCGCCTGCGCATGCTGAGGAACGCCCGGCCGAGAAAGAACGCGCAGTAGGCCATCGCCGCGACGGCGAGCACCCCGACTTCGAGAAACGCGAGAGGCGCGAGTCCCAGTTCCGCACGCTCCGCGTTCACCTCGGCCAGCACCCCCGGATAGTGGGCCAGATCCTCCCCGAGGTCCTCGACCAGATTGAATGGAAGGAAGTCCGTCACGACGCGCAGGACCTCGATTCCCGATCCCAACATCAGCCCAACGACGGCCTCCTCGGCGAAGACGTACAGAAGCAGGACAGCCAACGCGGATCCCGAAGATCGCAGATGCACCGACAGCGTCAGCCCCGCGCTCCCGAGGACCAGCATGCCCAAGGCAAGACCACACATGTAGCTGAGATCACTCGGCCGCAGGAATCCGGGGCCGCCCTGGCCGGGACTGAGCATCGTGGCGCCGGCGCCGATCAGCACGGTGGTGGCCATCAGCAGCGCAACCAGCCCGGCGAGCAGCATGACCTTCCCGCCGAGAACCTCTCCCTTGCTGAGTCCGTCCATCACGCTCTGGCGCGCCGTGCGCCATGAGAACTCGGGTGCGAAAAGCAGGATCATCAATGCGCCGGCAACGAACGGTCCGAGCCCGGTTGCCGCGCCGAGGATTTCCGGCCAGCTCTCGGGCAGAGCATGAACCGCGTTCGGATCACGGTGGGCGTTACGGACCCTTTCGACCGCGGGAACCGCCGTGAAAGCGGCGTATGCGCCCACCGCTACCCAGAAGGCGCGCCGCTTGACCGCCTTGAGCCATTCGATCCGCAGAAGCACCCACATCGCGGCGCCGGCCCGTGGCTTCACGTTTCAGGCACTGCTCCCATCGCGGCTCTTCTCGTAATCGTTCAGAGCCCGCGTCACCGCGTTTCGTATCCACTCCGCCGGGGTCATGCCGCTTTCCCGCGCGGCGTCATCGATTCGTTGCCGGTACCCGTCGGGCAGTCGCAGACTGTAGCCCTCTGGAAAGTAGGTTTTCTTCATCGTGAAATGGATTCTCCTGGCAGGATCAGGTGGGCGGGGAAAAGCGAACGTAGCAGGCACGGCGCGCACTCGGCAAGCGCGCTTGGCACACCGCCCCCGCCCTGGGCAGAATCCGTCGGCCCCCGGTATCGGTCCCAGCACCAAGGAAGGTCGCTGTGGCGAAGAGCGCGGCGATCCACCGGGC
Source organism: Gemmatimonadota bacterium (assembly GCA_022826005.1). Classification (GTDB taxonomy): domain Bacteria; phylum Gemmatimonadota; class Gemmatimonadetes; order Longimicrobiales; family Gaopeijiaceae; genus Bin94. Next base: position 14,734 of record JAJDVT010000025.1, on the reverse strand, counting down.
GTGGGGGCATGCGGACACGACCTTGGTTGAATCGAGGTCGGCTTCGACTTGACACGTCCGGTCCCGGCGCCTCACGTTGACGCATATCCAGCCTTCCGCCCTTCCCCGGGCCACACCCTGAGACCCGATGAAGGGGCCGGCGGCATGCAGCCCCATGACCCGACACCGGAGGATCTCGCCCGCTGTGCAGTCGATTTCCCCACAGGTCAGTGAAGAACGGCAGGCCCATGGGTTCACGAAGGCCCGAATTAGGCCGGCGGGTGCGTATCACACGGTTCATCGTCGCGGCGGCCGAGCGGCAATTGCCGAGCACGTCGGCGGGCATCTTCGTCGCGCTCGCAACACTGCTCGTCGTTGTCGCGTGCATCCCGCCAGCACCGGAAGGAATGCGCACTCTTGGACACTTGGACGCCCGAGCGCTGTACCATGGCGCCTCGGTGCCCGTGTGGGTGGTCGTCAGGCAGGAAGGACAGGATACAGTCCGTGTGGACGTTGCGGTGATGTGGGACGATCGCCGATCCGGTCTGAGGTTTGCACAGAACGTTCGCAGGGGCGAACTCGTTGTGAGTTTGCCCGCAGCCGATCGGGGCAGGGATTGCAGATACACGGGAATGCTCACGCATGGATCGAAGGGCTACACCAATATCGGCAGTGTCGATGACGAATGCGTCGCGCAACCGATCGCCTCCATTCCCGAGGTGGTCGTTCGGCACCGCGGTTCGCCGATGAAGTGCGCACTGGGCCGGAAGGACCGACGGCATCGAGGATCCGAACCTCCGGGTTTTCGGGTGCTATTGGGCGAGACCCCCCGGGAACGGCGCGGGCAGCTCCAGGCGCTGCCAAGGGGCGGGCCGCTCCGCTCAAGACCGTGTTTCCGCCGGAGTTGGAGTTTCTGACCAATGAACGTACACTCCCGCGCTACCGCCCTCATGTTCGTTCCCGCGCTACCGGCGCTCTGCTTCGGTGTGGGCTGTGCGGAGGGAGGCATCGAACGCTCACCGGGTGATGTCCCGACCTTCCATGGCACGGTCGACCTGGAGTTCGGGGAGATCGAAGGTGAAGATCCCTATCTCTTCACGAGGATTGAGTCGATCGTCGAGGACACGCGCGGGCGTCTGATCGTCGCCGACCTGCAGTCGCACGAGGTGCGGGTCTTCGGTTCCGAGGGCGACTTCCAGTTCCGCTTCGGCGGTCAGGGAGAGGGACCGGGCGAACTGACGCAACCCTGCTGTCTCGCGTTCGGGCCGGAGGGCAGGCTGTGGGTGCGAGAGAGTACCCGGTACAGTGTGTTCCGGCTGGACAGCGCGAGTGCCGAGTATGACGGTGGAGCCAGGATCGCTCATGTGGGGATCGGCATGGTCGCCCCGATCACCTTCGACGCCCAAGGCCGGCTTGTCGACATCGGATCGCTGATGACGGACGATGGAGGTGCCATCGCACGTTTCCATCACGGTTCCGGCGGAGCCGTGGACACGGTCATCATGTCCAGTCCGGAGACGTTCGGGATGGGCTCGACCACCGTTGAACGCATGATAGGCGACACCCCGGCAATGTTCTTCGTGTACCAACCGTACGGCCCGCTGTGGGTACACGCGCACAGCCCCGGCGGGGCGTGGGCCGAAGCGGTCACCTCGGAGTACTCGGTCACGCTCCACCACCCGGATGGGACTGTCTCGCGGGTCGAGAGGCCACAGCAGCTTGGCCCTCCCCTCAGCCCATCCGAACGCGAGGGCGCTCAGGCCGCGATCGACCGCGACCTCGAGCGGTTCGATCTCCGCGACCATCCTTTCGGGATTCCCGAACGCAAACCGCCGCTCGCCGACATGTTCTTTGATCGGTCCGGTCGCTTGTGGGTCGAGAAGACGGCCGCAGATGGGGAGGAGATGCGTGAAGCCGATGTCTACGCTGGGTCCGCGCTGGTGGCCCGGTATCGCTGGCCGCGCAGCGTCAGCGTTGGAGATGTCCCTTGGGTTACCGAGTCTGCGCTATACGGTACGACACGGGACTCCCTCGATGTACGGCGCGTGGCGCGAGTGCGGTTCGGTCCCGGTTCCTGACGGCGCGGCGAGCCGCCGTACGATGGTCGAACGTTGACGCTTGGCAGGAACAAGACGGCGCCCCCCCCGACCAAGTGCCCCGTCCGCTCGGCTGCGGCTCAAGCACTCGGCGCAGACTCCGGGCAACCCACTTGCCGGAGCAAAACGTCGGACTATGTTGGCCACGCAGCCTCCGCTCCCGTTCACCCGGAAAGGAATCACGATGAGGACCAGCACGTCGTTCGTTACCATCTCGTCAGCCCTTCTCACGGCCGCCCTCGCCGTGTCCCCGGCCCTCGCTGCGCAGGAGGTCGTCGAGGTCACCGGGCGGGACCAGCGCCTCGAACCCGAATTCGAGGAGGTCTACCGGGTCGGCGTACTTGAGGGTGAGTCCTGGGAGATGTTCGGCGAGGTTTCCAAGGTGGCCTTCGACGCCGACGGGAACCTGTATGTCTTTGACGGGGCAACCCGGTTGATGGGTTCCGGAAGCCTGCGGGTCCTGGTGTTCGACGCCGCTGGAGGCTTCCTGCACGAGTTCGGATCCTCCGGCGGAGGTCCCGGCGAGTTCAACCGGCCGAACGGGTTCGCGGTGTTGCGGGACGGAACCGTGGTCGTGAGCGATGTCGGCCACCGCGCCTTCCAGCTTCTCTATGCTTCCGGCGGTCTGGTCCGCATGGTCCGCGTCGGCGACGGCCTCGCCGGAATGTCGGTGCTCGGGGAGATACTGCCCGATCCGCGCGGCGCGGCCGTGTTCGCCGGCGCCGTCGGGGGGCCGGGGGTCACCATATCGGGCGCAGGTAGCGGTCCCGTGGCCCCGCCCACTTCCCGTCCGGTCATTCGCGTCGGACTCGAGGGCGAAACCATGCAGACGGACACCGTGGTTCACGGCTGGCTGCCCACGCGAAGCGAAATGAGCGATCTCGCACCGAACAACGTGCCCGCCCAGGTTCGGGAAATGATGAGCCGAATGTCCATGCCCACGGTGTTCGAGCCCGAGATGCTCGTGGGCGTGTTACCGAACGGGGGGATCGTTCACTCCGACTCCTCGACCTGGACGCTCAAGATCACCCCACCCGGAGCGACGGAAGTTGCTCGAATCATCCAGCGGCCCTTCCAGCCCGAGCCCGTGACACCCGAAGTCGAGAAGGAGTTTCTGGAAAGGCGGGCTGCCGCCTGGCAAGAGTCGGGGGGCATGGGGCCGGTCTCGGGCAGACGAATGATGTTCGTCGAAGGTGGAAGGGGCGCCAATCCGAATCCCGGTCCGACGTCATCCTTCCAGATCGAGGAAAGATTCTATCACGAATTGCCCGTGCTCCGCGGGCTTGCCGCTTCTTGGGACGGCCGCATTTGGGTGCAGCGCCGGGGCGATGAGCCGGATGAGAACGGACCCATCGACATCGTGACCGCCGGGGGCGATTACTTGGGCACCTACCCGACCGGCGCGACGGCGATGCCGGACGCCTTCGGTCCCGGCGGACTGGCGGCATTCATCGAACTGGACGAGTTGGGCGTGGCCAGCGTGGTGGTGCGCCGGCTGCCCGCGCACGTTCGCTGAGGACTAACGCTTCAGGCGGTACAACCGCACCTGTTGCACGTCCAGTTCGTCGGTCCAGACGCCGAGGATGTAGTCGTGGCCGATCCGCAGGTACGGTGCCTGATACTGGATGTATCCGCGGTCGAGTCCCGGGGGCGCCGATACCCTGCCCAGCCACAGTCCGTCCGGGGCGAAGACTTCGAACGGCGGCGGATCCGCTCCCGCCACATAGTGAGGGGTGATCCAAAGGCTGCCCGTCGCATCCACGTGCACGGAGCGCAGCACCGGCAGGTAGGGCGCCCTGGGCATGGCCGTCCACCCCTGCCTGAGAAGCGCCACCTGCTCCGGGGGTGCGTCCCCGGGGTTCCCGAAGGCTTCCTCGACGATGCCGTCCAGCAGACTCTGAAAGACCGCCTCGGTCGCCTCGCGTGGCGCCACGTCGCGCCGCACCAGGCCGAGCAGCGAGCCGTCGGCCGGCGATACGATCCGCACGGCGTAGGCTTCGGTGTCGATCACCGCGAGCCGCCCGGCAGCAGCCCCGTACTCGGGCCCGTTGCCGAACACATAGTTGCTGTGACGGTAGTGGTCTTCGGCGGGCCACTCGACCATTGCCTCGCCGCCCGGCACGCCCAGAAGCGACGTGCCCCGTCCGTCCGTGAGATCCAGGGCCACCACCCGTTCCTCCGGCCAGCGCACGATGCCCGAGGGCGCTCCCCCGGCGCCCAGATCGAGAAAGCGCAGGATGAGCCGCCCATCGACGACCCCGACCGCCTTGTCGGGCGCCGAGCCCGTCGTCGTCGCCAGCTCCGGTACCAGGACCGGAAGCGTCCTGACCGGCTGTCCCCCGGGAGTGAAGACCTGCACGCGCAGCAGCCAACTGTCGTAGGCAACCAGCGAATCACCGGCCATGCGGCCCAGAAAGTCCAGGCTCCGGAACTCGCCGGGCCCCTCTCCCTCCCTGCCCGCGCGCCATTGGAAGGTGCCCCCGGCATCGTAGCTGCGCAGTTCGAAAGCACCGCCATCCGCCACGACGATGTCGCCGTTCGTCTGGCGAACCGCGGCGACCACATCGGCAAACTGGTACTCGGCGGGACCGTCGACACTGCCGATCGCCACCTCCGGTTCGGGCGCCACGGTCCATCCCTCGCCCGGGCCCCACCGCGGCGTTACGGCCTGCGCGACGGCAACGCCGGCCGAATCGGTTCGAAGCGTACCGGCCGGCGCCGGCCGGGTGTCGCAGGCCAGGAGGCCGTGAAGGCACACTGCCAAGAGCATGGCGACCCGGGCTTCCGTGACAGACACGGGTTGGCGCGAGCGGGGCGGGATTTCGTGTCGAGGCGCCCACCCCTCCGCCCCGCCTCGTAGTCGAGGATCCACGACCACCTTTTCGGCGGCGGCGCGGCGTGGCCGAGTTCCGCGCGATGCCTGCGCCCCGGTCATTCGGCGCTGCGGACCGCCAGCGTCACGGCCCTGCGCTGCCGGCCTGCCCAATTCGGAATCTCCTTGATGAACGACGAACGAAAGCGGAAGGTATCCCCTCGCCTGCCACGCCCGCAATCGTTCCCCTCCGCGTCGCGGCGGCCCCTCACTCGATTTGCTCTCGCGCCCCGGACACGCTCCCGGCTTGCTCGATGGCCGCGATCTTCCGGTTCATCGAGTCCAGCAGTCCCACGGCCTGCAACGCCTTGAAGTAGGTGCCCGCCGCCGTGCCCAGGGTGCCGCATTCGAGACAAATGACCGTGGACCGGCTGACGGCGATGCGCTCGGCCAGCTCCACCTGGGTCAGGCCCAGATTCTCGCGCGCGGCGCGTATCCTCTTGCCAAGGCGGGCAACGGCGTCTCCGACTTCCGCCGGCGGCGAATGGACGATCGGGGAGCGGCGACTCACACCAAGTTCGATTCCTTGCGTTCAGTTCGCCGTTATGTGGATCTCGTCGGCGCGCCGGTCGATGCCGATGGGAACGGCGAGACCCCTAATGCGCCGCGCTGTCCAGACGTGAAATACGCTCAGCGGCACAAGTCCGGGCAAGAGGGAGCAGTCTCCCGGCGTGCGGTAGAAGGCCATATGCACCCCCACGGACGCGGTGGTCTTCAAGAGCGTCCTCTCCCGCGCGGCTGCATTCCGCGCCTTCGTTAGCATTCGCAACCGACCTCCTCGTTGGTGCAAGACTGCCGACTCGTCGCAATGGCTCCAATCTGCGCCCGCGGCAGCCCCCGTCAAGCCTTGCCGGGTCGCGGCGACTCCCCCCGTAACCCCGGCACCCCGGACCGTAAGTTCCGCAAGCCACCGGTTTGCTCAAGCCCCAAAGCCGGCACCTAACCTAACGCCCCCCGACGGCTCGCGAGACAGGTCTGCTGAAAGGGTACGCCAGAACATTACGGACAGCCGGCGGGCGCGGCCCGGGTGCTCCCGCTGCACTTCATGCGCGTTACATTGGTCTTGCGAACCGCGTGTCCCAGCGTAACCTTGGGGGATCACACCCGCACCAACGCACGTTACAGAAAGGGAGCTTCGATGGCGATTCCAACCTTACGGCGAGATTCTGGCAGGAATGCCGGCAGACTGTTCGCCGGGTTCTGCGGCCGCGCCGCGCTGCTGTTGCTGCTGGCCGCGGCACCGGCGACCGCGCAGCAGACGGGAACCATCCGGGGCACGGTCGTCGACGGGTTCGGCGCCGCGATGCCCGGTGTCCGGGTGACGGTCGCCGACGCGGACGCGGAGGTCGTTACGAACGCCGAAGGCAGCTTCGAACTCACCGGTCTGGCACCCGGCGACCATGTTGTGACCGCCACCCTGTTCGGCTATCTGGCCCGCGAGCTTGAGGTGTCGGTACGCGCCGGCGCCGTCGAAACGGTCCGGATCGTGTTGCAGCCTTCGTTCCAGCTGGATCAGATCACCGTGGTGGCGGAAGAGCCCACGGTGTTTGCGCGCAACTTCGTCGCGCAGCCGATGATGCGGCAGCAGTCGAGCATCACGGCCGTGACTTCGGTGATCGACAACCTTCCCGGCGTCTCGGTCCAGGAGGGCGACCCGTACTCCTTCGACGACTGGTCGAGCAACGTGGTGATGCGCGGGTTCCAGTCGACGATCAACGACGCGCAGATCGGCACCACGATCGACGGGTTCCCGAACGGCACGTCGGACTACTGGAGCGGCGCGAAAGCGAGCCGGTTCGTCGATCCGATGAACCTCGGCGGCGTCGAGGTGTCGCAGGGAACCGCCGACATCGCGTCGCGCTCGGTCGAGGCGCTGGGCGGCACGCTCAACTTTCTGACGGCCGACCCGGCGGCGGAGCGGAGCCACACGGCGTCTGTCACGATCGGCGAGAACGAGGGCCAGCGGTTCGCCGCGCGGGTCGAGACCGGCTCGCTGTTCGGCGGCACGACGCGGGCCTGGATCGCCGCGATCCGGCAGGAGGCGACCGACTGGATGGAGGGCTCGGCCCGAAACGAGCGCGAGCACGTCGCCGCCAAGGTCGTCTCTTCGCACGGAGCGGTGGATTTCACCGGCTACCTCTCGTACGACGACATCCACGAGGATGTCTACCAGCGGCTCTACAGCGAGGCCGACTTCCGGGCCAACCCGCGCTGGGACCGGCTGATCGGCCAGTGGCCGGGCGTGCCCTACATGAACCAGTTCTACCGGCCCGGCTGGCAGACCCGGCGCAAGAACACGCTCGCCTACGCCAAGGCCGACTGGTCGGTGAGCGAGTTGATCTCGGTGAGCGCGGGCGCCTACCATCACCACAACTCGGGACGCGGCGACTGGCTGCCTCCCTACATCGTCGACGTGGTGGACGACGGCGGGGGACCGGAGTCGGAACTGGCGGGGGGCCGCAGGCCGGTGCGCGGTGGTGCCCAGCTCGGGGTGATCCGGTTCGTGGACGGCAACGGTGCGGCCGTTGGACCGACGCCCGGTTGCGCGTCGTCCTACATCTTCAACTACTACGGGTCGGGCGGGCCGGAGGTCGATCCGGCGTGCCACCCGGGGGCGAGCGCGGTTCAGTCGTACCGCCACAGCCACTACGGCAAGGACCGGCTCGGCATGAACGTCGACGGCGAGTGGTCGGTGCTCTTCGGCGGGGGCCGGGGCAGCGCGCTGCGCGCCGGCATCTGGTACGAGGGCTCGCGCCGCGACCTCGGCCGCGACTGGCACCGCATTCTGGACCCGGCGATCAACTTCAAGTGGGACGAGCGGCCCTATTGGCACCAATACGAATGGGACTTCCCGCAGAGCGTGTTCAAGTGGTACGTCGAGGAAACGCTGTACTTCGGCCCGTTCGAGTTGGCCGGCGGCGTCAAGCAGTACCTCGTCTCCGTGTCGCGCGAGGACCAGTTCGGCATCGACCAACCTCTTGATGTCAACTCCGACTCGAAGCTGCTCTTCTCCGGCGGCGTCACGTACGAGACACCGGTCGATGGCCTCGACCTGTTCGCGGGCTACGCCCAGAACTTCCGCGCGATCGGCAGCATCCTGCTCGAAGTGCCGGGCCGCAGCCTGGACCGCCTCGAGCCCGAGACCGCGTCGAACATCGATGTCGGCGTCCAGTATTCCGGCGAGAGGCTCGCGCTCAGCGCCACGCTGTACACCATCGACTTCCAGAACCGGATCTTCTTCCTCGGCCCGCAGACACCCGCAGGACCCAACTACCTCATCCCCGGCGGCGGTGCGTACTTCAACGCGGGCGGCATCGAGACGCGCGGCCTCGAGTTGGCCACCACGTTGGCGATGCCGGCCCGTACATCGCTCTACAGCGCGCTGACGCTCAACGACTCGAAGTACGTCGGGACCGACGATCCGCTCGTGGACGAGAGCCAGGGCATCGTGCCCGGAACCGACGTGACGGGTGTGCCGCCCCGGCTGTGGGTCGTCTCGCTCGACCGCGAAGGACCACCGCTCGGCGGCGGCCTGTCGGCCAAGTACACGGCTTCACGCCGCGTCAGCCTGACGGCCGACTGGCAGACCGACGACTACTGGACCGTGGACGCCTACGTCACCTTCCAGGGCGAGGCGCTCGGCGACGTGTTCCGGTCCACGGAGTTCTCGATCGTGGCGAACAACCTGCTCGACACGGCCTATCTGTCCGCGATCACCGAAAACGCCGCCTGGCTGGGCGCACCCCGAACCATATCCATGACCGCGACCGTCTCGTACTGACATACACGGGAGGCCCGGCCATCGAACCATGAGGAACGGGCGACACCGGCGAACCACGGCGGATGCGGGGCCGTGGAAAGGGCTGAATCCCGCGGTGGCGCTGGCCGCCAAGGGTGTCGTCCTGGCTTTCGTCCTCGCCACGGTCCGGGACGTGGACGCCGCCGGCGCCGTGTTCGACCGCATCCGCGACTGGATCGAAGGCACGCTCGGTTGGTTCTACTTCCTGGTCGTCGGCGTCAACGTACTCGCCTGCCTGTTCCTCGTGTGCAGTCCGTTCGGCCGGATCCGGCTCGGCGATGACGGTTCCCGGCCCGAGTTCAGGACCTCATCATGGCTGGCCATGCTGTTCTCGGCCGGCATCGGGATCGGACTGCTGTTCTTCTCCATCGCCGAACCGCTGTTCTACTTCGACAACAGCCAGAGCGCGGGCTACCCCAACAACCCGGCCGCCGATCTGGCCGGCGCCGTGGCGCTGGACGAGCCGCGCGCCGTGCACGCCATGCGCGTCGCCTACTTCCATTGGGGCATCCACGGCTGGTCCGTGTACGTCGTGGTCGGGCTGTGCCTGGCCTACTTCGGGTTCCGCAAGAAGCTGCCGCTGACGCTCCGCTCCGCCCTGTACCCGATCGTCGGCGAGCGCATCTACGGCCCCACCGGCCATCTGGTGGACCTGCTGGCCGTGTTCGGCGGGGTCTTCGGCATCGCGACCTCCCTGGGCCTCGGCGCAAGCCAGATGGCCACCGGTCTGGACGTGCTGTTCGGTGTGGAACCGGGCGTCGCCACGCAGGTCGCGCTCATCGCCGCCATCTCGCTGGCGGCCACCCTGTCGGCGGTGTCCGGCGTCAGCCGCGGCATCCGCGTCCTGTCGGAATGGAACATCCGCGTGAGCATCGTCCTGCTGGGGTGTTTCCTGCTGCTGGGACCGTTCGCCTGGCTCGCCGGGTTCGTCGCGTCCTCGCTCGCCGAATACCTGTTGCGCCTGGTGCCCATGTCACTGTGGATCGCGGACGATCCGGAGCACGCGGCCTGGCAGAACGGTTGGACCATCTTCTACTGGGGCTGGTGGATCTCCTGGGCGCCCTTCGTCGGTACGTTCATCGCCCGCATCTCGCGCGGACGCACGCTGCGCGAGTTCATCCTCGGCGTGATGTTTGTCCCCGCCGCACTAGCACTGCTCTGGTTCGGGATCTTCGGCGGCAACGCCATCCATTTCGAACTCAACGCCCCGGGCGGCGCCGGGACGGCCGGCATCATGGAACTGGTCAGGGGCGCCGACTACGAAGCCGCGCTCTACGCGACCATCGACCGCATGAGCGACATCGGCTGGCTGGCCTGGGCGATGTCCGCCACGGCCACCCTCCTGCTGGTGACGTGGTTCGTTACGTCCTCGGACTCCGGCACGCTGGTCATCACCACCCTGCTGAGCATGGGCGACCCGCACCCGCCCCGGCGTTTCCGCATCGTCTGGGGGCTCGGCATCGGCGTGGTGGCCGCCGTGCTCCTGCTCGCCGACGGTCTACAGGCCCTGCAGACCGCGGCCATAGCCGCCGCACTGCCGGTCAGCGTCGTGCTCTTGTTCATGATCGCTGGACTACTCAGGTCTCTGGCGCGGGAGCGGTGAACATGCAACCCCGGACACGGTGCTCGACCACCGATTCCGAAAGCGCCCGCGAAGTCGTTCCCGCCATTCCACGCGGCTGCCGCTCCGAATGAGCGGCGAGGCCACTCCGACGACGCCGCCCGAGGTGACCCGGGCCATGGCACGATTGGGCAGGTGCATTCGCGCGGCCAGAATCCGGCGCGGGCTCACTCAGCGGGATCTGGCCGGCCGCATGGGTGTGTCTCGCTTTTCGGTGATCAGACTCGAACGGGGGACGCCCGAGAGTTCGATGGGCATGTATGCCGGTGCGCTGGCGGCGCTGGACGTTCTGGAATCGCCGACAGGAGTCGCCGATCCGAATCTCGGCGAGGTGTGCCCGTGGCTGGACTTGATGCGCCCGCCCGTCGCGGGACATGGCTCTTCTGAAACGGAACCGACATTGAAACAGGAGGGTGGTACGGTGTCTTCGAACGCGAGCCGTGTCGGCTATAGCCCCCCGCTCCTGGAGAGCACGCTTCATACCGCTCGCTGCCTTCTGTCCGGCCTCGTCGCCATCCGGCCAGATGACGACGGGGACTCTCAACCGGGACAAGTCCCGTGTGAGCCGTGCGAACCCCGCCGTTCCCCCGGTCGCGCTGACCGCTCCGTTCTCCCTCGACGCGACCGCGAGTGCGTCCGCCACACCCTCGGCGACGTGAATGCGGCCGGCATCCGAGAGGGTCTCGCCCATCAGCACCACGCTGCCGCCGATTGTCCCGTGCGATCGCTTGTCCAAGCCTCCTCGGTCTCGACGCGGCTGGCCGTTCGGTGCGATGTGGATGAGCTGAACGCCCGTGGGCTCGGGGTCGCCAGCCAGCCAGTCTTCGAGCGGGGCGAAACACGCGACCAGCGAGCCTCCGCCGTCTCGCCACACGAGCCAACGCAGCGACGGAGGAAACGGGTCGCCCGGGGGCCAGAGGTTCCGGAGTGCCGCCCATCGCCTCGCCGGCGTGTCCCGATCCATGGAAACGGGTCGTGCGTCCGCCCACATCCGTCGTGCGCGACAGGTGCCGCAGGGCTTCGGCTTGCCGGTCTCTGGGTCAAGAGTGCATTCGGGGCACGCCACAGCGCTGCCAGACGCCGTGTCGGCGGCGGTGGCAGCATCGGGGGTGCTCGGTGTACGATCGGACCCACCGTTGCGCTCTCGGGCCGCTCTAGGGCCTTTTTGGGGCTTCTGTCCGGTATTTCTCCGGTTCGCACGGGTGTTCGAGCGCCTCGGACGCTTGCTTGGGCCGTGGCGCGTTCTCTGCCACCGTTGTTCGTGCGGGAATAGGTGTTGGACCAATTCCTTGAGCCACTCCGCCCGCGCCGAGGCGTTCTCCGGAGTGCAGTGGCGGCAGTACGCGAGCACATCCGCTCCCTTGGTTCCCCGGCCCACGTGGAAGCGATCGGTGCCGCCGCACAGCGGACATGGCCCCTTCCACTCCTTGCCGACTCGGCGGCCCTCCCAACCGGAGCGATGGAGAGCATCCACCCAATCCTCCGGGGTGCTTCTGCGCCTAATGCTGCCGTTCACGCCGAGCACCGGGCTCACGTCGAGCGCTCGCGAGTGACGACCCACTCCTCGATCTCTTCCCGCAACCAGCCCACCGCGTTCGGCCCAAGACGAATCGGAGCGGGAAACTCCTTCCTATCAATCAGCCGATAGACGGTGCTTCTGTGCAGGCCGACGTGTTTCGCAACCTCGTTGATCCGGAGAATCCTCGCTTCCATGGTGCTCTACTCTTTGCCCTACACGGCGAGATGCTGACGGAGAGACAAGGCTGGCAACGAATACGGCCGGGGTACATGCTGGAATTCGGACCCCGAATTGGTACACATAGTCGAGACGGGGAATCCCACCGGGCCGGCGGGGGGGCGTTTGTGGGCTGGCGATCCTTGGGGGCCCTACCCGCCTCCCAAGCGTCTGGGGGCAATCGTCGGGAGACAACGACGACGGCCAACCATCATGGATCCGTCAGTTTCCGCGATGACGCAGATGGTAGGGGATGGGCGGCTGCACGAAGGCTCCGCCTCGTCAGGACTTCCCCTCCGCTCTGATTCGGTTCTGCCAGATCCTTCGAACACCGTCGTAGGACCGGGGCACGCGCACGCCGTGGTACCCCTTTGGCCTCGATGCGAACCGCTCGGCGACCATGTGGCACGCCGACCCACCCTGCGTCGGGTACGTCGCGCGTCGCTGCCCAAGGGCGACGATTTCCCTGATGGTCCACTCGATCGCAGCGTCGCGCATCGTGTTCTTCCAAGGATCCGGCCCAGGCATCGATGGCTTGGACCGAATGCCGAGGCCCGCTTCCATTGCCCATAGCCCGAGCGGTGAACGGAGGAACACATCCGGCGACACCTTCCTCATCACCCTCGCAGCCACCTCCACGGCGTGCCACGCTAGCGGGAGGTCCTCCGAAAGGTCCACCCAAACGGACCACTCTTCCGGGGTCTTTGCCAGCTTGAGGGCCTGAACCCGTCCGGTCTTTTCGACGTTCACGGGAAGCATGATAATCCAGAACTCCATGAGATCGAGCAGGTGCTCTTCAGTGTTCCGTTCCTCGGGGGGACGCGGAAACATCCGTCGATACTCCGACTCGATGAACTCCGCGATGATCTTGTATTCGCGCTCGCCCATCATGGCTTCACCCCCCCGCGACGTAGCTGGCCCACGCTTCCATGACCTCGCGTCGGCGCTCGAACAGCGTCCCCCGGGCGTAGGCCGCCTCCACCTTGTTCCGGACGACGTGGGCCAGAGCAGCCTCCGCGACCTCCCGATCGACCCCCGTGTCGCCGCACCATACGCGGAAGCTGGTCCGGAACCCGTGCGGCACGCAGTCGAGGCCCAGGTCGCGGACAGCCTTCGCCAAGGTGGTCGAGGCGATCTCCCCGCCGGTCGCCGACGGGAACACCAGACCCGAGCCGTCGCCGACCCCTTCTGCGCTCCGTAGCACGTCGAGCGCCGGTCTGGACAGCGGGACACGGTGCTCCCGGCCGGACTTGGTGCGCTCGGCCGGAACCGTCCACGTGGCGGCCTCGACATCGATCTCGTCCCACCGAACGCCGCGCACCTCTCCGGACCGGGCCGCCGTCAAGACCAGGAACTCGAGCGCCAGCCTGGTTGAGATCCCGGTGCTGGACTTCCGCACCTCTTCGACGGCCGCCGCGACCTCGGCGTGGGGCAGCGCCCGGAAGTGCTTCCGCCGCACGCCGCCCTGCGGCAATGCCGCGGCGATCGCGTCGCCGGCGGGGTTGTCCGCTCGGTAGCCGTTGGCGACCGCCCACTTCATGACCGCCCCGATCCGCTGGCGCACGCGACGTGCCGTCTCGCGCTTCGTGCTCCAGATCGGCACCAGCACGGCCAGCACGTCGGCCGTGGTGATCCGGTCCACCGGCATCTCGCCGAGCCTCGGAAGCGCGTACATGCGCAGTGACGCACGCCATTGGGCCTCGCTCCGGCTGCCCGGCCGCCACGACGGCCGCTGGATCGCAAGGACCTCCTCGAGCGCGTCCTCGAAGGTGGGCGCGGCGGCCGCCGCCCGCGGGTCTCCACCGGCCCGGGCCAGCTTCCGGTACTCGAAGGCCGTCTGCCTGGCTTCCGCCAAGGTGGTGTAGGGATAGCCGCCGAGCCCAAGGTCCACACGCTTGCCTCGGACCGTGCCCCGCCAGACCCATTGCTTGGCGCCCGTGGGCAGCACCCGCAGCATCAGGCCGTGCTCGTCGTAGTAGCGGCCGGGCTTGGCGCTCCGCACGAACGCTGCCGTCAGTCTCTTCGCCACCGTGCTCCGCTGCTCTCCAGAAAGGGGAAAAACGGGTTCCCGACCCGCCCACGTCCCGTACCACACCGGATTGGACATTGACGGCGACGGCCCGGAACCGCAAGAGACACGCGGCCGGCGGGGTGTCCGCCCCCTATTCCACCGGCGCGACGGGCTGGAACGCGCCTGGACGGCCCGCAGGGGGAGGTACCCTCCGCGAACACACGCTCCTGGCGAGAAGGGAATGCCGTAAGTATTGCTCTCGGATCGGCATCAGGTTACTGTCTGACTTGGCAATGAGGGGAGTCGCATCTGTCCCGCAACTTTGCGAGCACAGATGAAATGAAGTCTCAAGGCACCGTTCGGAGCAGAAGAATGAGCATCGACAGTGGCACCCGGATAGCGCTTAGGAGGAAAGCTGGTGGGCGGTGCGAGTGTACGAGACAGATTTGTTCGCACCCTGGGCGACGCTGCAACGCGATACTAGCCCGCATATCTCACACTGAGGCCGAGTGACCGTCTGAGGGCAGGGTCAGGGGCGTTATTGCGGCAGGGCGCCGTGACCTGGGTAGTGAAGTGGCTGGCGGATGTACCGGTGGAGCCTTTTTGTACCGGCGATTCAGA
>JAJDVT010000070.1 GCA_022826005.1 Gemmatimonadota bacterium | reverse complement strand
GCCGATCACTCCTGCATTCCGGGGATTTCGGGACGGTTCAGTCGGATGCCCTTCAACGGCAGGAGTGGCAGATCGTGCAGCCCTGATTGAACTTACGTGATCTCCTGCCTTGATTAGCCCCTTCGGGTCTCCGCTACTGCGACGTGTGCCGTGAGCAGTTCGCCGCACTCGACGGCAGGGACCCGCTGGAGATTCCCGACCCCCCGTCCGACGAAGCGTGGCGGCGCTTCCGCTGGGACTCGGTAACCGGCGCAGTGCGGGACCTGGCGGCCGGGGTCCACTCCCACGGCAAGCCCATCACCGCCGCAGTCTTCCCCACCCCGACGATCGCGCGCACCCTGGTCCGCCAGGCGTGGGACGAGTGGCCGCTGGACCGGGTGTTTCCGATGCTGTATCACAGCTTCTACCTGGAAGACATCCCCTGGATCGGCGACGGTGTGCGAGAGGGGGTCGCGGCGCTGGCCGGCGGAAGCGTCGATGGCGGCCCCCGCGCTGGCACGCCACTGAACGCAGGGCTCTACCTGCCGGCACTCGATCCCGCGCAGCTGGCAGAGGCGGTGACAACAGCGCGGGACGCCGGGGCCGCGGGCGTCTCGACTTTCGAAATGCACGGGCTGACCGATGAACACCTTGCGGCTCTCGGGGAGGTACTGTAGTATTGACCATGGTCATGACCATGGTCATATCGCTGTTCGAGCGAAGGAGCATCTCTCGTATGGGGGCCAACACCGAAAAGCCAGGTGAATCCCGTACCGTCAAGGCATCGGAATTCAAGGCCACGTGTCTCAGGTTGATGGACGAGGTGGCGGAGAGCGGGGAGGAGATCGTCATCACGAAGAACGGACGGCCGACCGCAAGACTCCTTCCATACCGCAAACGGCCCGGCCAGTGGTTCGGGGCCGACCGCGACAAGATCGAGATACTTGGCGACATCATCTCCCCAATAGACGTGGAGTGGGAGGCGATCGTGGATCCGGACCGGGTGCTGGATCCGGGTGACCGCTGAACCCATGATCCTGCTGGATACCCATGTGCTCCTGTGGTCGAGGCTTGGTGCACACCAGATTGGACCGGCATCCCGGGAACTGTTGGAACGGGCCTGGCGGGAGGCGACTCTGGCCGCATCCGCGATTTCCTTCTGGGAGGTCGCCATGTTGCACCGCAAGGGGCGATTGAAGCTGCTTCAGGACGTCACGGCCTGGCGTACACAGCTTCTGGACGAGGGGCTCGTCGAGATCCCGGTGGATGGCACAACCGCCATTCGTGCCAACCGGCTCGTGGACTTCCACCCCGACCCCGCAGACCGCATCATCGTCGCGACCGCGCTCGGTGGCCATAGCCTGCTCACGGCCGACAGGCGTATTCTCTCCTGGGACGGCCACCTCAAGCGATTGGACGCGCGACAGTAGCGGCCAAAGGAGAAGGGGATGACACCTGGCAAGTGCATGAACGAACACGCTCGGGTCCGGCCGGGCCAACGGGCAGCCTCGCTGGCAGCCATCGCGACAACCCTCTTCGCCTGCGGCTCTCCCCCCGGCGACGACCGCGCGGAACTCCGCTTCGCCGTCGCAAGCTATCAGCACGAGACCTGCACCTTCTGCCCCGAGGGGGACACCGAGGTAGACGACTGGCTTCGCCACAGCGAACCACTCTCGGGAGAGGCGCTGCTGAACTCTGGCGGCTACATCGGCGGCTTCGTGGAGCGGTCCCGCGAGTTCGGGGACATCGAACTCGTCCCGCTCACCTCCCCGGTCGGCGTCTTCGGCGGCTCCTCGCGCAGCTGGAACACGAAGGAGACCTTCGACCACTTCCTGGACGCCATGCTGGCCGAGTTGGAAGAGCAGACGCCGGTCGACGGGGTATTTCTGGCGCTGCACGGGGCGATGGCCGTAAGGGACGTCCCCCGCCCCGAAGCCGAGATCGCGCGGCGGTTCCGCGAACTCGTCGGCCCGGACGTCCCCATCGCCGCCACCTTCGACCTGCACGGCAACGAGGACGCCGATTTCCTCGAGCACGCCGACTTCTCCCTTGTGACCAAGCGCTTCCCCCACTACGACTCCTACATCCAGGGCGAGCGCGCGGCCCGCGCCCTGCGCCTCACCGCCAAGGGCGAATACGAACCCACCACGGCCACCCGCAAGCCCGGTATCATCACCGCCACCGTGCTGCAGTGGACCGGGCAGTCCCCCGCGATGGACATCATGGAGCGGGCGCGGCGCTGGGAGGCGCGCGAGCACGACGCGTATGTGAGCGTCTTCTATGGCTACCCCTGGTCGGACGTACCCGACGTGGGCGCCACCATCCAGGTCATGACCAACGGCAACCAAACGCTCGCGGACGAGATCGCCGACGACATGGACGACTACATGTGGCGCGTGCGCGAGGACTTCGCGCTCGGCAGCTATCCCCGCCCCGCCGAAGCCGCCCGAATCGTCGCGGCGGCCATCTCACGCGGCGAGACCCCCGTCGCGGTCGGCGATTACAGCGACCGCCCCGGCGACGCTACGCACATCCTCGGCGCCTTCGCGGCGGCCGGGATCGGCAACGTCCTCTACGGCACGATCACCTCCCCCGCCACCCTTGATGCCCTCACCGCGGCTGGCGCCCGGCCCGGCGACCCCTTCGACCACGAAATCGGCGGCTTCACCCCCTCCGGCGGCTCGCCGCACCGCGTCACCGGCACGCTCGAGTACTTCGGCGAGGGCTTCGGCTACGACCGCATCGCTGCCGTCTCCTTCGGCGATGGCAATGTCGTCTTCCTCACCCCCGCCTACGAGCAGGTTCTCTACCCGGACGCATTCCGCTTCGGGACGATCGATCCCGCCGACTACGACGTCTTCGTCGTCAAGTCACGTGTCCACTTCCGCCGCGGCTTCGACGAGACCGGCTACGCCCGCACCATCCTCGTGGTGGAAGCACCCGGACCGTTCGTGGGAACAACGTTCCTCGACGCGCTCCCGTACGAGAATGTGGATCTGAGCCGGATGTACCCGTACGGCACGCCGGAGAAGCGGCGGTGAGGATCGGGCTTCGGTCGCGCTGACCACGAGCGGTTCTCCCCTGCTGATCCATTTGCGCAGCTTCCGGTCCTCGCGCGTTCCGGCCGTATTCCGTTATGGTCAAGGTCGTTGCAGCGCGCTCACGCGCCCCTCACTTGCCCTTTTCATCCAAACGGGGGAAGATGCAAGGTCCACCGATCCGATCCGCGACCACTCCGGCAACGCCGCCTTCATGCGCCCGCGGCAGTTCCTCCCACAAGACGGAGAATCACGCACAGAGCCCATGAAACTGAATCGCGAGCAGGTCAGGCACTGGAAGGAGATCCTGTCCCCCTACTTCGGCCCGGACAACAGACGCAGCGCCTGGCAGATGGGCTACACCGCCGTGCTCTTCGCCGGCGCGTGGGCTCTCATGTACTTCAGCCTCACCATCGGCTACTGGCTCACCCTCATCCTGTCCGTCCCGACCGCCGGGCTGCTGATGCGGCTGTTCATGTTTCAGCACGATTGCGGGCACGGTTCGTACTTCAAGTCCCGACGCCTGGCCTGCGTCACGGGATCCGTCATCGGGGTGCTCTCCCTGACGCCATACCACTACTGGCGGAAGACGCACGCCATCCATCACGCACACTCGGGCAATCTCGACCTGCGCACCTTCGGAGACATCGTCACGATCACCGTCCGCGAATACGAGGCGATGTCCTGGATGCAGCGCCTGGGATACCGGATCTACCGCAACCCGGCCGTGCTTTTCGGCCCCGGCGCCGCGTTTCACTTCCTCGTCAAGCACCGGTTCCCCTGGGACGTGCCGCGGGCGTGGAAACGCGAGTGGCAGTCCGTATGGTGGACCAACGCGGCCATCGCGGGGATCCTGGCGGCCGCCTGGTTCAGCATCGGAATCGTTCCCTTCCTGATGATCCAGCTCCCCATCACACTGATTGCGTGCGCGATGGGCGTGTGGCTCTTCTACGTGCAGCACCAGTTCGAGGACGCGTACTGGCACTGGCAGGAGGACTGGAACTACTACGACGCCGCCCTTCACGGCTCGTCCTTCCTGAAGCTGCCGAAGGTGCTGCAGTGGTTCACCGCGAACATCGGCCTGCACCACGTCCACCACCTGAGCGCGCGGATTCCGAACTACCGGCTGCAGCGCTGCCACGACGAGAATCCGGAGCTGTGGAAGGCCCCGATGATGACCCTGTGGGACGGCCTGAAGACCCTGCGCCTGGCGCTATGGGACGAGGGACGCCGCAAGCTCATCTCGTTCGGGGAGTACCGGCGATTGCGGACTGCGGCGGTGCGGTCGTGAGCGGCCCGGTCCCGAGGGGCGCGGTCCTGGGCGGCGCGGTCGTGGGCAGCACATTGGTGAGCGGCCCGGTCGCGAACGGCTCGGCCAGGGCGCGACTTCGTGGAATGGCGGCGCTCGCGGGCGCCATACTCATACTGGCGGGTTGTGGAGGAGACGACATGACGGGACCCGAGACGATCGAGGACGCCGAGTTCGACGAGTCGCTGGGAATCAATCTGGCGAACATGACCAGGACGGCGTCCGGCCTCTACTACGAGGACATCGAGGTGGGAGAGGGAGCACCGGCGGTGGCCGGAGACGATGTCAGGGTGGGGTATTCCGGCCGGCTGACCGACGGCACCCAGTTCGACAGCGGCCAGTTCCCCTTCCGCCTGGGGGCGGGTCAGGTCGTGCCCGGATTCGACGAAGGCGTAACCGGGATGCGGGTCGGGGGAATCCGCCGAATCATCATCCCGCCCGCGCTGGGCTATGGGAGCCGCGGGAGCGGTCCCGTGCCGCCGAATGCGATTCTGATCTTCCGGATCAATTTGCTTTCGATCGGGTAGGGCCGGCGTCCGACGGGAGCCAACGGCCACCGTGAGCCACTCTCAGTCAACGATCGTCACGCCAAAGTCGCGCAGAAGCCGGAAGTCCCTGACGTTCGCGGTCGCCAGTGCGGCACCGTCGCCGAGGGCGGCCGCCGCGATCATGCAGTCGGCCAGCGATCCCCGGCGCCGACCGGATTCGTTGTAGAGCCGCGCGGCGGTCTCCGCGTCGTCCCGAGTGAAGTCACGACACCGCCCCAAGAACCCTTCCGCCACCGCCAGCTCTTCGGGCTGAAGGGGCCCGCAGCGAAACTCCACCCAGGCGATGGCGCTGACCGCCAGTGACTCGCCTTCCCTGATCCACTTCCTGATGGAGCGGTCCTGCGGGGTTCCGGGGATCAGAGCCTGAATGAGGAAGCTGGTGTCGAGGTGGATCATCCCGGCCACACGCCGAGCCGGCGCTCCCCGGCCTTACGCTCCGCCCTGAGGTCGCGCCCCCATTGGGCGAGGTCCAGGCCTCGCTCCCGAACCGCATTCTGAAGGCGCGTCAGCGCTTCCAGCGGTGTGCTCTCACCCTGATCGTCCGTCGCGGCAGCGATCCGGAGTGAGCGCCGCAGTACTTCGGACTTGGACACGTTCCAGCGCCGCGCCAGCCCTTCGAGTGTGCGCACGGAATCGACATCGAGCGAGTAGGTGGATTTAATGGTAGTTATGGCCATAACCAATGGTATGGCCATACTACTGCCCAGTCAAGGCATGCCCTCGCCCCTACACCCCTACCATCTCGCCCAGCACGAACACGTCCGTCAGCAGCGCGCGGATGTGGATCGATGCGTTGAGGTTGTCGATCAGCTGGGACGAAACGGCGCTTTGGGCCGCGACCAGCCGCAGCAGCGCCCGGGAGGCTTCAGCGTCGCGACGGAGCACCTCCAGTACGGCTTCGGTGGCGTCAGTCGCCCCGGCATCGGCCCTCCCGGCCGCCTCGCCGTCCGGCAGATGGGCCCGGAAAGCCTCTGCAAGGCCGTCCAGGGCCTCTTCGAAGCCGCGCAGGTACCCCCGTACCTGCTCGTCGGCCTTGCCGGCCTGTTCGCCCGTCAGCCCCTGGGCCGCGTAGGCGAGGAAGAACTCGTAGCCCTCTTCGATGGCGTCGATCCGGGCCTTCAGGTCGTCCAGGGTCATGCGACAGCGCCTCTCCTTGCGGGCCCGCGCACACGTCGGCCCCGGTCGCTCGCGAACGGTTTCACGAGTCCGCCGCCAGCGGTCCGAGGAAAGCCAGGGGGACTCGGTCCACGCGCCGCTAAGCCCTGTCGCTCAGCGCCGGCTGGCCAGTGCCCCCGGCCGCGGCTCCCTCCACCTCCCCGGCCCCCTCCCCCTCCGGCACCGTCCACCGCTCCGGGTCATGGTTCTCCAGATATCGGTCGCGGGTGATCCAGCCGTTGATCATCGACCAGGTCATCCACCGCTTTTCGGGGCGGATCGCGAAGTAGACGTGCGCGATCACGAGGAAGATGAGGGCGATCCCGCTGACCCCATGGATCACGTAGATCCAGCCCCAGGCGGCGTCGCTGAACATGTAGGTGTTCTGCGGCAGGAGGAAGTTGTCGATGCGGAACATCATGAGGACGCCGGTGACGACCGCGCCCAGCGTGGCCAGCGTCGCGGCGTGGTGGAACATCTTCTGGTCGACCGGATACTTGCCCGCCCGCGGACGCTGCACCGGCCGGCGCAGCGCCGCCTGTAACCCGAGGGAGCCCTCCTTCATGTCGCGGCGCCCGATCCACATGTTGCGGATGTCCTGCTTGGCGAACACATGGTAGATGTGGTACAGCACCGTGAGGATCAGGAGCACCCCGGCGATCCAGTGGATGGTGACCCAGGGGAACTGGATTCCGATGACCGGGAAGAAGGCCGTGATCAGCAGCGCGAACATGGTCGCGGACATCGTCCAGTGGAATCCGCGCGCGCCCGGCTTGTGTCGCTGGATCCGGTCCGGCAGACCCTTCGCCTCGCTCTCGTCGATCTCGCCCGCGGGCAGCTTCTTCGGGACCAGAAGCGCGTGGACCACGACGAAGACCGCTCCGATGATCACGGCCGCCCAGATCAGGTCCCACGCAACCCCGATCGGGACGTTCTCACCCCAGGGGTTAAGTGCACGCCGGAGAAATTCCATGGGTCATCGCTTCCTTGTGGCTGTGATCCTCGGGCGCATCCGCATGCAGCCGGCCGCCCGCACCCGTCGTGGGCCTCGCCGCCCGCTACGCCGCATCCCGAATCGAGCGCTTCACCAGGTTCCGCATGAGCGCGACCTTGTAGTCGTTGTGGCGGAGCGTGCGCGCGCCCTCGACCGCGATTTCACCGGCCATCTGCCCGGTTTCCTCGCTGGGCGCCCTGCCGCGGATGGCGGACTCGACCGCGCGCAGCCGCACCGGGTAGGGGGCCACGCTGTTGACGACGATGCGCGCGTCCTGGATCATCCCGGCCTCGACCCTCAGCGACGACGCCACGCTCACCAGCGAGAAGTCCCATGCCTTGCGGTCGCGGACTTTCTCGAAGTACCAGCGCGCGCCCTCCCAGGGGGCCGGCAGCACGATGCGGGCCAGCAGGTCGCCGGGCTTGAGCACCGTCATGCGCTCGATGTCGATGTCGGGGCCGATGAAGAAGTCGGCCGCGGCCCAAGTGCGCTCACCGGAGGTGCTGGCCACCACCATCTCGGCGTCCAGCGCGACCAGGGCGGGCGCCGTGTCGGACGGGCTCACCGCGACGCAGCGGCTCGCGCCCATGATGCAGTGTTCGCGGTTCATGGACTGCGACGTCGCCGCGTAGCAGACGTTCCCCCCGGCGCGGTAGCAGGGCCAGCCGCTCCGGTAGTACCAGCAGCGGGTGTCCTGCACGATGTTGCCGCCCAGCGTCCCCTGGTTGCGGATCTGCGGTGTCGCCACCAGCCCCGCCGCCTCGGCGAGGAGCGGGTAGCGGTTCATCACGTCGGCGTTTTCGGCAACATCGGTGAGACTCGTCATGGCCCCGATGTCGAGCCCGCCATCGGCCCCGTCCGAGATCCCCCGGAGCTCCTCCACGCCGACGAGGTCGATCACCGCCTCCGGCCGCTTGATCCGGTCCTTGAACCAGTCGAAGGTGTCCAGCCCGCCCGCGAGCACCCAGCCCTTGTCCCCGTGCTGGCGCATCAGGCGCACCGCGTCGTCGACCTCCGTCGGCTGATAGAGCTCGAACGGTGGGATCATGTCACGCATGACAGCCATCTTGGTTCTCCTTCAGACGTGGGTTTCCAGCAGGCCGTAGGGCCGCGGACGGCCCTCCAGCTCCGCGAGGATCATGTCGGCGGTGAGCGGAGTCCTGCAGAGGCAGAGCCCGCCCATGGCGTCGGCGACCGCACAGACATACGCGGCCTCGCCGGCGCCCACCGGAGGCTCCCCGATCCCCTTCGCACCGACGGGCGTGCGCGGGTCGGGCTCGTCGACAGCCGCGAAGCGCGGGCTCAGCGGCACGTCGAGGATGCCGGGCGGGCGGGCCGTGTAGAAGCGCTTGGTGAAGGGGATGCCCCATTTCGGGTCAAAGACCCAGCGCTGGCCCTTCGCCATC
Source organism: Gemmatimonadota bacterium (assembly GCA_022826005.1). Classification (GTDB taxonomy): domain Bacteria; phylum Gemmatimonadota; class Gemmatimonadetes; order Longimicrobiales; family Gaopeijiaceae; genus Bin94. Next base: position 141,101 of record JAJDVT010000070.1, on the reverse strand, counting down.
CCGATCCCCTGGAAGACGCCGCCGTTGGTCTGCGCCGCCAGGGAGCGCGGGTGCATCACCGTACCGCAGTCGGTGGTGGACGCGAGGTCGATGATTTCCACTTCGCCGGTCTCGACGTCGAGCTCGATCTGGGCGAAGGTGGCGACCCAGGTGTAGACCGAGCCACCGCGGGAGTAGTTGTCGCGCGCGGCGGCGATGAGGCCCTCGCCGGCGAGGCCCGCCACCGCCGCCTTGGTGGCATCGTTGAGGTCCTCCGGGACCACGCCCCCGCTGAACTTGCCCCCGGTCGCGATCGCGCGGCGCGCCGCCTCGGCGAAGTTCATCCCGGCTGCGCGGTTACCGGCCCGGAAGACGCGGCCGTCGGCCACGCGGTAGTCGGTGGGGGAGCCGCCAAGTTCGCGCGCCGCCAACTCCTGCAACAGGCCGAGCATCGCGGTGCCCGCCGCGTGGTTGGCGCGGGTGTGGGCGTGGGTCGTCTGGCTCCCCGCCTGCACCGTGCTGAAGGGGAGGTGCTTGCTGGTGTCGCCCCAGACGATCACGACCTGGTCCCACGAGAGGTCGAGCACGTCGGCCGCGGGGCGCGCGGTGTCGGCGATCGAGTGGGTGCCGAGGTTCCCGATGCCCTGGTGTACGTAGAGCTTGCCGTCGGGGCGGATGACCAGAAGACCGTCGCGGCCGGCGCTGCCGGCGGTGAAGGGGCTGAGGCCCATCCCCACCCCGGTGACCTTGGTGCCGTTGCGCTGGCCGGAGAGCTGCTTCTTCTCTTCCCAGTTGAAGAGCTCGCCGCCCAGATCGAGCGCCTCGCGTACGTAGGCGGAGGTGAAGGGCGTCTGTCTTGCCCCCAGCCAACCGTCATGACCCGGCGCGTTGATCTTGCGGATCTCGAGGCGGTCGACATCGAGCTCGCGGGCGGCCTTGTCGACCAGCGGCTCGAGCATGGCGACGATCTGCGCCCCGCCGGGCGCCCGCTGAGCGGAACGCGGGGGCGTGTTGGTAAGGATCGCCGCGCCCCGGAACCGCATGTTCTCGGGCTGATAGGACGCCGTTGCGACGGTTCCGGCCGTGAAGAGGTCGCTGGCCCCGAAGGGCCCGCTGTCCTGCACCAGGTACAGGTCGAGTGCGGTCATGCGGCCGTCGGCGCGGAAGCCCATCTTCGCCCATCCCTGGAACCCCGCCCGCGCCCGCCCGATGTAGTTCTCCTCGTAGCGGGTGATCCGGAGCATGACAGGGCGGCCGATCTTGCGCGACAGCACCGCGGGGACCGCCATGATCGGCGAACCCGAGATCTTGCTGCCGAAACCGCCACCGCAGTATTCGCCGATGAACACCACGTCCTCCGGCTCGACGCCGGCCAAGCCCGCCACCCCGCCCCGCGTCCGCTCCGTGCTCTGCGTGGATCCGTGAAGGAAGAGCTTCCCGTTCTGCCAGTACGCCATGCAGCTGCGCGGCTCCATGGGGTGGTGGGTGACGGACTGGTGCACGATGGTCTCCTCGACGACGACGTCCGCCTCGTCGAACCCCGTCTCGATGTCGCCGATGGTCCACTCCGCCGCGGCCTCGCCCATCGGCAGCTTGTCCGCTCCCGCCTCCTCGAAGACGGATGCGGGCCACTTGAGCGAGCCGAACTCGCCCCGCCCTGCCGAAATGTTCCCGCCCACATGCGCGTCCGGACCGCCCTCGCGCAGGCTTTCCAGCGGGTCCAGCACGAAGGGCAGCTGCTCGAAGTCGACCCGGATCGCCTCCACAGCGGCCGCGGCGGTCGTTTCGTCCACCGCCGCGACTGCCAGAACCGGCTCCCCTTCGTACTTCGGCTCGTCGGTGAGCGCCCCCTCGCGCAGTCCTTCCGACTGCACGGGCAGCTCGTCAGCCCTGAGGATCCCCAGCACCCCCTCCATCGCCTCCGCCGCGCTCGTGTCCACGCTGCGGACGCGCGCGTGCGGCATCGGGCTCAGGAGGAGCTTCGCGAATACCATCCCCTCGGCGCGGAAGTCCTCGGCGTAGCGGGCACGGCCCGTGATCTTCGCCCTCAGATCCGGTGGGGAGATGTCGGTGCCGATTACGTTCTCAGCCATCGTAGGTCCCCTTTCAGGCGCGCGAACGGGACAGCTCGGCCGCCCGCATCGCCGTGTTCAGGATCTTGTCGTAGTCACCGCAGCGGCAGAGGTTGCCGGAAAGCAGCACCGCCGCCTCCTCGCGGGTCGGATTCGGGTTCTTTTCCAGCATCCCGACCATGCTCATCGCGAAGCCGGGCGCGCAGAAGGCGCACTGGAAGCCGCCCTCGTCCATGACGGCCTGCTGGACCGGGTGGAGTTCCCCGTCCTGCTCAAGCCCCTCGATGGTCGTGACCTCGCGGCCCTGCACCGAGTGTGTGAGGATCGAGCAGCCGTAGTGGGTGACGCCGTCGAGCAGCACCGTGCACGCGCCGCACTCCGCCCGGTCGCATCCGAGCTTGGTGCCGGTGAGGCCGAGCTGATAGCGCAGCGTCATCGCGAGCGTCTCGTACTTCGGGACGTCCACGCGGCGCTGCTGCCCGTTGACGGTGAGGGTGACGAGCCGCTCCACGGCGCCCTGCGCGGTCAGCATCGGGGCGAATATGCCGCTCCCGCGGAACAGGTACCCCGACACGGAAGCGGTGGCGCCGGCGGCGACCACCCCCTTGATGAACTTGCGGCGGGTGAACCCACCCCGTCGCGCCTGAATGGCTTCGGTTTGCAACATCGTGCTCTGCACCTCGTTCCGGAAGAAGGGCCGGGCCGTGACTGCGGGGGATTATAGGGTGAGCGGAACGCGCGCGCGAGGGCGCGGGGGGCTTGTGAACGGATTCACGAGCGTTCAGAGCTTGAGCCGGTACGTGCGGCGGGCATCATGATAGCGTCCAGCGCCAGTTCGTCCTCTTCGATCGTGCCCCACAGCAGGAGCGCCCCCGCGGCGATGATCGCCGACGGGTAGAAGAGCACGTTCGAGCCGTCGAGGAACCAGCCCCATGGGTCGACGATCGACTTCCAGACGCCGATGGACGTGAAGAGCAGGACGACCAGCATTACGGGGTAGAGCCTCCGCCGGTGCCGACCCAGGATGACCATTGCCCCGAGCAGGGTTTCGAGGACACCGAAGATCTGCTGCACCATCACCTGCGTCCCAATCCCGAAGTAGTACGTCTCCGCGACCGCCTGGGCGTGCGCAACGTTCTGGAGTTTGTCGATACCCCACAGGACCAGCAGCCAGCCCATGGTCACCCGCAGAAGGAACAGTCCCCAGCGCTTCATGTGCGGTCTCCCGGTTTCGGGTGAAATGCGCGGCGCGGCCGTGCGGGGTACCACCGCGTCGTCGAGCTTCAGTCTTCGTGCGGCAGAAGCGGCGCGTCAAGCTGTGAGCCCTCCGGGGGCGACCCCCTGCCTACCCCCGGCGAATCCTCGATACCGATCACTTCCAATGCATCCAGGCAGTCCCCCGCTCCGAGTTCGGCCAGGCGCCGGTCGAAGGTCGCCAGACGCCCCCCGTGGCGGATGGCCAGCGCGAGCAGATGCGCATCGGTGACCTGACGGTAGCCGGTGACGCGGGCAAACGGCGTCCACAGCGGGTCAGCCGGCGAGATGTCGTCGGCCCAGAAAGCGTGCCCCTCCTGTGCCCGGATCTGGTCAAGCAGTGAAATGGCTTCGCGCGGCTCACACGCCTCCGGTATCGCACGCCGGTTGCTCGACACCCGCACGAAGCCCGACTCGGTCAGCGGGCAGGTCGCCCAGCCGCCTTCCCGGTTTGCCCGGAACCAGTGGTGGGCAGCGGCGTGATGCACGTGATTCGGCCACGCGAGCGCGACGAGCACGTTGACGTCCAGGAGCTTCGTCAGTGGTCCTCCAGGGCGTCGCGCACCATCTCGGAGGTGAGCGGCGGCGTGTCCGGCGGAACGTCGAAAACGGGGAAGCCGTCAGCGCGCGCCGTGTGTTCGCGGGGCCGCAATCCTGCTCTCGCCAGCGTGGACAGCACCTTGCCCATGCTCTCCCCGCGTTCCCGGGCGATGCTCCTGGTCGCCTGGTAGATGTCCGGATCCAGCGTCAGTGTGGTTCTCATCGTGTGAACATCATAACATCAAGACATTACGATGTCATCTTCGCATCCAGCGACATCTCGTCCTCCTCGATCATTCCCCACAGCACCAGCGCCCCCGCCGCGATGAACCACAGAGACCCAGCCGTCGCGTTGACATAGGTAGCTACAAGTGGCTACGTTATCCTCATGCGATCCGTCGGAATCAAGGTGTTGAACAGCAGGCTCAGCGAGTACGTGCGGCTGGCGGCCGGCGGCGAGACCGTCCTCGTCACGGACCGGGACCGCGTGGTAGCCGAGATCGGTCCTCCGCGATCGACCAGAAGTCCCGTCCTGGCGGACGCCATGCTCGCCGATGCGGTGCGGAAGGGCTGGTTGACGCCTGCACTCTCTCCGGGATCCGAGCCCCCCCGTGGCGGGCCCCCGGAGGCCGCGCTGTCCGTTTTGCTCAGTGAACTGGAAGGCGACCGCAGCGACCGGTGATCTACGTGGACACCTCGGTCGTCCTGGCCCACCTGTTCGCGGAAGACCGTAGACCCACAGCTTCGTTCTGGACCGAGACGCTGGTCTCGAGCCGTCTGCTGGAATACGAACTCTGGACACGCCTCCACGCCCGCAAGGCGACGGTGTCGCGGGCGGACGCCGCGAGGGAGGTGATCGCTCGCATTTCGTTGCTGGAGCTGGCCCCTGCGGTGCTGTCGCGCGCCCTCGACCCGTTTCCGGTATCCGTGCGTACACTCGACGCGCTGCACCTCGCATCACTCCAGTTTCTCCGGGACCGGGGCCAGAGCGTCGAACTGGCCAGCTACGATAATCGAATGGCAAACGCCGCCCGCGAACTCCTCATTCCCCTGCGGGATCTGCCCTGACGTCACCGCAAACGCTCACCGTTCCGGGTCCGGGTCACCGACAGCTGACTCAGCCCGGCGGATCAACGCATCATGATGTCATCTTCGCGTCCAGCGACATCCCGTCCTCGTCGATCATGCCCCACAGTACAAGCGCCCCGGCCGCGATGATCGCCGACGGGTAGAAGAGCACGTTCGAGCCGTCGAGGAACCATCCCCACGGGTCGATGATCGACTTCCAGACGCCGATCGCCGTGAAGAGCAGGACAAGGAGCATCACCGGGTAGACCCTTCGCCGCTGCAAGCCCAGGATGACCAGAGCCCCGAGGAGGATCTGGATGGCGCCGAAGATCTGCAGCACCACCGCCTGGGTCCCGATGCCGAAGTAGAAGGTCTCCGCCACCGCCTGGCCGTGCGCGACGTTCTGGAATTTGTCGATGCCCCACAGGACGAGAAGCCAGCCTGTGGTCAATCTCAACAGGAACAATCCCCAGCGCTTCATTTGTCGTCTCCCGGTTCCCAGGTGGTGTCGGCGGCGCGGGCTGCAAGGGCGGCAGCGTTGCACGCGTGATGGGTTCAGTCTTCGGTGTCGCCGCGCGTGCGTCAAGCGAGTGGGCCGGTCCGGTGTCGGGGTCAACCCCCCGCTGAACGCCTGCCGGATGTGGCACACTGCCATATATCTGGCTATCATGATATGGTCAGCCCATATCCATCCCCGGCCAACCCAGGCAAACCCATGAAGACGACGCTCAACCTGAACGATCACATTCTGCGACGCGCCAAGAGGCGGGCCGCGCGGGACGGCATCACGCTCACGCGGTTCGTGGAGGACGCCCTGCGGGCCAGTCTGATGGACCCCGAACCCTGCCATGCCTTCAAGCTGGAGCTGAAGGTGGTGCGCGGGCATGCGCCTCCCAACGTGGACATCTCGGACCGCGACGCGCTGTACGATGTGCTGGACCGCGCATGATCGCCGTCGACACCAACGTCCTGGTCTACGCCCACCGGGCCGAGACGACACAGCACTCGGCCGCGGCGCGGAGCCTCGTGGAGCTGGCCGAAGGGACGGGGCTGTGGGGCTTGCCCGTCTTCTGCGCAGGGGAGTTCATCCGCGTGGTGACGCACCGTCGCGTCTTCAATCCGCCGTCGACGCTGGACGAGGCGATTCAGTTCCTCGAGCGGGTCGTCGCGGCGCCGGGGTGTCGCATTCTGCGGCCGGAATCCGGGTTCTTCGAGCTGCTGACGGCCATCGCCCGACAGGCGGATGCGCGGGGCAACCTGGCGTTCGACGCACAGATCGCCGCCCTCTGCCGCCAGCACGGCGTCTCCGTCCTGCTTACGAACGACCGCGATTTCGCCCGCTTCGAGGGTCTGCGCCTGCGCTTCCTGGATTCAGCCGACGAATAACGGCGTGTTTGCGGGTTAACGCCCCCTTCCCGGCCGCCTCCACCGTACCGGCGGCGGCGGCTCGTCCTCGAAGGTGACCTTCCCGCCGCTGTCCAGCAGCCTCAGCGCCTCCCTCACCGCCGCCTCCAGCTGCGGGTCGCCACCTGCGATCACCGGGGCGGGATCGTTGCGCACTTCGATGTCCGGTGCCACGCCTTCGGCCTCGACCGCCCACTCCCCGTTCACATCGAAGAAGCCGCCCCGGGGGGCCACGAAGCCGCCGCCGTCGATCAGCGGCGGAGTGTCCCAGGTTCCCACGAGGCCGCCCCAGGTCTTGGTGCCCACCAGCGGCCCGATTCCCCGGAAGCGGAACAGGTAGGGCAGCAGGTCGCCGCCGGAGCCCGCGCGCTCGTTGATCACCATCACCTTGGGCCCGAAAAGCGCGGCCATCGGCTGGGTCCACGGCTTGCGGTCGCCGGCGCGCGAGTTGAAGTAGCCGGTGAGATCGCGGTCGAGCATGTCGACGATGTAGTCGGCCGCCGATCCGCCGCCGTTGTTGCGCTCGTCGATGACCGCGCCTTCGCGGTCCTGCTGGGCGTAGTACATGCGGTTGAAGTTGCGGTAGCCGCCCTGGCCGGTGTTGGGGAGCCAGACGTAGGCGAGCCGTCCCCCGCTCATCTCGTCGACGCGGGCCTGGTTGGCGTCGACCCAGGCCCACTGGCGGAGTGCGCCCTCGCTGCCGGCGGGCTGGACGAGAACGTCGCGGGCATCGTCGGCGGAGGGGGATGACGCCACGGTCAGGGTGATGACCCGCCCGGCGGTCCCCTCCAGGAGGCGGTAGGGGTTGGCGGGCGCGCGCAGCTCGGCTCCGTCGATCGCCAGCAGGTAGTCGCCTTCGTTCACGTCCATTCCGGGGTGGGAGAGCGGGCCGGCGAGCCCGGGGGTCCAGTCGCCGCCGTCGTAGATGCGCGCGATGCGGTAGAACCCGCCGTCCTCCTCCAGGTCGGCACCGAGGAGGCCGGTGCGCGGGCTCTCCAGATCCGGGTAGTCGCCGCCGCTCACATACGAGTGCCCGACCGCGATCTCGCCGGAGAGCATGTCGAGCAGATGGTTGAAGTCGGAGCGGTGGCGCACGTCCGGGAGCCACGCCGAGTACCAGTCCCACACGTCGTCCCAGGGGGCGCCGTGCTGGTTGTCGACGTAGAGGAAGTCGCGCATGAAGCGCCAGCCGTCGCGGAGCATCTGGGCGTACTCGGCCGTGGGTTCGACGCGCACGCGCATGTTGTTCAGGTTGAGTGCGCCATCGCCGCCGGAGGGGGCGCGCGCGGTGCTCACGATGCGCCAGCCGCCGCTGTAGTAGAGCATGCTGCTGCGGTCGTGAGAGATGGTGACGCGGCCGCCGCTGTCCAGGAAGTCCTGGTCGTCGCGGTCCTCGATGGAGTACTTGCGGGCGGCGCTGCCGCCTCCGAGGACGAAGACGGTTCCGGAGGGACCGGCGGCCAGACCGGAGTAGTTGGCCGAGCCGATTCCGGGAGCGTCGATGATGCGGTCGGCCAGGCCGTCGAAGTCGATGGTGACCTCGGGGGCGTCGTCGCTGGAGCCGCCGCGGCCGGACTCGCCGTCGCCGGAGGCGTCCCGTTCACCCTGGTCGGACCCGCCCGCCTCGGCGTCCCCTTCATCCCCCTCATCCTCCTCCCCTTCCCCACTCTCCTCCTCATCGCTCTGCGGCAGGAAGGGCGAGGGCTCGTCGGCACCCAGGAGCGCGAGGTAGAGCGTGCGTGTCACCGGGCGGTCGTACGACGTCATGTCCAGCCAGCCGGTGTTCAGCCCGTAGTCGGTGGAGGCCAGGAAGTAGAGGAACTTGCCGGACTCGTCCCACACGGGCGAGATCGCGTCGGACATGCCGTCGGTGAACTGGTGCGTCTCGCCCGATTCGGTGTCGTGGACGAAGATCGCGCGCAGCTGGTTGTCGAGGCGGCGGGCGTAGGCGAGCCAGCGCGAGTCCGGTGACCAGACCGGGTTCATCGAGCGCTCCGGGTGCGCGAAGCGGTCGGTGTCGATGTGCTGCACGTCGCCCGACTCCAGGTCCAGCACCAGCACCTGGTAGTGGGTGTTGGTGAAGGCGAGCCGCGTCCCGTCCGGCGACCACTCCGGGCGGAAATGGAAGGACGGCTCGGCGATCTCGATCCGGCGCTGGTTCGACCCGTCCTGCTCGGCGATCACCAGGCCGTACTCGTCGCCGTCGTCGTTGAACCAGGCGATGCGCGACCCGTCCGGCGACCACACCGGATGACGGTCGGCCACCCCGGGGGTGCGGGTCAGGTTGCGCCACGAACCCTCGTCGGCCGGCACGCTGAAGAGCTCGCCGCGCCATTCGAAGATCGCCCGCTTGCCGGTCGGGGAGAGGCGGGCGTCGCGCAGGCCGCCGGCCGGAACCGTCTCCCACCGCGGGCGCGACCAGTTCATGTCGCCGGCCACGTTGATGACCAGCTGGCGCGAGGCACCGGTGGCCGGATCGATCTCGTGCAGGTAGCCGGCCTGCTCGTAGACGACCACCCCGTCGCCCGCCCCGAGGGACATCACGTCGAAGTCGGCGTGGTGCGTGACCTGCCGCTCCTCGCCGGTTCCCGGGTCGAAGGACCAGACGTTGCTGGCCCAGTCGCGCTCCGACATGTAGTAGACCACGCCGTCCATCCAGACCGGGTCCATCTGGCGCTCGCCCTCCCAGGGGGGCGTCGTGCGTTCCCAGGTCGAGGTGGACACGATCCCGATCGGCTGCGCCTGCCCGCCCCGGTAGTTGCGCCACCCGGGGTCCCAGTAGCCGATCTCCTGGTAGGCGATGCGGGCGCCGTCGGCGGACATGCCGCCGAGATACGCCTGGGGAAGCGCCAGGGCCGTGGGAAGGCCGCCCGATGTGGGCACGGTGTAGAACTTCCAGAGCTGGGTGGGGACGCCGTCGCGCCCGGACCGGAAGAGGACGTCGCCGTCGGGGGTCCAGCCCTGTGCGACGTCGGCGGAGGGGTGCCAGGTGAGGCGGACCGGGTCGCCGCCGCCGGCCGGCATCAGGTAGACGTCGGTGTTGCCGTCGTATTGGGCGGTGAAGGCGATCCAGCGTCCGTCGGGGCTGAAGGCGGCGTCGGTCTCGGCGCCCTCGGAGCTGGTGAGGCGCACCGCGTCCCCGCCGTCCCGCGCGACCTTCCAGAGGTCGTTCGCGTGGGTGAAGACGATGTGCGTGGCGCTGACATCGGGCTGGCGCAGGAAGCGCGTGCCCTGTGGGTGGGCGGCGGTGGGGAGGAGGAGGACTAGCGCGGCGGCCAGGGCCGTGAGCGCGATGGCGGGTGGGCGGGGAGGGGTGGGGGCGGACAGGGGATGGCGAGTGCGAATGCGAGCGGGGCGAGACATCGGCTTGGGCTCCGGGTTTGGTGGGAGGCTGCGGACGATTCAGACGGAAAGCTGGCGGCTGGGGGCGCGGTCGCAAGGGGGAGGTGCGCCTCAACCGACTTGCTGATAGGCGGGTCGCGGACCGACGGGGACTCGGTTGCCTTGGCCTGCCGCTCGGGCGAAGTTGGCACGATGCGCGACTTCAACACCGCCGGTCCGGTTCGCCCTGACAAGAACTACTGCATCCCGCCGCTCGAACGTCTCGATCTGCGCGAACTCCTGGCGCTGATCCGCAACGAGCGGTATTTCGTACTCCACGCTCCCCGGCAGACCGGAAAGACATCGACGCTTCTCGCCCTGCGCGACCTGCTCAACGAAGGGTCCGACTACCGGTGCGCCTACGTCAACGTCGAGCCCGCGCAGACGGCCCGGGAAGATGTCGGGCGGGCGATCGGTGCCATTCTCGACGGACTCGCGGGAGAAGCGCGTCATGTTCTTGGGGACTCGGTTACCGCGGACCTTGCAGAAACCATGGACACCGCGACCCGGCCGGACAGCGTCCTGGGAAGGTTCCTGGCCCGTTGGTCCGCAGCCGACGCCCGTCCGCTCGTGCTGCTGATCGACGAGATCGATGCGCTCGTGGGCGACACACTCGTCTCGGTGCTGCGCCAGTTGCGAGCAGGCTACGTCGACCGCCCCGAGCGGTTTCCGCAGAGCGTTGTCTTGTGCGGGATACGGGATGTACGCGACTACCGCATCCACGCGAGCTCCGAGAAGCAGGTCATTGCGGGCGGCAGCGCCTTCAACATCAAGGCGAAGTCGCTGCGGCTCGGCGACTTCACCGAGGCCGAGGTCAGCGCGCTGCTCGGGCAGCACACGTCAGCGACCGGGCAGGAGTTCACGCTCGGGGCGGTGAACGCCGTGTGGGAGCAGACGCGGGGCCAGCCGTGGCTCGTCAACGCCCTTGCCCAGGAGATGTGCTTCCGGTACGGGGAGCCCCGCTCGCATGGCCGCCCTCTGGACATGGGGGATGTCTTCGAGGCGCGGGAGACGCTCATTCTACGCCGCGAAACGCACCTGGACCAGCTGGCCGACAAGCTGCGCGAACCGCGCGTCCGGCGCGTGATCGAACCGCTCCTCAGCGGCGGTGACGGGAGCTACAGCGACCGGGACCGCGAGTACGTGCGGGATCTGGGTCTTGTCGCGCCCGGTCCGCCGCTCCGGATCGCGAACCCGGTTTATGCCGAGGTGGTGCCGCGCGAGTTGACATGGGTGCTCCAGGACCAGATGCAGCAGGAGACCGCCTGGTATGTCGATGCGGACGGAGGACTCGATCTCGACAGGCTGCTCGCCGCGTTCCAGCAGTTCTTTCGCGAGAACTCGGAACACTGGGTCCAGCGGGCGCAGTACACGGAAGCCGGGCCGCAACTCGTGCTGCAGGCATTTCTGCACAGAGTGGTGAACGCGACGGGCCGCATCGAGAGGGAGTATGCGCTGGGCAGCCGCCGGGTCGACCTGCTGGTCGTCTGGCCCACCGGACAGGGGCGGGAGGACCGGTTCGTCGTGGAGTGCAAGCTGCTCCGGAGCGGTCGCTCGCGCACCATTGGGAAGGGCCTGGAACAGACCGCCTCCTACATGGACCTGTCGGGAACCGACGTGGGGCACCTGGTCGTCTTCGACATGCGCGAAGGAAGCAGCTGGGAAGAGCGCGTCTTCCGGGAGGAACACACGCATGACGGGAAGCGAATCACGGTTTGGGGGACGTGAGGGTGGCTGCGGAGACTACGGAGGCCACGTTGTCGGCGTAAAGGTAACTCCGGTCCAGACGGTCCAGTTTGGGGTTGAGCACGCCCCTTTATTCCCGGCAGGTGGCCGGTCTTGTTGGCGATGATCATCGACCCGCCGTGGTCGGCCGTCCGCATCTCGACCGTCAGCCCCTCGCCCCCACGGTGACCCGCTCGACGTGGGCGCGCAGGCCGGGCGCTGCGCACAGGACAGTCAGAGGCAGCTCGGCCTAGAGTTCGAAGTCCGCGTGTCCGAACGGATCCGTGCGTGTCTCCAGGCAGGTCTTGTTCGGGTAAAGCACGACGACATCTCGTCGCGCAGCGGCTCCCCGGTGTCGGCCCGCGGGATGGGGCGTTCAAGATAGCTGGAGGTCGGGGGGGCGTCACCCGGAGGGGGGCTGGGCCCCCGCACCAGTCCGTCAGCCGAAGTCCCACGGGTTTGCGACCACAAGGTCGAGCCCGCGGAAGTCCGTCACGTTGCGCGTCGCCACCGCCAGGCCGCGCGCTCTGGCCGTCCCCGCGATGAGCGCATCCCCCAGGTCGAGCGTGCGCCCGCCTCGACGAGCGTCAACTCGAAACTGCGCGGCCCAGGTCGCGGCCTCCGCGTCCACCGCAATGACTCGATCCTCGTATCGGCGAAGGAGCTCCGCCAGGGTTCCCCGCAGCGCGTCCCGCCGCTCGCCCGAGGGCAGGAGGAGCACTCCGGATTCCAGCTCGTGCAGCACGAGCGTCGACAACCAGAGATCCTCTTGCGCGGCGAGGAACGCGATCACCGGCGGGGCGGGCTGCGGCCTCGTCAGTTCCGAGATCACGTTGGTGTCGAGCAGAACTCCGGTCATTCGCCCTCGGCCGATGTGAACGGGATCTCCCGGCGGGACTCGCGCGCCCGGGGAATGGCCAGATCCGCGCCGCGAGGCACGTTGTCGACAAGCCATCGGCCGAGGGGATCGCGGTCGGCCGCCCGCTCGCGCCACATGCGCTCGGACACGACGATGAACGTCCTTCGAACGCCGATACGCTGTGGTCCCTGCTCATGCGCGAGCCGCAGGATCTCCGACAGCCGGGCCTTCGCCTCGGCCACCCTCCATGCGCGCGCGGGTGCGGCGGCATCCATCATGAGCCTCCAGTCAGCTGCTGTCCGGTCGATTTTAGTGGTCCAATGAGAACTAGTCCAATATGGACCCGTTGCAAGAGATCCGCAACGGTCGCCTCTGGCGCAGGGGCCTCAAAAGAGGGGGGCGTCCAACGGATTCCATCGTTCCCCTCCGGCGCTACCGGACGCCAGGCACGAGCCATAATCCGCCGCTTGCGTTGGCGAACGCGGCACACTTCTGGCCATTGAAAATGTCACACTCCGGCGGTCGCCGCAGTCCTGGTGGATCGTCACCGACGAGCCTCCGGCCATAGATTATTGGGGGTACGCGCCGAAAGCCGACCCAGGGAGCAACATGAATCCGCGTCTGGACACCCTGCCTCCGCCTCAACGCCGGCTGTGGCCTGAATTGCGAGCGACTCCGGGTCGCTTCGTGCTGTATGGCGGGACCGCGATAGCGTTGCGGCTCGCCCACCGGACCTGGGCGGCACCAAGGCCCAGGTCGTGCAGAGCCGGGCACTCTCAAAGGACTACGCCGACATCGATGCGCTCATGAGGTTGGGGGAGGTTCCGCTTGCTTCCATGCTCGGCGCGGCGCTCGCGATCTACGGAGAGCGCTACAACCCCATGCTGACCCTCAAGGCCCTGACATACTTCGATGACGGAGACCTGACGGAGCTCCCCGCAGTCGTGCAAAGGCGCCTTTCGCGAGCCGCCGCCAAGGTGAATCCGGGGTCGATCCCGCACTACGAACCTCGTCCGGGACTCGCGCCACGCAGCCTGCGACAGGGTCATCCGACATGACCTCCACGACCCGCAAGCCGCAGCAGCACTCTCCGGAACTGCTGGCGGTCGCCAGGCGGATGGTGTGGTTCAAACCACCGGGGGCGACACTCGCCGACGACACCCTGTTCCTCAACTACCTCATGATATACGGCACCGTCGAGGATCTCGCGGTGGCGCGACAGCACTACGACGACGATGACTTTCGGGCGGCGCTGCGACACGCGTTGCCCGGGATCTTCGACCCGCGCTCGTGGGCCTACTGGCACGCGCGGTTGGAAATGGGCCCCACTCCTCCACGGCCGTCCCGGCAGTTCGGCGCGTAGCTACCGCCCCGGCCCCAGCAGCACCGCGTTCATGAAGAGGAGCTGGGTCGCCTCGGCGTAGGCGCGGTAGTTCGGATCCTCCGCGAACGCCACGAGCTGACCCCGCCCCACGGGCTGATGGATCAGGAACGCCTTGTTGGCAAGCTGCGGCCTCGATTCCTCCCACACGATCCCGCCCAGCACCAGGCTGTCCAGGTCGGCGTAGCGGCCCACGTTGGCACCGTCGTCCAGCGTGATCGGGCGGAACACGCGCGAGCCCTCGACCAGGACGCCGATCTCGCCGTCCGTCCCGGCCGCCAGCCAGTGCTCGGTGTCGAGGACGGTGCGGAGGATTGCGCCGGGAACGCCTTCGGGCGACTCGTCCTCGGGGGAGATCGCGTCAAGGTACTCGATGGGCTGGTCGGGGGTGCCGGAATCAGGCGGATCGTCGCCTTCGGCCCTGCCTCCCCGGCGCTCCGCCGTGGTGGCCAGCAGCCCGGCCCGAGACGCCCAGCGTGAGGACTCGGCCATGGTGATCATGGTGCCGCCGTCCCGCATCCATGCCTCCAGCCGGTCGGTGAAGCCCCCGCCCGCGGCGCCGCCGTAGTTGCCGGACGGAAAGACGATCACGTCGAAGTCGGCCAGCCGCGCGCGTCCCAGGCTGGATGCCCTCACCAGGGTGGTGCGCTGGCCGTAGCGCCGCTCGAGTACGTACCGCGCCCACCCCACCGAGTAGCTCTGGCCGGGCGAGTCGTACACCAGCATCACGCGCGGCTCGGCGAGCGCGCGCACCCGATTGCTTCCCAACGACATGCCTTCGCGCACGTACGCGCCGTCGATCGGCACGACCTCGGCGCGGTGGCGCTCCGCGATCCTGGCCAATGTGCGGCGCAGCTCAGGTCCGTTCTCGGCCACGCGCACGATCGCGGTCCCGACCCCGTACCGACGACCGTCCAGCGTGAACTCGGCGCCCGCCGCGCGCACCCGCACCCCCTCGCGCAGCGCCTCGGCCACCGCCGCCGCCCCGTTCGTCCCCCACGGGATCAGGTAGCCCACCACCGCCCCGGGCACCTCGGGAAGAGGCTCGGCACCGCCACCCGCCTCCCTGTCCACCTCGGTCTCGGTCGGCCGGAGTCCGGCGCCCCAGCCCGCTACGGGCTCGCCCCTCGCCCCCGTCGCTGAGGTCTCGATCGCCTCCACGTCCCAGAGCAGCGACTGGCTCCACGCGGTCAGGTCGTAGATCTCGTCGGACTGGCGGTTCGCGCGGCGCTCGATCTGCCGCTGCACGAAGTCCTCGGCCATCGGCACGTGCGGGTCCAGCAGGTTGCGGATCAGGCCGTGCAGCGGCTGGTCCAGCGGCACGATGAAGCTCGCCTCGGCGGCGAGCGTCCGGCCGTCGACGGCGACCGGCCCGGCGGCGCGGTGCACCTCGACCCCGTTCTCCACCAGCATCATCCCCAGACGCTCCGCCATGCCGGGATCGTGCGCGGAGTGAAGCACGATCTCCGCCGGGCCGCTCCGTCCCGCCTCCACGCCGCCCTGCCGGAAGGCGTGGTAGTCGCGCAGGATCCGTTCCCGGTTCCGGGCGGCCGTCAGCGCCGTCTCGATCGCGGCGGTAAAGTGGTGGAGCACCCCGTCGGCGTAGGTGAGCAGGTCGCCATCGGACCGCCTCAGCCCGAGCCCCCGGGCGCTGGCCTGCTCGAAGGTCATCCCGAGCGCGCCCTGCCCCATGGGCCACATGTCCACGTAGCCGGGGTAGAACAGGTCGAAGATCTCGCGATTGAAGTAGGCGATGCCGCGCTCGTCGAACCTGGCCGCGATGGCCGACCCGATCACGTCCATCAGCGCGATCTGCCGCTCGCCGTACCAAGGGTTGGATGGCGGGGCGGTGGGCGGAAAGAAGTAGGTGGAGTTGCCGCCCATCTCGTGAAGGTCCACAACCACCTGCGGCCGGTACTCGAGGAGCAGGTCGACCTTGCCCCTGGTCTCCGGCTGGCTCTGGATGAACATGTCGCGGTTGAGGTCGAACAGGTAGTGGTTCGTGCGTCCGCCGGGCCACGGTTCGTCGTGCTCGGCGGAGACCGCGGCCTCGTCCGGCCATCTTGCCTGCGCGATCCGGTTCTGATAGACAAAGCGATTGCGCCCGTCGGGGTTCTCGAGCGGGTCGATCAGGACCAGCGACTCGGACAGGATCAGCTCGACATCGGGATCCCCGGTCGCCGCCAGCAGGTGGTACGCCTCGGCCATGGCCGCGCCGCTCCCGCTGATCTCGTTGCCGTGGATCGAATGCATGAGCGCGGTCACCACCGGCAGCTCCGCGATCAGGGCCTCGGCCTCGCCGGCGGAGAGGCCGCGCGGATCGCTCAGGCGGGCCAGCCCGGCCTTGACCTCGTCCAGCCGCGCCATGCGCTCCGCCGATCCGATCACCAGAGCGACCAGGGGGCGGCCCTCCCAGCTCGTCGCGTAGCGCACCAGGTGCGTGCGCCCGGGAGCCGCTTCGGCCAGCGCTTCCATGTAGCGGATCACATCGGCGGGCGGCGTGATCGCCTCGCCGAAGTCGTGGCCCGCAACCTGCTCCAGCGTCGGGATGCCGGGATCGTAGCGGGTGCCGGGGGCCAGATCGGGGGTCTGGACGGGCGCGTGGACTGCCGCGGCGAGGGCGAGGGCGGTGATCAAGGCAAGGTCTCCTTTGGGTGTGGGTGGGGGCGGGGAGGTCCGGGGTGGGTGGGTGTAGGGACCCGGTTCAAGGTGCACGGGCCCTGGATCGCGCGAAAGGTGGCCGTGGCCGGCTGATTGTCGTCTTGGGAGAACGTGTCGCGTGCCGCCGCGTGGCTGTCCTGCGCTGGATTCGGAGCATCTGCCTGGACCTGGGGCCCGAAGAGTCGTTGCGGCAGCAAGATCTGGGATCCGCTCAGCTGCGCCAGTTGCTCCGGAAGATGCCCGGACTGCCGCAAGACAAGGACTCCAAGTGGCCAGCCGACCACGGGGCGCGCTACCTTCCATTCGGACACCAGCTCCGTTAGGGCGCTTCGCGTCCTGCCGGGGCCGCAACGGCGCAGGGAATCGACAGGAGGGGTGAATGTTGGGTGCGCGCACAATGGGTCGGATCGGTTCCCCTGGGGCATGGCTGGAGGGATACGAAGGCGGTCTCCGGTCTACGGGTGTTCCCCACGAAGAGCGGATGCAGTTGGTTGCCGAGAGCGTCGCCAGGCTTACGGCCGAGACCTACTTCGCGGGCTACGTGCGAGGAGGCGAATCTGCGTACAACGACGGCATGACGGAGGGGCAGAGTGAGGTCATCCACTCGGTGGTCTGGGTGAAATTCGGGCCGGTGGCGGCGCACCGGGTCTCGAAGCTGTTTGAGTACATCCGCGAACCCGAGTGGACTGCTCGCCTCGCGGCTTGCGTGTTCACATGCGGCACGGCCAAGGAGCTCCTGGCTCGGGTGAAGGAACTGACGGAAGGAGAGCGACCGTGAACTCGAAGGATGTGGTGACCATAGCGGGATTCGCCGAGGAGGTCGGCCAGGACATTATCAGCCGCCATCGGGTAGGGTTCGACGAGGGCCGCGAGAGCGCATACGAGGCCGGCCGCGTGGCGGGCCGCCAGAGTGCCATCCACGCGCTCACCGCAGCTCGATTCGGCCTTGAGACGGCGGACCACGTCGTCGAAACGACCAGGAGCATATCGTACGAGCCGGAGCCCATTGCAGGCATCAGTGACGCAGGTCGGATCGGAATCTGCGTCCTGACCTGCTCCACCGCCGAGGAGCTCCTGGCGCGGGTGCGGGAAGTCAAGGAGGAGAATGCGAAGAGGGACCGGGAGCTTCGCGCCCTGTTTGGTGGCCAAGAGAAGATGACGTGAAGGACCGAGGGGAGAGCCTACCGATACATGGTCACTGACCAATGTCGGCGCCTACCTGGTCAGCATGGTCTCTGTCCCGCCAGTCGAAGGTCAGCCGGTCTCGCCGAACGACGCGACGATCCGGTCCACGCGGTCCCAGGCCCGGAACACACCCCTGCCGACGAGATCGGACAAGTCAACCTCGCCCGCAGACCCGTCGGAGAACCTGAGCCAGATCCTCAGCCCCTCTCGCGGCTTGACTTCCAGCGCTCGAATCACCCCACTCGCTCCCTGGAAGACGGCGGTTGATCCCCCTTCAGCGGGGCCACCGCGTCGGTCAGCACGTACCTCTGGTTCGGCGCGCGCGGATTCGCGGGATTCGTCATGCGGACCAGCCCCGCCTCCAGGAGCGGCTTCAGATGCTTCCGGCGAAAGTGGGAGCGGTGCAACACGCCCGCGCGCTCCATGAGCTCGGCCAGCCTTGGCGGTACATCGCAAATCGCCACGATCGCGCGCTGGCGGGCGGTGAGCCGAACTTGATCACCCTCCACATCGGGCTGTACTTGGTCACCATGATCACTGACCATGTCCCCAAGTAGCGGGTCCGCGGGACTTTCGTCGCCGCCGCGATTCGCGGTCCGCTCCCTGCTCGTCTCCACCGCCGCCCGCCCCGCACCTGTCCCCACCGCCCGCCGACTCTCGCCTCTTCGTCGCTCAGTCCCGAGCGGTAGCGCGCTTCGGCGACGATCTTCTGCGCGGTATCCGGCCTGCCTGCGGCTGTGCGTTCGCGCCGCGCCCGCGCAAGCTCGTAGCTCGCCTGCATTCGCATCCAGTGATCTGCGGTGCCCCAGCCGACCGCCTCCAATGCAAGCGCCATGTTGGCCGACACCCCGGACTTGCCGTTCAGGAGCCGCGAAAGTGTCCCGCGCTCGCACCCCAGGTGTGCCGCTGTCTCGGTGACGCTCCATCCGACCTAATCCATGCTCTCACGGATGAGTTCGCCGAGATGGGGCGGGTTCAGCATCGGATCTACACGCTCGCTGTCGGTGGCATTCATGCGCGGTGCTTCCTGGTCGGTCAGTAGTAGTCGGTCAAGTCCAAGCTACACGTCGCGAATCATCGTTTGCGACGGGGCATCCTGTCTACTCTCGCGGTCGGAGTCTCGGAGGCGAGTCCAACCACCCCCCAACCCCGCTTGCGTCCCCGCCCGCCCCTCCCCATTCTGTCCCTCCACCTGGGCGGCGCACCCGGTCCCCACACCAGGAGCGGGCACCCGATCATATGACGCGAGGCGTCGGCGGCCGCGGTGCGCCCCCAGGGACTCATCTCGGCAAATACCCCCCACACCCCCAGGAGGCGCCATGCCCACCGTCACAATGACCGTGAACGGGATGGAGCGGTCGGGAACGGTCGAGGGCCGAACGCTCCTCGTCGATTTCCTGCGCGAACATCTCGGTCTGACCGGAACCCACGTCGGGTGCGACACGAGCCAGTGCGGCGCGTGTGTCGTCCACGTCAACGGCACGTCCGTCAAGAGCTGTACCTGCCTGGCGGTGCAGGCGGACGGCGCGGACGTCACCACGATCGAGGGCCTCGCCAACGGCGCCGACCTTCATCCCATGCAGGAGGCGTTCCGTGAGCATCACGGGCTCCAGTGCGGGTTCTGCACGCCCGGCATGGTGATGAGCGCGGTGGATCTGGCGAACCGGGATTCGGACCCGAGCGAACACGACGTCCGCGAGTGGCTGGAGGGGAACCTCTGCCGCTGCACCGGCTACCACAACATCGTCAAGGCCGTCCAGGCCGGGGCGCGGGCAATGGGAGGTGGGTCATGAGCGGCAACGGCACGGGAATCGGAGCTTCCGTCAAGCGGAAGGAAGACACGCGCTTTCTGACGGGGCGCGGCCGCTACACCGACGACATCAACCTGCCCGGGCAGCTCTACGGCTACATCCTGCGGTCGGGAATGGCGCATGCGAAGATCGGCACGGTCCACACGGACGCGGCAAAGGCGGCGCCCGGAGTCCACGCGGTCTTCACGGGCAGGGACATGGAAGGCGTGGGCGGCATCCCGACGGGGTGGGAGATCACGAACAAGGACGGCTCGAAGATGGTGGAGCCGGGGCACCCCGCGCTCGCCACGGACAAGGTGCGGTATGTGGGTGACTGCGTGGCCATCGTGGTGGCGGAGACCGCCGAGCAGGCCAAGTCGGCCGCGAACCTGATCGACGTCGAGCGCGAGGAATTGCCGGCGGTAGCCTCCATCGAAGCCGCCGAGGCCGACGGGGCGCCGCTGGTCTTCGACGAAGCGCCCGGGAACGTCTGCTACGACTGGGAGGTGGGGGACAAGGCGGCCACCGACGCAGCCTTCGACGCCGCGGACCACGTGGTCTCGATCTACGTCGTCAACAACCGGCTCATCCCCAATGCGATCGAGCCTCGGGCGGCGATTGCAAACTACGACCCCGCTACCGGGGACTACACCCTCTATACCACCAGCCAGAACCCCCACCTGGTCCGCCTCCTCCTGGGCGCCTTCGTCCTCGGACTGCCGGAGCACAAGCTGCGGATCGTGGCGCCGGACGTCGGCGGCGGCTTCGGCTCGAAGATCCCGCACTACGCGGAAGAGGCGATCCTGACGTGGACCGCCGGGCAGCTGGGCCGGCCGGTCAAGTGGACCTGCGAGCGCCTCGACGCCTTCAAGTCCGACACGCACGGCCGCGACCACATCTCCACGGCGAAGCTCGCGCTGGACGCGGACGGCCATTTCCTGGGGCTGCACGTCTCCACCAAGGCCAACCTGGGCGCGTACCTCTCCACCTTCGCGACCTGCGTTCCGACGTACCTGTACGGCATCCTCTTCGCGGGACCGTACACCACGCCGGCGGTCTACTGTGAGGTCAAGTCGTTCTTCACCAACACGGTGCCGGTCGACGCGCTGCGCGGCGCGGGCCGCCCCGAGGCGACCTACCTGCTGGAGCGGCTGGTCGACAAGGCGGCGGTGGAGCTCGGGATGGACCGGGTCGAGATCCGCCGCAAGAACTTCATCCGCGAGTTCCCGTACCAGACGCCGGTCGCGCTGCAGTACGACCAGGGCGACTACGACGCCACGCTGGATCTGGCGCTCGAGGCGTCGGACTGGGCGGGGTTCGAGGGGCGGCGGGCCGAGGCGGCGGCGCGCGGGAAGTGCCGCGGGATCGGGATCTCGACCTTCATCGAGGCGTGCGGAATCGCGCCGTCGGCGGTGGTCGGGTCGCTGGGCGCGCGCGCCGGGCTTTACGAGTCCGGCAGCGTGCGGGTGCATCCGACGGGCTCGGTCTCGGTCTTCACCGGGACGCACAGCCACGGGCAGGGGCACGAGACCACCTTCGCGCAGATCGTCTCCGACATGCTCGGGGTCGACTTCGACGCGGTCGACGTGGTGCACGGGGACTCGGCGAAGATCCCGTTCGGCATGGGGACCTACGGTTCGCGCTCGCTGGCGGTGGGCGGGACGGCGATCTACCTGGCCGTCGAGAAGGTGATCGAGAAGGGCAAGAAGATCGCCGCGCACCTGCTGGAGGCGTCTGCGGAGGACATCGAATTCGAGAACGGGTCCTTCACGGTTGCCGGGACGGACCGGTCGAAGACGCTCGGCGAGGTGGCGCTGACGGCGTACGTGCCGCACAACTACCCCGAGGGGCTGGAGCCCGGGCTCGAGGAGACCGCGTTCTACGATCCGCTCAACTTCACCTTCCCGGCGGGGACGCACATCGCCGAGGTGGAGGTCGACCCGGAGACGGGCGAGGTGGAGCTGGTCGCGGTGACCGGAGCGGACGACGTCGGGCGCATCATCAACCCGATGATCGTGGACGGGCAGCTGCACGGCGGGCTCGCGCACGGCATCGGCCAGGCGCTGCTGGAGGAGTGCCGCTACCAGGAGGACGGGCAGCTGGAGACGGGGTCGTACATGAACTACACGATGCCCCGCGCGGCCGACCTCCCGTCCTTCAACATCAACCACAACACGACGCTCTGCACCCACAACCCGCTCGGCGCCAAGGGCGTCGGCGAGGTCGGGTCGATCGGCGTGCCCCCGGCGGTGATCAACGCGGTGATCGACGCGCTGCGCCCGCTCGGGGTGGACGACATGTCGATGCCGGCCACCTCTCAGCGGGTGTGGCAGGCGATCCAGCGGGCCAACGGCTAGAACCGGGAGACGAGACTCGTGAACGATTTCACATACCACGCACCGACATCGCTGGATGACGCCGTCGCGGCGCTCCGGGGTGCCGAGGGCGGGACGCTGATCGCGGGCGGACAGAGCCTGCTGCCGATCATGAAGCTGAACCTGGCCGCGCCGACCGACGTGGTGTCGCTGGCGGGCGTGGCGGGGCTGGACGGGATCACCGACGACGGGGACTCCGTGACCGTGGGGGCGATGTGCACCCACGCGCAGGTGGCCGGGTCCGCGACCGTGCAGGGGCGGATTCCGGCGCTGGCGGCGATGGCCGACGGGATCGGCGACGCGCAGGTGAGGAACGCCGGCACGATCGGGGGGTCGCTGGCGCACAACGACCCCGCCGCGGACTACCCGGCGGCGTGTGTGGCGCTGGGCGCGACGATCGTGACCGACCGGCGCGAGATCGGTGCGGACGACTACTTCCAGGGCATGTTCATGACCGCGCTGGAGGACGACGAGATCATCACCGCCGTGCGGTTTCCGGTGCCGTCGCGCGCCGCCTACGCGAAGTTCGCCAACCCCGCGTCCAAGTACGCGGTCGCCGGCGTGATGGTCGCGGACGGGCCCGCCGGTGTGCGGGTGGCCGTGACGGGCGCATCGGGCGACGGCGTGTTCAGGATGGCCGAGATGGAGTCCGCGCTGGGGGATTCGTTCGGCGCCGAGGCGGTGGCCGGGATGGGCGTGTCGAGCCACGGCCTGCTGTCGGATACCGCGGCCGACGCCGATTACCGGGCGCATCTGGTGACGGTAATGGCGAAGAGGGCCGTGGAGGCTTGCGGATAGGGGGCGCTGGCGGGAGTCCTCGCCCGCAATCCCCGCAGGAGCGTCCAGGGGCCGTCCAGGACGCGGTCGCGATGCTAGGCGACCAGGGGTACGTGGCCGACGTGGGCCTGGGCACAGCGCTCTTCCTGGCGCTTGAGCTCGGGCGGCCCCTCCTGCTGGAGGGCGAGGCCGGGGTCGGCAAGACCGAGGTAGGCAAGACGCTGGCCGCCGGGCTCGGGCGGCCGCTCATCCGCCTCCAGTGCTACGAGGGGCTGGATCTCGCGTCGGCCGCGTACGAGTGGAATTACGCGAAGCAGATGATCCATATTCGGGCGGCGGAGGGGGGTGCCACGGGCGGCGTCGCCGATTCCGGCCAGCGACCCCGAAGCGAGGGCGATCCGCTCGGGCCCGGGGCCGGCGGAGACCCCCCTGGTGAGCCGGCGGCGCCTTCCGCGAACGCCACCGACCTCGCCCGCGACGTCTTCTCCGAGGACTTCCTCATCCGCCGCCCGCTGCTTTCCGCCCTCGATCCGCCGGACGGCGTCGCCCCCGTCCTCCTCATCGACGAACTCGACCGTACCGACGAGCCCTTCGAGGCCTACCTGCTGGAGGTCCTGTCCGACTTCCAGATCACGATCCCGGAGCTCGGGACCGTGACCGCCGCCGAACCGCCCCACGTCATCATCACCTCCAACCGCACCCGCGAGATCCACGATGCGCTGAAGCGCCGCTGCATCTACCACTGGATCGACTACCCCACCGCCGCGCGCGAACTGGAGATCCTCGCGTCAAGAGTGCCCGACGCGCCCGAGCAGCTCAGCGTCCAGGTGGTCACCTTCGTGCAGAAGGTGCGCGAGCTGGAGTTGTTCAAGAGGCCGGGCGTGGCGGAGACGCTGGACTGGACGCGGGCGCTGATGGCGCTCGACCGCCACACGCTGGACCGGGAGACGGCACACCGGACGCTGGGCGTGCTGCTCAAGTACCAGGACGATCTGGAGAGGATGGCGGACGGTGGGGTGGAGGAGGTGATGGAGGCGGTGGGGTGAGGGGGCTTCGTGGCGTCACTGTAAACTGTACTTGATCAAACGTAAACTGCGGTTGACACCTGAGAACGAAGGTTCCGGCTACTCCCGAGCAACTTGAACGCCCCGGACGGCCTTCCTAGATTCTTCCCATGCCGACGGCCATCGACATCTTCGCAGACGCGAATGGCACGACCGGGGGTCTGCCGCCAGCCCGATTCCACCTGCCTACCGCCACATCCCCGCGAGGATTGGGGATTCGTCAGGAAACCTCCCGCAAGCACCATGGGTAGTATGCCCAAAGTGACCCTTGGCCCCCGGAGCGCTCGTTGCGCGGAGGTTGTGTGAAGCCGTTACCCTCATTCGCAAAGCCGCCCGTGGCTGAAGTCGCGATTGCTGCTCAGTTCGACGCAATCCGCAGCTTGACGGGCCCGCACATGGGAATGCTCTGGCAGCGATTCCGGGGAGCGCTCCCCACGCTCCAGGTGCATCCGGCCCTTGACCCGCGGCTGGAGCGTTCCAGTCCGGAGTTCGAAAAGAAGCTCACATTCGAGCTTGAGACTGTACCCACGCCTCGTGTGTGGTTCATCGGAAACAACGAAGAACACCTGGTTCAGGTCCAACAGGACAGGTTCGTCTTCAACTGGCGCAGGATCCCCGGCCAGGACTACCCCAGGTATGAGCACGTGAAAGCGTCTTTCGAGAAGAACTTCGACCTCTTCCGGGAGTACCTCGCAGACGAAGGATTGGGTGAACCAAGACTCAATCAGTGGGAACTCACTTACGTCAACCGTATTCTGGCCGGCGATGGATGGCACCGACATGGCGAGCTCGGGTCGGTCGTGCCACTTCTGGACCCGAGCACGGAAGGTGGGTTTCTCCCAGAGCCAGAGGATATCGCGCTAAGGGTTCGATATCGTATCTCGCCTGAAGAAGAGGTCGTCTCTCGGCTCTACGTCGAGGCAACGCCGGGATTTGACCGGGCTTCTGGTAAGCCCGTACTCGGACTCACCCTTACAGCTCGGGGAGGGTTGGACCGAGGTCCCGAGAGCATGCTGGGACGGCGATTGGATGTAGGTCGCGAATGGATCGTACGGGGCTTTGCGGAAGTGACTTCGAAAACAATGCACCGACACTGGGAGCGTGAGCGATGACGTCTTTACAGCCTGCGGTGGAGCACCAAGCCGATTCCTGGCCGAGAGGCTTGACGGACACGGAGGATCATCGGCCCAGACGAATCCGGGTCGCCGAGACGCCGGAACCTGCCTCGTCTCTGACCGCTCATCGCCTCTTGGCACCTCCCGAGGGTTGGCAGGAGGTCCATTGGCTAGCCAACATCGAGGCCGAGATGCTGAGCTACCTGGATCTCGTCCCCAACTGGGACTCATACGGCGGCGGGCCAGCCGCAAAGGAAACCGTGGACACCGCGATCATTGTCGCAAGGATCATGGCCGAATACGGTTTCTCACGACCCGCAGTCTGCCCTGAGCCTTCAGGTGGCGTTCTTATGGAATGGGAGAAACCGGGCAGGGCACTGACGATCGACCTGGACGGCAACGACGGGTTTTCCTTCGTGTACGAGTCTTCGGGAATGCTCGCATTGGAAGGGGATATCGAGCGCTTCGTCAGCTTCCTCAATACCGGCGTGCAGCCGTTCTGAACGTCGGTTGAGCCCCGGCGGCACCACGCCAGAATATGCCGACGATCCGTCTGTAGGAGACGACGAGGAGATCTGGCGGCGGATCCCCCCGACATGATTCACTTCGACGCGGCCGAAAGCAGATGGAGACCCAGGAGTGGAATGTTCAGCGACTCCCGCGATGCTTCACCGATGTCCGCTCATCGAGCGAGATCCTACGGTTCCCCCGGCGATGCGAATACCCAGGGCAATCTGATGGTGGGGCTGGCCGTGGCCTTCGTACGAAGTCTGGGGCTGGGAGTCGCGACGCAACCGCCAACCGGCGATCCCGGACACTTGTGGGTATTCGGTAAGAAGACGGCTGCTATCAAGCGTAAGCTGGCGAAGCATGCGAGGTGGGTAATCGCCCCGGATACGCTGGGGGAGTAACGACCATCATGCCATTCTTGGTGCTAGGTTTCTGTGTAGCGTCCCACATGCGCTTTCGTAAGCACCACGCCGCGCCAACTCCGCCGGAAAAGACGACCACGAATGTCGGAAGTCACCGTAATATCGGCGCCCGCGCCCTGCACGTTCGAGGAGATGCGTCGGCGAGCGGCGCCGATGCTGCGCGAGGCAGGCGTGAAGCGCGCGATCGTCTTCGGGTCATGGGCCCGCGGTGAGGCCGACGGTTTTTCCGACCTCGATCTGGCCGTCGTGATGGACACGGATCTTCCACCCCCGGAGCGCGCGCTGGCCCTGACCAGGGAACTCGATCGGGCCCTTCCCATGGTGGTCGATCTTCTCGTCTACACGCCCGATGAATTCGCCGCCTGCGAGGCTGACGGTTTCGGGGTTTTCCACCTGTTGCGCCGAGAAGGCGTCGAGATCCTGGGAGAGGACCGATGACGGGTGCGGTCCAGGCCCGGCGGGGGCTTGGCGCCGCAGTGGACGACCTGCGCCACGCGCGTCACTCCGAGGAAGGGGGGTTCCATGCTCACGCGTGCTTCTCCTCCCAGCAGGCGGCGGAGAAGGCCGTCAAGGCGGTTCACTACGCGCGCGGTGCAAGGGCGGTCATGGGCCACAGCGTCCGGAACCTGATCGAGCGCCTGGAACCACGCGTTCCTGAACTCGACGAGCTACTGGACGATGCCCGCGAACTCGACCTCAACTACATTCCCACCCGGTATCCCAACGGTCTTGAAGAATGGACCCCGTCGGCAGGTTTCGGAGCGCGGCAGGCGGCGAGCGCCATCGCGGGGGCGTCGGCGATTGTGACTGTGGCGAGGCGGTGCGTTTCGGCTGGGTGAGCCCGGAGGCCACCCCCTCACTCCACCCTCCCGAACCGCACGTTCCGCGTGCGCACGTTCGACAGGTAGAACCCGATCACCTCCCCGTTGCGGTCTCGCTCGAAGCCGAACGAGAAGCCGCCGCCGGAGAAGCTGTCCTCTTCGCCCGGCGACAGCACGACGCGTCCCAGGCGCCGCTGGTGCATGATCAGCTCGCCGTCCTCCACCTCGAAGTCGTAGAAGGTCTCCAGCTCCTCGCTGTAGAAGCGCCCCGCGAAGTCGGCCAGGTCTTCCGCCGTGGGCGCCCAGGCCTCGACCTCCTCGTCATCCTCCAGCCGCGTGGCGCGCTGGTCGCCGTTCTGGTGCAGAATCGCCGCGTTCACCTCGCCGTCGTCGCCGCGCAGGAAGGTCACCGACGCCTCGACCGCGAGCAGCGCGAAGGTCGAGTCCGAGGTGGGGACGATCTCCAGCCGCTGCTGGCCGGTCGCCTGCGCGTAGAGGGTGCGGTCCTCGCGGGTGAAGGTGAGGATGAAGCTGGGCGCGGCGTCGAGTGCGTACCGCCCGACGAACTCGTCGAAGTCCCCGGGGTCGTAGGCATCGGGGTCGAAGTCGCGCTCGGCGTCTGCCTCGTCTCCCTCCGCCCCGGCCTCGTCCTCCTCCACCTCCATCGCATCGTCGAAGAACGCCGCCGCCAGCTGGAAGGCCACGTTGCTGCCGAACTGGGCGTGGTTGCTCTGCACCGTGACGCCGGCGTTGATCTCCGGGTAGTAGACGAGCTGCGAACGGTGCGCTACGTCCGCGCCGCCGTGGTGAACGCGCTTCAGTCCGCGCTGCTCGTCGACGGAAAGGCCGTAGCCGTAGCCGGTCTCCTCGCCGTTGGTCAGCACGAACGAGGTCATCATCTCGGCGAAGATCTCGGGGGTGCCGACGCGCGGGTTTGCGTAGTTCTCGACCCAGGTCTGCAGGTCGGCGATCGTGCTGTACATCCCGCCGGCACCGACCGCGCCGCCCAGGTCGCCGATCTGGCGGTAGCCGTCGGGCGTGGGCGTGTAGCCTTCGGACTGGTTGGGGACGATGTGGCGGATGGAGGGACGGACCATCGTGCCGGTCATCCCGAGCGGGCCGAAGACGTTCTCCTGCATGAAGACGTGAAAGTCCTGCCCCGAGGTGCGCTCGACGATGACCGCCGCGAGCCCGAACGCGGTGTTGTTGTAGTTCCACTCCGCGCCCGGCGCGTTCTGGAGCGCTGGCTGGCGCTGCGCGATCTCTATGATCTCCGAGCGGTCGATCCAGTCGCCCCGGTCGAGGCGGCGGCCGGTCATGCGCAGCAGGTTCAGGAATTCGCGCAGGCCCGAGGTGTGGGTGATGAGGTGCCGCACCTGGATGGTCCCGTCGAACTGGGGCAGCTCGGGGATGTGGGTGCGGATGTCGTCGTCAAGGGACAGCAGGCCGCGCTCCGCCTGCAGCATGATCGCGAACGCGGTGAACTGCTTCGAGGTGGAGCCGATGTTGGTGCGGGTGTCCTCCCCGAACGGGATCCCGTAGGCGAGGTTGGCCATCCCGTAGGTCTTCGAGTAGAGGGTGCGGCCATCGCGCCAGACGCGGACCGCGGCGCCGGGCGAGTTCGGGCCGTCGAACCGCGCCATCATCTGGTCGGTGAGGCGGCGCGGGTCGGTCGCGACGGGTTCGTGGCGGAGGAGGGTGATCTCGTAGGCGCCGGATGCGTCTTCGTCGTCTCCCGCGACGATGAGCTCCACCGTGTAGGTGCCGGCCGCCGAGGGTTGGCCGCTGAAGCGTTCGGGACCGCGGCCGAGCCCCCCGAACCGGGCGCGCTGCTCCCCGTCGGCGTCCAGAACGCGAATCGTCACATCGATGGAGATCTGGTTGACTTCGCCGAGGACGAAGTCGTTCTCGCCGGCCTCGAAGGTGTAGCGGGCGGTGTCGCCGGCGGCGATGGAGCCGGTCAGCATGCGGCCGCGGCGCAGTTCGGTGGCCTGGGCGGAGAGGTCGGTGGCTGCAAACAGCGCAGCGGCAAGGAGAGGCAGGACCGCGAGGAGGGCCGGGCGGAGGGGCGGTATGAATTGGCGGCTCATCAGGTGACTCCGATAGCGTTTGGGCAGGGCTGAGGGCCCGGAACGGTAGGAGGAAGCGGCGTGTTCGGTCAAATCCGGGTCGGCTGGGTTCGCGCTGTGTCGTCCCCGCATGGAGCGCGATTCGTCGGTCACCCAGCCAACCAGAAATTTCGTCAAATATCATGTCATACTAAAGCCAATGAGTGAATTATATTACTTTACAGCAATAACTTGAATCGTCAAGTAGCATGTCATGGAAGGTGTCAGATAAATGGACTGGTCGCAATTCAGCTTCGACTTCCGGCTCCAGCTTCCGGGAATGATGCCCGTCCTGGTCCGCATCGAGGGGCGGAAGGAAGCCGCCATGAGCTTGCTCCTTCCTCCGGAATGGACGGAACAGCTCGATGTCCTCAACCGAATCAGGACCGTCCATGGCTCCACGGCGCTGGAGGGAAACCCCTTGTCCGAGGCTCAGATCGCCGAGTTTCTTGGGGGAAAGGCCGGTCTCGATCCCGAAGGCCGCGAGTTCCGGCAGATACTCAACGCGGACACCGCCCAGAACTGGGTGCGGGAACGGTTCGGACCCGGCAGACCACCGATCAGCGTGCGGGACATCCTCCATATGCACGAAGTGATGACACGCCTGTCCGATGAAGCCGACAACGTGCCCGGCGGCCTTCGCACAAATGGTGTGCAGGTCGGCACGATGGAACTCGGCGGGCTCCACCTGGGCGCTCCGCATGAGGATCTCCCACGGCTCATGCACGAGTTCGTGGAGTTCGTGAACTCCCGTGGCCTGCGCAGCCAACACCCCGTCGTAAGGGCCCTTCTCGCCCATTTTTTCCTCGTGACCATCCACCCGTTCGGGGATGGCAACGGTCGGGTCTCCCGCCTCGTCGAGGCGGCGATCCTCTACGAGGGCGGATACAACGTCAACGGATTCTACGGACTGTCGAACTACTTCTACCGCAACGGCAACGAGTACCAGCGACGCCTCCAGGAGTGCCGAAGAACGCAGCCCTTCGATCTGGCGCCCTTCGTCGAATTCGGGCTTCGCGGCTTCGAGGCGGAACTGAGCGGGATCAACAGTTTCATCAAGACGAAGCTGAACCGACTCGTCTACCGCGATACGTTGACCCGGGCGCTTGCAATGCGGGTAAGCGAGCGCCGACACCTGCTCAACCCTCGTGAATTCGCTTTGCTTGACTACCTCCTGGTGGAGACGGAGCCCACGGACCCCTTTTCGGAGCGTGCGTCAACCCTGATCCGCCTGGCCGACCTCGTAAACTCCCCCTACGTCCGGGGCGCGTATCGCGAAGTGACCCCCCGGACCTTCATCCGTGAAATTCGCCGACTCGCCGAACTCGGCTTCATCTCCCTGCAGGATGATCCTGACTCTGTACACCAGCTTGTCAGTATCGACTTCGGAGCCATCGAAATCGACTTTGACGAGGTCGCGTCGTATTGATTGAGACATGACCCCCCCCGGCCGCCTCCCCGAGAACGTCGCGCACTTCGTGCGCCTGTTGCGCGCTGCCGGACTGCCCGTCGGACCCGGCCACACGATCACCGCGGTGCGGGCGCTGCGGGCCATCGACGTCACGGCCAGGCAGCAGTTCTACTGGGCCCTGCACGGCACCCTTGTGGCCAGGCGCGAGCACCGCCACATCTTCAAGAGCGCCTTCCGGCTCTTCTGGCGCGACCCGTTCGGGGGGGACGAGGCGCTCGCCGCGCTGCTGTCGCGCTCGCAGATCCCGATGGAGCAGCCGCCGTCGCCGCGCGCGCCCGCCCGGCTCCAGACGGAGGACGATTCCGCCCCCCGCCCCCCCACCCCCCCCGCCGACGCCCCCGCGCAGGAGATCCCGCTGCGCATGGCGTGGTCGCCCACGGAAGTCCTCCGCACCAGGGACTTCGAGGACATGACCGCGGCCGAAGTCCTGCAGGCACGGGAAGTCATCCGCACGCTCCGGCTCGACCTGCGCCCGGTGCCGACGCGCCGCCACGAACCCGATCCGCGCGGCCGCTTCATCGACCTGCGCCGCACGCTGCGGACCGCCGTCCGCACCGGCGGATTCCCGCTCCCGCTCCAGCGCAACTCCACCAGGACGCGGCGGCCCACCATCGTCGCGCTCTGCGACATCTCCGGCTCGATGGAGGCCTATTCCCGCATCCTGCTGCACTTCTTCCACACGCTGACCAACGCCGCCGACCGGGTTCACACCTTCGTGTTCGGCACCCGCCTCACCAACATCACCCGGCTGTTGCGCGACCGCGACGTGGACCGCGCGCTCGACCGCATCGGCACGGAGGTGCGCGACTGGTACGGCGGCACCCGCATCGGCGCCTCGCTGCAGGCCTTCAACCTGCACTGGTCGCGTCGGCTGCTCGCCCAGGGCGCGGTCGTGCTCCTGGTCACCGACGGGCTGGACCGCGAGGCGGGCGAAGGGATCCGCGCCCAGGCCCGCCGGCTGCGCAAGTCGTGCCGCACCCTGATCTGGCTGAACCCGCTGCTCCGCTACCGGGCGTTCGCGCCCCGGGCCGCCGGGATCCGGGCGCTGCTGCCGGAGGTGGATGAGCACCGGCCGGTGCATAACCTGGAGAGTCTGGAGGAGCTGGCGGGGGCGCTGAGGCGGCCGCACCGGTCTCTCTGAACTGGCGCGCCACCCCATCCCGCGCCTATGATGCCTGCAACGCGCGCCGGCCACGGCGGCCCCCGCGCCCGGCTGGAGCAAGGAGAGACTCACGATGAAGAACGGATTCTCACGTCGGCATTTCGTGGGCGGCGCAGCTGCCGCTCTGGGCGCGATCGGACTCCGCCCCGGCTCGGCCCTCGCCTCGCTCCGCCTCCCCCCGCCTCCTCCCGGCCTCGCCCAGCTCGACCCCTACGACGAGCTGGCCAAGCTATCCTCCAACGAGAACCCCTACGGCCCGTCCGAAAAGATGATGGCGTCGATGGAAGCCGCCTGGAAGTACGCGAACCGCTACGGCTACCCCGACGGGGACATCCACGAGAAGATCGCCGAGCATCACGGCCTGGACACCGATAACATCATCATGAACGCGGGTTCGGGCGAGACGCTCAAGGTGGCCGGCATCGCCTTCCTCGGGCACGAGGAGAAGGTGGTCGGCGTCGAGCCCACCTACATGAGCGTCTACCGCGTGGCGACGGGGATCGACGCGGACGTGATCGCGCGGCCGCTGCTGGCCGATCACACCCAGGACATCGACGACCTGATCGAGGTCACCAGGCGCAACTACCGCGATGTCGGACTGGTGTACGTGGTCAACCCGAACAACCCGACGGGCGTGGTCGTGCCCGATTCCGACATTCGGCACCTGCTGAACGGGATCCCCGAGGACATCCCCGTGCTGATCGACGAGGCGTACCACCACTTCGTGCAGGATCCGCGGTATGCGAGCGCGGTGAAGTACATCAAGGAGGGCCGCAAGGTCCTCGTCACCCGCACCTTCTCCAAGATCTACGGGATGGCGGGTCTGCGGCTCGGCTACGGAATCGCCCCCGCCGAGATGATCGACGAGATGCGCACCTACGCCACCGGCAGCGTGAACGCGCTGGTCCGGTGGGGCGGAGTTGCGGCGCTACAGGATCACGAGTCCGAGAAGTACGTGCGCGACACCACGATCGAGCTCCGGGAAGCCACGATGAAGGATCTCCGCGACCAGGGCTTCGAGGTGATCCCGTCGGAGACCAACTTCTTCATGGTGCACACGGGCCGGCCGGCCTCCGAGGTGCGGGCCCAGTTCCGCAGGCGCGATGTCGCCGTGGGGCGCGACTTCCCGCCGATGCTCGACTACCTGCGCGTGTCGATCGGGACCGAGGAGGAGATGAAGCGGTTCATGGCGGGCTGGAACGAGATCTTTCCGGACGGGATGAGGGCGACGGGGACGAGGTAGCACCCTCCGGAGCCTGGCAGTTCGTGGACAGGCCCGCGTGAGGGGACTCCGCCTGGCCGCGGGGGTTCTCGCGGGCCTGCCACAGGTTTCCCAGGCTCTCCAGGCCCCCCAGGCCCCCTGCCCGGAAGACCTGCAGGTCCTGGTCGAACGGCCCTACGCGGACCGTGCGGGAATCGAGGCGGGGTCGGTGGTGCGGTTGCGGTCCGCTCCGGACGCCGAGCCCTGCCCGGCCCTGGTGGCCGCCGTTTTCGAGCCGCGGGCGGACCCTTCGGCACTGATGAGCACCCGTCCGCGCGTGCTCCTCCATCTGCCGCACCTGCAGGCGCTCTCGGGGCGGGACGGCGAGGTCGACTACTTCACTGTGAAGTTGCGCCCCGGCGTTGACGCCCCCGGCACTGCCCGTGAGATCGAGCCGCTCCTGGCCGGCGCGCAGGTGTGGCCCGCCGCGGAGGTGGCCGACCGCGCCTCGACCACCTTTCGCGTGGTGAGCCGCTTTCACGCGGCTATCGCGGGGATCACGCTCGTGGCCGGCGGCGTGTTCCTCGCGTGCATCATGGTCCTGAAGGTGCAGGAGCGGCGGGCGGCGGTTGCGGCCGCGCGGCTGGCGGGCATCCCGCGACGGATCCTGATGGGGTGGACGGTCGCCGAAGCCGCGCTGCTCTCCGCGGTGGGGGGCGTGGCCGGGCTGGGCGTGGGCTTCGCCGCGTCGGCGGTGGTGAACGCGTACTACCAGCGTGCGTACGACACCACCCTGGTCTTCTCGATCATGACCGGCGAGATGGCGGTCCAGGCGCTCGGGCTGGCCGTGGTGCTGGGGCTGGGGGCGGGGCTGGTGGCCGGTGCGCGGCTGTTCGCAACCGATCCGCTCGATCAGATCGGGCGATGAGCGTGCTTGCCCGCAACTCGATCCGCGAGCTGCGTCACCGTCCGCTCCGGACCCTGCTCACCGTGGCCGGTGTGGCGGTGTCGACGGCGATGCTCGCCGACATGCTCATGCTCGCCGTGGGGATCCAGCAGAGCTTCGGGGACCTGCTCGAGTCGCGCGGATACGAACTGCGGGTGTCGCCGAAGGGGACCCTGCCGTTCGATACGGAGGCCACGATCCCGGGGTGGGGGGCGCTTCAGGACAGCGTCGGGTCGGTGGCCGGGGTGGAGCGGGTCGCGCCGGTGCTGGCGATGTCGGTCAGCGCCGAGGTGGTGGAGGGGGGGGTGGATTCCCGCGAAGCTAGGCGCACGCTGGCGCTGGGACTGGATCCGGGGAACCGCGCCCTCTACGGGCTGGTCGAGGGTGAGCTGCCCGGGACGGGGGAGGTGCTGCTGGACGCCAGGCTGGCCGTGGAGCTCGGCGTCGGCCCGGACAGTCGTCTGCGGCTGGCCACGGCCAGCGGCTTCGCGGGGTGGGGCCGGAGCGCAACGGTGCGGGTGTCGGGGACGGGTGACTTCGTCTTCGCGACCCGGCGGGACATGCCGGTGGCGATGCCGATGGCCGATCTGCAGGCACTCTCCGGACTGGACGACGAGGTCTCCTTCGCCATGGTCCGGATGGAGGGGGACGCCGATCCGGAGGCCGTGCGGGCGGGGATCGTGGCCGCTTCGCAACGGGTGGAAGTCGTCACCCTCGCGGGTATCGCCGACGAACTGGACGAACGGCTGTCCTACTTCCGGCAGGTCTCCGTGGTCCTGGGGAGCGTGAGCCTCTTCGTGGCGGCGCTGCTGATAGGTACCATCACCGCTGTCTCGGTGAGCGAGCGGCTCGGGGTAATCGCAGCGGTGCGGGCGATCGGCGTCGGGCGGGCCCGCGTCGTCGGCGACATCGCTGCCGAGAGCGTGATCCTGGCCGTGATCGGAGGCGGCATCGGGATCGGGCTTTCAGTGGTTGTGGCCGGATACCTGGAGTCCATCCTGGCCGGACTTCCCGGCTTGCCGGCCGCCGTGCGGTTCTTCGTGCTGCAGCCGGCGAGCCTGGTGACCGCGTACGCGCTGGTGATCGTCTCGGGGGCCGTGGCGGGGCTGGTGCCGGCGCTCCACGCCGCGGGGCGGGAGGTGACCGAACTGCTGCACCGGGAGGAGCCGTGACGACGAGCGCAAGCGGTGACCGGGGCGGGTCGCGGGGCGGCCGCGGGAGCCAGGCCGGTGTGGGCGGTACTGTGGTCACGGCGCGTGAAGTCACGCGCGACTACCGGCGCGGCCGCACCCGGGTACGGGCACTTCGCGGCGCCAGCGTCACCGTCGCACGGGGTGATTTCCTCGCGGTGACCGGACCGAGCGGATCGGGCAAGTCCACCCTGCTGCACCTGCTCGGCGGCGTCGATCTCCCCACGAGCGGCGAAGTGCTCTTCCTGGGCCGCGACCTCGCCCGTCTCTCGGTCGAGGAACGCGCGGCCCTCCGCCTGCGCGAGGTCGGACTTGTCTTCCAGAGGTTCCACCTGCTCCCGATGCTGAGCGCGATCGAGAACGTCGAGCTGCCCCTTGCCGCCGCGCGGGTGGGGCGCCGGGAGCGCCGCGAACGCGCCGCCGCCGTGCTCGAGCAGGTGGGTCTCGCGGACCGGCTGCGGCACCGGCCGAGTGAACTCTCCGGCGGACAGTGCCAGCGCGTCGCCATCGCGCGCGCCCTGGCAAACGACCCTGCGCTCATCCTGGCCGACGAGCCCACCGGGGAACTCGACCGGGCCACCTCGCGCCGCGTCCTTGCGCTCTTCCAGGAGCTGAACGCCGCCGGCACGACTCTTGTCGTCGCCACCCACGATCCGGAGCTCGCCGCCGGGGCCCGCCGCAGCATCCAGGTCGTGGACGGGAGAACCCGGCCGTGATCCCGCAGCTGGTCCGGGGCTCCTTCCGGCAGCGTCCAGGGCGCAGCCTCCTCCTGCTCGCCGGATACGCGCTCGGCGTGGGCGTCACGATCGTCCTGCTGTCGGTCGGCGGCGCCCTGGTGGAACAGTCCCGGGACACGGAACTGGTGGGAGGTGGAGACCTCATCGTCCTTCCCGCCGGCATTGACCTGGAGACACTGAAGACGGGTGGCGCCGGCTCCATGTACTTCTCGATCGAGCAGGCGCCGCTCCTCTACCGGGAGGTCCTCGCGGGGCCACGGTTCGAGGGGCGGATCGCGGCGGCCGCCCCCTGGATCGACGACGAACTCCTTTATCTGGAGGCCGATTCCGGTCTCGTGCCGGTCTCCGCGAGCGGCACGATTCCCGGCCTGGCCGACCGCCTCGAGGTCGCGCCTGCCCTCGTCGCGGGCACCTGGGAGGACCTGGACGCCGACCGTCGCTGGCGTGACCCCACCGACGCCGAGCTCTACCGTTCCCTGGACGCGCTGCACCTGCCCCGGGGTGCCGCCGCCGCCGACTCCACCTGGGCCGAGTGGCACTACTTCAATCTGATGCTCCCCGACTCCGGCTGGCTCTACCTGACCTGGATGATCGCGGGCCGGGTGCCGGACGGTCGCTGGGGTGGACGGATGCTGGCCACGCGGGTGGAGCCCGGGGCCGGCGAGCGCGCGTACTCCGCCGGCGTTCCCTCCGGCCAGGTCGGCTTTTCGGACGGACAGCCCGACCTGGTGATCGGCCGCTCCAGCGTGACCATCGAGGACGACGGCAGCTACGCCCTCGTCGCCTACATCCCCTCCGAGACCGGCAGCGGCCCGCTCACCCTCGACCTCACCGTCACGGCCAGCTCGCGGCGTTACCTGCCCCCGGTAGAAATCGGGGGAGAGGGTATCACCTCCGGCTACACCGTCCCCCTCCTTGACGCACGTGCCACCGGACGGGTGTGCGAGGGGGCCAAGTGCACGCGAGTCGAGGGCGCCCGCACCTATCACGACCACAACTGGGGCACGTGGGGCGGCGTCATCTGGGACTGGGGCCAGGCGCAGGCGGGGGACTATTCGGTCCTGTACGGAGGCGTCCGCGACGGTGACCGTGAGCAGGGAGCGGCGGGGCCGCGCATCCTCTACCTGACCGACGAGCACGGTTTCGCGGGGATTCTGCCGATTCGCCGTCTCTCCACGCATTGGCCCGACGATAGCCTCCGATCCGCACCCGATTCCATCTCGATCCTCGCCGCGAGCGGCGCCGATTCAGTCGCGCTGCGCGTAGCCGTCGGCCACGTCCGGGCGACCCAGGTTCCGGTCTGGCCGGATAGCCCCGAAGCCCTCTTCTTCCAGATGCGGGGGGCGGCGATTCTGTCCGGCCGCCTGCTCGGCGCCCCCATCCTCGGAGAGGGAGACGGGTTCTTCGAGACGTGGACGCGAAGCCGCTGAGCCGCGGTCGCCGCTGTCGCCCCGCCGAGCGCCCCTTCCCGGAGTCCGCCAGGGTGGCCAGCGTCGCGGGGAAGCGCGCGAACAGAGCCTGGTCGAGAATGTAGACCGCTCCGAACCGGATAGCCCACGACTCCAGCAGCGTGGCAATCGCGACCGCAGGCAGCTGTCCTTCGCGGTAGCGCTCCAGCTGGCGCGCGAAGTGCTTGGTCAGGAAGTGTTCGCGAATGCGATGGTTGCGCAGGCGCCCCTCGTCCTCGACCGCGAGGTGGCCGTAGCGATCGAGCACGGCGGCCGCGAAGAGCCCGGGGGAGCGACGCACGGCGGTCTGCGACTCCATCCCGTCGAAGACCTTGACACTGCCGGTGCCGCAGCTCGGCGAACGCGACTTGAGGATGAACCCGTCCACTCCGTTGAGCGAACCCGGGAAGTCATTGGCGAACGCCTCCATGTCGCCGGTGAGGTCACAGCCGGCAGAAGGCTGTTGAAGCAGATTCCGCCCCCCCGACGCCACGAGACGGACCACATCCCGCGGGACCCCCGGCCCCACCTCCAGCTCCCGGGCAGACGGGTCGGCAATCGACGTGCGTTTGGAGGGACTTTACCGAGTCGAAGCGGATGATGCCGCCGTCACAGCGGCAGGGCTCCAGCTCCAGGCACCGGCTGATGACCAGCACGGGGCCTGGAGAAATCCCGCCGTGGATGGCTCATGGGCAGGGTCGTTGGCCAGGGGGTCGGCCGTGTAGCGGATCTTGCCCCAGAGCATCCGCAGGTAGCTGTGAATCCGGCCCTCGCGCCGGAGCTGGTTCTGCGCGGCGTTCCAAGAGGGGATCGTGGGTGCGGGCTTCCTCGAAGGCGTCTCGGTCGTAGCTCCACTCCCGCGGATCGGAGGCGTGTTCCCGCAGCGTCCTGCGCGCCCCCTCAGGAAGGGACTCGCAGGAGTCGTACTTCGCGACCTGGAGGCACCGTTTGAAGCCGAGTTCCCGCCAGGTGACGAGCTGGTCGAGAAAGGCCTCCGCGCTCTCGTTCATTCCCCACCAGCCGGCGCGCCTGCCCGCCGCTCGGGGCGCAGGCGGGTGGGTTCCCAGGTCTCGTGGGCAGCGATGCGGTGGAAGATCTCGTGGGCGGAGATGTGGCCGAAATGCAGGTAGGGGGACAGACCGCTGGCCGCGTCGCGTTCGGGGTGGTTCCGGTCGGTGGCGTAGCGGGAGAGCCCGTGTTGGACGAAAGCGGCGAGGCGGGCGGCGGCAGCGTCGGGGCCGCCGGGCAGGGGGGCGGGGTCGCCGAGAGGGTCGGGGGGGCTGCCGCGCGGATCGCGCACAGCGTCGCGCAGCGCCGGGTTGCTGGCACGCAGCACCGCCGGGCCCACAGCGTGGTCGATGGGGAGCCGGGCGACGAGGGAGGCCGGGCAGGAGAGGTCGGCGGGGGGCCACCGGGAGAGGATGGAGGCCGGGACGGCGGCCGGCGGGCCGCGTGGGATGGTCGATGAAGCGGCGAAGGCGGTCGCACGCCCACGGATAGCCGACTCGCAGGGGTTCCAGCACCAGGAGCGGGAGGCGCAGGGAAACGCAGTGTTCCGCAGCCCTCTGCAGCGCGAAGTTCCAACGGGTGCGCCGGGCCGAGGTCATCCAGTAGAGGACATGGTTACCGCCGGGGTCGATCGGCGCATCGTTGAGACGCCTGACCCGCACGCGCGGCGTGGCCACCGCCCCCGCGTCTTGAGAATTCGACACGTTCGTTCACCTTCCGTTGGAAGCACCCGGCGGGCATGGAAATCCCCGCTTCCAATCATACCCCCGTCCCAGGAAACGAGTTCTCCCATGACCCGACCTTCCATCGCGGCCGTGGCCGCCTCGGTTCGCAGCGGCAAGTCGACCGCAAGATCCCTGGTAGAGGACGCCCTCCGCCACCATGAGGCGAGCGATTTGGGCGCGTACATCGTGTTCGATGCCGAGGGGGCGCGCCGGCAGGCCGATGCCGTGGACGCGGCCGTGGCCCGGGGCCGGGACCCGGGGCCCCTGGCCGGCGTCACGGTGTCGGTGAAGGATCTCTATGGGGTCCAGGGTCTCCCCATTCACGCCGGAACCCGGAGGGAACTCCCGGAACGGTGGCAGCGCGAAGGGTTCCTCGTCGGCGCTCTGCGGAAGCTGGGCGCGGTGATCGTCGGCAAGACGCACACCGTCGAACTGGCCTTCGGAGGGGTGGGGCTGAACCCGAACACCGGCACTCCGGTGAACCCCTGGGACGCAGATGAGCACCGCGTGCCCGGTGGCTCCTCGTCGGGCGCCGGGGTCAGTCTGTGGGAGGGGTCGTCGCGGATCGCCCTGGGGAGCGACACCGGCGGTTCCGTCCGCATCCCCGCCTCGGCCACCGGGGTGGTCGGCCACCGCCACACCACCGGTCGCTGGCCCACGACCGGAGTTGTGCCGCTGTCGACCACCCTCGACACCGTCGGTCTCCTCACCCACACGGCTGCGGACTCCCGCTACGCCTTCCGCGCTATCGACCCCCTGGCCGGACACGGCACCCCCCCCACCCCACCCCACCCCGCGCTCGCCGCCCTCACCATCGGCATCCCCCGTCACGGGCTCTGGCAGGAGGCCCACCCGTCCGTCGCCACCACCGTCCGGCAGGCCCTCGGCGACCTGGAGGCGGCGGGCGCCAGGCTCGTCGACTTCGACGCCCCGGAGCTGCAGGAGGCCGGCGAGCGCTACCTGGCGGGCGAGCTGGTGCAGCCGGAGCGATCCGAGTCGCTGGAACGGCACCTGCCCGGCTGGACCGCCATCCTCGACCCCACCGTCGGAAAGCGGCTCGAGTCCGCCCACCAGGTCAGCGCGGTGGACTACATCGCGATCCTCCGCCTGCGCCGCCGCCTCTCGGCCAGGCTCCACGCACGCATGGAGTCGCACGGCGTGGAGCTGCTCGCCACCCCCACCCTCCCCATCACCCCTCCACCCCTCGCGGCCCTCTCGCAGCTGGACGCCTACCGCGCCGTCAACCGCGACATGCTCTCCGGCACCGGCCCCGCGAGCATGCTCGACATGTGCGCGGTGAGCCTCCCGGCCGGCCTCGACGAGTGCGGCATGCCCGCCGGGCTGCAGCTCATCGGCCGCACCGGCACCGATCACGACCTGCTGGACCGCGCGGTCCTCGCGGAAGAGGTCCTCGGCACGAACCTGGCACGTCTGGGGACGCCGCCGCGGTTGACGGGCTGACCTGGCCCGTGGACGAAACCCCCCCGGCATTCGAGCGGCGATGCATCCGGGTTGGACCGCGGTGTCCACGCACTCGCAATGTCAAGAAAACATTACAGAAAGTAATGTTTTATTTACTTTTCGGACCTCTGAAGCACCGCTCTGCGTTGCTCCTCGGACGAATAGCTCCGCTATGCGCACTTCGTCGCGCCTTGCCAACCCGGCGCCTCGCCGCGCTCCGTGCTCGCGGGGCCTTATCCACGGACTGCTACCCCCTCAGCGCCCCGATGACCTGCGCCAGCACCGCCACCGCGATCTCTTCCGGCGTGCGCGCCCCGATCGGGAGGCCCACCGGCCCGTGGATCCGCGCCAGCGACTCCTTGGGGAATCCCAGAGCCGCCAAGCGCTCCGTTCTCGCTCCCTGGGTCTTCCGGCTTCCCAGCGCTCCGAGGTAGAAGGCGTCGCTCCGTAGTGCCGCGACCAGCGCGGGGTCGTCGATTCTGGGATCGTGGGTGAGCGCGACGACCGCCGTACGGCGATCCGGATCGAGCGCGTCCATCGCCTCGTCCGGCCACTCCTTCAGCAATTCCGCGCCGGGAAACCGTTCCGCGGTGGCAAATCCCTCCCGGGGATCCAGCACCGTGACCTGAAAGCCCGCGATCGCCGCCATCGGCACCAGCGCCTGCGCGATGTGAACCGCGCCGACGATGATCAGCCGCGGCGGGCGGATATAAGGACGCAGAAACACGGCTCCCGCGGCCGTTTGCACGGTGCGGGGCAAGCCCGTCCCAAGCGCTTCGGCAACCGCCCCGGCCGCACTCGCGCCCTCCGGTCCGACCAGCCGCGACGAAGGAGCATCCGCACCCACGAGTTCCTGCGCTCCATCGGACAGTCGCGTCGCCAGGACCACGTCCCGTCCCGCAGCCTGCGCCGCCACCAGCTCCCGCAGCAGCCCGGCGTTCACCCGGGTCTATCCACGCACTGCCGGCCGCCGTCGCCGTCCACCGGTTCCACATAGAGGTGCACCCTGCCGCCGCACGCCAGTCCGACCTCCCACGCCATCTCGTTTGTGACGCCGAACTCCAGCGTGCGGGGCGTGCCCGACTCGATCACCTCCAGCGCGGTTTGGATCACGGCCCCCTCGATGCAGCCGCCGGAGACCGAGCCGGCGAAGTCGCCGTTGTCCGCGATTACCATGTGGCTCCCGGCCCGGCGTGGTGCCGAGCCCCAGGTGCGGGTCACGGTGGCCAGCGCGATCCGGCGGCCGCGGCCGAGCCACTCGGCGGCTTGCGCGAGGACCGGATCGACGTTCGTGTGTCTGCTGTGCGAGTCCATGAAAGGCTAAGTCTACCACCCCGTGCGAGGGATGCAACATTGGCGGGCAGCGGAACCGACGAACTGCACCAGGCGCTCATTCAGGACCACTTCCGGCGTCCCCGCAACCGGGGGGCGATCGCCGAGCCCGCGTCCACCGGCCAAGCCCACAATCGCTTCTGTGGCGACACCGTGCGCATGTGGGCGCGCATCGCGGACGGACGCCTCGCCGAGGTGTCCTTCGATGGCCGCGGCTGCGCGATCTCGCAGGCGGCCGCCTCGATGCTCACCGAGGTCGCAAGGGGTACCGAGGCCAGGGGGATTCCCGCGTTGCGCCAGGCGTTCGTCGACGCGCTCGACCCCGGCGGGCCGGCGCCGGCAAAGGAACTCGGCGACCTTCGGGCTCTGGTCGGCGTCGGCCGTTTTCCCAGCCGGATCCGCTGCGCCGTCCTTCCATTCGAGGCGCTGGAGGAGGCGGTGCGCGCGGGATTCGGCCACGGGAGCTGCGGTTCCTGCTGAGCCGAAACTCCCGAGTGCCATCGGGCACTCCGGAGTACGATACCGCCCGCCATGCAAGGGGGTCAGGCTCTACTACTTCCTATTTCGCGGGACCCTCACCCGTTTGGGCAGGCGCTCCTCCAATGCGTCCAGACCCACGCTGTCGACGCTTCGGTCGGCAACCCGTTCGACCCCGGTGTGCAAGCCCAGCGCGTGAAGCACCAGGGTGTACTTGCCGATGGACACACCGGCGGTACCTCGTTCGATCTTGTGGAGGGTGGTCCGGCTGATTGCCGCATGGCTGGCTAGCGTTGCCGCCCGCATGCGGCGCCTCAGACGCGCACTTCTGATGTCGGATCCCAGCTTCTTCAGCACGGCAACGACGGCAGACGGCAACGCTTCACGCTTGGAATTGGACATTCGGCCAAAGGGTCTCCTGCAATTGGTGAACTCGGCAAAGGCGAATTGCAGAACATACAGGATGCATGGAACTGACGCAAGGCGACATGTTTATGGACCGTTTCAGAAACCGGACGGCGTCGGGCAATAGCGCGCAACCGGAGAGCCCTTACACCGTCGACTCCCTTCGTGCCGCGAAGGCGCGCGCCCTTTCCCGGCCCCGCCCTCGCAAGCTACTGTAGGACCCGTGCAATCAACCGCGCGCGCAATGCAGTCTGCGCCGTGCGACAGGGGCATGCCGCACACCGCCCCAATCGCCCACAGCTCGAGGAAGTCCCATGATCGCGGTACGTACCATCGTTCCTGGAACCCACCACGCCGCGGCGCTCGCCGCGCTCCTCACCTTCATCGCGCTGGCCGCGGCTCCCGTCCCGGCCACTACCCAGCTGACCACCCCTGAACAGCAGTTCGGCTACCGGCTCGGCACCGACTACCAGCTCGTCAACTACCAGCAGCTGACCGAGTACTGGCACCTCCTCGCCGAGCAGTCGGACCGCATGATCCTGGAGTCGATCGGCAAGACCGCCGAGGGCAGGGACCAGTGGATGGCGACGATCACCTCTCCTGCGAACCACACCGATCTGGACCGCTACAAGGAGATCGCGAGGCGGCTGGCGCTGGCCGAGGGGGTCACCGAGGAGGAGGCGCGTGAGATGGCGGCGGAGGGCAAGGCCGTCATCTGGATAGACGGGGGACTGCACGCCACCGAGGTGCTCGGTGCGCAGCAGCTGATGGAGCTGGTGTGGCAGATGGTGAGCCGCGACGACGCGGAGACGATGCGCTTCCTCGACGAGGTCATCCTGCTGGTGGTGCACGCCAATCCGGACGGCCACGCGCTGGTCGCCAACTGGTACATGCGCAACGACGATCCCCTGGAGCGCAGCACCCGGAATCTCCCCGTTCTCTACCAGAAGTATGCCGGGCACGACAACAACCGCGATTTCTACATGGCCTCGCTCTCCGAGACGGAGAACATGAACCGGGTCATGTACCGCGAATGGTTACCGCAGATCGTCTACAACCATCACCAGACGGGGCCGGCCGGAACGGTCATGTTTGCTCCGCCCTTCCGCGATCCGCCGAACCACAACCTGGACCCCATCATCATCACCAGCCTGGACCAGGTTGGGTCGGCCATGCACCACCGCTTTGTCGTCGAGGGCAAGGGCGGGACCACCATGCGCCGCGGCGCCAGCTACTCGACGTGGTGGAACGGCGGGCTGCGCACCACGCCGTATTTCAAGAACATGGTCGGCCTGCTCACCGAGACGATCGGGAGCCCCACGCCGATCGAGATCCCCTTCCTCCCGAACCGGCAGATCACCCACGGCGACCTGCCGCTGCCGGTCAGTCCGGGCGCCTGGCACTTCCGTCAGTCGGTCGACTACTCGCAGACCGCGAATCGGGCAGTGCTCGACTACGCATCGCGCAACCGCGAACACCTGCTCTTCAA
Source organism: Gemmatimonadota bacterium (assembly GCA_022826005.1). GTDB lineage: Bacteria > Gemmatimonadota > Gemmatimonadetes > Longimicrobiales > Gaopeijiaceae > Bin94. The sequence goes on along the minus strand of JAJDVT010000070.1, from coordinate 97,558 downwards.
CATCTGGCGAATGGGCATGAATTCGATCGAGCGGGGGAGCCGTGATTCGTGGACCATCCTGCCCAGCTGGATCGACGAGGTGAGCGAGACGGTCGGCGGGCGGGCCTCCATGGAGGACTACGAGGCCTACCTGCGCGATCCCGACAAGCGCGCCGCCCGCGGCTATATCCTACCGGCCGACCAGCGCGACTTCCCCACAGCGACCCGCTTCGTGAACGCGCTGCTGAAGGGCGGTGTGAAGGTGCACCAGGCGACGGAGGACTTCACGGTCGCCGACAAGGGCTACCCCGCCGGCTCGTACGTGGTGACCGCCGCGCAGGCCTTCCGCCCCCATGTGATCGACATGTTCGAGCCACAGAACCACCCGAACGACTTCCAGTACCCGGGCGGCCCGCCGATCGCGCCCTACGACAATGCCGGATGGACGCTGGCGCTGCAGATGGGTGTCGAGTTCGACCGCATCCTGGAGGGCTTCAGCGGGCCCTTCGAGCCGATCGCCTGGCTGGCCCAACCGATTCCCGGCACCGTTACGGGTTCGCCATCCCCCGTCGGCTACATGGTGGACCATGTCAATGCCGCGTTCACCGCGGTCAACCGGATCCTCGCCGGCGGCGGCGAGGTGTACTGGACCGATGTAGCGTTCGAAGCGCCCGGCATGTCATTCGATCCCGGCGCGTTCTTCATCCCGGCGGCGTCTGCCGACCGGTCGCGCCTGGAGGACTGGGCCGCCGAGCTTGGCATCTCCTTCCGCGGCATCATGTCGGCTCCTGCCTCGACCATGGCGCTCGAGAACGCGCGCGTCGGCCTCATGGACCGCTACGGCGGCTCGATGCCGACCGGCTGGACCCGCTACATCCTCGAGGACTTCGAGTTCAACTTCGAGCTGGTCTACCCGCCGGACATCGACGCAGGGAACCTGAATGACCGCTTCGACGTGATCATTCTGCCCGATGGCGCGTACGCTGGCGGCGGGGGCGGGGGGGGCCGCGGCGGGTTCCGCTTCGGAGGCCCGGACGAGGACTTCGTGGCCAGCCTGCCGGACTCGCTGAGCAGCCGGCTCGGCCGCCTGTCGAGCGAGACCAGCCTACCCGCTCTGCGCCAGTTCATCGAAAACGGCGGCGCGGTGATCGCGGTCGCCAGCTCCACCTCGCTGGGGTCGCAGCTCGGCCTCCCGCTCGAGAACTTCATGGTCGACGCGCAGGGCGAGTCGCTTTCGCGTGACGACTACTTCACCCCCGGCTCGATCCACAACATCGCCATCGAGCACGGCAGCCCGCTCACCCACGGCCTCGGCGACCGGGTCAACGTGCTGCACAGCCACAGCCCGGTCTTCCGGGTCGGCGACGACGCCGCCAACGTCCGCCGCATCGCGTGGTACGACACCGCGGAACCGCTGGTGAGCGGATGGGCCTGGGGCCAGCACCACCTCGAGGGCGGCACCAGCATGATCGAAGCCGACATCGGCGCCGGGAAGCTCTTCCTCTTCGGCCCGAAGATCACCTTCCGCTCGCAGCCCCACGGCACCTTCCCGCTGCTCTTCAACGGAATCCACTACGGCGCCGCGAAGCGCGTCGGGCCGGTCAGTTGACGGGGAAGGAGGACAGCCCGGGACCGGGGAACAATCCCGGCCCGGATCCAGCGGACGGGGACGCCCAGGCCCCGGTGGGCACCCGGAACGCCTTCGCGACGGTACGGACGTGGACGGTCATCCCCTGGATGATCATCGGCACCGTCATCTTCCTGTTGGCGTTCCACCTTGTCGCGTGGGTCACGCCTCTCGACCTCGGCGGCGAAGCGGCGGGCGATCTCGCGGGAATGCTGGCGGGCTACACCGCCCTGTCGATGTGGATCCTGTGGATCTGCAGACGCTCGCGCATCGGCTTGCAACAGTTGCTCGGACGTCCTCCGGCCGGATTCAACTGGCTCATCGTGCCCGCGATTCTGGCCGTGGCGATGGCCTTCTCGATCGGGTCCTGGCTCCTCTTTGCGTACGCCCTGTCCTTCGTCGCTCCCGGCGTTCTCGAGTTCCTTCTGACGGCGTTGGAGACGCCAATGGACCAGTCGATCGTCTACCAGATCGGCATGTTCGTGGTCGTCGTGGTCATGGCGCCGGTCCTCGAGGAGGTCTCGTTCCGCGGCCTGTTGCTGAACCGCTGGAGCTACAAGTGGGGGCTCGGGAAGGCTCTGATCGCGACCTCTCTGGTATTCGGGATCCTGCACGCAAATCCCGTCGGGATCACCGTGATCGGCCTTGTGGCCGCCATCCTGTACCTCCAGACCCGCACCCTCATCGTTCCCATCGTCCTGCATGCGTCGAACAACCTGGTGGCCACATTGCTGGGATACGTCCTGGAATGGGCCGAGCCGGGGGAGGCATCGGGCGGGCCGCTGGACATGGCCGCGGAGGTCGAGGACATCCGGGGCTCGGGACTGACAGGGGTGGTCATCGTCGCGGTCACGCTCCCGGTCATCGTCTGGTACGTTCGGAAGCACTGGCCGGGCAAGGATGCGCCGCTGCCGTTCAGCCAATGAACTGTGAGAGTTTCGGTGCGCCCGGGCCCCGGGTGCGCCCGCGCCCCGGGTGACCTTGAAGTCGCGCAGGTGCACGCGGCGGGTCGCCGCCATAGACGCCGGATCGAACGCGATCCGGCTGGTTGTGGCCGACTTCGACGGGCCGGGATCGCACACCGTCGTCCACAGGACCCGGGAGCCGATCCGGCTCGGGCACCGCGTATTCACGGTTGGCGGGCTGGACGACGCCACCATGGAAGACGCGGTGCGGGCGTTTCGCGGATTCCGGCAGGAACTGGACTCGCTGGACGTGGAGGCATTTCGCGCGGTCGCCACCAGCGCGACCCGTGAAGCGGGCAACCGGGACGAATTCCTGGCGAGAATCCTGGCCGAGTCCGGGATCGCACTGGAACCGATCAGCGGGGCGGAGGAGGCGCGGCTCGTCCACCTCGCGGTGCGAACCCGGGTGGACCTGTCCCGGGGACGGTGGATCCTGGTGGATCTGGGTGGCGGGAGCGTGGAGGTGTCGCTGGTCGACAGCGCGGGGATCCTCTGGAGCGAATCGTACCGGATCGGCACGGTGCGGCTCCTGGAGACCCTTGCCGCGGCGCACGGCTGTCACGATTCGCTGCACGATTGGGTGAGGCGCCAACTCCGCCCCCTGACCATTCCCCCTCCCGACGCGTACCCCGGCCCCACCGCGTTCGCCGCGACCGGTGGCAACATCGAAGCCATCGCGCGACTCGCGCTCAGCTACCTGGATCCGCTCAAGCTGGCCATTCTGCCGGGGAACCGCCTCGACGCGGTCATTCATCTCCTGAACGCGATGACGGTCCCGGAGCGGATCGCCGAACTCCGCATGCGCCCCGACCGCGCCGACGTGATCCTGCCGGCCGCGCTGGTCTACCGGCACTTCGCGCAGCTCGCCCGCGCCGAGCACATCGTGGTGCCGAGCGTGGGCGTGAAGGACGGGGTGCTGCTGGACGTGGCAGAGCGTGAGGCTGCTGCTACCCCTTCAGCGCCAGATGCCGGATCTCCTGAATCGCCACCGAGATCCCGGCCAGGCTGACCGGCTCTTCCGCCTCCACCTCCTGCAGCACCTCGTGGAAGCGTGACAGGCGGGCGTCGTCCCCTCCGAAGCCGAGCGCGTCCGCCAGCGTCCCCTCGCCGTCCAGCGCGCCTTCGGTGAGGTTGCGGCGGATCGCGCCGAGGTCCCGGACCAGCCCCAGCGCCCAGCGCTGCTGCCACCTGTCCTGGTTGCCCCGGTTCTCGATCGTGCGCATGAGCCAGGGGATGCGCAGCTCCTCGGTCACCCAGTAGTAGACCATCGCCGCCTTGAGGGGGTCGGTGTCCGTGGCGCGCGCGAGGTGCAGGATCTCGAGGAGGTGGTCGAGGAAGTGAAGCGCCATGAGCTTCTGCACGAACGGCTCGTCCTCGGGCCTGGGGGTGCCGCTCTTCACCCTGGACATGAAGTTGTCGCGGTCCTCGCCGGCGACGATCTCGTGGAACTCTTCGCGCAGCGCCTCCAGCCCCACGCGGCTGCCCTCGATCAGCGAAGTCGTCGACTCCTCGGGGTCGCAGTTGTTGAGGACCCAGCGCGTGGTCTGTTCCAGCACCCGGGCCAGCCCCATCGTCCAACGGTAGGTCACGGCGGTCGAGACGCTCTCCTCCCGGGACCGGATCTCCTCCAGGATCGCGTCGTGCTGCGTGAGCCGGGCGGCGACCAGCCATGCGCGCGCGATCTCCACCTCCTCGCGGCCGGTCTCCTGCGCAAGCCGGTCGACGAAGGTGGACCCCATGAGGTCGACGAGGTCGTTGGTCATCTGGCAGGCGACGATCTCGCGGCGCAACCGGTGGTTCACGGCGTGGTCGCGCCCGACCACCTGGAGAGCCTCCGGCGGAAAGTACCCGAAGAAGTAGTCGGCGGCCGATGGGTCGTCGGGGAGCTCGGAAGCCAGCAGGGCGGACTTGAGGTGCAGCTTGGCGTAGGAGAGGAGCACCGAGAGTTCGGGGCGGGTCAGCGACTGGTGCGCCTCCTTGCGGGAGCTGAGAACATCCCAGGAAGGAAGCCCCTCCGCGTCGCGGTCGAGCAGCCCGATGCGGCTCAGCCGCGTCATGAGCGCCCAGAACCGGCCGATGTCACGCCGGGCCCGGTATTCGTCCAGCGACACCGCCTGGCAGCCGGACTCGTTGTCGTGCACGACGAGTTCGGCGACGGTGTCCGTGAGCCGGTGCACGAGGTCGTTGCGTTCGTCCCGGGAGACCGTGCCGGTGTTCAGGACCTCGTTGAGGAGGATCTTGAGGTTCACCTCGCGGTCGGAGAGGTTGACGCCGCCGGAGTTATCCAGCGCGTCGGTGTTGATGCGGCCGCCGCCAAGCGCGTACTCGACCCGTGCCGCCTGCGTGAAGCCGAGGTTGCCGCCCTCGCCCACGACCTTGGCGCGCAGCTCGCTCGTGTTGACCCGCACCGGGTCGTTGGAGTTGTCGCCCGCGTCCGCGTGACTCTCGTCGTCGGCCTTCACATAGGTCCCGATTCCCCCGTTCCAGAGCAGATCGACGGGCGCCTTGAGCACCGCCCGGATCAGCGACTCGCCGTCCAGCGAGCCCGCGCCGTCCTCCACCCCAAGAGCCGCCTTCGCCTCGGGCGTCAGGTCGACCGACTTGACCCCGCGCGACACGATCATCCCTCCCTGGGAGAGCCTCTCGCGGTCGTAGTCGTCCCATGTTGAGCGGGGCCTGTCGAACAGGCGCCTGCGTTCCTCGAAGGAGGCTTCCGCGTCGGGGTCGGGATCGATGAAGACGTGGCGGTGGTCGAAGGCGGCCACGAGACGGATCTCCGGCGAGAGGAGCATGCCATTGCCGAAGACGTCCCCGCTCATGTCGCCGATCCCCACCACCGTGAAGGGATCCTGCTGGGTGTTCCGGCCCATTTCGCGGAAGTGCCGCTTGACCGACTCCCAGGCGCCCCGGGCGGTGATCCCCACCTCCTTGTGGTCGTACCCGTTCGAGCCGCCGGACGCGAAGGCATCGTCCAGCCAGAAGCCGTACTCGGCGGCGATCGCGTTGGCGGTGTCCGAGAAGGGGGCCGTCCCCTTGTCGGCGGCCACGACCAGGTAGGGGTCGAATCCGTCGTAGCGGATGACGCCCTCCGGGGGCGCGGCGGCACCCTTCAGGTCGTCGGTGATGTCGAGCAGCCCCCGCATCAGCGTGCGGTATTGCTCCTTCGCCTCGTGCGCCATCTCGTCCCGTGTCGGCAGCGAGTGCAGGCAGACAAACCCGCCCTTGGAGCCGCTCGGCACGATCAGCGCGTTCTTGACCACCTGCGTGTTGACGAGGCCCATGACCTCGGTGCGGAAGTCGTCCGGACGGTCGGAGTGGCGAATCCCCCCGCGCGCCACGGCGGCACCACGCAGGTGGATCCCCTCCATGCGCGACGAGCGCACCCACACTTCGTACTTCAGGCGGCTCTTCGAAACCGCCTGCAACTGCTCGCTGTCGAACTTGAAGGAGACGTACGGCACGCCCCCCGAACGGCGGGTGGGCGCGCGCGCCCCGTTCCGGTAGTAGTTGGTGCGGATCGTCGCCAGGATCACGGTCTGGTACGCGCGCAACGCGCGGTCGTGAGCGAGCGAACTCACCGCGACCAGCTCCTGGGTGAGGAGACTCTTGAGCTCCGCGACCTTCTTTTCCCGGTCCTCGATCCGGTCCGGCCTGTCGGGATCGAAGCGGACCTCAAACAGCCGGAAGAGGAGTTCCCCGATGGCGGGATAGCTGTCCAGCGCCGTCGGGAGCACCTGCCGGCTGGGGACCGCGCCGACCTGGAAGGCGTAGCTGGCGTAGGCGCGCAGCACGTCGACCTCCCGCCAGGCCATCCCCGTGCGCTGCACCAGCCGGTTGAATCCGTCGTTGCTGGCGTCGCCGGCCCGCACTGCCAGGATCGTCTCCGACAGCACATCCGCCCGGCCCTCAACGTCCAGGTGTTCTCCCTCCGAGTTCTGGACATCGAAGCTGTAGATGACCGAGTCCTCCTTGCCCTCCTCACGCAGTTCGAACGGTGCGACCGCGATAACCCGGAGTCCGCAGTTTTCCAACACCGGCATGAAGTCCGACAGGATGATCTGGTGGTGCTTGATGTAGACCTTCAGCTCGCATTTGCCGCCGTCGGAATGATCTTCGAAGAAGCGCACCGACTCCGTGCGGCCGTCCAGTCGCATCGCCTCGAGTTCCTCGATGTCCCGCACCGCCACCCGAGGATCGTTCGCGGCCTTGTATTCGGGTGCGAAGGCACGCTCGTAGTACCTGGCGAGCTGGCGGGCCTCGTCGGGGGGACGGATCCCGGCCAGCAGATCGCGCACCTCGTCGAGCCAGGAGCGGGTCAGGTCGGCAACCGTCGCGGTAAGCTCCTCGCCGTCCGCCTCGGCGAGCCGTTCGGGAGGGCCGCCGAGGTAGAAGTGCAGGCGGGCCTGGTCGCCGGCGCTCATCGCCAGGTGATAGTTCAGGATCTCCGCGGAGTAGCGGGTTACCAGCCAGCTCTCGAATTCCCGGCGGAAGCTGCCGGAGAATCGGTTGCGCGGGAGCACAACCATGATCGAGACGCCCCGCCCCAGTGCGTCGCGCCGGACCGACACGAAGACTTCGGCCGTGTTGTAGCGGATCAGGATCGTGCGGATTTCATCCAGGATCTCGTCCGCCGAGGCGAGGAAGAGTTCCTCCTTCGGGAGCGAGCCGAAGATCGTGATGACCTCCTTGTAGTCGTGCGATCCCTCCGCGAGCCCCGAGGCTGCGAGGACGGCGGTCAGCTTCTGTCGGAGGATCGGTATGTCCTGCGCGGGCTCGGCGTAGGCGGCGGAGGTGAAGAGCCCCAGGAACCTGTGCTCACCCGCAACCGAACCGTCGGAGCGCAGCTTCTTGATGCCGATGTAGTCCATCCGCGCGCGGCGGTGAACGGTGGATTCGGCATTGGTCTTGCTGATGATCAGGAGCGGGCCCGACAGCGCGCGTTCCTGCATCTCCGGCGGGAGTTCGCTCATCGGCACCGGGCGCGCATAGGCCGAATCCTCGTCGTCCTGCAGGATGCCGAGACCCGATCCGTGTTCGATCATCACCGACAATTCCCCGCCCGGTTCCTCTGGAGCGAAGGCATAGGACCGATAACCGAGAAAGACGAAGCCGCCGTCCCTGAGCCAGCGCAGGAACGCCTGGATTTCGCGGAACTCTTCACGTTGTTCGCGCAGGTCGCGCATGCGGAAACTCAGCTCGGAGACCACATCGCCGATCTTGTCCACCATGAGGCCGAAGTCGTCGGTCGCCTTGACCACGTCCTCGAGCCGGCGGGCCGTCTCCTCGCGCAGCGACTCGAGCATCTCCGGGTCTTCGACGCGCGTGACCTCGGCGTAGACCATCGACTCGGTGCGGGTGCGCTCGCCAGGGGGCAGCAGATCGGTGATCCAACCGTCCGCGTCCCGCTTCACGGTCATCAGCGGATAGACCAGGTGCGCGATCCGCCGCTCCTGCGAATGGAGGAATTCGCGGATCGAATCAACGATGAAGGGACGCTCGGAGATGTTGGTGCGGACGATGGTGACCGGAGCATACCAGCCCGTCGCCGATTCCTTCGGATTCAGCACCTCGACATCCACACGGTCCGGCCGGCTCCGATCGAGGAAGCGGAAGGAATTGTGACACATCTTGGCCAGGTGCCCGGTGCTCCGCTCCTCCAGCAGGTCGGCCGGGGCCTTGCCGAGAAAGAACGGGACGAACTTTGCCAGCAACCGGTAGCGGTCGTCGTCCACCTCCTCGCGGAGGATGGCCAGCACGGCTTCAATCACCTGCGACTTCTCGGGGGTGTCTACCCCTGGGGCCGCGGGGGCTCCGGATGCCCGGCCAGCCGACTGTTCCACGCCTTCCGCTGGAGTCATCGCCTCACGGGGTTGGAGTCCACGCCTCAGGCGGTGGAGGCGGGCGCTGCCGACGGCGCCGGGCACCGTGTGGATCGGATCAGCGAGGGGGTCATGACAGAAGATTACCCAACCACCCCGCGCACCGCCAGACGTTACCTTTCGGGGGCAGATCGCACCCGACGCCGGAACCGCCGGCCGGGGCCGCACCGTGGTCCAGCCGTGCGGTCGAACGTCGTCCAACGCCGGAGCCGCCCTTGCGCTTCATCCACATCTCGGATGTACACCTCGACACGGCGTTCGCGGGCCGCCCCGACGCCCTGCGCAGCCGCCTGCGGCACGCTTCCCTCGAGGCGCTCGAGCGCTGCGTCAGCACCGCCCTTGCCGAAGAGGTGGACGCGCTGCTGATCGCCGGGGATCTCTTCGACGGCCCCCATCTGTCCTTCGAGACCGAGCGGTTCCTGCTGCAACATCTTGGCCGCCTGGCGGACGCGGGCATCCAGGTCGTCTACGCCACCGGCAATCACGACCCCGGCACCGGCCACCGCGCAACCGGCCTCGACTGGCCCGGCGGCGTCACCGTCATCGCCCGGGGAGATCCCGTCACGGTCCCCGTCCACGGCCGCACGGGCGAGTTGGCGGGCCACGTCACCGGCGCGGGACACGCCACCGCCCACGAAACCGGCGACCTGTCCCGCCGCCTCGCGCCGGCCCCGGACACGCGCGTTCCCCAGGTGGCCCTCCTGCACACCCAGGTCGCCACCGCCACCGCCCGGCAGGCGCACCGCGCCTATGCCCCCTCCGCCCTGGAACATCTCCGGACCGCCGGCTTCCACTACTGGGCGCTCGGCCACGTCCACCTCCGCCAGGAGCTCTCCGGCGACCCCCCCGTCCACTACTGCGGCAACCTGCAGGGTCGGAGCCCCCGCGAGACGGGGCCGAAGGGCGGCCTCCTCGTCGACCTCGGCGACCCTGCGCGCCCGGCCGTGGAGTTCCGGGAGTTCGCGCCGGTGCGGTGGGAGAAGCTGGCCGTGTCCACCCTGGCCGACGCGACCACGCTCGACGAGGTCGCCGGGGAGGTGGTGCGCGCGTGGGATGAAGCCCGGGCCGCCGACGCGCCCAGCGAGGGCGCCGAGTGGATGGTGGCGGTGGAGCTCACCGGGCCGTCGCCGATCTGGCGCCAGCTGCGGGAGCCCCAGGAGCTGGAGACGATCGAGGACGAGGTCGCGGCGAGGCTGGGCGCCGTCGGCGCCGAGGTGCGCGCGCGGGTTCATCCCAGGGTGCGGCCCGAAGAGCACGTGGACCGCCGGGACGTGCTGGGCGCAACGCTGCGCCTCTGCCGGGAGGTCGCGGGCGGAGGCGAGGACTTCGAGGTCGCCGAGACCGATCTCGCCGGCTTCGACCCCGAGCGCGACGCCACGGTGGGCGACTACGTGCGCCGCCTCCTCGCGGGCAGTGAGGCGGAGATACTGGAGCGCATGCTGGAGACCGCGGGGGGCCGGGAATGAGGTTCGAGTCCGTCCGCATCGATCGCTACGGGTGCCTGGCGGACCTCTCGACCGGAGAGGAGGCGCTGCCCTCGATCGTCGTCGTCCTCGGCCCCAACGAGAGCGGCAAGTCCACCTTCTTCTCCTTCCTGACGACCTTGCTCTTCGGCTTTCACCCGGCCAACCGCGCGGGCCATCCCTACACGCCGTGGTCCGGCGGCTCCCCGGAGGGGCGCGGCCGCATCCGGCTGGACGGCGGGGGCGAGCAGGAGGTGCGCCGCCGGCTCACGTCGGCCCCCTCGGGGCAGATGGCGACGGACGATGGAGCCCTGAACCTCGCCAACCGGAGGCTGCCCGCGGTGGAGCACGTGACGCGGGGAGTCTTCCGGCAGGTCTACGCGCTGACGCTGGCCGAACTGGCCCGGATCGAGGGTGAGAGCTGGGCGCTGGTACAGGACCGGCTGGTCGGCGCGATGGGCGTGAAGGACGTGCGGCCCGCCAGAACGGTCGCGGGCGAGTTCGGGGCCGAGGCCAACCAGCTCTGGCGTCCCGACAATCGCGGCCGCCCCCGCGTGCGGGCGCTGCGCAGCGAAATCGCGGACCTGAACGATCGGCGGCGTCACGCGCTGGAACTGGACCGCATGCTGCGCGGCAAGGCGGCCGAGCGGGCGGAGGCCGAGGGGGCCCTGGAGGCGCTGCGCGCTGAGGAGGAGCGCGAACAGGAACGCCGCGAGCGCCTCGAACACCGCCTGAACCGTCTGCTCCCGGTGCGGCGGGCGCTGGCACGGATCGAGGAGCTCCGGCGGGCCGCCGACGGCGCGGGAGCGGAGGATGGCGGTTTGCCCGGGGGGCTTCCGGCGGACCCTGCGGGCGGCCTCGAGGCGCTGCGCGCCCGTCGCGCCGAGGCCGGAGCGAGGATCGAACAGCTTGATCGCGAGGCGGCGCTTTGTGCGGAAGGCGTGCGGGACTACCAGGCCCGCTACGAGAAGGTGGCAGCGATCGAGGAGGATGTTCGCCGAGCCGTGGCCCATATGACCGCGATGGCGGAGATGAAGCGGGAAGCGGAGGAGTCGGAAGCCGAGGTCCGCGCGCTGGAGGCGCGTTGCGCGGAGCTGGGAGCGGTGCTCTTCACGGAGCCCTGGGACGAGGTTCCGCGAGAAGACTGCGCCCGCGTCGACTCCGGGGAGCTTCGCGAACAGGTGGCGATCGCTCACAAGTCGCGGGAGAGTCTGTTGGCGCATCGGGCCGGCAAGGAGAACGGGGCCATCCGGCCGTCGCCGCTGACGAAGCCCGGCTGGCCGTCGCTCGCCGCCGGAGTGGTGCTGCTCGCCGGGGGACTGGCGCTGGCGGCGTGGGGGTTCCTCTACCCCGATTTCGTGTTCGAGACAATCGGGGGAACCCGCATCACCGCGGCGTTTGCGGCCAGCGCCGCTGTCTTCTTCGGCGGCGGCGGTCTGATCACGCTGGCCGGGCGGGTCGCCCGGAGCATTCGCTACCGGCAGTACAGGCTCGCGGTGGAGGAAGCCGAGAAACGCCGGTCCGAAAGGGTCGAGGCGCTGAAGGGCAAGGAGGGGGACGCGAAGGAGACCGTGCGGACGATGGTAGCCGGGCTCCCCATCCGGGAGCCGCTGCTGGAGGCTCCCGGGCCGGACCTGTCCGCCGGGATCGAGAAGATGGCCGAACTCGCGGAGCGCCTGCGGGAGCGCAAGCTTGAGGCGGAGTTCCGCCGCGAGAGGATGGAGCGCGCAGGCGGGGAGATCGCGCGGGTGCGTGAGGCGCTGTCGTACCACTCCGGCGGCGAGACTCCGGTAGCCGCGCGAGTACTGGGTTCGCTCCTGGACGCGGCGCTCAAGGCGCGGGAGGCAGCGCGGGTCTCCGAGCGGCAGCTCGAGCGAATCGAAGCCGAGCGGGCGGACGCCGGGGCTGCGGGGACGGCAGCCGCGCAGGAGCTTCACGACCTCGAGGCGCGGCTTGCGGCGCTCGGAGACGGCGATCCGGACCGGGGCGCCGAGGTTGCGGCCCAGCGGCTGGAGAGCTGGCGCAGCGCCGGGGAGCTGCGCCGGGAGCTGGAGCGGACGTATCCGGGGCTCGACGGGCTTACCGACGAGATCGCCGCGGCCGAAGCGGATGGCGAGGGCTGGGACACATTGCGCGAAGCGCTGGACGAACTGCAGGCCCTCCGCGAGCACCGGACGCGCCGGGCCGAGGAGCTGCAGGGAACGATCGCCCGTCTGGGGACCGAGATCGAGCACCTCGAGGACGGCGAGACAGCCGACACCATCGAGGGCCGCATCGAGGTCCTCAAGGAGCAGGTGCGAGAAGCGAAGGAGGGCCGGGACCGTGCCTTCCTCCTGGCCCGTCTGGTCCACGAGGCCGACCGGCGTTTCCGCGAGGAGAACCAGCCCGAACTGCTCAAGCGCGCCGGCCGCTACCTCGGCGAAGTCACCCGCGGCCGCTACGACCGGATCGAACTCGGCGACCCCGGCGACGAGTCCTTCTACCTGCGGGAGCCCGGCGGCTCAGCGACCCGCAAGGTCGGCGAAGCGCTCTCGCAGGGCACGAAGGAGCAGGTCTACCTGGCGCTGCGCCTCGCGATCATCAGCCACCTCGACGCCGACCGCGAACGCCTCCCCCTCTTCATGGACGAGACGCTGGTGAACTGGGACGCCTGGCGCCGCGACCGCGCCTTCGGGATCCTGGAGCGGGTGGCCGAGGAGCGGCAGGTCTTCATCTTCACCTGCCACCCGGCGATGGCGGCCGAGATGGAGGACCGCGGGGCGCGGATCATTCCGCTGGCGGTGGAGTAGAGGAAGCCGGCTCAGGCCCGGATCACTCTCGGGCGCCGTACGGTGACAGGGGAACCTTCGACGAGAAGAGCAGAGCGGGGCTCCCGCAGGAACGGAACGAAGGCTTCTCCGTAGAGGCTCCGCAGGGTGGAGGCGGTGCAGTAGAGATCTGCCTTCGCCGGGTTCCTGTAGCGCCAGCGCGGGTGTTCGACGACGTATTCGATGGTCCGGCCGCGGTGCGTTCCGTATCCGTAGGTGTGGTCGGTGATGAACTCTTCTTCGCTCCCCGGTTCCGGCTGGCGGGGATCCCGCACGGTGTCGGCAGTCGCTTCGACGTGGTGCCGCCTCCCGTCTTGCCGCCAGGAATAGCGAACGGTGGTCGCGCGCGCCGGTGGTGTTCCCCCCGGAGGTACGGGCGTGACGGTATGGCGCCGGAAATGCCGCGCCATGGGCACGGTCCTGTAGGGTTCTCCGTAGAAGCGCCGAGCCAGGAAGGAGACGATCGGCAGACGCACCAGCTCCCTGATGAAGACGACGCCTCTGCGTGAGCCACCGGCGGTCCGTCGGCGGACGTAGAAGCGCAGGTTGATTTCCTCGAAGTGCCGGTGGAAGGGAACGGGCATGTTCAGAATCCGCACATCGGCGAATTCGAAGGCGACGATGCTGACGAGCGTGCTGCCCTGCCACTCGTCGAGTTCGATCCCCCGCGGGACCAGGGGCGCCACGATGTCCGGATCGACCTCGTAGTTGAGCATGACGAGGTTTCTCCACCAGGCGGTCAGGAAGACGGGCTGCTGCCGGTTCGTGTCCGGGGTGTCCATGACGATGTTGTGCGTGCGGTGTTTCGCTGAACGGGCCGACTGGATGGAATCTATGGCAATCCGTGGATAAAGCCCCGCGAGCCGACAGGGCGAGGCGCCGGGTTGAATCAGCCCGGATGCATCGCCGCTCGCATGCCGCGGGGGCACTATCCACGGGCTGGATCAGGGTCCGCGTCCGGTCGGCATTGCCCGCCCCCGCTCCCGCGCCAGCGTGTAGAACATCTTCGCGCCGACGCGGATCGACATGCCCAGGCGGCCCGAGATCTTGGACCGGCCCCGGGAGCGCGGCTCGTGAGGGGCGTGGATCTCGACGATATCGAGGCCGTGGCGCACCGCGCGCAGCTGCATCTGGAGCGTCCAGCCCCAGTCGCGGTCGTCCATTGCGAGGCGTCGCAGGGCGGGGAAGCGGATCGCGCGGAAGGGTGGCAGGTCCTGGAAGCGGTGGCCGAAGAGCAGCCGGGTGGCGGTGAGCACGACCCGGTTTCCCCACCGCGCGTGCGTGCGGAGGTTGCCGTGCGAGCCGTCCGGGTGGGTGCGCACCCCGAGGGCGAGGTCGGCGCCCCGGGCGAGGGGGTCGAGCAGGAGGGGCAGCGAGGCCGCGTCCTCGGGGTGGTCGGCGTCCAGGAACGCGACCGCGCGGGGCGGGGTGGGGAGGGCGGCCAGATGCGCGATCCCGGCCAGGCAGGCGGCGCCGTAGCCGCGCCGGGGTTCCCGCACGACGGTCGCACCGGCCGCGCGCGCAATGGAAGCCGTGTGGTCGGTGGAACCGTTGTCCGCCACCACGACGGTCTGAAGACGGTCGATGGGGAGCTCCGCGAGGACGGCGGGCAGCGCTTCCTCCTCGTTGAGCGCTGGGATCAGGACGGCGGTCCTGCGAAGCAGCCGCTCCACGGTCGTGGTCCGCTCCGCGGTTTGTCGATTCATGCTCCAAGGTAAGCCGTTCGTGTTCCGACCGATTGGCCCGCCCGTGACGTCGGCCTATACTGAGGACCAGCCAACAGCGATTCGCCTGAAAAACGATATGGAATGAGATATTTTCTGAAGGTCAATTTATCGAATAGTATATTTTCATGTAATGAATATATAGTAACATATATAGCATGAGCGGTCCACCGGCACACTCGTCAGCGGGGCTCATCCTCCTTCTCGGCCTCCTCCTCATCGCGGCCCTCGCGGCCTTCGGCTGGCTGGACGGCATCCCCCTCCCCCTTCCCCGCCTCCTCCTCCCGGCGGCGGCATTCCTCGCCTACGGGGCCGCGGGCCTCACCGCCGCGCGCGCGGCAGGCGGTCGGCCAGCCGGCGGGACCGCGCCCCCGGCGGATCGCCGACACGCGAACACGCCCGGCCACCCGGCGAGCGCACCCATCCTTGACCGCCCCACCCGCCCCGCCACCCCCATCGCCCTCATCTGGGCCGTCGCCATCCTCGCCCGGCTCGCACTCCTCCCGCTTGCGCCCGAGCTCTCCGACGACATCTACCGCTACCTCTGGGACGGCCACCTCCTGACGCAGGGTGTCAATCCCTACGCCCATCCACCCGGCGACGATGCCCTCGCAGCCCTGCGCACCCCCTGGCACGGGGAGATCAACCACCCCGAGGTCCCGACCATCTACCCGCCGCTCAGCCAGCTGCTGTTCGGTGCGGTGGCGCTGCTGGGCGGAACGGCGACAGGGAGCGTTGGAGCGGGCGCCCTGGCCGGCGGCACATTCGGCCCGACCGGCGGCAAAGTCGCCCTCGCCAGCGGCCCCATCATCGCCGCCAAGCTCCTCTGGCTCTGCTTCGATCTCGGCTGCGGCCTCCTCCTGCACCGGATCGCCCGCCGCACGGGCCGCAACCCCGCCCCCGTGCTCGTCTGGTATCTCTGGTCGCCCCTCCTGATCGTCGAGACGGCGTGGAGCGCCCACTTCGACTCGGTCGGCCTCTTCCTTCTTGCGGCGCTGATTCTCGTGACGACTAGCCGCGAACGGGGCGGCGCTCCACCAGCCGGGGCCCCACTCACCCGGACTCTCTTCTCCGGCACTCCCTTCTCCGGCGCCCTCTTCTCCGGCACCCTCCTCGCCGCCGCCACCCTGGTCAAGTTCGCCCCGGCGGCGGCGCTGCCCGCCCTCGTCCGCCGCCACGGCCCGGCCACCCTCGTCGCATTCGCCGCCGTCTGCGCCGCCCTCTACCTCCCCTTCGCGGCCATCGGCGCCTTCGGCGGAGTCGGTCCCCTCGAACCCGTCGGCCTCGCCACGCTCACCGAAGGCCTGCGCGCCTACGCCCGCCACTGGTCGGCCAACGAAGGCGCCTTCGCGGTGATTGCCGCGGTCGTGCGAGACCCCGTCCAGGCCCGCATCGCCGCCACCGCCCTCGTGCTCGCGGTCATCGCGTGGGTGACCTGGCGTCGCTACTGCGTCGAACGGGCGCTGCTGTGGGTCCTCGGGGCCGGGTTGCTCCTGTCACCCACGGTCCATCCGTGGTACGTCCTCTGGATCCTTCCGATGGCGGCGCTCCGCGGCAGCCGCCCCTTCCTGCTGCTAGGCGGCCTCGCCTTCCTCGGCTACTGGGGTCTCGCTTCCTACGAGGCCACCGGAGTCTGGCCGCAGCCGCTCTGGAACCGCGCCGCGATCTGGGTGCCCGTGTGGCTGACGCTCCTGTGGGGGTGCTTGCGCCGACTGCCCCGGCCGGGCACCGGCGGGGATCCCCAGCCCCGGCGCCCGGCGAACGCCCGCTCCCAACCCGACCGCCAGGTACCCAGCGGCGAAGAGCCCGACGAAGGGCAGTGACCCCCAGTGTCCCGCGGCGATGGCAACCGCGCCCGCCGCAACCATCAACGCGCCCGTGCCCACCACCAGGCGCCGCCCCCGGAAGTCCCCTCCGCGCGCTTCGTAGCTCGACTTCGCCGCACTGCCCGCCTTCGGCGTCCGGTGGAACGGATCCCGCGCCCGTCCCAGTCCCCGCAGCACCGCCCCGCTGAGCAGCACCGACAATCCGGCCGCCAGCGCGAGCGCACCTCCCACACCCCGCATTGCCGCGCCCCGTGTACGCCCGCGTCTGCGCGCCGCGGTCCAGTAGAAGACGATGAAGGGCGCGGTCGCCGCCAGGAAGAGGGCCAGGTCCAGCCACCACAGTCGGTCGATCCCGAGTGTGCGCCGGGCCAGGGCCGCGGGCACCACCAGCAGCGCGAGAGCGAAGGTGAGCGGGTGGGCGAGGTGGCCGCACAGGTGGATGAAGGACTCGAATTTGACGGCCGGCCGCCAGGGGCCGCGAAGGACCCGCCCCAGCAGCTTGCGCGCGGTCTGTACGCCGCCCTGCGCCCAGCGCCGCTGCTGGACCAGGAGCGAGGCCGGTGTGGAGGGCAGCTCCGCCGGCACGCCGACATCGTCCCGCAGCACGAAGCGCCAGCCCGCCATCTGGGCGCGGTAGCTGATGTCGAGGTCTTCGGTGAGGGTGTCCGACTGCCATCCCCCGGCGTCGGCCAGGGCCCGGCGGCGCCAGAGCCCCGCGGTCCCGTTGAAGTTGAAGAAGCGGCGGCCCAGGTACCGCCCGCGCTGCTCCAGGAAGAAGTGGCCGTCGAGGAGGAGCGCCTGGGCGCGGGTCAGCCAGGAGTCGTGCTCGTTGAGGTGGTCCCAGCGGGCCTGCACCATGCCGGCGCGCGGGTCGGCCATGGAGGGCAGCAGGGCCTCAAGCAGGTCGGGGCGGGGCACGAAGTCGGCGTCGAGGATCAGGATGTACTCGCCGGTCGCCGATTCGAGGCCCGCGGCAAGGGCGCCCGCCTTGTAGCCGGTGCGGCGCGTGCGGTGGTGGACGGTGATGTCGACGCCTCTGCGGCGCCAGGTCCGGGCTCGCCGGCGCGCGCGGAGGGTCGTCTCGTCGGTGGAGTCGTCCAGGACCTGGATCTGGAGGTGGGTGGGCGGGTGGGAGAGCCGGCAGGCCGCGTCGATAAGGCGCTCGACGACGTGCTTCTCGTTGTAGATGGGGAGCTGCACGGTGACGCGGGGGGGGGCGGAAGGGTGGGGGGGCGTGTCGCCGGGAGGCGGGCCGACCGACCCGCCACCCCCCCGCCGCGCCAGCCACAAGAGCGTCAGCCGATGCCCCGCGAAGGGCATCAGCAACGCGAGCACAATCGCGTACAGTGACACCGTGGTGATGCTGAGCATCTCGGTCACCGGCGAACCTCCCGGTATCCGCGGCCGTTCGCGATAGCGGGATTCCAGTCGCTGGGCACGGTCACGCGCGGGCCCCTGGGCATCCGCGGCTGCCGCGGGCCATCCGGCGCCAGTTCCTGCGCGCACTCATGACGTCGCCACACTCCGTCCCGGGCGCCCCGACTCGGGAAGGATCCCGATGAAGCCGAGGTGCCGTCCCGTGTCTCCGCGCCGGTGCGAGTAGTAGCGCCCGTCGCCGCAGAGGGTGCATTCGGTGTTGACGGTAAGGCGGCCGGCATCGATTCCCGCCCCGAGCGCCCGCTGCCGGATGACGCCGCGAAGGTCGATCGGGGCCGGCCCCGGGGGAGTCGCCTCGCCCAGCGCCTCGAAAACCTCCGGGCCGACCTCGTAGCATTGTCCGCAGATCGCGGGGCCGAGGTGGACGAACAGGTCACCCGGCACACTTCCGAAGGCGCGGCCCATCGCGGCGAGCCCGTGCTCCAGGACCCCGGCCGCAGTCCCCCGCCAACCCGCGTGCAGGAGCGCGACCGTGCGCTGCACCGGATCCGCCATGAAGACCGGGACGCAGTCGGCCAGCGTCACCGTGAGGACCAGCCCCGGCCGCCTCGTGATGTGCCCGTCGCCCTCCCCCACCACCGCCTCGCCCGCCGGAACCTCCGTGTGCACCCTCGTCACCGCACCATGCACCTGCCGGCTCCGCACCACCGAGCGCCAGCCATCGCCGAGAGGCCTGCGATCGCCATGGTCGGCCCAGCCCGTAGCCTGCGGATCAAGAGCCTCCCGCGGTCCGCGCGTTTTGCCCAGCCGGGACGCCTCGCGTCCTCTGCGCGTCGTCCCAGCGCGAAGCCAGGGCAGGAGCGCGTCCCATCCAGGCACGCTTGTGGTCGTGGTCGATTCCCGGCTCATGATCGCGAGCAGACCGCCTGCACTCCTCCTGGAAGATTCGCCCCCGGGGACACCTTACCCCGCCGGAAAAAACTACTAGCTTTCTGTCCACCATGAGCAGCACCTATTTCGACAGCCAGAACGCCGCCTACGTCCAGGCCCTCTACGAGGACTTCACGCGGAACCCGGAAGCCGTTCCGCGCCCCTGGCGGGAGTTCTTCCAGAACGACGCGCACCTGTTGCTTGACGCGGGCCTGATCGTCCCCGACGGGGAGCGCGCGGCGAGGTCTGGCGAAGCCGGTGCGCCGGCCGGCGGCGAGCCCGCAGCCCCGGCGTCCCCCGGCCCGGCACCAGCTGTCCCGGCCCCGGAATCCGCCCCGGCCGCGCGAGGCGCGATCCCGGCCCCGACCCCCGCGCCCACCGCTCCCACCCCGACCCCCGAGGAATCCCGCCGCCTCCTCGACCTCGTCGCCCGCGCCGCCCGCCTTCTC
The DNA here is from genome assembly GCA_022826005.1 of Gemmatimonadota bacterium. Taxonomy (GTDB): domain Bacteria; phylum Gemmatimonadota; class Gemmatimonadetes; order Longimicrobiales; family Gaopeijiaceae; genus Bin94. The sequence goes on along the minus strand of JAJDVT010000070.1, from coordinate 78,532 downwards.
CAGGCGTTCCGCGAGCACGGCCACCAGGCGGCCCGCATCGATCCGCTCGGGAGCGAGCCCCCCGGCCACCCACAGCTCGACCCCGCGTACTTCGGCACCACCATGGAGGAGCTGGAGGAGATCCCCACCTCCGTCATCTTCCCCGAGGGCGGCGACCAGCCCTTCGCCTACACCCTCGACCGCCTCAAGGCCACCTACAGCGGCGACCTGGGCTACGAGTTCGAACACCTCGAAGACCCGGAAAAGGTCGCGTGGCTGTGGGGCCAGGTGGAGCGCGGCGCCCACTTCGCGGGGTACACCGACGAAGACCGCGTGCGGACGCTCGACCGGCTCACGCAGGTGGAAGGGCTCGAGCAGTTCCTGCACCGGGCCTACCTGGGGCAGAAGCGCTTCTCGATCGAGGGGATCGACATGATGGTACCCATGCTCGACGAGGCCATCGAGCTTGCGGCGGCGGGCGGCGCGGCCGAAATCGCCATCGGGATGGCGCACCGGGGCCGGCTCAACGTGCTGACGCACATCATGGGCGTCACCTACGCCGAGATCCTGGCCGAGTTCGAGGGGGGGGCGGCACCGGGCAGCGCGCTCTGGGTGCCCGACCCCGGCACCGGGGACGTGAAGTACCATCACGGCGCCGCGGGGGACTACCCGCTCCGATCGGGGAAGACCGTCCGGGTGACGCTCGCCCCCAATCCCAGCCACCTGGAGTTCGTGAATCCGGTGATTCTCGGGATGGCGCGCACGCAGCAGTACGGGGAAGTTGGCGGGGGAACCGAACGGGACGGCGACAACGGGCCAGGGGGTGGGATCCCGAACGGCGCCAGCACCAAGCGCGACCCCGCCCTCGTCGTGCCGATCCTCATCCACGGGGACGCCGCGTTCGCGGCCGAGGGCGTCGTCGCCGAGACCCTCAATCTGGCCCGGCTGCTGGGCTACGAGGTGGGCGGCACCATCCACATCATCGGCAACAACCAGGTGGGCTTCACGACCAACCCGGGCGACGGCCGCTCCACGCGCTACGCCAGCGACCTCGCCAAGGGGTACGACATCCCGGTCATCCACGCCAACGCCGACGCCCCCGAGGAGTGTCTCGCAGCGGTGCGGCTCGCGATGGCCTACCGGGCCCGCTTCCACGCCGACGCTGTCATCGACCTGATGGGGTACCGGCGCCACGGCCACAACGAAGCCGACGAGCCCGGCTACACGCAGCCCGTCCTCTACAAGTGGATCACCACGCATCCCACTGCGCGGATGCAGTGGGCGGCGGAGTTGGTGGGACGCGGTCTGGTCACCCGGGCGGACGTCGACGAGAGGGTGAGCGCGCTGTCCAACGAACTTCGGGCGGTGAAGGACGGCCGGGCGCAGGAGGAAAGCAAGTCCCCCCCGCCCTGGACGGTGCCCAGCTATAGCGCGGTCGGCCAGGACTTCGAGATGGACACCGGCGTTCCGCTCGAGCGTTTGGAGGGAATCAACCGGACGCTGTTGTCGGTTCCGGACGGGTTCACCCTGCACCCGAAGCTCACCAGGCAGCTCGCACGCCGCGACAAGGACTTCGGAGCCGATTTCCGATTGGCGTGGGGGCACGCCGAGGCACTTGGCATCGGGTCGCTTCTCGAGGAAGGAGTCCCGGTGCGGCTTACTGGCCAGGATTCGGAACGGGGCACCTTCAGCCAGCGCCATCTCGTCCTCAATGACGCCAGGACCGGTGACCGCCACTCTCCCCTTGCCCACATCTCCGACACCCGCTTCGAGATCTACAATTCGCCGCTCACCGAGGCGGCCACGATCGGCTTCGAATACGGGGTGACCGTCGCGGCCGACCGCGATCTCGTCCTCTGGGAGGCCCAGTTCGGCGACTTCGTGAACGTCGCGCAGGTGATGATCGACCAGTTCCTCTCGGCGGGCTGGTCGAAGTGGGGACAGCGTTCCCGCCTCACGCTGCTGCTCCCGCACGGGTACGAGGGCCAGGGGCCGGAGCACTCCAGCGCCCGCCTGGAACGCTTTCTCCAGCTCTGCGCCGAGGACAACATGCGGGTCGTCTACCCCACCACCCCGGCGCAGTACTTCCACCTCCTGCGCCTGCAGGCCTTCAGCGAGCCGGAGCGGCCGCTGATCGTCATGTCGCCCAAGAGTCTGCTGCGGCACCCCAAGGCGACTTCGCCGGTGCGCGACCTGGTCGAGGGCGGCTTCCGGAAGGTGATCGACGACCCCGCGATCGGGGGCGCAGAGGATGCGGCGGGGGTGCGGCGGCTGGTTCTGTGCTCGGGCAAGGTCTACTACGACCTCGCGGGTGCCGAGGAACGCGCCGCGGCGACGGACACCGCGATCGTGCGCGTCGAGACGCTGTATCCCTTCCCGGCAGAGGGAATCGGCGCCCTGGAGGACCGCTACCCGAATGTGGAGACGGCGATCTGGACGCAGGAGGAACCGATGAACATGGGCGCGCTGACCTACATGCTCCCGCGCCTGCGGGAGGTGCTGCCCGACGGGGTGCGTCTGCGGCACGTCTCCCGGCCGGAGCGCGCGAGCCCGGCGGAGGGAAATCCGCGCAACCACGCGGTGACCCAGCGCGACATCGTCGGCAAGGCCCTGGGGTGATCGGCCGTCCGCGGCCAATCCCCGCGTGGCACCGAGGGCGGTGAGGCCGGCGTGCGACGCGACCACAGCCGGATGCTCACCGCGGCCGATGTCCGAGCAGCGCAGGATCGCATCGCTGCAGAGGTCGTTCGCACCGGGTGTCCCGAGTCGTTTCCACTGGGGGCCGCAGCAGGATGTCACGTGCGCCTCAAGGCCGAGCTGAGGCAGCGCACGGGGTCGTTCAAGGACCGGGGTTCGCTCAACCGGCTGCTCCTCCTGTCGCGTGAGCAGCGGGAAGCCGGGGTGATCGCGGCCAGCGCCGGGAATCACGCCCAGGCGCTCGCCCGCCACGCCGCGCGGACCGGCATCCCCTGCACGATCGTCATGCCCGATACGGCGCCGCTCATCAAGGTCACGAACACGCAGGCGACCGGGGCTCGCGTCATCCAGACCGGCGAAACGCTGTCCGATGGGATGGCGCTGGTCCAGCGTCTCATCGCCGAGGAAGGCCTCACCCTGGTCCACCCCTTCGACGACCTGGCGGTAATGGCCGGCCAGGGGACGATGGGCCTTGAAATCGTCGAACAGGTTCCCGACGTGACGACGATCGTGGTGCCGGTCGGCGGCGGCGGAATGATTTCGGGGGTCGCGACCGCGGTGAAGGCCGAGCGGCCCGCCGTGCGGGTCATCGGCGTCGAGGCGGAGGCCTCACCGGGGGCGGTGCGGTCGCTGGAATCCGGCGCGCCCACCCATGTCGAGATGTCCGACACCCTCGCCGACGGAATTGCCGTCAAGCAGATCGGCGACCTCACCTTCCCGCACCTGCAGGCCCTCGCCGACGATGTGGTGACGGTGAGCGAGGAGGAGATCATCCGCGCGATCTTCTTCCTGCTGGAGCGCGAGAAGCTCGTGGTGGAGGGCGCGGGGGCGGTGGGCGTGGCCGCGATCCTCGAAGGCAAGGTGGCCCTGAGTACCGCCGACACCGTCGTGTGCATCCTCTCGGGCGGCAACATCGACATGAACATGGTGTCGCGCATCATCGACCGGGGCCTCTGGGAAGACGGCCGCCTGGCCAGCCTGTCGGTGGTCGTGCGCGACCGCCCCGGCTACCTCAACGAGGTGACCGCCGTCGTCGCGATCGAGGGCGCCAACGTGCTGCACATCGAGCACACCCGCGCTTTCGGCGACATCGCGGTCGGCAAGGTCGGGATCGAGATGAAGATCGAGAGCCGGGGCCGCGACAACGTGGCAGCGATCGTGGAGAAGATCCGCGAACTGGGGCACCATGTGGAGGAGGTGCTGTGAGGTCTGTACCGGTCCCGGTTCCTGGAGAAGTGGACGCCTTGAACCTCAGGTCGCCCTCCGGCTGACTTGCTCGCGGGCACGGTCCAGGGTCACGATACCTCCCGTCACGTCACTCCGTTTTCGGTCATCTTCATCGGTTTACCGCAAGCGGCAGGCGCCTCACAACAACTATCGATTCACCCAGCGCACCGGTTTCGATGAAAGCTGCCAAGCCGTCCGGTCCAAACGCGTCAGGAATGTCAATCTCGCCGCCGCGAAACGTGCCCACGTACCGCCCCTCGACGGCGAGCACATCGACGTCGCCCGAACCGATCGGCTGATCGCCACGCCGCCGCACCCAGATCTTTCCATTCCAACTCGTGTACAGGCCCTGAACGATTGGGATCTCGTGGTAGAACTCCAAGGCCTCGATTCGTTCGCGCTCCCTCTTCCTGTCCATTCGCCCCCGCAGAACTTCATCAGGGGTGGCCTCAAGTGTCCCTTACAATACTATCGCCAGCCAACTTGATACGTTCGATAGGCCGCGAGATGGGATCGGGCCGCGGCTGCGGCTCCCCTGCAATGGCTATAACTGCGAACGCGTCCGGTGCCGTGATCAAGCTGCCGTGGCCGTGTTGGGCCATGTGATTCCCGACAATCGTGTACGACGGATCCCCCCCATACGCATTGTATGTTCCGGTCGCCCATCTCCATCAAACAGATGATAGGCGCGGAGTGCGAGGTCCAGCACGACCACGCGTCCGTCCTTCATGACCACCATCTCCGCTGCGCTGCGAAACTCCCCCGGACCATCGCCCTCCTGACCGAACTCCCGAATCAAGTTCGCCTCGCCATCTACCACGAATACAGTGCCGATCTGGCTGTCCAACACGTAGAGTCGGCCCATGGCGTCAAAGGCCACTTCCCGCACCGAGCCGAACTGTTCCCATGCTTCGCCCGTGGGTCGGCCGATCCGGTATAGCTCCTCGAATTCCGCATCCAGCAAGCGGTCTTCGCCGGACAGCTGGATGATCTCCTGTGCACCTGCCTGGCTGCCAGGGGCCGTCACGGCAACGACCAGCGACACGGTTGGCGGGCGTCCAGTCCGCGACAACCTCAAATCGTGCCCCGCTACCCCTCCTGCGCAGCGATTCCGTGCCGCTCCAGCGTCTGTGCCAGCGTCGGCCGCCCCAGCCGCATGCGGTCGTTGTCCAGCAGGAACGAGAAGACGTAGCCCGCGCCGAGCATCAGGATCCCGATCAGGAAGCAGTACATGACGGCGCGGTCCGGGTAGACGTCCTTCAGGTAGCCCACGAAGAGGGGGCCGCAGATCCCCGCGGCGGCCCAGGCGGTGAGGATGGTCCCGTAGATCTTGGACATGTTGCGCGATCCGAAGACGTCCAGGATGAATGAAGGCATCGTCGCGAAGCCGCCGCCGAAGCAGAGCAGCACGTAGCAGACCAGAATCGAGAAGATCCAGGGGTTGGTCTCGGACATGAGCAGGCCGAAGACGATCATCTGGCTGCCGAGGAGAATGCGGAAGACCGCGACCCGGCCGAAGCGGTCCGACAGCCAGGCCCAGATGATGCGGCCCACTCCGTTGCAGACCGAACTGACTGCGATCAGCGTGGCCCCGTATTCGGCCAGCATCGCCGGCGAGATCGACGGGTCGGCCAGACCCCAGACCTCCTGAAGCAGCTCGCTCTGAAAGCTGATGACCGAGATTCCCGCCGCGATGTTGAAGAAGAACACGATCCAGAGGACCGCGAAGTTGCCGGTGGTCAGGTAGGGAAGGGCCGGTTCGGGCGGTTTCCGCTTTTGAACAACCACCTCCTCGTCCGGATTCCGCAGTACCAGGCTGCACGGAATCAGGATGCAGGCGAACACGACGCCCAGCCACATGAACACCGTTGCGAGGTCCCCTTCCGCCCGCACCACGAGAAACGGCGCGAGGATCTTGCTCAGCAGGAGAGCGCCGACGCCGAACCCCATCACCACGATTCCGGTGGCCAGCCCGCGCTTGTCCGGGAACCACTTCGCCACGGTCACGACCGGCGTCACGTACCCCATCCCGATCCCGATCCCGCCGATCACCCCGTAGCCCAGGTAGAAGAGCAGGCTGAGGTCGAGCCTGAGCGCGAAGCTCGCGACCACGTACCCGATCGAGAACAGCGCGCTGCCGGCGAGCGCGAGGTTCCGGGGTCCGAACCGCGGCAGCAGCTGGCCGGACCACCCTGCAGAAATGCCGAGGAAGAAGATGGCCAGGCAGAAGGCCAGGACTGTCTCCGTATGCGTCCATCCATACTGCCGGGCAAGCATGGTCTGGAAGAAGCTCCAGGCGTACACCGTGCCGAGGCACATCTGCAGCATGGTGCAACAGATCGCGATGACGCTCCTGGGGACACCCGGACCGGACCGCGGCATCCTACCGTTCCCCGTCTGCCTCTTTGGAGCCATCCGCGACGTGCGTGAACAGGCGCGCCAGCTCGCCGACCTCGTCATCCCGCCCCAGCACGTCCTCCTCGCCGGTGGCCTTCCCGTCCCCTGCCAGGTGGACCGCAAACTTCATCAGGTCCGCCAGCGGCTTCGCGGAAAAGCTCACGAACCAGAACGAAAGGAGCGTGCCGACGACAAGGATGATCCCGAAGAGGTACATCTGCTGGCCGACCGCCCGCTGGATCTTGAGGCCCAGAAGCTCCTTGTCCATGCCGACGTGCACGTTACCCGCCACCCCGGAGAGGATGGGACTGCCGACCTCGATGAAGTCGCCCATCCCCGGCAGGCTCCGCTCCACGGTTTCGTTCGAGGATGGATCGCTCGCGAGGATCTCGTCGGGGATCCCGGGGACGAAGGTGTGCGCGAGGAATTCGCCGGTGTCGCTGGTGATGTAGATGTAGCGGATGCTCTCGATCTCGACGAACTGGTCGATGAGCGACTGCAGCGTGGCCAGATTGCGGTTCAGCAGCATGTCCACGCTGGAATCGGCGATGTTCTTCGCGATGCTGCGGCTGTTGCTCACGTACTCCTCGTCGAGCTCCCGTGACACGGTCCGGATCGAGAGGAAGGAGACGGAGAGAACGATCACCCCGAAGAGCGCGAAGAAGCTGAAGCGTGTCTTGCGGAACAGCTTGTGGACTCTCATGGCATGCCGAAGCTGGCTTCCCAGTCGTTGAGCGGGACGAAGCGGTCCCCTTCGACGACGGTGTAGTAGACTCGTTGCAGACCCTGGCGGCGATTCGGTCCGAAGGACACCCGCTCACCGACGCCGAGGTCGTAGTTGCGCACGTTGAAGACCGCCTCCTCGATCCCGGACCGCTGCGGGTCGTCGCCCATCCGCCGGATGATCTCGGCGATCAGCTTGGCGTTCACGAACCCCTCCAGGCTCACGAAGCTCTGCGGGAACGTCTCGTACGGTTCGTTCGGGGTGATCCGCTCCACGTTGTCGGGCGGGGGGGGATCGTAGCGTGCCATCAGTTCGCGGTACTCCTGCACCGCCGACAGGGACGTGTCCTCGTAGCTCGGCACGACCTGCGAGTTGACGAGCCACCGCGTGTGCGAATTGGGATCCGCGCTCTCGCCCTGAAGCAGCTGGAGCATGTTCTCGCTTCCGACGAATGACACGTTGGCGACCGGGATGTGAAGCCCGAGATCGACGGCATCGCGCGCGAAGGCGCCGCAGGCCTGGTAGGCGCCGATGCAGATGACGGCGTCGGGGGACCGGTCCAGCAGGATCTCCACCTGATCGCGCATGCTCGCGCTGTATTGGGTCCCGCGGGTGTAGGTGGCTTCGCCGGCGATGGTCTCGCCGTGACGGGCCAGGGCCTCGCGGACGCCTGCCCAGCCGCTGCGCCCGTAGGCGTCGTTCTGGTAGAAGACGGCGACCCGCCGCCTCCCGATGTTCACGAAGTTGTCGACGAGCCCGGCCGTCTCCTGCCGGTAGGACGCCCGCAGGTTGAAGGCGAACTCGTCGTAGGGGGGCTCGCGCTGCGGTTCCGCACCGGTGAAGGGGAAGAAGAGGAAGACCTGCTGGTCGCGGAACGTCTTGAGCACCGGGAGCGCCCGGGTGACGGTGGGGGTGCCGACGTAGTTGAAGAGCAGGAAGACGCGCTCGTCCTGCATGAGTTCGATCGTGTTCGCGACGCACGGATCGGGCTGGTAGCCGTCGTCGAGGAGCTTCATCACGATCCGGCGGCCGTTCACGCCGCCGTTCTCGTTGAGCTGGTTGAAGTAGGCCATGGAGCCGCGGTAGAGCTCGGTGCCGAGGCCGCGGGAGGGGCCGGAGAAGGCGCAGGAAACGCCGAGGACGATTTCGTCTTCCTGGGCGGTGCCGCGGCGCACGTAGGGGGCGTCGGCTCGTCCGGCTGGTCCGCCACCGGCCAGGCCCCCGCCTGGTCCAACGGCTTCCAGGCGTTGCACCGCTTCCAGAGATCTGGCCCACGGGGCGGCGGCGAGCGCGGCAAGCCCGGAGCCGATCAGGGATCTGCGGGTGATGGTGGGGGAGGGGGCGGCGGCAGCTGGGGGCGGGTCTCCGCCGGGGGTACCCGGTTTGGAATGCTTCATCAGCGCTCCATCAACGTTCTTTCGTCACCTTGTGCGGTTGTCGCAGACTCTGCCGGAAGATGTCGCAGGCTCTGCTGGAAGACAAATGTATCATTAGTTCACCACCGCATCATCGGCAAATCGACGTCACCTGAAGTCGATCTGTCCGCCGGGGCAGGCGACGGCACTCGGTCCGGGCGGGGACCCTGGGCCATTGTAGCGACGGGGGCCGTGGCGAGGGCCGGGGGCGCAAGGGCGGCGGCGCCCAGGAGTCGGCCCGGCGCGCGGTTCAGTCCGAGTATTCCCTTTGCGCCAGGAACCGGTCGGTCCGCCGCACGAGCCTGGTCCCTTCCCGCAGGAAGGCCCGCAGGTCGAACAGCACCATCATGAGCAGGATGATCAGTCCCAGCTGAATCGCCGCCCCGATCGCCACCAGCCCGGACAAAAAGGTCCCCATGGCCCCGAAGGAACCGAAGTCGAATTCCATGTCCGTCTTCTCCTTGTGTGAATGACGCGGCGGCCATCACCACCGCTTCCCTGTCGGTGCTGCTCAGCATCACGGGAGTTCTCCCCTGGGCGCGGTCTTCACTGATGCGTCGGGGTCAAGCTAGTCCATTGTGCGCCTTTGGGCATCCCGGCGCGGCCCGTTGGTCCTTTCGCATCCGGGAGATCCATTTGGAGTCGGAAGATATGGAGACGCGCGCTCAGTGGCCCCAGGTGAGTACGATCTTCCCGAAGTTCCCATTCTTCTCCATGCGCCGGTGTGCGTCCGCCGCCCGTACCACGGAGAAGACGCTGTCGATCACCGGCTCCAGGGAGCCGTCCGTGAAGCCCGGCAGCACCGCTTCGCTGAACTCCGCCGCCAGCGCGGCCTTCTCCCCGACACTCCGCGCCCTCAGCACGGTGCCGAACAGGCGCGCCCGGCGGACCATCAGGCGCCGCAGGTCGATCCCCGCACGGCTACCCCCCGGCACGCCCACCACCACATGGCGCCCACCCACCGCGATCGCGGCCTGGTTCCCCGCCAGATACGGAGCCCCCACAAGGTCGAGAATCACGTCGGCCCCACGGCCACCGGTCGCGTCCATCACTCCCGCCTCCCACCCCTCCCCACCCGGCAGCCCCACCCCCAGCCCCACCCCCGCGGCCCGCTCCAGCTTCGCACCTGTGCGCGATGTCCCGATCGTCCGCGCCCCCGCCCGGCGCGCCAGCCGCAGGGCCGCGGTCCCCACCCCGCTGCCGACTGCATGGATCAGGAGCACCTCGCCCTCTCGCAGCCCGGCCTGCCGGAACACGGCGTCGTACGCGGTCATGTAGACCTCCGGGATCGCCCCGGCCACCGTCATCTCCATCCCCTCGGGCACGGCAACCGCCACCCGCTCGTCCACCACCACCCGCTCGGCGTAGCCCCCGCCCCCCACGATCCCCATAACCCGGTCGCCCACACGCCACCGCGTCACCACGCCACCGACTTCCTCCACCACCCCCGCGAACTCCAGCCCCGGCACCTCGGACTCGCCCGGCGGCGGCGGATACAGCCCCCGCCGCTGGAGCAGGTCGGCGCGGTTGACGCCGGACGCGTGCACCCGCACGAGCAGCTCCCGGGGACCGGGGCGCGGTGCGCGCACCGCGCCGAGCCTCAGGACCTCGGGCCCGCCGAACTCGGGGATCGTGACGGCTCTCATGGGGAGGGCGGTACTAGTAGCCCGTGGACAAAGTCCCCCCGGCATTCGAGAGGCGATGCATCCGGGCTGGTCCGCGGTGCTCACGCATCCGAAATGTCAAGAGAACGTTACGAATTGTCATGTTTACTTCACTTTTTTGGGTTCGTGAAGCACCGCTCTGCGTTGCTCCTCGGGCGAATAGCTCCGCTATGCGCCCTTCGTCGCGCCTTGCCAGCCCGGCGCCTCGCCCCTCTCGGTGCTCGGGCGGATTCATCCACGGACTAGCCTCCTGCCCGCGACGTACTCCACACCGAGTTCGCCCCTGCGCACGCCCCACACATGGGTGTCCGTTGCATCCATGGGCCGGAAGCCGGGCGGCACCAGCACCCGGCGCAGTCCGACTCCGTCCCTCCTTGCCGCGTACCAGACGGCCAGGGTGTCCTGGCGCTGGTAGCCCCGAAACCAGATCTCCCCGGAGGCGGTTCCGTACATGCGCGTGGCGCCGGGCATTGGATTGGGAATGAAGAGCGCGTCTTCGAGTGCGGCCCGCATCGCGTCAACGGACACGCCCGGGGAGGCACCCGCGAGATTCCTGGCTGCGGCGTCGATCGCCGCGGCCACCCGGTCGGCCCCGAACGGAATCGCCGGAGGCGACAGTTGCCGGTGCCACAACGTGTCCCCGCTGGCCGCGATCTCCAGGACTTCGACTTCGCCGCCCCCCAGGTTCCGGCGCAGCACCACCACGGTGCCCGCCCCGGGGTCATACCAGGTCAGGTCATGGTCTCCGTAGGCCTGTCCCGTGTGGATCCCCGATGGCGAGTCGAGCCCCTCGGGCGTGAGGATCATGGACTGGTTGCGAATGTCCAGGGTTGCGATCGGGGTCATCTCCCACCGGTCGTCCTCCCCAAGCAGGTGCAGGACCCGAATCGACTCGATGGGCTCGCTTCCCCCGAAGCCGGTCTGAGCCGCGGCGCCGACGCTTGGAGCGGCAAGGAACGACCCGTCGGCCAGGAGCGCCTGCGGCCGCAGCCGCTGTCCGTCAAAGCGCAATCCCCGGGGCGGGAACGGGGTGCTCCCGATCAGCTCGCCATCGCTGGTGAAGGATGAGTACCGCTGGGAATCGCGCGTGCGAAAACCGCGCGGATGGACCTCGACGAAGAGCGGCCCCCGGAACTCTCCGGGGCCTTCGCCCGGACCGCCGACTTCCCGTACCAGGGATCCGTCCGGCCGCCAGACGGTGATCCGCAGGTGAGCGGGTTCCACAACCAGGATGCGTTCCCCGCCTTCCAGCGCCCGGACGGCGCTGATCAGGCTGAAGGAGGCAGCCCCGCCGCCGCTGATCCCCTCGCCGAATTCGAACTCGGCCTCGGTGAGCCAGGGGGCACCGAAGTCCCGGGCCGCCTGGGCGGCAGCGATCGGGGTGGAGCCGCCCACGCCCCAGCAGATGAGCAGGGCCGCGGCGGCGACCGGGAGCCGGGCCGCCAGGGTCCGTGAGCGGAATTCGGGAGCCGTTTCCCACTTGATTGCCATCGCCACTTCAGGACCTCCTCGGTAAACGTGTGTCACACAACGCTACACTCCATACCCTTCCGGGATCGCGGCTGTTCCGCGCCGCCTCTCGCCCGCTCCACCCGTGGCCGCCCCATTCCCTCCCCATTACACTATACCCCCCATGGAACTCCCCTTCGACCTCGACCGCCCGGTCGCGTTCTTCGACCTCGAGACGACCGGCCTCAGCCTGTCGAGCGATCGGATCGTGGAGCTGGCGGTGATCCGGGTCTCGCCCCGCGGGGACGTCTTCGAGCGGGTGCGGCGCTACAACCCAGAGATGCCCATTCCGGCCGAGGCGTCGGCAATCCACCAGATCACCGACGAAATGGTCGCGGACGAACCCACCTTCAAGGCGACGTCCAGGTCTCTCGCGAAGCTGCTGCGGCCCTGCGACCTGGCCGGGTTCAACATCCGGCGCTTCGACCTCCCCATCCTCATCGCCGAGTTCGCCCGCGCGGGCATCGACTTCGACGTGAAGGACCGGCGGCTCATCGACATGAAGATGATCTTCCACCGCGAGGAGCCGCGCGACCTTTCGGCCGCCGCCCGCTTCTACCTGGGGCGCGACCACCAGGACGCCCACACCGCGCTGGGGGACATCCGCACCACAGCCGCCGTGCTGACCGCCCAGCTCGCCCGCTACCGACACCTGCCGCGCGACATGGAGGCGCTGCACGCCTACTGCGACGAGATGGGCCCCTACGTCACCGAGTTCGAGCGGTGGTTCTCGCAGGGCGAGCAGGGGCTGGTGTTCAACCGCGGGAAGCACAAGGGGGTCGCGCTGGCGGATGTTGCCGAGACGGCCCCCGACTACCTGGAGTGGATGTTGCGCGCGGACGACATGCCGGGCGATGTGGTGGAGGCCGCGCGCGGGGCGCTGGCCGCACGTGGATGAAGCCCGTATCGCGCCCGGGGCATGCCGCGAGGGCAGGGCGGTGAGCACACCCGTATCGCGCCGGGGGCGCGACTTGAGCGGAGACAGGTCACGCGGCGCCGGCGACCCCTCCACCTTCACCGCGCTGGTGCCGCTGCTGATGTGCAACGATGTTCCCGCGCAGATCCGCTTCTACATCGAGGTGCTCGGCTTCACGGTCGTGGACCGGATGGACGACGTCGGTGCGTCCGGATTCGCCGCGCTTCAGAACGGCGGAGCCAGCATCATGCTCGCCAGCCCCACCTACGTGCCGAAGGCGCCCCTGGTCGGCGACCGGCATCCCCAGTCGGCGTGCTACATCTACGTCCGCGACGTGGCAGCGCTGCGCCGCCGCGTCGTCGACGCCGGATGGCCTGCCACCGAATGCGTCGACCGGTTCTACGGCCTCCGCGAGTTCGAGGTCGTCGACCCGGAGGGTCATGTGCTACTCTTCGGGGAGGAAATCGAGTAAGTCGCACCCAGGAGAACCTCCACGATGACCCCGCACAACCCTTCCATCCGTCCGTTTACGCGTCTGTCCAACCCGGCGTTGTCCTCGCGCAACCGGTCGTTGCCGTCCTCACGGCGCGCTTGGCGGGTTGCTCCGGCCGTTCTGCCGGCACACTCCCTCGCTGCCCTGGCCGCTCTCGCCGCGGCTGCCTTCGCCCACGCACCCTGCAGCCTGGCCGCCCAGCAGGCCATCACGTCCGACGACCTGGCCGCCTTCTCCGCGCGCCACGTCGGCCCAGCGGTGACCGGCGGCCGCATCCACGATGTCGAGGCGCTGGCGGAAGACCCCTCCACCATCTACGTAGCCACCGCGTCCGGCGGCCTCTGGAAGAGCGTCAACCGGGGCATCACCTGGACGAACCTGTGGGAGCGCATGCCGGTCAGCACCTTCGGCGACCTGGCCATCGCGCCCTCCGACCCGAACATCCTCTACGCCGGAACCGGCGAGCAGCAGAACCGGCAGAGCACGTCGTGGGGCAACGGCATCTACCGCTCCGACGACGCCGGGGCCACCTGGCGGCACCTCGGCCTTGAAGAGACGCGCCACACGGGGCGGGTGCAGGTCCACCCGTCGAATCCCGACATCGTCTACGTGGCGGCGCTGGGCAATCTGTGGCGCTCCACCGCGGACAGGGGCGTCTACCGTTCCCGCGACGGGGGCCGGAGCTGGGACAAGGTCCTCCATATCGACGAGCACACCGGCGCGGTGGACCTCGTGATCGACCCGTCGAACCCGGACGTCCTCTACGCCGCGATGTACCAGCGGCAGCGCCGCACCTGGGGCTTCAACGGGGGCGGGCCGGGAAGCGGCATCTACAAGACGGCCGACGGTGGCGACAGTTGGCGGGAGCTCACCAACGGCCTGCCGGCTGGCGACAAGGGACGGATCGGGATCGCGGTTTCGGCGTCGAATCCGCAGATCCTGAATGCGCTCGTCCAGCACGCGGGCGAGTCCGGCGGCTACCGCAGCGAGGACGGCGGCGAGAGCTGGGAGAGGGTCAGCGACCAGAACATCCGGCCGATGTACTACTCGCACGTCTTCATCGACCCGACCAACGAGGACCGCGTCTACACCCTGGCCACCTCCGCCCACAGGAGCGAGGACGGCGGCCGCACCTTCACCGAGATCGCGGAGCGTCCCACCTACGACGTGGGCGTCCACGCGGACCACCACACCATGTGGATCGATCCCGGCGACCCCGACCACTTCTACCTCGCCGGCGACGCGGGGCTGCACGAAACCTACGACCGCGGCGTCACCTTCCGGCGTATCAACAACCTGCCGATCGGGCAGTTCTACGGGATCACGGTGGACAATCGCGACCCCTACTGGATCTACGGCGGCATGCAGGACAACCACTCCTGGATGGGGCCGTCGGCGACGCGTTCCTGGGACGGGATCGTGGACGACGAGTGGCGCCAGAGCGGATTCGGGGACGGGATGTACCAGCAGGCCGACCCGGACGGCCGCACAATCTACATCAATTCACAGAATGGCGGCTGGACGCGTTTCGACAACGTCACGGGCGACATGATGAGCCTGCGCCTGAGCGCGCCCGAGGGCGAGGAGCCGTACCGGTGGGACTGGGTGTCGCCCAGCCTGATCTCGCGCCACGATCCCAACGTGGTCTACCTGGGCGGCAACCGCCTCTTCATCTCGCGCGACCGGGGCGACAGCTTCACCCGCACCGAGGACCTCACCCGCCAGCAGGACCGCGACGAGCTCGCGATCATGGGCGTGCGCGGCGGCGACATCACGCTGTCGCGCAACGACGGCACCTCCTCGTACGGCGAGATCGTCACCATCTCCGAATCCCCCCTGGACCCGGCGGTGCTCTGGGTGGGCACCGACGACGGGAACGTCCAGGTCTCCCGGGACGGGGGCCGCAGCTGGAACGAAGTCTCGGGCGGCGCACCCGGCCTGCCGGACGGCACCTACGTCAGCCGCGTCACCGCGTCCGCGGAGGCGTCCGGCACCGCCTACGTCACCTTCGACGCCCACCGCGACGGCGACTTCGCCCCGTACGTCTACCGCGCGGAGGACTACGGCGCGGCCTGGACCGCCCTGCACGCCACCCTCCCAAGCGGCTCCGCCAACGTAATCGTCGAGCACCCCGACGACCCCGCGGTGCTCTTCCTCGGCACCGAGCACCACGTATTCGCCAGCACGGATCGGGGCGCGTCGTGGGCCCGCTTCCCCAACCTGCCGACCACCGCCTACGACGACATGGTGATCCACCCCCGCGACAAGGATCTGGTACTCGGCACCCACGGCCGCTCGATCATCATCATCGACGACATAGGCCCGCTGGCCCGTTACAGCGAGGCGGTGGCCGACGCCGCCGCCCTCGCCGGCACCGGCGACGGCACCATCATGAACTACTGGAAGGATACCTCCTATCGCGCCCAGGCAACCTTCATGGGGGACAATCCGGTCGACGGCGCCCACGTCACCTACCGGCTGGGGCCCGGTTCCGGCCCCGCCCGGCTCACCATCCGCAACGCCGACGGCGACATCGTCCGCGCGCTCAACGTGCCCTCCGGCCCCGGTCTCCACCGCGTCAACTGGGACCTCCGCCACGGCTTCCAAGGGCCCGCCGCTACCCCCTGGGCCCCTCACGACCCAGCGGAAGTCGCACGCACTCTGGACACGCGCGGCCCCTTCGTGTCCCCCGGCATCTACACGGTGGAACTGGAGGCGCGGGGCGTCGTGCGCACCGGCCGCATCGACGTGAGCGGCGACCCCGATCTCCCCCTCACGGCCGAGGACTACCGCGAGCGGGAAGCCTTCCTGCTGGAGATCCTGGAACTGAGCCGCCAGCTGCCGGCGGGACCGGGCGGACCTCCCGGACGGGGCGCCGCGAACCCGGCCGGGCGCTACCGCCGCGATCTGATGCAGCTCTACAACGCCATCAACGGCGGTGGCGTGCGCCAGGGCACCCTGCACCCCCCGACGCGGACGCAAAGGGAGCAACTGGAGAACGTCAAACAGGCGCTGCGTCGGATGGGGCTGGTGGCGTAGGGGCCCGGCGGCGGCGTTCGAGCGGTCGGGTTGGTGTGTGCGACATGCCACGCCCGCCCGGCATCCTTCCCGCTACCGCCACCAATTCTCCCTGAACCGGTTGTTGACCACGTTGTTGTAGACCGACCCGAACTGGAACGAAAAGCCGACCTGGAATTCGTAGTTGAAGTCCTGGGCGCGCTGCCGGAGGTTGAGGAGCGCTTCGGCGTCGGTTGCTCCCTGGGCGGACAGATAGATCTGGTCGTGGACCCAGCCGATTCCTCCCTCGGCATTGAGGTTCAGGCCCCGGAAGACGCGGAAACTCAGGTCGCCGTTCAGGGATACCGCGTAGAGTTCGGTGTTGTACATGAAGTGCGACCCGTTGATCCGGACCGAGGCGTTGCCCCACGGCTGGCGCTGAGAGAACTCGATCTCCAGCGACTCCTCCCAACGGGTCTCGGAGAGCCACCCGTACACGGTCTCTTCCAGGTACTCCCGATAGGCCGGACCGATCCTGTATTGGAGGGTGAGCGCCCGTCGCGTGGCCTCTTCGTAGGGAAAGAAGCTGTACTCAAGAGCGGGCGTGATCTCCCAGCGGAAATTCTGGTTGAAGCGGGTGATCTTGCGGACTTCTCCCCGGACGCCGACCGACCAGTGGTCGGCGAGGGCATAAGCGATCAGCTCGCTGACGCCCCAGTCGGTTCGCTCGTCGGTGAAGGTGCCGTCGTCGGGGAGGTCGATTTCCCGCCGGTTGATGTTGAAGTCGCCCCGGAAGTTCATCTTCCAGGTGCTGGTCACCCGTGAGGCGCTCGCGTTCCCCCTGACCTGGGTGGTGCGGCGGGTCTGCTCCCCGTTCACCTCGGTGTTCCCGCCCAGGCGAAAGACCCAGAAGTTCCAGGGGTCTTCCACCTCCTCGCCGGTGACCACGCGCTCCGTGGGGTCGAACTCCTCGCCCTCGCTCTCCACTAGCTCGATGGTCTCCCGGAAGGCGTTGACATCGTCGAAGAACCCGTGGATGGTCGCGAAGTGGAGCACTCCGACCCCGATCGCATGGGTGATCCCGTCGAGAGTTTCGCGCTGCGTGTTGGTCGGCGGTGCCTGGTACGCCAGCTGGTTCTCGTACTCGTATTCCTGGGATCCGATGAAGTCCAGCCTGTACTCGCTGCCGCCCGCGCCGGTGGCCTGGCTGGTCATGATCAGGTGGACGTTTGCGTCCTGTGGCTGCCGCGCCCAGTTGATCCACGGCAATTCCGTGCGGAAGTAGGTCTGGTTGCAATTGCGGGCGGCGCAATCAAGGAAGACGGTGGGACGGTCCCCGTCGGCCACCTCCTGGCCGGACAGGGGTCCCGAGGGCGCCGACAGCGCCGAGATGACAGCGAGAAGCGCTGCCGTGACGCCGGGAGGCGTCCTCCAAAGCGTTTTCATCAAGAGAGAGTTCCTTGTCGTGCGAATTCAGGACCGTGCGGAGAGACGACATGTTGCTCCACTCCCAAACAGACACCCCCGGACCGTGCATCGTTGAAGCCCGGCACGCCGCCGCTCCGGGCCGGCCGCGATTGCCCCCCGGGCGTCCATCCGCCAGACTTCGGTCATTCAAACCCAAAAGCCCGAAGGAGTCCCAGCCCATGCTCTTCGCCGCCCATTCCGGTCTTCGCTTTCTGGTCCTCGCCGGAGGGCTGTTCGTGGTCCTCTACGCCGCAGTCGGCTTTTTCGGAAAGCGGGAATACTCGTCGGCCATGGCCAGGCTGGCGGCCGTCTTCACCGGGCTCATCCACCTCCAGCTCCTGACCGGCTTCATCGTCCTCTTCACCCGGCCCTTCTACACGGCGATCATCGGCCACCTCTTCACGATGCTGCTGGCGGCGGCGGCGGCGCAGTTCACCACGTCCGTGGTCAGGCGGCGCCCCCAGGAGGCGAAGAGCTACGGGCCGCACCTGGTGGGAGCGATCCTGGCCATGGTCTTCATGGCCGCCGGGATCCTGGCGATCGGAAGGGGTGTCCTGGAGAGTACGATGTAGAGCGGGGCAGCGGCGCGCGCGAGCCTGCGATCCGGCCTCGCGCCCGCCCCGGAGCCGCCGATCAGCTGGCCCGGACCGCTCGCGGTGGGCGGGCAGCGGCTCCAGAGACGGCGTTCTTCTCCAGGTTGACGGGGCGTGCGGGTGCCCAAGATTACTACGGGCATACGCCGCTGGCGCCGTCCACGCACTCCCGGGAACCGATGTCAGGAGACTCCAGAGAAGGCAGGCACGTCGACCTCGCGTTCGTGATGGGAGGCGGGGGAGCGCGGGCCGCCTACCAGGCAGGGGTTCTGCGTTACCTGTCGCGCCGGTTCCCGAGTCTGGAGATCCCCATTGTGACCGGAGTGAGCGCGGGCGCGATCAACGCCGCCCACCTCGCGGCCCACCACGGCACCTTCGAGCAGGCCACCGAAGAGCTCTACCACATGTGGTCCAACCTGAACGTGGACAATGTCTTTCGCACCGATGTCGGGTCGCTGGGCTGGCACGTGCTGCGGTGGGCGCGCCAGCTCGTTTCCGGCGGTGCCAGGACGTCACCGCGAGTCCGCGGACTACTCGACACCGAACCGCTGCGTGCCTACCTCACCGACGCAATGCACGCGATCAACGGCGAACTCACGGGGATCAACTACAACCTCCGCATGGGCAGGCTGAAGGCCGTAGCGCTCAGCACCACCAACTACTCCACGGGGCAGTCCGTCCTCTGGGTCCAGGGCCAGGGCGTTACCGAGTGGGAGCGCCCCACCCGCCGTTCCCGGCTCACGACCCTCACCGTAGAGCACGTGATGGCCTCCTCCGCGCTCCCGCTTGTCTTCCCCGCCGTCCAGATCGGGCCGCACTGGTTCGGGGACGGCGGCATCCGGCTGGCCGCTCCGCTGTCCCCCGCCCTGCACCTGGGCGCAGGCCGCCTTCTTGCGATCAGCACGCGCCACTCCCCGACCGCACGTCAGGCGAACCGGCCCACAGTCACCGGCTACCCGCCGCCGGCACAGGTTGCCGGGGTGATGATGAACTCGGTCTTCCTCGACCTTCTCGACGACGACGCCCACCGGCTGGAGACGATCAACCGGCTCCTGGCCGGTCTTCCGATGGAAGCGCGCGGCGGCATGCGTCCGGTTCGCCTTCTGACGGTGCGGCCGTCGGTAGACCTGGCCCGGCTCGCCAACCGTTACGAGCCCCAGCTGCCGAAGGCCTTCCGCTTCCTGACTCGCGGTCTGGGCACCCGCCAGATCGAGGCGCCGGACTTCCTGAGCATGATCATGTTCCAGCCCGACTACCTCGCCAAACTCATCCGGGTGGGCGAGGAGGACGCGGAGGCGCGCGAAGGGGAGCTCGCGGCCCTTCTGGAACCGGACGGAACAACCGAGATTCCAAGGGGTCCCCCGGGAGGAGTGGCCGGTTCCACCGCCACAACCGGGAGCCCTATCGCCACCGACCGCAGGAAGGCAACGTGAGCACAAAAGCCGGCAGGACCACTGGAGTCCGAAGCGACGCCCGGGAATCGCGCGAAGTCGCCGAAAGCGCCCGCGAGGCGCGCTGGGAGAAGCGAAGCTTCATGAAGGAGCTTTTCGGTGGCCGGCTTTCGCTGGAACTCATCCACCCCCACCCCGCCCAGGACCCCGAGGAGGCCGCGCGGGCGGCTCCCTTCCTGAAGGCCCTGGAGCGATTCACCGTCGAGAACATCGACGGCGACGCCGTGGATCGCGACGCCTGGGTTCCGGAGTCGGTGCTGCAAGGACTCGCCGAGCTGGGCGCATTCGGCATCAAGATCCCGCGGGAATACGGGGGTCTCGGCCTCTCGCAGACCTCGTACAACCGGGCGCTCGCGCTGGTGGCTTGCCGGTGCGCCTCCACCGCGGCCTTCCTATCGGCGCACCAGTCCATCGGCGTGCCGACCCCGCTGGTCCTCTTCGGCACCGAGGAGCAGAAGCGGAAATACCTGCCGCGGGCGGCGGGCGGAGCGCTTTCGGCCTTCGCCCTTACCGAGCCTGAAGTGGGGTCGGACCCCGCCAACATGTCCACCTTCGCAGAGCCCTCCGAAGACGGCGAGCACTACATCCTCAACGGCGAGAAGCTGTGGACGACGAACGGCCCGCGTGCCGAACTTCTCGTGGTCATGGCCCGTACCCCCGCCCGTCCCGGCGTCAGGGGGAAGCGCCCCATCAGCGCCTTCATCGTCGAGACCGACTGGCCCGGCGTGGAGGTCGGCCACATCTGCAGCTTCATGGGGCTCAAGGGGATCTCGAACGGGGTGCTCCACTTTCGCGACGTGAAGGTGCCCCGGGAGAACCTCCTCTGGGGCGAGGGGCTGGGGCTGAAACTCGCGCTGATCACCCTGAACACGGGGCGGCTCGCCCTGCCGGCCTTTTGCGCGGCTGGCGCGAAGGCCCTGTTGCGCCTGTGCCGCGCATGGGCGGCGAAGCGGGAACAGTGGGGCGCGCCGATCGGCAAGCACGACGCGGTCGCGCAGATGCTGGGACGGATGACGGCGGAGACCTACGCGATGGATGCCTCGGTCGAACTCGCGGCGGCGATGTCCGGCCTCGGCACCCTCGACATCCGGCTCGAGGCGGCCACCGCCAAGCTCTGGCACAGCGAGAAGATGTGGGGTCTGGTGGACGACGCCGTGCAGATCCGCGGCGGCCGGGGCTACGAGACCGCCGACTCGCTGCGCGCCCGGGGCGAGGATCCCGCGCCCGTGGAGCGCTGCATGCGTGACGCGCGCATCAACCTGATCTTCGAGGGGTCCAGCGAGATCATGCGGCTCTTCATCGCCCGTGAGGCGGTCGACGCTCATCTTTCCGTCGCCGGCAAGGTGATCGATCCGCGACTCTCGACCCCGACCCGCCTCGCGGCGCTGGCCAAAGCCGGGGCGCACTATGCGCTGTGGTACCCGTCGAGGTGGCTCGGCTGGGGACGCTGGCCCCGCTACAGCGATTTCGGTCCTCTCGCCGGGCACACGCGCTACGCGAACCGCAAGTCCCGCAAGCTGGCCCGCACGATCTTCCACGCCATGATCCGCTTCGGGCCGAAGCTCGAGCTTCGCCAGGCCGTCCTCGGCCGCCTGGTCGACATCGGCTGCGACCTCTTCGTGATGACGGCTGCGTGCGTGCGCGCCATGAAGATCGCCGCCGAGCAGCCCGGCGACGGCACCGCCATCGAGCTGGCCGACGCGGCTTGCAGGATGGCCCGGCGCAGGATCGACGCGGCTTTCCGGCAGGTCTTTCGCAACGACGACACCCGCATCTACCGCGTCGCGCAGCGGGCCATGGCCGACCGGTACGGCTGGCTTGAGCAGGGAATCTGCGACTGATGGCACGCGCTCTGCTCATGGCGGTGCTCATCTGGACCCTGGCGCTGCTCCTCCTCGGAAGCATCGTGCACGCGACCGGCTCCAGCCTCGCATGCCCAGACTGGCCCACCTGTTTCGGCACGATGATGCCGGAGATGAAGGGCGGCGTCTTCTGGGAGCACCTGCACCGCCTCTGGGCGGGGGCGCTCGTGCTCCTCTTCGCGGCTGCGGTGATCGCGCTGCGCCTCACCCCTGCCACCACCCTTCCCGGGCGCACGGCCCTCCTCCGGATGGGCTACCTCGGGCTCGGCCTGCTCATCGTGCAGTCCGTCCTGGGCGGCCTGACCGTCATCTACCGGCTGCCCGACGCCATCTCCACCTCCCACCTGGCGCTGGCCTTCCTCTTCCTGGGCCTCGTCACCGTGATGCTGGTGCGAACCGGGGGCAATGTCGGCACTGCCGGGGGAGAGACGGACGACGGCGGGGCCGGCGCGGTCGGTGCAGACCGCGACGGGACGGGAGACGGCGGCGTCGCCCGGCGCGCGGGCCTGTGGGCGGCCACGGTGATCTTCGCCCAATCGATCGTCGGGGCGCTGGTGCGACACACCGACGCCGGGATGGCGTGCCCGGACGTGCCCCTGTGCCTCGGCCGGGTGGTCCCGCCCCTTGTCCACCCCATGGTGCAACTCCACTTCCTGCACCGGGTCCTCGGTCTGGCCGTCGCCATCGTCGTGTTGCGGGGGAGCTGGCTGGTGTTCACCCGTACGGCCGATGCGGTGCAGCGGCGGCTGGCAGCGGGCCTCGCGGCCGGGGTGGTGGCGCAGGTGCTGCTGGGCTTCCTTTCGGTCGCCTTCCGCCTGGAGCCGCCGTATGTGTCCTCGCACACCCTGCTTGCCGCGATCCTCCTCACTCTCGCGGTGGCGATGACCACGCGGGACCGCGGTCCCGCCCCCACGACCGCCGCTCCGTGACCGCCGAAGCCTTCGCCCGCGCCCTGGCCACGGTAAACGCGGGCCTGAACCTCACGAGTGCGGTGCTGCTGCTCGCAGGTCTCCGTTTCATCCTGCGGCGGGACATCGCGCGGCACCGGCTCTGCATGCTGGGCGCAGTCACCTCCGGCGCCCTGTTCCTCGTCTTCTATGTGACGCGCTTCTCGCTGACCGGCAGCCACCCCTTCCCGGGCCCCGACCCGGTGCGCCCCTGGTACCTGGCCATCCTCTTCAGCCACATGGTGCTGGCCATCGTCGTCGTGCCGCTGGTCCTGCGCCTTCTCTTCCTGGCCAGCCGGCAGCGCTTTGGCGCCCACAGGCGCCTGGCACGCTGGACCTTCCCCGTCTGGCTGTACGTGTCGCTCACAGGTCTCGTGGTCTACCTGATGCTCTATCACCTGTGGGATGGCAGGACTTAGCTTAGCCAAGCCAGCCAACTGCCCGGGATCACGGACCGAATTCCGCCACCCAACGGCATACCCCATCGCCCCGGTTCTCGCAGCGGCGCTTGGTCACCTTCATCCTGGAATCGACGGCCTTCTCCAACGCCTGCCGACAGTAGCCGGTGACGATTTCACAGGCATCTCCGGAAGGATCCACCTGTACGAACGGAGACGCTGACACCTCGAAGATGAACGTCCCGGAGGCGAAGCCGCCAATCCGGCGGCCGAAGAGCCGGCGAAGCGAATTGCGAACCCTCTTCTTCGTCCGGCGGAGGCGCAGGAATCGCGGGAGCAACCACGCCCGGCGCGGAATCTGCCGCATCGCCAGGGCAGCCCCCATTTCGCGGAAGATCTCAGCCGAATCGGGCCGCCGGATCACCAGCTCCATGAATTCGGCAAGTTCGGCGCTGGTGAGGCGGACTCCCTTTCGGGCACGCTGCCGATATAGCTCGATTTGCCGCTCGATTACGGCGCTCAGCCCGAACCGGCGCGGCATCGTACGGTAGATGTCGTCGTCATCCAGGAACTCGTGGGGCCGGTCCCTGGTCTTGATCGCCTCCAGGAGGGCAAGCGTCACTTCGGCTGCGATCCCCGCCTGCGCTTCCGCCAACTCTCAGTCCCCGGTAATGAGAAACCTGCCAATACGCGGAGCCTCACGGCCCCGGCAGAACCTCCATGGAGCCCCCAAAAAAAGGGCCAGGAAGCGTCCCAAGTTTACGGTCGATCCACCTGCGTCGCAACTTGGCCCCAAGGGGGACTTATCCGCTACGCGCCAGGACACTGGGCGCCAGGTGGCCTGCGCCGGAACGCTGTGCGTCGACGTTGGAGTCGTATCCGCCCAAATCCGCAGTCAGCCAGTCTGGCGTTTGCTCGCCGGGTCCGGTGGCTGGTAGCTTACCGTCGTCTCTCACAGGGCTTCTGCCAGCGCGGCGCCCCCCCGGTCCCTGTGCCCGCGCGGATTCACCTACAAACGCCAGACCTTGAAGCGTCACCCCGTCTTCGATCCCCCGGAATACCGGAACTGGACAGCAGATCCAGTGCTCGTGCGGGCATATCGCGACCGGATCAAGCGCGGCAGCGCCGAGCACGCCTCGAGGCTTGCGCACACCGATCTCCTGCGGATCTACCGCGACCTCGTCGTCACCCGTCTGCAGGATATCGGGCTGAAGCGGTGGGTTCGGCAGGGCGTGATCAGCAAGGCGTGGCTGGGCGTCGGAGAGGAGGCCGTCACCGTCGGCTGCGTAGCCGCTCTCGAGCGGGCGCAGGATGTCGTAATCCCGATGATCCGCAACGCCGGTGCCTGTCACATGATGGGCCTGCCGCTGGAGGACGGCTTCACCTGCTACCTCGCCACCGCGGACAGCCCGAGCGGGGGGCGGGACTTCCACTACGGAGACATCGCCAGGGGAGTGATCCAGCCGGTAAGCCACATGGGTACCAGCGTTCCGGTCGCGGCGGGCGCCGCCCTCGCCTTCAGGAACCTGGGCGAGGGGCGCGTGGCGCTCACATGGACCGGCGACGGGGCCACCCGCACCGCCGCCTTCCACGAGGGAATGGTCTTCGCGGCGCGGGCCGGAGTGCCGCTGATTGTCGTAATCCAGAACAACCAGGTCGCGCTCGGGACACGGCTCGCCCAGCATGGCGCCGGTGCGATGGCCGACATTCCCGCCGTCTACGGACTCACCGGGCTGGAGTGCGACGGCAACAACGTGATCGACGTCTACGCGGCGGCTGCGACCGCAAGGGAGCAGTGCCTGCGGGGCGAGGGGCCGGTGATCATGGTCGCCGAGACCTTCCGCATGGGCGGACATGCCACCCACGACGAGCGTGAAGCGCGCGAGACCTTCGCACCCGAACTCTTCGAGCACTGGGGGCGTCGCGACCCGGTGGGTCTGTTCGAGGCCTACCTGATCGACCGGGGCATCACGGTGGAGGAAATCGAGGCGGCCGAGGAGGAGGCGCGGAAAGCGGTCGATGCGGCGGCGGATCTGGCGCTGGCCTCGCGTGATCACCTGCCGCGCCCCGAGAGCGCGCTCTTCCCCGGTTTCTCGGAGGGCGGGGTGCTGCACGGGCTCTCGACGCGCCTGGACGCTGTGCGCACGGACGGCCATGAACACGCCCCCAGCCCCGTCAGTGGACACCCGCCGCCCGGTGCCGGTGCGGGCTTCCCACCGTCTGATTAGGATTATTGCCATGTTCGAGAACTTGAAGAACGCGTTCCGGGAAGCGGTGGACAACTTCAACCGCGAACTCAGGCGCGAAGGGGTAACCGAAACGGTCGACGGACTCCTGAAGGGGATGGAAAAGGAGACAGTGGCCGCAAAGGCGGGACTCGAGTCGTTGAAGGAACAGCTCAACGTCGCGCGCAAGCGGGCGGCCGCCGAGGGCCGGGAAGCCGAGGTGTGCCGGCGCCGGGAAGAGTTGGCGCGCAAGATCGGCGACACGGAGACTGCCGACATCGCCGCGCAGTTCGCCGGGAAGCACGACAATCGGCAGCGCGTGCTCTCCGACAAGGCAAAGGCCATCGAAGCCGAGATCCGCCTGCGCGAATCCGAATACGCAGAGATGATCCAGCAGATCAGGAAGGCGCGCGCCAACCGCGACTCGATGGCCGCGACGGCCGGGCGGACGCAGGCGCGGGGCTCGATCAACCGTTCCGACGACCTCTTCGGCGAGCTGGACCGCATGGCCGACCGGATCACGGGCAACGAGGACCACGCCGGGGCGGCGGAAGACCTCTTCGATGACGGTCCCGAATTCGACGAGACGCTGCGGCGGGCGCGGCGGGAGGAGGTCGCCGACGCCCGGCTCGAGGAGTTGAAGCGGCGCATGGGAAGGAAGTAGATTGCGGTCATGGAAAACTGGATCGGTGTAGCTATCTGGATCGTGCTGGGCGGATGCATCGGCCTGGCGATGAAGGCGGTCATCAAGCTCCCCAAGACGACGCCCGGACACTCGCGCCTGCTCTTCACGCTGGGGGCTTTCGCCGCATGCATCGGCGGGATGCTGGGCGTCGGGATCGCCGAGTTCGACAACCCGGTGGCCCTGAGCCTGGGCGGGATGGCGGGCGCGGTCATCTTCGCCGCGCTGATGACGGGGATCTACCGCTGGGGGATCAAGGGGCTCACCTAGCGGCCCGTGGACAGAATCCCCCCGGCATTCGACCGGCGATGCATCCGGCCTGGACGCTTCGGCGCACCCTTTCGAGGAGTAGAGAGCGCGCCAACCCCGTCCCCTCTCACGCAATGAGCGACCCCATCGACTTCGCGCGCGGGCAGCGTGACAGGTTTTACGCGGAACTCTGGGACTTCCTGCGCATCCCTTCCGTCTCGGCCAAGTCTGAGCACGACGCCGACACCGAGCGGGCGGCCGAGTGGGTGCGCGGGCAGCTGGAGGCCGCTGGGCTGGAGGCGCTGACCTTCCCCACGCCGGGGCACCCGGTGGTAGTGGGCGAGTGGCGTGGGGCCGGGCCGGACGCACCCACCATCCTCATCTACGGGCACTACGACGTGCAGCCCCCGGAGCCGCTGGACCTCTGGCACTCGCCCCCCTTCGAACCCGAGATCCGCGACGGGCGGATCTACGCCCGCGGCTCCGCCGATGACAAGGGACAGCTCTTCCTGCACGTCAAGGCGCTGGAGTCCCACCTCGGCACCCGCGGGACGCTGCCGGTGAACGTCGTCGTACTCGCCGAGGGCGAGGAGGAAGTGGGATCGCCCAATCTGGTCCCCTTCGTCAAGAAACACCGCGACCGCCTGGCGGCCGACACCGTGGTCATCTCCGACTCGGCCATGTTCGCACCCGGCCTACCCTCCCTGCTCTTCTCGCTGCGCGGCCTGGCCTACTTCGAGCTCCACGCCTCCGGCCCTTCGACCGACCTCCATTCGGGCGCGTACGGGGGCGCGATCCGCAACCCCGCCAACGCGCTCGCCAGGGTCCTCGGCGACCTGCACGACGAAGACGGCAGTATCACCATCCCGGGATTCTACGACGACATCATCGACCCGTCCCCGGAGACCCTGGAAGGCTTTGCCCGGCTGCCCTTCGACGCCGTCGCCTACACCGGCGAAGTGGGCGCTCCCCCCGAGGGCGGCGAGTCCGCCTATTCCCCGCTGGAACGTATGTGGACGCGCCCCACCTGCGACGTCAACGGCCTCCTCTCCGGCTACACCGGCGAAGGCGCCAAGACCGTCCTCCCGGCAAAGGCGATGGCCAAGCTCAGCTTCCGCCTGGTCCCCGGCCAGTCCCCGGAGCGGGTGAAGGAGCTTCTGGAGGCGCACCTCGAGCGCGCGGCACCCCCCGGCGTGGAGCTGACCCTCGTCGAACTGCATGGCGGCCGCCCCTGGCTTGCCAGCCTCGAGGGTCCGCTCTTCGAGGCGGCGTCCCGCGCACTCGAACAGTCGTTCGGGTCCCGCCCCGTCCTGGCCGGCGAAGGCGGCACCATCCCGATCGTGGTGGAACTTGAGGAGATCCTCGGCGCCAACTCGCTCCTCATCGGCTTCGCGCTCCCCGGCGCCAACATGCACGCCCCCAACGAGTGGTTCGCCACGGACTGCTTCGAGCGGGGCATCGACACTCTGATCCGCCTGTACGACGAGCTGGCGGGGCTTTAGCGCTGGCGGACCGCGGACAAGCTCCCCCCGGCGTTCGAGCGATGCTTCATCCGCGGCCCGCCGACGTCACCATCGCAACCGCGCCCAGCAGAGCCTTAGCCTTGTTGACCGTCTCCTCATACTCCGATTCCGGGTTCGAATCCGCGACGATCCCGGCGCCGGCCTGTACTTGGGCGTGGCCGTCCCTCACGACCATCGTGCGGATGGCGATCGCGGTGTCCATCTGGGCACCGCCCCAGCCGATGTACCCCACCGCGCCGGCGTAGGGGCCCCGTGCAGTGGGCTCCAGCTCGTCGATGATCTCCATCGCGCGGATCTTGGGCGCCCCGGAGACGGTGCCGGCGGGGAAGCAGGCGGCCAGAACGTCCAGCGCCGAAAGTCCCCCGCGGGCGCGCCCCTCGACCTGGCTGCACAGATGCATCACGTGCGAGTAGCGCTCCACCTTCATCAGCTCCGGGACGGTGACGGTGCCGTACTCCGAGACCCGGCCCACATCGTTGCGGCCCAGGTCCACCAGCATCCGGTGCTCCGCCAACTCCTTCTCGTCGGCGGCGAGCTCCTCGGCGAGTGCGCGGTCCTCGGCCCGGGTGTGCCCCCGCCGCCGCGTCCCCGCGATCGGCCGCACCGTAACGACCCCGTCTTCCAGACGGACCAGCACCTCGGGCGAAGACCCGACCAGATGGAAATCCCCCAGGTCCAGGTTGAAGAGGTAGGGAGACGGATTGATGGTGCGGATGGCGCGGTAGAGCTGGAACGGGTGTTCCTCGAAGGGGGTCGTCAGGCGCTGGCTGAGGACCACCTGAAACGCGTCGCCGGCTGCGATGTACTCCTTGATGCGGCCCACGCCATCGATGAAGGCATCCCGCTCGAAGTTGGTGGTGACCATGGGATCGAGCGTGCTCGGGGGCGCCAGGTCCAGCGGCTCGGGATCAGCGCCGGACCGCAGCCGGCCGACCGTCTCCGCCAGCCGGGCGACCGCCGAATCGTAGCCGTGCCGCAGCGCGTCCGGGGACGCACCGGCGCCGGTCTCGATTGTGGTGATGGCCTTGGCCCGGCCGTGCAGGTTGTCGATCGCGACCACCACGTCGGAGAACATGAAGACCGCCCCGGGCAGTCCCTGGTCGTCCGGCGGCCCCGTCCCGAGGCGCTCGATACGGCGCACCAGATCGTATCCGAAGTAGCCGACGGCGCCCCCCCAGAAGCGCGGGAGACGGGGATCGGGGCGCGGTTCGCCCCGCTTGAGGCGTTCCCGCAGGTCCGCCAGCGGTTCCTTGACGGTGACCGGACGCCACCCGCGGCGGGGGCTCCACAGAGACACGTCGTTCCCTTCGAGGAGCCACACTTCCCGCGGACGGCTTCCCAAGAAGCTGTAACGGGCCCATTGTTCACCACCGACCACACTCTCCAGGAGAAAGCCGAAGGGCCCTTCCCGGAGCTTGTGGTAGGCCGTGACGGCCGTGTCGGAATCGAAGAGGAATTCGCACCACACCGGGATCCGCTGTTCCGGCGCGGCGTCGCGAAGCAACGATTCGAATGAGGGTTTGACGTCCAATCTGAAGTCTGTCGCTGAAGGCACGCGGGCCCAAGGGGGCCTGCCGGGAATCGAGGACTCTGGGGAACAAATGGACCTGAAAGCTATACTACAGCGCCGCAACGCGAACCCGGACGGAGCCGAAGACGGCCCGCCCTACCTCTGGGCAAGTGTGACCGCGCTGGCGATCGGCATACTCTACGCCGTGACGCTCGCGCCGGAAACCGCCTTCTGGGACACAAGCGAATACATTGCGACCGCGCACATCATGGGCATCCCCCACCAGCCGGGGAACCCGCTCTTCGTGGTCCTGGCCCGGACCTGGGAGATCCTTCTTTCCCCGCTCGGGCTTTCCACCGGCGTGCGCATCAACCTCTTCTCCGCCCTGATGGGCTCGCTGGCGCACGGACTGTGGTTCCTGGTGGTCCACCACATCCTGGGGCACTTCTCCACCGACCGGCGCTTCCGCCTCATCGGCGCCGCGGCCGCCGCCCTGGTCAGCGCCACCGCCTTCACGGTCTGGAACCAGTCGAACGTCAACGAGAAGGTCTACACGGTCTCCCTCTTCACCATCGCGCTCCTGTCCTGGCTGGCCTTCCGCTGGCGGGAGCGGCTCGGGCGCGGCAAGGACGACAACCTCCTCATCCTGATGGCCTTCATCCTGGCCCTGTCGGTCGGCAACCACCTGATGGCCTTCCTGGCGGCGCCGGCGCTGGCCATCTTCATCTTTCTGGTGCGCCCCGCCACGCTGCTGAACTACCGCATCTACCTGTTCGGCATTCCGGCGGTCGTACTGGGGCTGAGCATCCACCTCTACCTGCCGATCCGCTCCGAACTGGGGCCCGTGATCAACGAGGCCGAGCCGACCTGCGAGAACGTCGGGGAGGCGCTCGCCAGCATCGTCACGTACGGGAACGCCGGATGCCAGGACCTCTCCGCCGCACTGAAGCGCCAGCAGTACCCCACACTCCCCATCTCCGTACGGCAGGCATCCCTTGCGGAGCAGTACAAGAACTGGATGCAGTACTTCGACTGGCAGTGGTCCCGCGGTCTCTCTTCGGCCGATGTCCTCTTCGGCAGGCTCCGCGCGCCCTTCACGGCGCTGTTCATCGCGCTGGGCATCTTCGGCGCCGTGGAGCACTACCGGCGGGATCGGGCGAGCTGGTACTACATGGTGATCCTCTTCGCCGTGCTCTCGGTGGCCCTCGTCTTCTACCTGAACTTCAAGCCCGGCCACTCGTCGGCTCCCGTCGACATCCCACGGGACTTCCGCGAGGTCCGGGAGCGGGACTACTTCTTCACGATCGGTTTCTCCGTTTGGGGGCTGCTGGCCGGGCTCGGGATCGCCGGCCTGTGGGACTGGGTCAGGCGAAGGTCCGGGCGCTCGCTCGCTTTCGGAACGCCGGTGCTGGGGCTGGCCTTCATCCCCCTGGTCCTCAACTTCAACTGGGCCAGCAGGGCCGGCGACCATTCGGCGCGCGACTGGGCCTACAACCTGCTGATGAGCGTCGAGCCGTACGGCGTGATCTTCACCAACGGCGACAACGACACCTTCCCGCTCTGGTACCTGCAGGAGGTCGAGGGGATCCGGCGGGACGTAACCGTCGCGGTGACTTCATACTTCAACACACCCTGGTACGTCGGGCAGCTCAGGGACCTCACGAGTCCCTGCGAGCCCGGCGAGGACCCGGACGCGGACCCGACGCTCATCATCTGCCAGCGTCCCTACACGGCCGAAAACACCGACGCCATGTACACGCACGATCCGGCGGAGGCGGAGGCGCTCGGCAAGGTCCCCCTCCTCCTGCGCGAACCGATTCGGATGCCGACCCGCTCGATCGTCGACGAGTCGCAATTCACCGACGAAGCCATCGAACGGATAGCGAGAACACCGGCGCCGATCGACAGCATTCAGGCCGTCTCGCTCGGTCCGATCTCGGGAGTCATCGTCGGAAAGGCCGGACTTGCTCCCTGGGAGGTATTCGCGCTGTGGACGATCAGGAATTCGATCGGCGACCGGCCCATCTACTTTGCCTCCAGCACAAGCGCGCCCAACGATCTCGGGGTGCGCCCCTACCTCATTCGCCAGGGGCTTGCGTTCCGGCTGTGGCCGGGGAATCCCGCGGTACTGGCCAACTCGGGAGTGATTCGGAATCAGACCGTCGATATGTATACCGGGGTCGTCGGACCGTGGGTGGACGTGGAGCGCACCCGGACGCTGGCCTACGACGTCTTCATCCATCGGAGCGGCCTGCCGGAGTGGGCGGAGTGGAAGGACAAGTCCACGATCGGCATCCCCAACTACTACTCCTGGGTGTACAGGTCGCTGATGGAGCATGCGAAACAGATCGGCGACCAGGAGGCAAACGAGGAATACCGCGCGCGCGCCGATGCATGGGCCCGCCTGGGGGACGACGTGGACGAAGAGGACGAGGAAGAGCCCCCTGTGGATGAACCCGGGTGAGCACCGAGCGCGGCCGGAACGGCCAGGACTGCGGAAGCTGAACCTGTTTCGCCGAACGGACGCCCCTGCTCAATCCCCCTGCAACCAGATTGTCGCCAGGCCGAGACGCTGCCGCCTGACGCGGCTGCCCTTGCCGGTGGCTTCGAACCGGTAGACGAGGTCGAAGCACTCCGGGGCCTGGGCCACGACCTGCGGTGTGGCCTTCGCCAGCACCAGCGGCACGCGCTTCGCCAGGCGGACCAGCTCCGTGAGCGCCCGGGGGAGGTCCTGAGCACCCAGGCGTTCCAGTCCTGACGGGAGGATGATCGATCCCAGCCGCATCCCCGCCCGCGCGGCCATCTCTGCCAAGGTGATTCGGGCTGCCAGCTCCAGCGCCGCCTCCGCTTCTCCGCCCCTGCGGTTTCCCGCAGTCCAGTCCGTGTAAAGCTCCGGAAACCCGGACGCGCACCGCCCGCCGGTGAGTGCCACGAGCCGGGCATGAACCGCTGCCCGGTAGCGTCGGCGGGCTCCGTCTCCGGGCGCCGTACCCCTTTCTGCCACGGTCGAATCCCCGGACAGCCTCGCTTCCAGCTCCAATAGCCGCTCCACCCGCCCGGTGGCCGCTTCGAGCTCCCGCGCCGCTGCCTCGCGCCTCTGCAGCTCCTGCGCAACGTCCTCGATCTCGGCATTCAGTGCCAGCGCGCGTGTCTCCAACTCCGTCAGCCCCTCGGGCTTGAGCTCCAGCTGGGACCGCCGCCGACGCCACCACTTGCCGTCCTGAACCACTGCTTCCCACTCCTCCCGGCGTGCGCGCCGCACCGCGTCCGTGCGCTTGCCCAGGACCCGTTCGCAGTTCGCGCAGGCCGCTTCCGCGCCCGCCTCGCGGATGTACTCCAGCCGGCCCCTCAGCTCCTTTTCCCGGTCCCGGTAGAGGAGCAGACGGGTCTCGGCGTCCTGGCGCTCACGCACCCAGGCCATCGCGGCGGCCTCCGCATCGCCCTGCACGATCGCAAGCTCCTCACGCAGCTCCCGCAGGCGGGCCCCCACCCCCCCCACCCCCTCGCGCGCCCGGGTCAGCCGCTCCACATCTTCCCTGGCCTCGCGGGCCAGTCCCCCCACCCACCCGGCTTCCATCCCCGCGCCGGACGGCGGCCCTCCCTGGCCCGGCTCCCCCCACGCGGCCCCCTCCCGAACGCCGCGGGCGGTCTCCGGGCCCTGCAGCAACGCCACCCCCGCCCCCACCCAGACCCGGGGCGGCCCCGCACCGAGCCACACGGCCGCGTACTCCTCGCGCCGCAGCCCGTGCCTCGCGAGCACCTTTCCCAACTGGGCCTCGAAGGCGGCCGTACCCACCGTGGCGGCCGCGGCCTTGCCCCGAACCACCGATCCCGGCCCGCGCACACGCCCCCGCGCGGCGAAGGCCGCCCGGATCGCGGCCACGTACCCGCCCCAGGCGGCATCGCCCTCCGACACGAAGGCCACCAGCCCGCGCGCGTCCCTCAGGTCGATCGCCGCGGTGGGGGTCGCGGCCCGCAGTACCTCCAGCTTCATCGGACCCAGGCAGCCCGTGGAGCAAGTCCCCGCTGCATTCGGCCGCCGATGCATCCGGGCTGGCTGCGGCGCTCACGCTCTTGCTCCGTCATGAAAACCATACAAAATGTCACGTTTTCTTTACCTTTCCGGCACCTGAAGCACCGCCCTGCGTTGCTCCTCGGGCAAAATAGCTCCGCTATTCACCTTTCGTCGCGCCTTGTCAGCCCGGCGCCTCGCCGCCCTCGGTGCGACGCGGGGATTGTCCACGGACTGCCGGCAGCCAGCGAGTCCACGCGCAGCTCCGCCACGCGGCCCCGCACCCGCGTCAGAAGCTCCCGGTCGAGGGCGGCCAGATCCTCCGGGCCAAGCCCCCGCACCGGTACGCGCAGCAGCTTGCCATCGATGCCGCCGGGGACCCCGGCCAGCGCCTCGCTCAGGCGCCGGGCGGCGGTAGCGGTGCCGCCGTCCGCCGCGTCTACCGGGGCAAGGCTCACCGCCGCGCGTGCCTCCACGGGGCGGAAGCGCACCGTGCCCGTGTCCAGGCGTGCGGTCAGGAATCCCTTGTCCACGGCAGCCTCCTCCCAGGGATCGGGGCCGATTCTCTCCAGCGAGCCGGAATAATGGGCGCGCGCGGAGACCTTCGCACGCATGTGGCGGGAGCCGAGCGCTAAGTAGTCCCAGCCGGGCAGTGCGATGGCGGCGGCGGAACCGGTGGCGGGCGCCCTTCCGGCCGCGGCCGCGGACCCCCTGGTCGCGGCATCGCCTGCCACCGCTCCATGCAGCACCAGCACATTCCAGCGAGCGCCCGTGTCCGGCTTCACCTTCAGGGCCCGACCCCTGCGGGCGGCGAGGTGCGGCACCAGCGTGACCGTCACCCTCCCTCCCGCCAGCCCAAACCGGCGGACCGCGGTGGTCGCCGTCTCCACACCCTCAAGCGCACCGATCACCGCCACCGGTCCCTGTTGCGCCGGGTTGAGCGGAGTGTCGCGCGCCCCGGCCGCCACCGCCACCACCACCCCCGGCAGCCGCTCGCGCAACCGCCGCACCGCCCTCGAAAAGGCCGCGATCGGGGGTGCGGTGACGTTCGGGTGGTCGAAGACGTCCCCCGCGATCACGACCAGCCCCACCTCCAGCCCCGCGATCCGGGCCATGGCCGTGTCGAAGACCCGCAGGACATCCTCGGACCGGCCGCGCCCTCCCGACCCGCCATCATAGCCCAGGTGCAGGTCGGACAGGTGGGCCACAGTCATCAGGGCGCCTCGTCGCCGGCGTCCTCCGAAACCTGCGGCAAGTCCTCGGACGCGCTCGGTTCCGCCAGCCGCGCCTCCGCGCTTTCGCCGGCCGGTTCGCACGGCAGCGGCGCCGTCACCATCCCGACGACCGACTCCGGCGGCTCCCCGCCAGGCTCCAGGCACCACAGGCCGTCCGCCCGTGGCGCTACATGCGGCGGACCGGGAACGCCCGCCACCGCGCTCCGGTATCGCCCCACACCGATCCCGGCCTCCCGCGCTTCCGCCAGAAGTCCTTCCGGGACTGCTCCCGCCATTCCTCCGATCCACACCCGCTGCACACCGGCCTCCCGGAGCGAATCCAGACAGACGGACGACGCGGCCACCGCGTCGGCTATCACCACCCAGCCCTCGTCCTCCGGGACCGGCGTCGCTGCCACCACCCCATCCTCCCAGTCCAGTCCCTCCACAGCCAGACTCAGCACGCCCTTGTCCGCCTCGTAGACCTGCCATGCCCTGCCGTCGGCCGGGTCGAACCAGCTTGCCGCCCCCACGAAGAGGATCGGCCGGCCATCGTGAAGCGTAGAGGCCACCCCTTCGCGCCAGTCTCCCTGCGGGGCCGGGTCCAGCAAGCGAGTCACTTCGCCATCGCGCACCACCCGCGTCCGGCTCTCCGGGACCGCCGTGCGCCACTCCTCGAACCGCAGGGCCGGCCGCTCGGGCCGGCTCGCGGACCGGAAGAGCCGCGGCACGCGATCGAGGATCCAGACGTGAAGACGAGCCCCTGCCGAGGCCAGCACCATCGCCAGCAGAAAGGCGGTAACCGCCCATACCGGCCTGCCCAGGAAGGCCCTGGCCAGCGTGGCCGCCAGGACCACTCCGGCAGCCGTGCCGAAAGTCGTCTGACGGCGCTTTCCGGTGTTCACCAGCTTCTCCAGTGAAGTCAGGCGCGCCCAGGTCCCGGCCGCGAAGTAGGCGGGAAGCGCCGAGGTCAGCGCCAGGCCCACGCCCTGCGCCGCCGGGGCTGCCGCAAAGCCGTGCATCGCTTCCCATGCGACCGCGAAACCGGCGGCACCCATGAGGGCGATCAGGAAGGCGAGCCACCACCCGCCGGCGTGCGGGCTGGCATCCGGCTGGCGTTCTCCCGTGCCGACCAGGCCGACGCCGATCGCACCGAGGTTGACACCCGCCAGAGCGAGCCCGGCGCGAAACAGTCCCTGGTCGTCGTAGAGCAGGAGTCCGGCCCCCGTCGCCAGCGCCGTGCACGTTGCCGCCCCCAACAGAAAGGACGGGATCCACAAGGTCTTCCTGGCCGGCATCATGGATCGATCATATCCCCGCGCGAGCCCCGCCACCAACATCCGCCGCACGAGGGAGCATCTCCGTTACAACGCTTCCAGGATCGTCCGGTAGCTCGAGTGCCGCTCCTGCCGGATGTGTCCCGAGGCAACCGCCGCGGCGACCGCGCACCCGGGCTCGTGGATGTGAGTGCAGTCGTTGAAGTGACAGAGACCCAGAAACGGACGGAACTCGGGAAAGCATCCTCCCAGGGCCGCGGCTTCGACATCGCCCACCCCGACATCCGAGAATCCCGGCGTGTCGGCCACCTGGCCACCGCCGGAGAGCGCGATGAGTCGGCTCGACACCGTGGTGTGCCGACCGGCCCGGGAGCGGCGCCCCACCGGACGGGTGCGCAGGTCGAGCCCCGCTTCGACCCGGTTCAGCAGCGAGGACTTCCCCGCCCCCGACGGCCCCGCCAGCGCCGACGACCCGGCTGCGATCACCGCGCGAAGAGCCTCGATCCCCGCGCCCGTCACCGCCGACGTCGGCAGCACCTGGTAGCCCGCCGCGCGATACGCCCGCGTCAGCTCGGCCACCACCGTGCTGCAACCCGGCAGGTCCACCTTGTTGAGGACCACCTGGCAGCCCATGCCCCCCGACTCTCCCATTACCAGCACCCGGTCAATGACGAACCGCGACGGCGGCGGGTCCCCAACCGACACCACCACCAGCAGGCGGTCCAGATTGGCCGCCACCACCCGGTCCACGCGGCTCCACGACGGCCGCCGAGCCAGCCACGTCCGCCTCGGCCGCACGGACTCGATCACGCGCGCACCACCGGACCCGGCTCCCACCGTCACCAGGTCGCCGATCACCACCTGGTCGCCGCTGCGCTGCCCCCGTTTCCGCTGCCCCTTCTTGAGTTTGCCGCGCAGAGAGGCCTCTATCATCCCGTCGGCTGTGCGGACGCGGTACACCCCCCCCACCGCCTCGACGACCTGGCCTTCGAGCGCGATGGGACGTCCTCAGCAGCCCGTGGAACGAATCGCCGCTGCAAATGGGCGGCAATCGTCCACGGGCTGCTGCCTGCCTGGCAGCCTACGCCGCGAAGGACTTGAGGGCCTTGCCCTTGTCCCCTTCGCGCAGGCGCCGGAGCGCGCGGTCCCTGAGCTGGCGAATCCGCTCCCGGGTCACGCCCAGGAGGTTGCCGATCTCTTCCAGGGTGTGCTCGCGCTGGCCCTGGAGGCCGAAGTACAGCCTCAGCACCTTCGCGTCGCGCGGCTCGAGCGTTCCCAGCGCGTTCGACACGGCCTCGGTGAGGAGCCGGTTCTCGACCTCCACCTCGGGCTCGGCAGCCTCTTCGGTGATGAATCGCTCGACGAGCTGCGAATCCTCACTGTCGCCGATCGGGGCGTCCAGGCGGATCTCCGCCGCGTTGAGCGTCTGCAGCGACTCCACGAGCTGCGGCGTGAGGAACGTAGCCTTGCCCAGCTCCTCGCTGGTCGGATCGCGTCCGAGCTCCTGCTTGAGGCGCTCCTTCTCGCGAAAGATGCGCGCGAGGTCCGAAGCCCGGTTGAGCGGCACCCGCACCGGGCGGCCGTGGTTCGCCAGCGAGGCCAGAATGGCCTGCCGGATCCACCACACCGCGTAGGAGATGAACTTCACCCCCTGCTCGGGATCGAACTTCCGCGCCGCTGTCACAAGGCCGACGTTGCCCTCCTGGATCAGGTCCGTCAGGGATACACCACGGTTCTGGTACTTCTTCGCCACACTGATCACGAAGCGCAGGTTCGCCTTGGCGAGCGCCTGGATCGCTTCCTCGTCGCCCTTCTGGGCCCGCGCCCCCAGGATCTTCTCCATCTCGGGGGTGATCAGCTCGTGGCGGCTGACATCTCGCAGGTACTGGTCCAACGCGGTCTGCTCGTCCAGGCTGGCGTCGAACCCGGTGAGCGGGTTCACCCGCTTCCTTCCGCGCCTTTTCTTCCTGGCCATTTTCTCTTCTCGATTCTCCGTTACGGACCGGATAAACATCCGGCGGACGCGCTATACATACAGCCGTTAACGGTACGGCTGGGTGCGTCGCTTGTCAATCATTTTCTTGTCATCTGCGGTGAATGGCGCGTTTGGGCGTCATTCGTTGCGCCAACTGCGGCTCCTTTCGCCTCCTCCATGGTCTATACGCACTCGAACGTCAGACGTTTCCACTTCGGCGGGTGGTTGCACTGAGGGATCGGCCGCTCGCCCGATGCCGCGGACAGTACCACCACCGCCACCACCGCCTCCTCGCGACCCTGGTCCCTCCGCGAGCCGCTCCAGCACCCAGTTCGGGTCCAGCGACCGTCTCTCGAAGGTGAACAGTCTCAATACCCGTGCGGTACGGTAGAGTTCCTCCGCGAGCTTCGGCAGGTCGATGAGCCCCGGGATGCCTCTCCGCCCCAGGCGGCGCACCGGCCTGCCCGGGCGGTCCACGAGCACGTCGAGCTGGAACATCGCCCTCTTGACCGGGAAGTCGAGGATCACCTCGCCGGGCTCGAGGTCCAGCTCCACCGCAAGCGCGTCCTCCCAGCGCCGCTTCTCCTCCGTGTCGGTTCCAACCCAGGCGGGAAGCGGCCTCCCTTCGAGCTGCCACGCGGGAATCTCGACCGCCCGCTTCGGGAGCCGCCGGTTCCTGAGCGCGGGGAGCCAGCGGCTGGCCAGCCTGGCCGCCACGGTGCCGGTTCGGGCGCACGCCGTCTCGTCGCCGGACCGCGCGCGCGCGCCGCGGTCGAGCTCATGGAGCAACTGCTCGTCGGTCGGGCCGATGAGGTCCTGCGGATCCAGCAGGCCGGCCGCCAGGGCGTCTTCCACAATGCGCTTGTAAAGGCAGGTGGCGGCTCGCACGCCATGGTGCCAGTACACGTTCCGGAACATCTGGTACTTGGAGAAAAGGAGCGACTCCAGCGTGCTGATCGCCTTCGCGCGGATGCCCACTTCCCAGCGGCCGGTGACGGGGTCCTCCAGCAGCACCAGTCCCTGAAGGAGGCGCTCCACGTCCACTTCGCCGTAGGGGACGCCGCAAAAGCGCGCGTCGCGCCGCAGGTACTCCATCTTGTCGAGATCGAGGCTGCCGCTCACGAGTCCGCTCAGCGCGTTCTCGCCCCGGCCCGTGATGATCCGGGAGATCTCCTCCTCGGCGCCACTTCCCAGCGGGGCCAGCGCCGCCCTCATCTCCGGTGACTCGAAGAAGCGCGCGCCGGCCTCCTCGTGGCTGGCGGCGATCGTCGCGGTGTCGAGTTCCTCGATGGCGTGCGAGAAGGGGTAGTGGCCGATGTCGTGCAGCAGTGCGGCGTAGGGAATCAGCCGGGCTCCGTCCCACGCCTCCGGGGGAGCGGGACGCCCGCCCTTC
This sequence comes from Gemmatimonadota bacterium, assembly GCA_022826005.1. GTDB lineage: Bacteria > Gemmatimonadota > Gemmatimonadetes > Longimicrobiales > Gaopeijiaceae > Bin94. The sequence continues at coordinate 39,736 of JAJDVT010000070.1, read as the reverse complement.
AGGATGCGGATGGCTCGCTCGGTGAGATGGTACACACCGAGGGCATGATCGAATCGAGTGTGGGTCGCGCCGGGGTAGACCAAGTGCGCCAGCCCCAGTTGCCGGATGTAGCGCAGCCGCTGGAAGGCAGGCGTGTCGACAATCGCCGCGGCGATCGGGTCCAGGCGGATAGCATTCCACACTGGATCGCGGATGACGAACGACCGTCCATGGTTGACCATGGAACACGACATTAGGGCCCGCTGCGGGTCATCGCAATAGCGCGATGGGACGGGCAGCCCGTGGACGGGTCTCCCGCGGTTTGTGAACGCACCTGCTTCCGTTGACGGGACCCGAAGAAATGGCGAAGTTGGTTGCCCATGGCTGCGTCGATTCCCCCGGGGTCCTCCGCAGGGACCGCACCGTCGCTGGCCCCCGGTTCCTCGCCGGGGACCGCTTCAGCGCTGCGGGACGAGGTGCGCGCCGGTGCGGAGGACCGGCCCGGGGTGTACCGCTGGCTGGGGGCGGGCGGGCGCATCCTGTATGTGGGCAAGTCGGTGCGGCTGCGCACGCGGCTCCTCTCCTACTTCCGGGAGGAGACGGGGAAGGCCGCGCGGATGGTCGCGGAGGCCGAGGAGGTGAAGTGGGACCACATTCCCAACGAGTTCGCCGCGCTCTTCCGCGAGATGCGCCTGATCCGCGCCTGGCAGCCGGAATACAACGTGCAGCACAAGCGGGACCGCCAGTACGGGTTCATCAAGGTCACCCGTGAGCCGGCGCCGCGCCTGGTCCCGGTGTCGCGGCCGGTGAGCGACGGGGCCAGGTACTACGGGCCCTTCTCGCGGACCGGCTGGATGGCACGCGCCGTGCATGAGTTGTCGCTGGCGACGGGATTGCGGGACTGCGCGTCCCACACGCCGGTGCACTTCGGCGACCAGATCGAGATGTTCCCCGGCGGCCGGACCCCGCACTGCATCCGCGCGGAGACGGGAACCTGCCTTGCGCCGTGTGCCGGACGGTGCACGCAGGCGGAGTACGACCGGCGCGTGGGCGTGGCGCGAGCGTTTTTGGAGGCACGCAGCCGCAGTCCGCTGAAGGAGCTGTCGGAGGCGGTCAGGGAGGCCGCCGAGCGGCTCGACTTCGAATACGCGGGGCGGCTCCATGAGCGGATGACGACGCTGGAGGGCCTCTGGGAGCACCTTTCCGGCTTCCGCGGCCAGATCGAGAAGCTGAACCTGGTGTACCCCGTGTCGGGGTTCGGGGGGGAGGACCGGGTCTACCTGATCCGCCGCGGCCGGCTGCACGGCGAGATGCCCTGGCCGAAGAGCGACGGGGCGCGGCGGCGGGCGAACCGAGTAGTGGAGGAGGCTTTTCGCCCGACGCTGGCGGACCGGGAATTCAGCCTGGAGGGCGCGGCGGCGGCGGAGGTGCTGCTGACCGTGACGTGGTTCAACAGGCGGCCGAAGGAGCGGAAGCGGGCGGTCGCGCCGGAGCGGTGGCTGGGGGATGGGAGTCGGAGCGCCTGGCAGGCCGTGGATTGAGCTCCTCGGGCGATCGGCCCAGGAATCCGGGAAGGCCTGTAAAGGGTGCCTGTTACCCCGAGTCGGGATCTGGCTGGTGACGAAACGGAAAAGGCGGCGGCCGCGAATTATCTCGCTGGGGGCTCGCGGTGACGCCAACCGCCGAGTCGATGCGGAGCGCCTAACCCGGCGCCGGCACCATCACGAACCCGGCGGCCGCGAAGTGCCGGTCCAGAGTGAGCGCGTCCGAGATCCCCAGCTCCTCCATCACGACGAAGCTGACCGCATCGGCGAGCGAGAAGCGCTGATCGGTGTACCTGCGCAGCCACCGGGAGACCGCGGCCTCCTCGCGCTCGGGAGTGGCATGCTGTATCCGGTTCGGCGGCTGGCGGATCGCATCCAGGAAGGTCATAGCAGCAGTCCGTCCTGCTCGCCGCAGCAGCAATACCTGGGTCTCGGCGACGACAAGGTTGGTTGTCACGACGCCCGCGCCATCGCCGATTCGGGTGCGGAGCGCCGCGGCAACCCGCTCGTGGTCCGGATGACCCGCGTCGGCCAGCGGGTACCAGGCGCTGGTGTCGACGAAGAGCGGAGTCACCCGGGATCGTCGGGTCGCCGGTCCGCGGATTGCGCCGACCAGGATGCGATCTCGGCGTCTACCATGCAGTCGTCATGATCGCGGGCGGCATCGGGGCCGGATCCCGGGTCGATCGCGGCGCCCGCGGGTACGAGGCCGATGATGCCGAGCGCGGGGTGCCGGGCGGGATCCAGAAGCTGGCGTTCCAGCGCTTCGAGGCCCCGTCGGAGGACGCCGGACTTGCTGGTGTCGAGGGTAGACCGCAGGCGCTCCAGGCGCCGCAGTTCGGCGGGACGAAGGTGGACCTGGATCTTCGACCCTGAATCATGATGCGTAGTCATGATTCATGATTGGTAGTATGGAGACTTGCGTCAACCCCCGACCCGGCACGCGCGGAGTCCTGGCAGGCGCCCGGCAATCTCCTTCAGCGCCTCCGGCCCCGGGTAGGCCGCGAGACCCGCTTCCGCCACCTGTCCAGCCGCAATCAACGCCTCCATGCGTTTCAGGTTGCGCTCGCTCCAGCGGCTCCGGCGGCGGCGCGGCGTAAAGCGCACCTTGTAGCTCTTTTCGTCGACGGAACGCTTCAGCCCGTCGATCCAGCCGAAGCAGAGCGCCTGGTCGATCGACTCGCCGATCGTGACGGTGGGCAGACCCGTCCCCTTCTTGTAGTAGCCGACCCACAGTTCGTCGAAGCGGTCGTGGTTCTCCTCGTACCAGGCGCGCAAGTGGGCGGCGGTGGGGAAGAAGTGCAGGCCCGCGGAGGGGGGAGGGCCATCGTAGGCGGAACTGCCCGTCCGGCCGCGCGGAGCTTCGGGCAGACCGCTCATCCCGGCGACAGCACCCAGCGCTCGGCCGCCACGGATTCGACCCGCTCGCGCGAGTAGAAGACGGGGAAGAAGCGGTCGTTGGCCCAGAGCTCGAAGAGGTTGTCGTAGAAGGGCGAATCCGGGTCGCCGGACTGGCCCGGCGTGTTGCTGCCGACGGCGCGGTCCCAGTCGCCGGTGTCGACGATGAGGCGGAAGGACGCGCCGGAGGTCTGGTTGTCGCCGCCGCCGGTGTTGTTGAGGGTGTAGCTGTTCCCGCCGCGGGAGAGCGGGCCGACGGTGAAGCGGGCCGCGAGGGCGGGCGGGGCGGCGCGGGAGAGGGGGTGGAAGATCCGGGCGTGCTTGTAGCCGGGTTGCCCGTACTGCCAGCCGTCCATGTCGCCGCCGAGCTTCGCGCGCAGGGCGGCGACCGCTTCTTCCAGGCTGCCCAGCAGCACCGCGTCCCGTCCGGCAAGGGGATCGTCGCCGAACTCGCCCCCGGGCGCGTTGAGGTGGTCGATCACCTTCGTCATCGCAAGCCCGCCGAGGACGCTCCGCTGGGCCGCCGGGACGACGGCGTTGCGCACGTTGCCGCGCACGCGGCCCTCGAAGGCGACGTAGATCCCGGCCGCGACGGAGGTCGGGTCCAGCACGAAATCCCAGGCCAGGAGCAGCTCGCGCGCCCGTTCGGTGGCGGGGTCGGGGGAAGGGCCGACGTGCCGCAGCATGGGGACGATGGTGCGCGCCGGGATCGAGAGGTAGTCGGTCTGCAGCGCCATCATGTCGGCCATGGAATGGAGCCGTCCCGAGCCGAGGACCTCGGCGGCCCGCGCCCAGCGGTACGGGTCGGACCACTCGAAGCCGATCGCGTCCATGTGCGGGTAGCCGTCGGGGGTGAGGTGGTTGTTGGCGGTGGCGAAGTAGCCCTCAGGCGGGTTGTAGACGCTGGGCTTGGCCCGGATCGGCAGGTAGCCGTCCCACTCGTAGCGGCCATCGCCCGGGACCGGGACCAGCCCCGACCAGTTGCGGCGGATCGGCGCGATCCCGACCGCCTGCCACCCGATGTTCCCCTCCCGGTCCGCCCAGATCATGTTCTCGCCCGGGATGTTCGAGTAGTTGCACGCCTCGACGAACTCCTCCCAGGTCTTGGCCTGGTCCATGCGCAGGCTCGCCAGGTAGGGGGCGCCGCCGGGCTCCAGCCACGCAGCGCGCACGGCGTACGCGACGTTGTTCCGCGTGTCCTCGAAGACCACCGGCCCGTGCCGGGTGTACTTGAACTCCGCCGTGTGGGGGGCCTGGCCCTTCACCGGGATCTCCTCGGTGATGACGGTCATCTCCTCCCAGCCGTCACGGTAGCGGTACCGGTTGGGGTTGTCCGGATCCGTCTCGTAGACGTACAGGTCCTCGCCGTCGGTGCGGAAGACGGTTAGCCCCCAGGCCCCGTACCCGTTGTGCCCGATGCTCACCCCCGGGATCTCCGGCTCGCCGCCCCCGATCACGTTCCAGCCCGGGCCCACCAGGTGCACCCAGTAGCGCAGCGACGGCGCCGACTGGGCCCGGTGGGGGTCGTTGGCCATGAGGGGGTAGCCGCTTTCGCTCAGACGCCCGCTGACGACCCAGTTGTTGGAGCCGAGGCTCTCCTGGTCGGGCCAGGCGAGCGGGTCCGGCCAGTCCGGGGCGTCTGCATGCCGTCCCGGGTCGGCCCAGGTGGTTCCAACCGGCGCGGCCGGGTCCGCCGGTGCGCCGCGGATGTCCCGCGATGCCATCTCCAACCTTTCAAGCGCCTCCTCGTCACCCCTGTGCTCCGGAACCAGGTGTTCGCGCCGGAAGCGCACCGAACCGCGGAAGGCGTTGTACAGCCCGAGGATGTCCTGGCTCAGGAGCGCCCCGTCAATGGCGGGGTCCAGCTCGATGTCCGGGTCACCGGGATGGAAGTTCGCGACACGCTTGACCGCGTCGGCCCCCACCGCCGCCACCGCACGTCCGTAGCGCAGCTCCGCACCGATGTTCCCCAGCAGCCCCTGGTGGCGGGAGATCACCACCTCCGGCGTCCAGCGTTTGGGGCGGATTCCGAGTAAGTCGAACTCGATCGGAAGTAGCTCCGGATTAGTTTCGGTTTCCGCGATATAGGCGTTAACCCCGTCAACGTACGCGGGAATGATCAGCGAGCCACGGTCGTGGTAGTGGTTCATCTCGACCGTCATGTCGCCGCGGTACTTGAAGAGCCGGAAGCCGATGTCGCGCTCGAGCTCGTCCGGGCCCAGCATCTCGGCGACGGTGCCGGTGGCCTGGGCGCGCCACACCTCGAACTGGAAGAGCCGGTCACGGGCGGCCGCGTACCCCTGGGCGAAGAAGAGGTCGTACTCGGTCTCGGCGTAGATGTGGTTGATGCCCCACCGGTCGCGGATGATCTCGACGGGGGCACGGAGGCCGGGGAGTGTGAGGGTGGTGGTCCCGGTCGGCCGGGATGGCGCAGTCGGGAGGGCGGCGGAAGCGAGGAGCGCGACTGCGGCTGCGACCGCGAGAAGGGCCCGGGGGCGGTGAGGTGCCGGCATCTTCGAGACGATCTCCGGTGTTTGAGGTGCTGGGTTTGAACCCATGGGAATGTACGGCGTATTATTGCAGTGTACGACTCCCGGCCTGTTCGATCGCCTCATGTCGGCACCCAGTCGGAGGAGGCCCCATTACCAGCAACAAACCCGGCGGACCGCGGCGCTACGGTGACGACGAGGTGAGGCACCTCCTCGAGCGTGCCAACCGGCTGCAGGAAGCCGGTGAGCCTGAGCCCTCAGAGGAGGGTGTAACGTCCGCCGAGCTTCAGGAAGCAGCGGTGGAAAGCCTGGTCGAACGGGTCACCGGCTGCGCCCGACCGGAGTACGAGCGGCTCCGCGAATAGCGACTGCGTGGTCCGAAACGAAGTTTCTTCAGCCCCCCCTCGGCGGCAGCGGGATCAACGCCGAAGTCGTCGCCTGGTAGTCTCGGTATGTGGGGTACCTGGCGGCGGACAACTGCTCGGTCATGCGCAGGGACGGGATGAAGAGCAGGATCAGCCCGATGCAACCCAGCCCGGTCCAATGCAGCCACTCGCCGGATGCCGCGACCGCGAACAGGTAGAAGACGCACCACATGGCGATCTCGCAGAAGTAGTTCGGGTGGCGGCTGTAGCGGAAGAGCCCGGTGGTGAGGAACGGGTGTTCGACATCCTCGCCCGCCGCGATCCGCCGCTTCTTGTCCTGCTGGAAGCTCCACTGCTGATTGTCGGCGATGGTCTGACCGACCAGTAGCAGGAAGAAGAGCCCGGCGGCCACGAAGTCGAGCCGGTTGAGCGGCAGATCGCCGAACGCCCACGCCCGGTGAATCGGGGAAGTGAACAGCCAGATGAGCACCATCTGTCCGGGATGGACGAAGGTGATGTTGAGCACCTGGAATCCCACCGGGCCCGCCTTTTGACGGACGGTCGCCCAGCGGTAGTCCTCGCCGCCCGGCCTGTAGCCACCCTTGCGCGCGAAGTTCCAGGTCAGGCGCGCGCCCCACAGGACGACGAGCAGCGTCATGACGTTGACGCGTGCGAACTGGAAGTCGGTTGCGAAGGCGACGATCAGGCAATAGACCGGCGGACAGATCGACCAGAGGCGATCGATCCAGGAGACCTCCCGGGTGATCACCGAGAGCAGCCACGCCACGAATGCCGTGACTAGGCAGACCTCGAGCGCGGTCCCGAACGGCGTTCCAGCCAGCGGGAGCGTGATGAAGTCGAGTCCGAACATTCCGAAAACTCCTCAGTCTCGGGCGCCATCGATATACAATAGTATATCACAGATATAATATGTTATATATGTCGTTTGTGAAAATGTACTACTGTATATCAATCGTGGTCACTTCTTCCTCTCCGCCCACCGCATCGGCGGGATCACCTTCCCCTTTGCGGAGGACTCGATCAGGATCCCGAGCCGGCGAAGCCGCGTCTCCTCGCGTTTCGCACTGATCACCCACCAGGTCACCTGCTTGCGGTACGACGGGCGGGCCCGCTGGAAGTAGTTCCAGGCGTCGGCATCGGCCTGCAGCTGCCGTTCATACTCGCGCGGAAGCGCTATGTCCTTCTGCTCGTGCGCCGCCTGCTGCTCCCTGGCGGGATTGCGCTTGCGGTAGGCGGTCAGCCCGGGCTCCTTGACCAGCCCCTCGGCGATCAGGTGCTTCATGCGGCCCAGGTTGCGGGCGCTCCAGTGACTGCCGCGCCGGCGGGGAGTGAAGCGGATCTTGTAGCTCCTCTCGTCAACCGACTTGCGGATTCCATCGATCCAGCCGAAGCAGAGGGCTTCGTCCACGGACTCCGGCCACGTGATGCTCGGCAGGCCGGTCGCCTTCTTGTAGTAGCCGACCCAGAGTTCGTCGCGCTTGTCGTGGTGCTCGGCCAACCAGGCGCGGAGGTCGGCGGGGGTGGGGAAGAAGAGCAGTTCGTCCGGGTCGGTCACGGGGTTGGCACCGGCGGTTGAGGACGGCGTCGGGGTCGTTGGCATGGCTGGCTGGACCGGGGATGGCGCTTCGTCGCAATGCCCCAAGGTAGCGCGACCACGATAGTCCGGACGAGCCCCTCGGACCATCCACGCCTCTGCCGGTTCTATGCCGAATTTTCGGCAGTATGTTGAAATATCAGCACACAGGTATTATCGTGGCAGTGGAGTCAACTGGTCCCCAGGAGAGGAGCCCCTCATGAGTACGAGATACCCGGTTGCCGGTTTGGCGACCCCCCTGTTGTCCTGCCTCGGGTTGATGGTCACGGCACCACCCGTGTTGGGGGCCCAGGACCACCCGACCGTGGTGTTGCCTCCCGCCGACCAGACGCTGCTTGGGAAGGAGTTTTCGCGGATTCGGGGCGTGGCCGAACTGGCCGACGGCAGGGTCCTGGTGTCCGACGTGCTCGAGCAATCCCTCTACGTTGCAGACATTCGGTCCGGGGATGTGCGCAGCATCGGGAGCATCGGAGACGGCCCCGGCGAGTTCCGGTCTCCGGGATTCCTCTACCCGATCGGTGCCGATTCCACACTCTTGACCGATCAGACCACGCACCGTGCGTTCCTTGTGGTGGGTGACGGCCACCCGGAGAACCTGAGTGCAGCCACTCTGCTCATTGCCCGGCTCAGCACGGAGGCCCCCTGGGGGATCGATCGCTTTGGCCGGGTCCTCGGGGTCGAGGGATTCGGCTATTCAGGGGACAGGCTTGCCATGTCCCGCGTCGAAGCCGACTCGCTGAGGATCCTGCTTACTACCGGCAGTATCTTCTCCTGGGAGCCGGGAGAGTACGAGACGATCGCCGAGGTCGGAGGACAGGGGCGGTTGGGAGGCTGGGGGCGGACACAGTTCGGAGCGCGCCGCTACTACACCAGCCCGCTGTCCACCGAGGGCCAGGCATGGCTCTTCGGGGATGGCTGGATCGCGCTGGCACATCCTGACCCCTACCGCGTCGACTGGCGCAAGCCGGACGGCGAGTGGGTGAGGGGCGATCCGCTGCCGTTCGACCCCGTGCCGGTCACCCCGCGTGACCGCTGCTTCGCATGGACCGGAAACAGCGATCCCGGCGCTTGTGACGGATACCGCAACATGGATGCCGTGCCATGGCCGGACCACCTGCCTCCCTTCGTGATGGCGCGGCGGAACCGGACTACGCCGGGGGGCATTGCGCTTCAGCCCGGCCCGAACGGGGTGCTGCTGATTCAGCGGACGCCGGTGGCCGATGCTCCCGGGAGGCACTACGATGTGGTGGACCGGACCGGCTCGCTGAGGGGCACCATTGTCATGCCGGAAAACCAGACCATCGTCGGCTCGGGTTCCGCATCGCTGTACGTGGTGACGAAGGACGAGGTCGACCTGTTGACGCTGAGCCGGCACCTGTGGCCGGACCTCCCGGTGCGAGATGACGGTCAACAGGGGAAGGACGGTGAACCCTTATGCCGATGATGCCTGGATCCGCCAGCCTGCTTGAGGTCACCGCCAGAGCCACTGTCGTGTTGTCGGTCGCGCTGGTTCTGGCGTGGCTCGCCCGGCGCCGGCCTGCAGGGACTCGTCACCTCTTGTGGACGACGACCTTCGCCCTCCTGGTCTCGCTGCCGGCGCTGAGTCTCTTTGCGCCCGCCTGGGAGGTGTCGCTCCTGCCCGCCGCCACCGGTGGCCCGCCCATTGAGCCGCCAACCGCCGTTGCTCCGGTTCTCGGCGCCTCAACCGAGTCCATCTCCCCGTCCGCACCGAACCCACCGTCGCTCGGCGCCACACCCTCGCCGACCCCACTTGCGGAGGCTCCCGCTTCAGGGCGAATGGTCTCCTTCCCCCTCTTCCTCTGGGGCCTTGGGTGCGCCGTCTCGCTCGTCTCGCTGCTGGTAGGCAGGGCTCGTTTCGGGACACTCGTTCGCCTGGCGCATCGGGTCCGCGACCCGATCTGGCTTCGGCAGGCCGATGCGATCCGGGGGCAGGTCGGTCTCCGCGGCGAGGTCAGGCTGTACTTCACAGAGCGAGCCAACACTCCGATGACCGGCGGGTGGTGAAGTCCAGCCGTTCTGCTCCCCACTTCCGCGGCCGGCTGGTCCCCTGGGCAACGACGGGCCGTGCTCATGCATGAGATCATTCACGTGCGCCGCCGCGACACTCTGCGCCAACTGCTGGTCCGTGCCGCGGTCGCGATTTACTGGTTCCATCCGCTCGCCTGGCTGGCCTCACGCCTGTCGGCATCCGCCCGGGAAGAGGCCTGCGACGAAGAAGTGATCGCTCGCGGAACCCGCGCCTCCGAATACGCCGGGCATCTGCTTTCCGTGTCCGGCGCCATGCGTCCCGGTCCGTCGGTGCTGTCGCTGCCACTGGTTCGGCACTCACGCTCACAGTTGGAGCGGAGGATCGTGTCCGTACTCAACCCGCGGCGACCGCGCCGCAGCCCCGTTGCCACCGCTGTGCTGCTCATTGTGATCGGCGCTGTGGGGGTCTCCGTGGCCGTCACCCGTCCGGTGCGCGGCGCTTCGGAGGACAACCCGTTCACGGGCCTGCCTCCCGCCGACCAAACGCTGGATGGGAAGCGGTTCGGCAGCATCCGGAGCGTCAGAGAACTCTCCGACGGCAGGATTCTCGTGTCCGACGCGGGCGAGCGAGAACGACATCTCTTTGTAGTGGACCTTCGTTCCGACGAGGTGCGCAGCCTGGGCCGCATCGGCAACGGGCCCGGCGAGTTCCTGTATCCGGGCTTCCTCTATCCTCTCGGTCCTGATTCCACACTCTTCACCGATCAGAGTACGCATCGGGCGTTTCTCGTGGTGGGGGATGGCCACCCCGAGACCCTGGGCGCAGCCACCGCGCTGATCGCCCGGCTTGGTGCCGAGCCCTTGTGGGGAGCCGATCGCTTCGGCCGTGTCCTTGCGGTTGAGGGGTTCAGCTATCCGGGAAACCGGCTGGCCATGTCTCGGGTGGTGGCAGACTCGCTGCGGATCCTCCTCACAACCGGCAACTTCCTGGACTGGGAGCCGGGACGCCAGGAGACGATCGCCGAGGTTGGAGGCCAGGGGCGATTTGGCGGGACCCGGCAGTTGCGGTTCGGCCAGCGGTACTACACCAGTCCGCTGTCATCCGAAGGACAGGCATGGCTTTTCCCGGACAGCTGGATCGCGGTAGCGCATCCCGACCCCTACCGTGTGGACTGGCGTCGGCCGGACGGTGAATGGGTGACGGGCACCGCGCTGCCGTTCGAGCGTGTGCCGGCTACCGACTGGCAGAAGTGCTTCGCAACGACGGGAGACAGAAACCGTGACGCTTGCGATCGCCCCGGTCTTGCCAGGTATGTGAACCTGCCTTCGCCGGACCACGTTCCACCCTTTGTAATGCAGTGGCACGACAGGACGACCCCGGGAGGCATTGCGGTTCAGCCGGCACCGAACGGCATGTTGCTGATCCAGCGGACGCTGATGGCGGACGCTCCGGGGAGGCGCTACGATGTGGTTGATCGGACCGGCTCGTGGCAGGAACGATTCACCTGCCGGAGGACCAGATCATCGTCGGCTCGGGCTCCTCGTCCCTGTACGTCGTCAGGAAGCAAGTCCCCGACGGTGTGACCCTCAGCCGGCATCCGTGGCCGGATCAATACGGTGAGCGCCAATGACCGACATGCCGCCGCTCAGCAGACGAGAGCGTGAAGTGATGGACATCGTGCATGAGTTGGGCAGCGCCACTGCTGCCCGGATCCGGGAGCGAATCACCGACCCGCCCAGCTACTCGGCCGTCCGCTCCGTGTTGCGGATCCTGGTCGACAAGGGGCACCTGGCAACCGAATACGACGGGCCTCGCCTCGTCTATTCACCGACGGTTCCGGTGCAGCGGGCGCGGCGCTCGGTCATGCGGCATGTCCTGAGAACGTTCTTCGACGGCTCGGTGGAGGGCGCAGTGAACACCCTGCTCGAGCTGGAGGACACTCAACTCACTTCGGACGAGCGCGCCCGCCTGAAGAAGCTGATCGATCGGGCAGCCGGGGAAGGGCGCTGAACCTCCGGGCCAGCGGTCCGAGCGCCTGACCCGGATCCTTGTAGCAGTACCGACGCCTCCCCGTAAATGGCCCAGCCAGTCCCCCAGGTGGCCATGGCCCTGCCCGGTTTCCCTCTTGGTGCGGTTAAATTTCACCGTATCGTTGATTTTTCAACGCCAACACCCTACTGTGGTGTCACCCGGCCGCCTCGACCCCCGAGACGGCCGGCAGGTTCCGCGCCGGGGACCTTCGAGACCGGCGCCACCAATGACCCGAGGAGGTCTGGCGATGATGGACTTCAAGGCGAGCCCGAAACTCGCGCCCCCCGCATGGCTGCTCTGCGGCCTCTCCCTCTCACTCGCGGCCTGCGATTCGTCCGGCGGGTCCTCGGCCACGCTGCGGGTCGACTCGGCCGGCATCCCGATAACCACGCCGCTCGAGCCCGTCTGGGATCCCGGCGACGAGTGGACCTTTTCGGCGGAGCCTCTGGTGCAGATCGGCGCCGTCGACGGGCCCGACGAGTACCTGTTGGGAACCGTCGCGCGCGCCGTGCGACTCGGCAACGGCGACATCGTGCTCGGGGACTGGTCGAACAACGTGCTGCGCCGCTACAACCGCAACGGCGTCTTCATGTGGGAGGCGTCGCGGCAAGGGGAAGGGCCCGGCGAACACGAGCGGCTCGTCTGGGTGGGCGCGCTCGCGAGTGATTCGATCGTGACCTGGGACAACGTGCTGCGCCGCCTCCAGATCTTCGGTCCCGATGGTACAATCGGCCGAACGCTGCGCGTGGAAGCTCCCTGGTCCGATTTCACCCCGACCGGGGTGCAGGGCATCTGGGGACGCAACCTGGTCATGTCCTTTGCCGACTACCGGGGGGAGATGCCGGAAGGCGTGGTGCGGTGGCCGGGGTACCGGCTCGCGACCGTCTCTCTCGACGATGGCGCCGTGGCCCGCCTGATCGATGTCCCGGGCGTCGAACAGGAGATCACCTCATACCCGGGCGGTCAAGTGGCCTACACCGGTTACCAATACGGCAAGGGACCGCTGTTCTCGGTCAAGGCGGGCACCCTCGCCGTCGTGGACACTGAGGCCTTTTCGATCCGGTCGATCTCGCTGCGCGACGGATCCACATCACGGATCCTCAGGCGCGACAAGCCGCTCGTGCCCGTGACCGAAGAGCACGTGGAAGCGTTCCTGGACTGGATGGTCTGGCGAAACCAGGTGTGGGGCGGGATGAGCGAGGCGCAGGCGGAGGCACGCAGGCCGGCCTGGCGCGACCTGCCCATGGCTCCGACGCTTCCCATCCTGAGCGCCATCCATCTGGACAGGGCGGGCAACCTCTGGGTGCGACCGTATTCGCTTCCCCGCGCCGAGGCCCTCCCCTACGAGGTGTACGCGCCCGACGGGACCTGGCTGGGCAACCTGGCCACTCCGCCCGGGCTGCAGGTGGGAGATGGCGAAATCGGTGACGACTACATCCTCGGCGTGTGGCGTGACGAGCAGGACGTGGAGTACGTGCGGCTCTACCGGATGGAGAAGTGAGTGGGCTGACCGGAACGGCAACTGTCCGGATCCGTGCTGAGGGCCGAGCGGGAGGCGTTCCTCGGCGGGAGGTTGTCGTCGCTCCTCCAGGAGGCCGCCCAGCGCCCCCCCGAGAAGCCAGGAAGCGTGACGGTTGCAGGCCGAATGAGTTTCGCGTCCGCACCGTTCACGAAGATTTGCGGTGTCCACCGAGGGCGCACGGCGGAGGGATGTGGCTACCGCTTGTCTCCAGATCGACGACTCAGACAGGCGATGCAGGTGCAATGCGGATTGCCGATCTCCTTGTGGGCGAGCCCATGTACGACCCCGTCCTCGGAGTCGAACTTGTGCCCTATCCGGTCAAGATACTGGGTGTCCCCGGACTCGTATCGCCGGAATACGGCATAGGCGACATGATCGGCAAGCTGGATGACACGCGAGGCGCGAGAATCCACGAACAGTGGCGTGTCCGCCAATAGCCTGATGACGCCCCATCGGGTCCCGAGCGTCCGGAACCCGACCGCCATCCGCTGAAGCGTCGTCTCATGGGCACTCTTGTCCAGTATCACGAGACCCCGCTGCTTGTCACCGCTGGCCCTCAGACGCTGTAGGTAGCGATCGAACCTGCTGCAAAGGTCCTCGAACGCGATCTCCATCGGGTCCTGATTCGGAAACGAGGCCTTGTGAACGACGCAGGCAAACGCTCGGGCCGTCTCTCGGGCATTCGCCAACACGGCAAGGACGGACTTGATCGTGCCCCGCGCTTCGTCCCGGCTCAGCCGCTTCCACGGTTGTGTGCGACGCGAAAAGACCTCGGAGGCGTGAAACTCCACGCTATGGGGATCTCCGGGATTGATGTCCTCCGCCAGCCGGTCCAGTTGCTGGGTGATCCAGTGCGCCTGCGCCTCGAACACGGACAGCCCGCCCAAGACGAGATACTGCTCGCTGGGGTTGGCCGCCGACCCGGCATCGTCGAGGTACAGCAGGTGCATGGCGGGCTCAGGAGGCGGGAAAGTGATGGTAAAAGAAAATGCGGCCGGGTGAGCCGACCGGCTCAACGGACCGCCGGGGCAGCCCTCCCAACCGCGCTTCAATTCTCGCCACGGGTTCGGTGGTTGTCAACGGACTCAGGGCAACCGCGACCCGGATGGTGCGGCAACGTCGGCCTCCGCACTGGTGGCCTCGTGCGAGGCTGTGCGGCTCACCGCGCCCGTCGCGGCCCCTCAATGTTGGTTTCCAACCGCCCGGGCTTGCCGACGACTCAGCCTCTCGCCGCCTTCATGATGTCGGTCACATGGTCATCCAGCCGGGCCTCGCCCTAACCTGCATCTCCGTCCGGTTCGAACACGATGTCCGGAACACCCAGCTCCGCGGGGAACGCCGCCAGGACTCTCTTCGCCCAAGCCTTGGAGAACTCATTCGCGGGCACCGCCCCGTGACCATCCCAGTCAGGCTCAGAGCAGTCCCGAAAGGCAGCTTCAAGGGCCGATTCACGCAGTGTCACCGTTCTTCCCCAAACATCGTCTCGATCTCCGTGCATCCCATGACGTCGAAGTCGTCGGGCACCGAGAGCTCACCGCGCGAGAACCCGGTTCTCCGCGCCGCTCTCCGCACCGGCCCTCCGACGGTCACCAGGCGGTCGAAGTCCGAATCGGCAGCTTCCAGGTCCGCGTCGTGGCGTTTTGCGCAGGCCGCGATGACGACATCCGTCGCTGGGACGGTCAGTCCCCGGGCACGCGCACGCATGGCCAGTTCGTACGCCGTTTTCCAGACTTCTTCGTCGATCGCCAACTCCGGCAGAACGCGAGCGAATTCCCGCAATACGCTCCGTTCGTGCGACCCGCAGGCACCGTTCCAGAGTTCGAGCTGGATGACCGGGCACCAGCAGGCTTCCCCGCTCTCCAGCGCCGACTCAACCCGTGCGCGAGCGTTGCAATCGCCGTCAGGGCGAAGGAAGTGGAAGATATTCCGATCTATCCGTGCGATCTCATCAAGGGTACTGGCCCTCCGGCAACCGCAACCACCCCCCTCACGCCTCCCACGTCACCCTCCCGCCCGCCACCGTCCTCAGCACCGGGATCTCCTTGATCGCGTCCGGGTCGGCGTCGTGCGGGTCGGACTCCAGCACCACGAAGTCGGCCAGCTTGCCGGCCGTGACCGAGCCCTTGATGTCCTCCTCGAAGGAGGCGTAGGCGCCGCCCATGGTGCAGATCCGCATCGCCTCCGGCACGGTGATCCGCTGGCTGGGGCCCCAGACGCGGCCCTCGAAGTCCTTGCGGGTGACCATGCTCTGGATGGCCATCAGCGGCTCGTAGGGGCCGGGGGTGTAGTCGGACGCCGGTGCGACCGGGATCTCGTAGTCGAGGAACGAACGGTGGGCGAACATCCACTCCATCTTCTCGGGGCCGTACTCGACCCACTTGTTGCCGTGGTAGTGGGCGTAGGTGTAGAAGGGGGTGGGGACGACGCCGGCCGCCTTGATGCGCGCGAGGAGATCCGGGTTGACCAGGGAGCAGTGCTCGATGCGATGCCTGGCGTCGGGCCGCGGCCACAGCTCCTGCACGCGCTCGTAGGCGTCGAGCACCATGCCGATGGTGACGTCGCCATTGGCGTGGATGCCGACCTGCCAGCCCGAGCGGTGCGCGACCTCGACGACGTCGTGGATGGCCTCCCGCGTCATGGTGAGGATGCCGTAGTCGTCGGGGCGGCCGACGTACGGGGTGCTCATGCGCATGGTGCGCTCCGACGCCGAGCCGTCCGCCCCGTACTTCACCCCGCCGACGCGCAGCCACTCGTCGCCGAATCCGGTGGAGACGCCAGCCTGGCGCAGGTCCCCGTAGGCGCCGCGCATCATCATGTACACGCGGCAGCTCAGCTCGCCGTTGCGGTAGGCGGCGCTGTAGGCCCTCACGCTGCTGGACGAGGTGCCGGCGTCGTGGAAGGAGGTCAGTCCGGCCTGGGCCATCAACTCGGTGATGAGCTTGACCCCGGCGCGGCGGTCGTCGTCGGTGTGGGTGCTGGGGATCAGGCCGGAGAAGACGTAGTTGGCGCGCTCCGCGACCAGGCCGGTGAGTTCGCCGTCCTCCCGGTAGAACCTGCCGCCCTGCGGATCGGGAGTCTCCACGGTCACGCCCGCCAGCGCGAAAGCGCGGGAGTTGTAAACGCTGGTGTGGCCGCCCCGGTGGCCGACGACCGCGGGGTGGTCCGGGAGGGCTTCGTCCAGGTCGAGCCGGTTCAGCGGCCGGCCCTCCGCCAGCTTGGTGTCGTCGTACTTGAAGCCGCGGATCCACTCGCCGGGCGGCGTCTCGCGGGCGCGCGCGGCCATGCGCTCCTTGATCTCGGCGATGCTCCGCACGTCCACGTTCACGTCCTTGAGTTCGCGGACTCCGGCGCCGGCCGGGTGGGTGTGCGCGTCGATGAAGCCGGGGGTGATGACGGCGTCGCCGTGGTCGAGGACCCGGGTTCCCCTGCCGCGGAGCGATTCGATTTCGCCGCGTGCACCGACAGCGACGAAGCGGCCGTCCTTCACGGCGAGCGACTCGGCGGTGGGGTTGGCGTCGTCCATGGTATGGACGGTGCGGCCGTGCACGATCAGGTCGGGGGTGGTGGCGTCCGACCCGTCGGTACGCAGAACGACCCCGGGGCCGCCATCGCAGCCGGCGAGCATTCCGGCGCCGACCGTGCCCGCGGCGGCTCCCAGGAACTGGCCTCTTGTCAGTGATTTCATCGTGTCCTCCTGATCGCTGTTCCCCGCACGGGCGGGGTTGTCACTCCTGGCAGGCGGTTTACCCGCCGCTTCCGTGGTCGCCTTCGCCGGGCGAGAACGGCCCGCCCACCACGCGTTTCACATCGTCGACAATCGAGCCGCCGTCCGGGGGCGGCTTCGTGTACAGGCTGACCCCGATCGTCACGGCAAAGCCCGCCGCGAAACCGGGGATCATCTCGTAGAGATCGTAGAAGTGGTCCTTGACGAAGACCACCCAGAGCATCGCGGCCGCGAAGCCGGCGATCATCCCCGCGACCGCGCCCGCGAGCGTCGTCCGCCGCCAGAAGAGCGAGCAGAGGACGACCGGCGTGAAGGCCGACGCCAGGCCCGACCAAGCGAAGAGGACGAACCAGAAGATCATGCGGGGTTCGCTGAGTGCGACTCCGAGTCCGGCCAAGCCGAGAACGATCGTGAGGAGCCGGCCGACCAGCGACAGGCTGCGGTCAGGCGCTTTCGGCCACAGGATCTTCTGGAAGATGTCCCGCACGATCGACGAGGAGGCGAGGATCAGCAGCGAGTCCACGGTCGACATGATCGCGGCCAGGACGACGACCAGGATCACTCCGGCGATCACCGCCGGGAAGAGCTCGGTGGACATGACCGGGAGGATCGTCTCGTGGTCGGCGAGTCCGGGGAAGAGGTAGCGGCCGGCCACGCCGGTCAGCACCGCGCCGATGTCGAAGACCACGATGCAGAACACCGCGAGCACCCCGCCCTGCGAGATCTGGCCCCGGTTGCGGGCGGACATGAAGCGGGTCAGGAGCTGCGGCGCGCCCAGGAAGGCCAGCCCGATCCCCACGTAGCTGATCGCGCTCATCACCCCCGGCACCGTGAGCCCGTGTTCGCCCATCGGCCGCAGCAGTGCGGGGTCCGCCTCGCCGACGCCCGCCAGCATCTCGCCCCAGCCGCCCGCGTGCCAGATCCCCACGATCGGCAGGATCAGCAGGCACAGGAACATGAGGACGCCCTGGAGCACGTCGCTGTACGCGACCGCCTTGAAGCCGCCGATGCTGGTATACAGGAGGATGACGGCGAGGCCGATGTAGACCCCGGCCTCGTAGCTGGTCCCGATGAAGGACGAGAAGGCCTTGCCGGTCGCGGTGAGCTGTGCGGCCGTGTACGCGCCGACCATCGCGAAGATGATGATGGCGCTGACGATGCGGATGATGTGGAGCCGGTCGGCGAAGCGGTCGGTGAGGTAGTCGGGGACCGTGATCGCGTCGTAGCGGTCGGTGAACTCCTTGAAGGGCCGCGCGACGACCGCCCACGCGAGCGCCACGCCGAGCACTTCGCCGAGGACGACCCAGAGCGCGTGGAAGCCGACCAGGTAGCCCATTCCGGTGAGTCCCAGGAGCAGCCAGCCGCTCTCGCCGGTGGTGTTGGACGAGAATGCGATCACCCACGACGGGAGCTTCTTGCCCGCGACGTAGAATCCCTTGACCGAGCGGCTCTCACGGCTCGCCCACCAGCCGATCGCGACGAGGACCGCGAAGTAGCCTACGACGACGGCGATGATGGCGGCGTTCGGGCTGGCGGCCTCAGGCATCGTCGGAGCTCCGCGAGTGGTGGTCCCCCCGGTGCGCGCGATAGGCCATCGCCACCAGCACCAGACCCGGCGCGACGGACACCACCATCAGCACCCAGGTATCCAGGGGGAGTCCGGCGATCATGCGGGCCTCCCGACCGGCCACCACCGTCCAGGCCGGCCGCGTCCCGAAGCGCGCCCGGTCACCTCGCCACCTCCACCGCGGCGCACGCCCGGCCCAGCCGCGCCAGCG
The DNA here is from genome assembly GCA_022826005.1 of Gemmatimonadota bacterium. Lineage (GTDB taxonomy): Bacteria > Gemmatimonadota > Gemmatimonadetes > Longimicrobiales > Gaopeijiaceae > Bin94. The sequence goes on along the minus strand of JAJDVT010000070.1, from coordinate 21,301 downwards.
CCTCCGCCACCTCACCCTCCGAGATCAGAAGCGACGGCCCGATCCGGATCACGTGTCCGTGCAGCCCGCCGATTCCGATCAGCAGGCCCTCATCCTTCGCGGCGTTGAGCAGTGCGCCCGCCAGGCGCGGCGCCGGTTCCTTCGTCGCCGGGTCCTCCACCAGCTCGAGCGCCTGCATGAGGCCCATCCCGCGCACATCGCCGATCCATGGGTGCGCCCGCTGGAGCGCCGCCAGCCCGCGCCTGAGCTGGGCGCCGCGTTCGAGGGCCCGCGCGGGCACGTCTTCGGCCCGCATGGTGTCGAGGGTCGCGATCATCGCCGCCATGCACACCGGGTTGCCGCCGAAGGTCGAGATGGTCTTGCCGCGCCAGTTCCCCGCGATCTCGCCGGTGGCGATCGTCGCGCCCACCGGCATCCCGCCCGCGATCCCCTTCGCCATCACCATGATGTCCGGCACCACGTCCCAGTGCTCGATCCCGAACCACCGGCCGCCCGTGCGCCCGAAGCCGGACTGCACCTCGTCGGCGATGAAGACGCCGCCGTACGACCGGATGATCTCGGCCATCCGCTGGAAGTACCCGCGCGGCGGCACGATGTATCCGCCCACCCCCTGGATCGTCTCGGCGATGAAGGCGGCGGGGCGGCCGTTGGTGGTGGTCTCGATGACCTCGGTCAGGTCGCGGGCGTAGATCTCGACCAGCTCCTCGTCGGAGACGGCGCCGAACGGGGCGCGGTAGGGGTAGGGCGAGAGCGCGTGCGTGATGCCGCTCGCCGTCGCGGGGAGCACCCGCCACTCGGCGTGCGCGGTGATGGCGGCGGCCATGCTGGTGCGGCCGTGGTACGCCTGCCGCAGCGCGATGATCTCGGTGCGCCCCGTGTGGAGGCGCGCCGCCGCGAGGGCGGTCTCGATCGCCTCCGTGCCGCTGTTCAGGAAGAAGGTGCGGGAAAGGTCGCCGGGTGAGATGGTGGCCAGGGCGCGCGCCGCTTCGACTTGGCGGTCGTTGACGTAGAGGGTGGAAAGGTGGCCCACCCGGGCCGCCTGCTCCTGCACGGCCGAGACCACCGCCGGGTGGCAGTGGCCCAGCGAGGTCGTGAGGATGCCTGCGAAGGCGTCCAGGTAGTCGCGCCCGTCGTAGTCCCTGACCCAGCACCCCGACCCCTCCGCGATCGCCACCGGCTCGTCGTAAAGGGGTTTGACGCACTGGAAGATGTGTTTCTGTTGCTCGGCGAAGACCTCGGTGCCGAGGCTCGCGATTGCTTCCATGTTGTTCGTTCCTTGTCGGATGTCGGCAACCATCCGGCGTGGATGGTGCCGACAATGTCTGGCAAGAAACAGCCCGGCGCAACGCAGTCCCATCCTGATCCTGTGGGAGTTCCAGTCCACCGTCGACCGCGGGATGGCCCTGCGCGTGATGGACTACACGGCGGTATTCAGGGGAACAAGCGACTCGACAACCACCGCCAGATGTTCAGGGGACCGCATCCTCACGGTGCACAGCGTTGCGTCACCACTCGCGCCCTCCACCGGGAAGGCGAAACCGATAGATGCCGGCGTCCTGCAGAGAGCCGCCGTATAGCCAACCCGAATCCTCGTCAACGCTAAAGCCAAAGATGCGTGTATCGAGATGGAGCTTTCTTACCAGCCGACCGCTGGCCCAATCGAAAACGTGGATTTCCTCTCCACCAAGTGTACCGCGCGAGGCGGTCCTGAAGTCATCACCCGAGTAGAGCGCATACAGGAAACCACTGCTCGCCCAGCACGATTGGTAGGTAATCCATTCCTGAACAAACCTGAACTCATCGCCCACCTGTTCAAAGGTGGCGTCGATTGCATACGGCACCTGCGCATCAGTCACGTGGTTCGCCCCGCGGTCGTAGATTTCGACTTGTGCCGCTCGCTTGTAGAGCAGCGCAAATCGGGTCCCTCGCGGGTGCAGGCAAAGCGAAAACAGGGCGCTGGCCTCCGCACGCTGTGACACGGGAATATCCTCATGCCCCAAAAAAACTCCCGGGACCGTGCGGACGACGCTACCGGCCTCGTCAAAATACACGAAACGCCTTTCCGGGGGTTCCCAGGTGACACCCAGAATTGTCGTGGAATCCATCCAGACCGCCCTCAACACAAGTGGAATTGCCGTCAAGTCTACCGTTGTAGCCTCCCGTCCTATGCCCCCTGGTCTTTCGACTCGCGTTAGCTTCCTCCCGTCGAACACCCATATGGCAGTTGTATCGTGCGACGGCCGCTGAATGCCTGCCAACACATTGGGGAATTCACCCGGGCCGCGGCCAATGCGACCGAACGAGGCGATCAATTCCCCCGTTTCTCGGTCGAGGACATGAAGATTGGGGTCTCCCAGCCAGTCGGACACCACAAGGTGCTCGCCCCATGGTTGTATGAAGCCCGGTTGACCGACCGCAGGAGGCCGGGACAGGAGTTCCGCCTCGAGAGTGTCGACCGATGGCGTGACTTGAGCTGCCGTCAGGTCGCACACAGCCAGCAAGGGGGCAGCGACAGCGATCAACCACGCAGGCAACCTCTCCTTACCGTGAAAGATTGGGAATCTCCAGTCTGTACAGCGATATCGCGTTGGCGCACAAGCCTCGTCCGTCCATCGGCGCCGCTTACGCCGATGTTGACACCAATCATAGAGATCTCGGCGCGGTAGCGAAACTCGCCTGCCCGGCCACCGGACCGAACACACCTCTTCACGGCCGATCGGCATCTCGGGAGTCACGGCACATTCGAACGCTCAGGACTCCGGTCGATTCCACTCCACGAGTCGTCTTCCAACTATGTAGGGCGTATCCATTTCGTCGCGCATTACCCCCCACACATGGGTGGAAGTGGCGTCGGTGACGAACATCTCTTGAGGGAGGAGTACGCGACGTAGCGGTTGATTTGTCGTGCCCCTGCCGACCACGTGGTAGACGGTCAGCGTGTCGGCAGCCTCGGTGCTCGCAAGCCACACGTCGCCAGACGCTGCAAGGACCGGCTTGCCGCTGACGGCTGCTATGTAGTCGGGACGGTAGAGGGCCTCGTAGTAGGCGGCTCGGACCCTCGCGACGGAAACGCCCGGCCTCGCAGAAAGCTGTCGAATAGTCTCGGCGCCCGATTGCTCGATGACTTCGGCAGTCAGCTGGCGGGGTTCGAACTGAAGGCGCCGATGCCAGACCGTATCCCCGGTCACGCTCACTTCGATGAGATCGACCACTCCGGGCCCCCTGTTGCGCCGGACGACCACCGCTGCACCCGGTTCGAACGCGACTTCGTCCCAGTCCCCGAACGGCTGTGCCATGAACACCCCGGAACCGTCCGCCAAGCTCACCTCCAGCGTTCTGCTGCCAACATCCATCCATAGCAGTGGCTCCGGAGGCTGCCAGGTCCCCGGTTCAGATTCCCGGACTCTCAGCACCGGACGCTGATTCATAGGCTCGGCACCCGCCATGCCCACCTCGAGGTCCGCCGGTATCGAAGGATGACCCAGGAAGATGCCGTTCATGGAGGATGCCAGTACCAGAGGAAAGCCCTGGTAGCTGACTCGCCCGCCAGGCCCCAGTTCAGCTTCGAGCAGCTCCCCATTGGCCGTAAAACGGGTCATCCGCGAACCGAACTGGTCGGGCACGGAAAAGCTGCCGTCGTCGTGTATGAACAGGGACCCGGGCCTACGGAATTCGCCAGGTCCGTCGCCCCTTCCGCCGACCACGAAGAGAAGATCACCGGTGGGCGTCCACGCGCTCACGTCCACCCCGTCAAGCACCAGCACGCGATTGCGCAGAGGATCGACGCGAGCGTACGGCCGGACAAGGAACAGCCCCTCTGGAGTGTTCCCAAATCGAAACTCAGGTTCGGCAACCCAAGTGGACAGCACCTGGCTCGCGGTACCTGGCTGCTGATCTCGGCAACCGACGCCCAGGCATACCAGAGCCGGAATCAGTGATGATGCGAAGCGCGAACACCTCACGGCGTGCCTCCCCCGATCGAGTCACTCACGGGCTGCCCGCTGCGACCCTTGTCATCGTCTCATCCGTCCACGACCCAGATTCCCATCACGTCAGTACACCGGCCGCATGGACCGGTTCCAGCGCGATGGCCTCGCGCGGCTCGGTCTAACCGCCCTCCAGGGGCATTCGCAACGAAGGCAAACATCCCCGGCAGACTTCACCACTCGAATGAGCCTCCCCGCTCAAGATCCTCAATTTCATATCAGAACGCACCATGAATACAAGTCAGTAAGTCGGACCAGACTTCGCCGATGTGTTCGTTTGAGATATCGCCATTTGCATCGACCTCGACATCGGTTACCCAATGCAACGCTTCGTGGGCAACTCCCCAGAGAAAGTCATCGGTCTTTTCCCTGAAGTCGGAACCGCCGATTTCGCTTCTGCTGAGATTGGTTCCTTGGGCCCCATATACTCTTCCCGTGCGTCCGTTGTACATAACGAACGTCTCACCCGCCTCTCCCGTCGGTCTGCCGTTCTCATTGACGATTTCGTCCACCCAATCCCATCCAGTATCTCCCCCCGTTGCGGCAGCTACGCCTCTGATTCCGTCAATCGCGTCTCGGACTTTCCGATGAGCTCGGGGCAGCCTTCCGCCCCGCGCCGTAGCGCTCTTAGATCAGCCGCATCCAAATCATCCAGTTGCCCGGCCGTGATCGGGCCTTCTTGAACCGATCCCAAGCGGTTTGGCAATACTGCACACAGCAAGGCTAAGGCTAGGGCGGCCGAGCAGAATCTCCCGACGCACCTCATTTCGGTGCCCCCTTTGGCGTACTGTCCCTTGACGCTTTCATCAAATCCAACAGAAGGTCGGTCTCGGCCTCATTCAGGATGATGGGACTGCCGGACTGCCACGCCTTCGTTCGCGTGGCATATTCCCGGATCCAATTTTCGTCCCGGTTAGGGTCGAGCTTTCGGGATTCGCTTGGAGGCGGCTGTGGAAGTCCGGGCCGAACGAGCGAAAGACGCGCCACCCGAACTTCATTGAGTTGCGCAAGCACTTTCGCAACGGCTTCTTCGTCAACCTCCAGATCAACGCCGCTGTCACCCGATGTGCAGCCAGCCAGCGCGAGCACGGCGGCCAGCGCGGCCAAAATCAGCTTTTCCGTCCAAGTCTTCATGACTCCCACCTTTCCGGTTCCCAAACGCTTCTGACGCTGGGCGTTAACCAGCATTGCCCGTCGTCGCAAGTGCGCCGGCTTTTCGGGTTACCCCTAACCTTAACTACAAGGCCGCACACTTCCGGTGCGCATGTCGCGATGAACCCCCGCACCTCCGCGCTGGGGAGGCTTCGGCACTTCCGCGCGATCCGGTTCAGCCGCTCGTGCAGCTGCACCCACTCCCCGGCGCTCGGCCGTGGTTGCGCCGGAACGGGCTGATCCCCCTCGGTACGGGCTACCACCTCGAAATCACCACCCTCTGGTCGGTAAAGAACGACACCGCGTCCCTCCCCTGCGCCTTCAGGTCTCCATAGAACGAATTCCGCGCTCCCCCGAAGGGGAAGAAGGCCATCGGCGCGGCTACCCCGATGTTGACTCCGATCATCGAGATCTCCGCGCGGTAGCGGAACTCACGCGCGGCGCGGCCCGAGTTCGTGAAGATCGACGCGGCGTTGCCGTAGGGGCTCTTCGCCAGCACGTCGAGTGCGGCCTCCAGGCTCGGTGCCCTGGCCAGCCCGGCCACCGGACCGAACACCTCTTCACGACCGATCGGCATCTCCGGCGTCACGTCCTCGAAGACGGTGGGGCCGACCCAATGACCGCGCGGATACCCGGGCACGCGCAACCGTCGCCCGTCCATCACCAGCCGCGCTCCGTAGCGCTCCCCCTCGTCGATGAACGCGTTCACCCGGTCCCTGTGGGCCCCGGAGATCACGGGTCCCATGTCCACGCCGTCGTCGAGTCCCCGCCCGATCGTGAGCGACGCCGCCCCGTCGAGGATCCCGTCGCGCACCGGCTCGTACACGTCCCCCACCCCCACCACCACCGACCCCGCCAGGCAGCGCTGCCCCGCGGACCCGAACACGGACCCCACCACCGCATCGGCCACCATCTCGGGATCGGCGTCCGGCAGCACGATCATGTGGTTCTTGGCGCCGCCGAGCGCCTGCACCCGCTTCCCCGCCGCCCCCGCTCGCGCATACAGGCTCTTCGCCACGGCGCTCGACCCCACGAAGGACACGCCCGCCACATCCGGGTGGTCGATCAGCGCCTCCACCGCCTCACGGCGGCCGTGCACCACGTTCAGCACGCCCGGCGGGAGCCCCGCACGCACGGCCAGCTCGACCACGCGCTGGTGCGTGAGCGGGTCCTGCTCGCTCGGCTTGAGCACCACCGTGTTGCCCGCGGCCACCGCATACGGCCAGAACCAGAGCGGGATCATCACGGGGAAGTTGTACGGGGTGACGACCGCGAAGACCCCGACGGGCTGCCGCACCGTCTCGCAGTCCACGCCGCGCGCGATGTCCTCCAGGGTGTCGCCCATCATCAGGGTGGGCATCCCGGCCGCGTGCTCCACGTTCTCGATGCCGCGCTGCACCTCGCCCCACGTCTCCGCGACGTTCTTGCCGTGTTCGCGCGAGAGGCTCGCCGCGAGGTCGTCGTGGTGCTCGTCGAGGAGCGCCTTGAGGCGGAAGAGGACGCGGGCGCGCTCGGGGACGGGGGTGCGGCGCCAGGCGGGGAAGGCGGCGTGGGCGGCGGCGACGGCGCGGTCGACGTCGCGCTGGCCGGACAGCGGCACCGAACCCAGCACCTCGCGCGTCGCCGGATCCTCTACCGGGAGCCGCTCGCCAGCCCCGGCCTTCACCCACTCACCGGCCACGTAGTTGGCCGCCACGGGACTTCGGCCTGCAGTCATTCTACCGCTCCCGGCGTCATCGGGCCGCGCCCGGGCATTGGCTCGCTCCGCCCCGGTTCCATCCCCCGGCTCATCGGCCCGCCTCCTCGCTCCCCGCCATCCCCAGGATGTGTTCGTACTCCCCCTGCGTCACCGGCTGTACCGAAAGCCGGCTACGGTTCACAAGCACCATCTTCGACAGCTCCGGCGTCGACCGGATCTCCGGCAGCGACACCTCCCGCTCGAACTTCTCCACGAAGCGGACGTCCACCATGAACCAGCGGGGGTTCTCCTCTGTGGCCTTGGGGTCGTGGTACTTGCTGGACGGGTCGAACTGCGTGTGGTCGGGGTAGGACTCGCGGCACACCTCGGCGATCCCGGCGACACCCGGCGGCTTCGCGTTCGAGTGGTAGTAGAGGACGCGGTCGCCGATCCTCATTCGGTCGCGCATGAGGTTGCGGGCGGCGTAGTTGCGGACGCCGTCCCAGTAGGTCGTGCCGTCGCGCCGCAGGTCGTCGATCGAGTAGACGTGGGGCTCGCTCTTCATGAGCCAGTACTGGCGGGCCATGGGGATCTCCGGAGGGTGGTGGGGGTCTTACGAAGATAAGCGACAGGAATCACCCTGTGTTCGCAACATGGTACCAATCCACGCGGTGAGCCGAATGTAAAGCGGACACGACATAATGTCATGTGGCGTTTACATCTTCTCCCGGTTCCTAGCCGGGGCCGATCACCGACCTCGATTCAGCTCCAGCAGCACGACCCGCTCGACATCCAACTCGTCACGGGTGATCCCGAGCACATGCCCGGCCCCGATTTCCAGCACCTCGATGCCCGCCGGCATCGTGACCCGGGCCAGGAACGGCCCCTCGGAGTCGTACACGTGATACAATCGTGGCGCTGAAGGATCGCCCCGGTACGACCCGACCCAAACCATGCCCTCGTCATCGAGCAGGAGGTCGTCGACGTTGGGGATCGAGTCGGGGGCCGGCAGGTGCTCCCTGAGGTATTCGGGCGAATCCCGGCTCCGAGCGGATGCGGTTTCCCAGGCGGCCGCAAGTTCGTCCGCTGTGGGAGGTCGCCGGACATTCCGGATGGGGATGGTCTCCCCGGGGAGCGCACCATCCGGCGCCAATCCGAAAACGTGCACAAAATCCCCCCGGCTGTCCGCCACCGCCAGCTTCCGCGGCCATCCTCCCATTGCGAAAAACCCCTTGCGGGACATGGGTGGGAAAGCAAGTCCCAAACCCGACACCCTGCCCACCACGGTGATTTCCTCGGGCAGGACCAGAGGTTGCTCGGAACGAAGCGCCCAGGCCTCCTCCACCAGGAACGTCCCCAGAGCGGCGATCGAGTCCAGATTCCACGGCAGCAGAGCCAGTTCGGTCTCGCCTCGCCACGGTCCGGCCTCGCGGGGGGAATTCGCGGCGTCAAAACCACTGCCTGCGCACGCGAGCACGCGGTCGCCGACGAAAGAGGGGAGGGGGCAGTCCCAAGCATGATACTGGCCGAATTCCAACAGGTTGGCTGCCGCCAGCTGCTCGTGGGAAACGACGCTGCCGTCGGGACCGTAGCGAATCCTGGCGACCCCGTCCTGCACCTGCAGAATGTCGCCGGGAAGCTTCTCGAGGTGCACAGGGTTACGCAACTCACCGGGGCCATCGCCGGGGCCGGCGGTGGTCCAGAGATGCGTTCCATCGGGTGAGAACGCGCGCAGTTCCCGGGACGCACCGTCCAGCACGACGACCACCCCGGTTGAGAGGCGAACTGCGCTCCGAATCTGGTAGAACTGTTGCTCCTCCTGCTCCTCGAACTGGCCGAGGACCGGCGCCGGTTCCGGTTCGATTTGCCAGATGGTGTCGGTCGGTGGGGAGCCCTGGACGGCCTCGGAGTTGTTGCGGGCTCCGGCGGCGTCGGGGTCGCGGTCCGGGGAGCAGGCGAGGGCGGCGAGGGTGGCGACGATCCCGATGGGGAGATGGTGTTTCATGGCAACCTACTTCGGCTCAGCATAGGGCATGGTAGGCTCCGGGCCCTCGCGTGGCGCACCCCCCGCAAGATACTGGACGGGCAGATCAAGCCCCGTCGCCTTGTCGCGGGTGGTCCCCAGAAGATGCGTGCGGCCCCCTCGATCGCCCCAGGCCTCCAGCGGCCGGAAGTAGAACGAAAGCGTCTGCCGGCCAAGAACCCTCCCTTGATCACTCAGGAACAAGAGTTCCGTGTAGAAATCCGTAGCCTCCGGGGGTTCACCCTCCACGGATTCAGGCAGTCGTGCAACCGCTGCAAGAAAGCAGCCGTCCGGAAGCCGCGTAAAGGAAGTAAGCCTTGGATGGCGCCATTCGAACTTCCACCCACCGCCTTCGAGCGGAGTCGCAACGTCATGAACGTAGTCGTAGAGGATGTCCGTGTGCGTGACCTCTGCGGTGAGTTCCGAATCTTCGAAGAGCAGGAATTCGAATGGTACCGGGCGGGCGTAGGCAAGGCGTCCGACACCGGTCTCAGCGATGAATCCGTTGTTGTAGCGTGACCGAAGAATGGGTTCCTCGAGGTCCATCCGGATCTGTCCCATCCCTCCTTGGTATTCGCCATCCGGGCTGTATACGTGTATGGCGTGGTCGGAGGACGATGCAGTCCCGGCAAACACAATATCGCCGTTCTCGAGAATGCGGAAATCCCGCGCCCCCGAAGGGATCCCTGAAGGGAACGGTTGCAACCGCACGATACGCTGGAAGTTGCCGACGGTGTCAAAAAAGCTGATGCCCGCGTATGCATCGAAGACGGCGAAGCCTTGCTCGGTCGCGCGCACGATCTGGGGCCATCGGAACTCGCCGGGTCCTTCACCCGATCTTCCGACCCGCCGGATGAACTGTCCGTCAAGACTGAGGTGCAGCACGCCCGCGCCCAGCACATCAACCACGTAGACTCCGGACTCGGGGTGCCGGGCGACCGACGACGGCAACCCTATCAGATGATCGTCGGGACTGGTTTCGAGCGGTGCGTAACGCCACTCCTCGGTCAGGGAGAGTTCGCCCGAGAACTCGCATTCCTGTGAAACATCAATCAACCTTCCGTTCAGGATGGTCGGCAACGCCAGAACGAAAGCGACCACCGGCGTGGCCACAGTTGCGATCTTGTGAACTCTCAATTCCCGACCTCCTTGCCCTGAATACCATCGAATGAACTTGGCTCTCCGCACCACAACGACGCCTATTGCTCAATCAGGTCGTAGACCACGACGCTCTCTCGCCGCGTTTCGTCGGTCTGCACCCCAAGGACCAGCCCTCCCGCCACATCGAGAATGCGAAACCCGACCGGTGCCTCCACCGTGCCCAGCCACTCCCCATCCATTGAAATAACGGCATAGGAAGGCGACCCTTCTTGTGGACCGCCGGGCATGCTGGTCGACAGCCATATCCGACCCTCCGAATCGCCGACCGGGTATTGGTGGCCGGGAAGCCGCCCCTCCTCAAAACCGGACCAATACACTGCGGTGGCCAGCATCAGGAAGCCGCGGGACCCCAGTCGCGGCAAACCAGGGCGATTCTGGAACCATGCATCCGCACTGGGGACAACCGAACCATCGACGAAGAGTCTCACGTAGCCCCGGCTGGGATCGACCACCAGGGCGCTGTCCTGACCCAGCCGGAACGCGGTGATCGAGTTGCTGAAGTCGACCGGATTTCCTCCCTTGTTCCCCGGCATCGTGCCGTTCGGGCTCAAGTCGACCAGTCTTCCTCCCTTGCTCCCCAGCATCGTGCCGTCCGGGCTCAACACGATCAGTTCGTTGTTGTGTGCATCGGCGACAACGGCACGGCCATCCGCGAGCAGCCCACCCGCGTAGATTTGGCGGAACCGGAAATCACCCGGGCTGTTGCCATGTCGGAAACGCGGATCGGTGGCCAGGGCGAAGGGCGCTGTTGTGTCCGGCAAGCCGAAATACTCGCTGAAGCGAATGCCGGCGCCGTCCTCTGACATCGCGGGAGTCGACAACTGGGGCTGGTCGATAGCTTGGCGCTCGCCGGGGGCACAATACACCAGCCCGAGGGACAACCCGAACGCCAGGGCGACCGCACCTGCCACGCGGAGCCTTCCGGCCGTGGGCGAAGCCGGAAGGGCGGTTGTCAGGACAGCCCTCAGCCTCTTCTCCAGCAGCTTCGAATCCCGGCAGGCGTCAGCCGCGCTCGCCAGAGCCGGTGCCCGGGGGATCGGCGCAGCCGACATGACCTCGACCACGCGGAGCAGTGATTTGGCGTACCGATCTCGCGTCAACCTCGTCGCGGAGACGGCGAGGATGTCACAGCTCGACTCCTCCGCCGACCTCATCTTGCGCTTGGCCCACCAGACGACCGGATTCCACCAGTAGGCCGAGCACGCCAGCAATTCCACCACTCGCACCAGGTAGTCCCGGCGCCGCACATGGGCCAGTTCATGCGCAAGCACCGCACGAAGCTCGGTCTCATCGAGATCGGCGACTAGCACCGAGGGCATCAAGATCCGGACACGCCCACCCGCCCACCACACCAGAGGGCGCAACCGGGCACCCGTGGTGTAGACTCGCGGCACTCGCGGCAGGCCCAGCGTCTCGCCGATCTGGGCGGCGAGGCGTTGCAACTGTGGGGCCGGACTGGCGGCCCTGGTAAGTGTTCGCTGAAAACGCACCGTCCGCACCACCGTCCACCCGAAGAACCCGGCGGAGCCCAGAAGCCACAGGAGCACGGCCAGCGGCTTTCCGCTCAGCGGGAGCCAACCTCGGGGGGCCATGCCATCGCCGCTCACGCCGTCGTCGGCGACTACCACCGGTGGGCTGACCTCGGATTGGGCCGCCGCCTCTACGGCCACCTCCTCCGGCTGAACTCGAAGCGGCACGACCGCGGGCTGCACCACGACTGCGGGTTGCGCCGCAGCCTCCACCGCCGCCCCCTCCGGCAGAATGCGAAGCGGCACGACCGCGGGAACCAGCATGGCGCCGAGGACCAGGAGCCAAAGGGGATGCGCGATGGCGGGTCGCACCACGCGCCGCGTCACCATCCAGACCACACCGGCCAGCCCGACGCCAAGGACCAGCTTCGTAGCGCCGATCTGCAACAGGATGTCGGTCATTTCCACTCCTCCAGAGTCCGTCGGAGCCTCTCGGCCTCCGCCTTCGGCAGTCTGTCCGCCTCAAGCAGCTCCATCACGGCACCAGCTCGTACACCACGACACTCTCCACATCCATTTCGTCTCTCAGCAACCCGAGGACGAGTCCGCCGGCCACATCGAGGATGCGAAGCCTCGGCGGGGCCTCGACCGTGCCCAACCACTCGCCATCGGCGGAAATGACGGTGTATTCCGGCGCGGTTACGCGTCTTCCTCCGGGCAGGTAGGCAGGTAGCCAAATCCGCCCCTCGGCGTCGCCGATGGGGGTGTTGAAGAGGGGCATCGGGTGCCCGAGGACGGCGTGATAACGGGCCATGTCGGCTGCGGTCATCCGTTCGATGTCGGCATCCGACGCGCCGGGGTTGGCCCTCTGATTGCCTTCTCGGAATCCGGCCTCGAAACCTGCCAGCAAGTCCTCCGTCAGTGGAGCCGGGGGCTCGGCCTGCCATCGGACGATCTGCGTTACCGAGCCGTCCGGCCGCCGCCAGATGATCTCGGGCCTGTCGGACCGGGCGTAGACGAACTGACCTGTCGTAACCGTCACCCGGCCGGCCGCTCCGATCGGGTTCCACCGCAGCCCCTGCGGAGCGCGAGACATGTGATCGAAGGATGCAATCGTGTCCAGCGTGCCGGTGTCCAGATCGTAACGGGCCATGTGTCCAAGGAGCCACTCCTCCTCGAAACCGGTCGACAACACCCCTGTGATCAGCAGCAGGTGGCCGGAAGAATCGATTCCACGCACGGCAAGGCCGTCCGCGATCCGTATATCCAGGGTGCGGGCAACCGAGCCAGCGACGAAGTGGGTCACGCGGGCCAGATCGCTGTCGGCAACCATGACACTGTCCTGACCCAGCGTGAACAGGGCGCTGAGGTAGCCGACATCCCCCGGTCCTTCTCCCCGTCTGGCCAGCACGTCATGCGTCGTCCCGTCGTAGCTCAACACAACCAGCTCGCCGTTGAGTGCATCGTAGACAACGGCGCTTCCGTCCGGGAAGAGACGTCCCGGGATGATCCCCTGGAAGGCGTAGTCACCGGGGTTGGCGCCGTGTCTGTAACGTGGCTGCGCGGGGAACTGGAAGGGGGCCGCCATCTCGGGTTTTCCTGCATACTCGACGATCCGCACGCCAGCGCTGTCCTCGATCTGGCCGGCGATGTCGGGAGTGGGTCGGGTGTCCCCCTGGCACGCCGCGAATCCTGCGATCAGCGTCAGCAACAGGACCTGGTTTCCGTTTGGCACGCTCGGGATCTCCTATCGCTCAATCAGCTCGTAGACCACGAGGCTCCCTACCTGCGAGAGGCTCCCTACCCGTGTCTCGCCGCTCTGCACACCGAGGACGAGACCTTCCGTCGCATCGAGTACATAAAACCCCAGCGGGGCATCCACCGTGCCCAGCCACTCCCCATCCCGTGCCACGACGGTAAAGGGAGGCGAGCCATGGGCCGGACCGTCCGTCACATCCCTCGGCAGCCACACCCGACCCTGCGAATCGCCGACCGGGAATCTGAACAAGGGCAACGGATACCCCACGCGGACGTCGGTTGCCGCCATATCCTCTTTCACCCTCTCTTCAATCGTGGCGCGGGAGGCACCGGGATCGGCCCGGCGGTGGTGGTCCCGGAGTCGTGCCTGGTGCGGCCGCAGGTGCTCCTCCGTGGCGTAGGCCCAATCGGGCTGCCAGCGCACAATCTGCCTGATGGCGCCATCGGGTCGACGCCATGTGATTTCGGGTCGGTCCGACCTTGTGTAGACGAACTGTCCTCCGGCGACGGTGACATGTCCGAAGCCAACAAACGGGTTGTAATGCTTACGCGGCGTGTACGGCATGTAGTCGTAGGACGCGACAGTGTCCACGATGCCGGTTTGCAGATCCATCCGGGCCAGGTGCCCGGGGAGCCACTGCTCCTCGAAACCGGAACGAAACCCTCCAGTGGCCAGGAGCAGCTGACCGGAAGCGCCGATTCCCTGCAGAGCAAGGCCGTCCGCGCTCCGAGTATCGACGGTCCGCGCGACCGAATCGCCGGCGAAGATAGTCACGCGGCTCAGGGTGTGGTGGGTCACCAGGACGCTGTCCCGACCCAGCGCGAAAACGTCGCTGAAGTAATAGGGGCGCCACTCATCTCCACCGTTCGCCAGCACCTCATGCGTCGTTCCGTCCGAGCTCAGCACGATCAACTCGTTGTTGATCGCATCGCTAACAACGACTCTGCCGTCCGCCAGCAGGGCGCCCGCGTAGATATAGCGAAACCGGTAATCACCCGGGTTCCCGCCGTGGCGGTAACGCGGTTCGGCGGAAAGTCGGAACGGCGCCTGCATGTCCGGCGCGCCGGCGTACTCGACGATGCGAATGCCGGCACTGTCCTCGGACATCGCGGGAGTCGGCAACCGCGGCTGGTCGAAAGCCACCCGCTCGCCGGGGGTGCAATACACCAGCCCGAGGGACAACCCGAACGCCAACGCGGCCGCGCCCGCCACGCGGAATCTCCCGGCCGCGGGCAACGCCGGAAGAGCGGTTGTCAGGACAGCCCTCAGCCTCTTCTCCAGCAGCTTCGAGTCCCGGCAAGCGTCAGCCGCGCTCGCCAGAGCCGGGGCCCGAGGGATCGGCGCAGCCGACATGACCTCGACCACGCGCAGCAGGGACCTGGCGTACCGGTCTCGCGTCAACCTCGACGCGGAGACGGCGAGCACATCGCAGCTCGACTCCTCCGCCGACCTCATCCTGCGCTTGGCCCACCAGACGACCGGATTCCACCAGTAGGCCGAGCACGCCAGCAATTCCACCACTCGCACCAGGTAGTCCCGGCGCCGCACGTGGGCCAGTTCATGCGCAAGCACCGCGCGAAGCTCCGTCTCGTCGAGTTCGGAAACGAGCACCGACGGTATCAGGATCCGGACGTGGCCACCCGCCCACCACACCAGCGGGCGCACCCGCGCACCCGTGGTGTAGACTGGGGGCACTCGCGGCAGGCCCAGCGTGGCACCGATCTCGGCCGCGAGCCGTTGCAGCTGTGGGGCCGGCCGGGCAGCCCTGGTCAGCGTGCGCTGAAAACGCACCGTCCGCACCACCGTCCACCCGAAGAATCCGGCGGAGCCCAGAAGCCACAAGAGCACGGCCAGCGGCTTTCCGCTCAGCGGGAGCCAACCTCCGGGGGCCATGCCATCCCTGCTCACGCCGTCGTCGGCGACTACCACCGGCGCGCTGACCTCGGACGGGGCCGCCGCCGCCACCGCCTCCTCCTCCGGTGGGACGCGAAGCGGCACGTGGTCGGGCTGCGCCACGACCCCGGGCTGCGTCCCCAACTCGGGCTGCGCCACAACCTCCACCGCCGCCTCCTCCGGCAGAATGCGAACCGGCACGACCGCGGGAACCAGCATGGCGCCGAGGACCAGGAGCCAAAGGGGATGCGCGATGGCGGGTCGCGCCACGCGCCGCGTCACCAGCCAGACCATCCCGGCCAGAGCGACCGCGAGGACCAGCTTCGTAGCGCCGATCTGCAACAGGATGTCGGTCATTTCCACTCCTCCAGAATCCTTCGGAGCCTATCGATCTCGTCCTTCGGCAGCCTGTCCGCCTCGAGCAGCTGCGTGATGATCGGAACCACCGATCCCCCGGTCAGGCGACCGGCGAGCGCATCCAGCCGGTCGCTGGCGTACTCCTCCCGGCTCGGGACGGCGGAGAAGAGGTAGACGCCCACGTCGCGGTCGCGGACCACGAAGCCCTTCTGCATGAGGCGCTGCAGCAGGCTCTGAACCGCCCCGTGCTGGGACCGGGCCGAGTCGGGGTACAGGTTCTCGAGGATCTGGCGTGCGGACAGCCGGCCCTTCCGCCAGAGCAGTTCCATCACGGCCAGTTCGGAGTTCGGTATTCTCGGCAAGCCCATCGCGGTGTTCTCCCTCGGTCCATGAATCCGTGGATACTGCAATTTGCCTTAACGGTACTACAGGCTGACGTACGGTGTCAACCAGACGGTTCAGGTGGAGCCGTCACGGATCCTATCCGCCCGGAGGTCATGTCCACCTCGTCCGTCACCAGGTTGTTCCAAGGCAACCCCCGGTTTAGCTGCGGAAGTCCCATATAACCAACCTCCTGAACAACCCAACTGAGGAACCTTCCATGCGCGCACGCGTCCTCCTGGCCATCCTCGCTACCCCCGCGTTGGGCAGCGCCCAGCAGATCCTGGAGATCGACTACTCGGTCGGCCGAACCATCATCCACGACGAGTGGCGAGCCATGCGGCACCACAATCTGGGAGCTGACTGGGACCGCAACCTTCTCTTTGTCCACGATGTCGAGGAGCCGGACGGGATCATGGTCTTCTCGCTCGAGACGGGCGAATGGGTCCGAACGATCGCGACGCCACGTGGTGACGGCCCGTTCGAACTCTCGGGGGGCAAGGTTTCGATAGCGCTTGCCGATGACGGCGGTTTGTACGTTGCCGGCGTCCTTCGAGTCCTCACGTTCGATTCGAACCATGATCCAGTGAGCTCATGGACTCCGGGAGCACCCGCACTCATTGGAAAGTCGGTCTGCGATCTGGGTGGCAAGCCCGCCATACCTATCGAGAACGGTGTCCTCCGGCACGAGACTGAGGCCATAGGACCCAACGTGGTGGTTGACAGGTCGCTCTACGATTTCGGCACGATCGTGGCCAGCTCGGAGGACGAGGCTCGCGCCCGCACTCAGGAGATGGTCACCCACGCTGCGTTGAACAACCGGGCACGGATCGTGTGCACAGAGGACCGGGCGTTCGTCGTCAGGACCTACGAGGAAGGCCCTGACTCCGTGTTCGTCTACCACGTGAACGGCGAGATGGAACGGGTAACCATTCCGACCGAGTTCACCGAGGACTGGGGCTGCCAGATCGCCGGGAAACCCTGCGCGCCATGGTCCCACGATGTGCATCCATCGTTCGACGACCGGGGCAACCTCGTGCTGTTCAGCAGCGACTTCCGTACCGGAGGCGCGATCATCAACCCCGAAACGGGATGCTACGCGATCGTTCAGAAGAACCTGGAGACCGACATCGCCCGGATTCCCGTACGGGTGAGAGGGGACAGCGTCCTGGTGTTTCAGCAGGACCAGGGGGAGCCGGAGGGCGGATCGGCATTCCACCTGTTCATGGGGAGCACCAACAAGGCCTCGATGCACCCGCTGCGTCGGGTCAGCGGCGAGCCGTGCCCCGGGATGTTGCCGTCCCTGGACATCGGGTAGGGGCGCAAGACCCCGAGGCACACCGGCGTTCTAGCGCACCTCGGTCGGCAGCCTCCGCACCACCACGCTGGCCACGTCGAACTCGTCCAGTTCGATGAACGCCGCCAGTCCGTCCGGGCCGAAGGCGTGGGGCATCTCCGTCGCGCCGGGCCGGTAGGTGCCGACGTATTCGCCATCGGCGGTGACCACGTCGATCGGACCGTCTTCGAAGACTTCGTCTCCCCGGCGCATGACCCAGATGCGCCCCTCCCAGCTGGTCAGCAGTTCCCGAATGACCGGGACTACGGGATACAAGGTCTCTTCACCGAGAGACAAGGAGAGACCATCCAGGGAGCCACCGCCCGGCAATGCACCACCGCTCACAATGCCGCCAGCCCCTCCCGCGCCCGATGTGCTGGTGTTGAAGTCGATGCCGGTCAACCCGGCCAAGCCACCCAGGGCGGACTGAAACTCCTGCGTCACCTGTGCCTGCGCCTCTTCCTGCCGCTGCCGGGCCAGTTCCTCGATCCTGGGCGTCACCGGTTGCGGGTGGATCGGCCGGGTGATGGTCCTGCTCAGACTCCCGTCGTCCGGCGCGGCCACCTTGAGTGCGTAGGCGGACGAGTCGGAATAGACGATGCCGCCGTCCGGCAACAAACCCATCAGGAGCGGGGGTTCGAAGTGAGGGGGGCGGGTAAGGCCCCTGGTCAGGCCCTTGAACAGGTCCCCCAGGCTGGCCTGCTGGCCGCCCGGCCCCTCGACGACCGGAGCATTGCCGGAGACCGTGATCAGGTCCTCCGCGGTCTCACGGGGAGGTTGCCACGCCTCGACCACGGTCTCTGTCTGCACGTCCTCCCCATCGAGGCTGTGCCGGGAAATCGCCCGGTGGGGCGATGTCCCCGCCGGCGCATTCAGGCTCACAGCGTCCCAGGTGTACACGGCCCCGCCGCGTGGGTCCACCTGTATGGGCGTCGATGTCGCGATTGTGGTCACTCCAACCCCGCCCCCGCTGTCCTGCGTGATTCCGACTCGATTGCGAACCAGGCGCTCGAACGCTCCGGAGGGGCCGAAGATGTGGTAGCTCTGGTGTCCGAGATCGCGAACGACGGTGGTGCCGTCGCGCATGACGCCGTAGCTGGTCGGATACTTGAACTCCCCGGGCCCCTCACCCGAGGTGCCGAACTCGCGAAGGAACGCTCCCGACCGGTCGAAGACCACGATGCGCAGAACATTATCGGTCCCGGCATCGAACACGTAGAGGTTGCCTTCCGCGTCGAACGCCACCTTTCGGACCATCGCGAACATCTCCCAATCCTCGCCGTCGAGGACTCCGACCCGGAAGACCTCCTCGAAGGCGGGCTCCAGGCGTTCGTCCCGGTCGGTCAGTTCGACTACCTCCTGTGCGCCGGCACGTGGAGCCGCGACCAGGGCGGCGACAAGGGGGATGAGGACGAATGGAGTGCGGGTTGCGGACATCATGATTCGGCGCCTCTGTTCTGGCTGTCGGGGACGGAGTGGGGTGGTGCATGTTTGGACTATCCATCACGGCGGTAGCGTTGCCCGGGGTTTCGATGGAATGACACCGGGCGGACGGTCCCCCGATGGTCAGGTCCGGCTCGTCGGAAAACGGCCGCCTGCACATCGTAGAGCTGACGCGTTCGGTCGCGAGCCGTTGCCACTATCGTCCCTGGATACTCAGACTTGCGATATAAATACTGTCTATATATCATTCCCATGCCCGGAGCCTCAGAGGAAAACGCTGTTTTTGGCGCCGGTATCCGGGTAGCGAAGTGTGCGTTGGGGGAGGAATCTCATGAAGCCCGTCCTTGTCGGGAGACTGATCGCCGCCACCGGATGCCTTCTTTCCGCCCTCGCGTGTCAGACGGAGGCGGCACCCGTGCCGGACATCACCTACGCAACCCGGGATTCCGCCGGTACCCGGATCGCCGAGAACACCGGCTTCCCGTCCCCGGAGGATAGCTGGGTCGTCGAAGCGGAGCCGTTCCTGTCGATCGGCGGTGTCTCGGCGGCCTCACCGGCCCAGTCCACCGTCGTCGCGCAGGCCGCTCGTTTCGCCGACGGGCGCCTGGTCATCCTGGAGACAGAGACGTCCGAACTGCGTTCTTCGACGCGGAGGGCCGGCATCTGCGCACGGCCGGGGGCAGGGGCGAGGGACCGGGCGAATCCCAGTACGCCACGACCTTCGCGCGTCTGCCGGGAGACACGCTGCTCGTCGAAGCGATAGACCGCTACATCTCGTTCGCCCCCAACGGAGACTACGTGGGCGAGTGGAGGATCGACTCGTCGGACCTCGTCGCAAGGGAACGTGCCGCCTGCGGTCCCGGCGCACTGCTTGCGGATGGCTCCCTGCTCTATTGCTCGGTTGGCCGGCCCGAGGTCGGCGGCCGCTGGGGATCGCGGCAGGTCGCACGGCAGCTGCGCGTCACTCCCGATGGGACGGAACTGCCTCTGGGGTTCTACGTGGGCGCTGACCAGGGTGTTCTGTTCTCCAGCGGCACCTGGGTCGCCTCCGGCGGGTTGCCAATGATTGTCGCGGTCGTCAACAATCCCGAGTATTCGGTTGAAGTGTGGAGTCCCGAGGGACGGTTGATGCGCATCATCCGTCGGCTGGACGGCCGACGCCCGCCCACGGAGCAGGAGGTCGAGGCGGCCATGGAGATGGCGATGCGGCCCCCGCCGATGGGACCGGCCCCGGCCAGGCCCGAGATACCCGATCTGGTGCCGACCGCCTTCGGCCTGACTGTCGGCATCCGCGGAGATGTCTGGGTGCGGCGAGCGCCGGCCCACGGGATGCAGGACGAAACCGTGTTCGACGCATTCGACCGCGAAGGCCGGTTCCGCGGGGAATTCCGGTTCGAAGGCTACTTCTGGCTCTACGAGGTAGGGGACGACTACCTGCTTGGAGCCCGGCTGGATGAACTGGGGGTCCCCCACATCCAGCTTCACCGGCTGGTTCGGAGCTCACAACTGTAATGCAGACATTACATAATGTCATGTAAACCATACAATCTACACCGAGCGATGCAACAGATCACACTTTCCAAGCGAATCAATGAACTGATGGTGCTCGCTGTGCTGGAGCACGGGCCCGCGCACGGCTACCAGATCGCACTGTCGGTCGAGGAGCGGACGGGGGGGACGTTTTCCTTCCAGCACGGCACGCTGTACCCCATCCTGCACCGGCTTGAGGACGAGGGGCGTGTGCGCGGCGCCTGGCACGGCGAGGGCCGCCGACGCAAGACGTACCGGATCACCTGTGCGGGGCGGGCGGAGCTCGAAGCCGGGGCGGACGAACTGGAGCGGCAGTTTCGGGCGCTGCTGGGGCTGCTGCGAGGCAACCATGCCGCCGCGTGAGCACCCGCTGGCGGGCGTCGAACGCGAACTGAAGGTGCCGCCGCGCCGCCGGCTCGATTTGATCGAGGAGGTCGAAGGTGACGTGCGGGGACTACAGGCGGTGCTGGAGCGGCGTGGACACAGTCCCGCGCAGGCGCGGCGGGTCGCCCTGCAACAACTCGTGCCCGGCGGGGAGGCGCTCGACCGGCTCGAGGCCCGGCACGCTCCACGCCCCCGGCGATGGGTGCGCGCGGCCGACTGGCTGGACCACGCCGTCAGGGTGGGAGTGGGCGCGGCCGCGACGCTTGCTGGGGCGGCCGCGTTCACGCTTGCCGCGTCAGGGTCATCGGGCGTGAGTACCGCTAACGGGGGCGCGGCCGGAACGGGCCTGACGGCCGTGCTGGTGTGGTCGCAGGTGCTCCTTGCCGCCCTGTTGGCCGCCAACCTGACCTGGACCGCGGCCCGGCTATGGATCCACGGGGATCTGCGGCCTGCCGGGCGGCGTCTCCTCTGGGCCCGACAGGGTGGCCTGATCGTCGCCGCCGTGGCTCTCGGGGCGCTTGGGGCTGCCTGGGAGGGCTACCAGGCGTTCACCGGACCCGGCTCTGACGCCATCTCGTCGCTGTCCGCCTGGGGCGCGGTCCACGAAGCTGGAGTTGCCCCGCTATGACGGACACTTTTCCATTGGTGCCAACCAAGGAGGTGAGCCATGGCGGGAAGCGGGAAGGGGCGGTATCCGCCCGAGTACAAGGATCGAATGGTCGAGCTGGTGAGGGCCGGGCGTAGTCCGG
>JAJDVT010000071.1 GCA_022826005.1 Gemmatimonadota bacterium | reverse complement strand
GGGGCCGGGGGGGGGGGCTGGGCGCGGGGTGCCTGCCGGGACGTGGCAGGAGGTGAGCGTGAGGGTGACGGCCGTGAGGAGGAGGAGGAGGGTGGGGGGTGGGGCGGGGGGGCGGGAGCCGCCGCGCGGGACACGAAGCCGGGTGGGGGGGTGGGGGGGGGCGTGGGTCGGGGCTGCTGGGCGTGGGGTCGATGGGATCAAGGGATCACTTCGCGGCATGTCGTGGGCGTCACCCGTCCATGGATGCAAGATAACGATCATTGGCCGCCCGCGGGGCGTGGCAACCCGGTGTAGGGAAGCGTGGACGGTCCCCGCAATTGATGGATACGACATTATATCGTATAATTACGAGGTGTTGTCGCAATCGCGCTGCCCCCTCCCCCCCGCACTACAGGGATCCGAGTGATGATGAGAACCAGGAACCGACTATCGAGCACCGCCCTAATGGGCCTTTCACTGGCCTTCGGCTGCGCGGAGGCCGGCCCATGCGACACCAGGCCGCTGGACCGAAGCCCGTCGTCCGAGGCCGGGGACCGGTCGCCGACCCTTGTGCTGGAATCGCCCGAGGCCGTGTTCCCGCAGGACTTCAGCTACTTCCACACGGTGCGCGAGCTCGCCGGCGGGGACGTTCTCGTCGCCGACCCGTTTTCTCAAGCGCTCTTCCGGGTGGACATGGACTCGGGTACGCGGACTCGGATCGGCGGCGTCGGCGAAGGGCCCTCGGAATACCGGTCGCCCGACGCCGTATGGCCGCTTCCCGGCGACTCCACCCTGCTCGTGGACCTGGGCAACGCGCGCTTGACGACGCTCGATCCGCATCTGGAGTTCGTCCGGTCGGAGCACATCGTCTCCGCGCACGTCCAGGGGTATTCGTCCATACCGGTCGCGGTGGACGACCGCGGGATGGTCTACGTCAACAGCTGGAGCGCCTGGCCTCCGGGCGACACCCTGGTTCCCGTTTTGCGCCTCGACCGCGTCACCCGGCGTTTGGACACCGTCGGGGCCTACGTACGCCCGTGGCTGCGACCGTCGAGATGCATACTCGCGTCGCCGTCCCTTCCTTGGGGAGTGGCTCCGGACGGAACTGTGGTGGTCGGCCGCCAGCGGGCCTACGGTGTGAACTGGCACGCCCCCGACGGGTCTATCACGCGCGGCGAGACCGTCCCGTTCGAACCGGTTCCGCTGACGGATGCGGAGAAGGAGGAGAGGTTCAGGGAGGCCTACCTTCACGGGGGCGCCTCAGGTGTCGTCGTATCCGCGCGCCGCACCCGGTTTCGCGAGTCGTTCGAGGAGCTTATCGACGCCCGGGAATGGCCCGCCGTCCTGCCGCCCATCGGGGCGGAGACCATTCGCGTGGACCCGGAGCACCGAGCGTGGGTGCGTCGCTACGCACCCGCAGGCGGCGACGCAACGTACGATCTCTTCGATGGCGAGGGGCACCGGTTGGTGTCGGTTACCCTGCCCCGGGGTCGAAGGCTCGCGGGTTTCGGCGCAAGGTCGGTCTACGTGGCCGCCTTCGGCGAAATGGATCTTGTGCGCCTGGAGCGATACGAAATGCCAATGCTTCCCCCGTGACGGGCGGCTCCGCGTGCATCCGGGGTGACGGTTCAAGGCCTCCGACCGGGGCTGTCCCGCGCAAGCGCGCGCCAACCGCGCCGGGAGGCGCCTGAAACCG
This sequence comes from Gemmatimonadota bacterium, assembly GCA_022826005.1. Taxonomy (GTDB): domain Bacteria; phylum Gemmatimonadota; class Gemmatimonadetes; order Longimicrobiales; family Gaopeijiaceae; genus Bin94. Next base: position 61,572 of record JAJDVT010000071.1, on the reverse strand, counting down.
CTGTTCTACAGACCGAGTTGGGCCTGAACGGCTCGGCACCTCCCACCTGTCTTGACCCACGTGCCGCTGCGGGACTCAATTCCGTGTCGTCGGCCCGTCTGTCAAGAACCCCGCCAACGCCGGTAAATCGCATGACCGTTGCCCGCTCACAGCGTTTCGTTTCGTCCCTTCCGAGGCTGGCCATCGCGCTCGGCCTCCTCGCGGCCGCCGCCTGTGCCCCCGCGGGAGACGCCAACGGCGAGACCGCAGCGGCCGCGAGCGACACCCCCCAGCCGAAAGCCCCCCAACCCGGCATCGTCCGCCCCGGTATCGAAGTCCTCCTGAGCGACTCCCTGTCGCTGGTGCGCGGCCGCCGCGCTGGGCTGATCACCAACCACACGGGACGCGACCGCAAGGGCACCCCCTCGATCGACCTGCTCGCCGACCACCCCGAGGTGGAGCTGGTCGCGCTCTTCTCCCCCGAGCACGGCATCCGGGGCAGCGCCGAGGCGGGGGTGCGCGTCGAAAGCGGCGTGGACGAGCGCACCGGGCTGCCCGTCCACTCCCTGTACGGGGAGACGCGCGCACCGACCCCCGAGATGCTCGACGGCATCGAGGTCCTCCTCTTCGACATCCAGGACATCGGCACCCGCTACTACACCTACCTGTCGACCATGGCGCTGGCGATGGAGGCCGCGGGCGCGCAGGGCATCCCCTTCGTGGTCCTCGACCGGCCCAATCCGATCGGCGGCGACCCCGTGCACGGCAACATCCTCGACCCCGCCTTCTCCAGCTTCGTGGGCCTCTACCCCATCCCGATGCGGCACGGCCTGACCGCGGGCGAGTTCGCGCGCATGGCTGTGGGCGAGTTCGGCGTGCAGGCCGACCTCAGCGTCGCGGCCCTGGACGGCTGGAGCCGCACGATGCCCTACGACGACACCGGCATCCCCTGGATCGCGCCGTCGCCCAACATGCCGTCGGTGGAGAGCGCGCTGCACTACCCCGGCACCTGCCTCTTCGAGGGGACGCCGATTTCGGTGGGACGGGGGACCGACATCGCCTTTCAGCAACTGGGCGCTCCGTGGCTCGATGGGGAAGCGCTGGCGGCGCGGTTGAACGCGCTCGGGGTCCCGGACGCCCGCTTCGTCCCCGTCCGTTTCACGCCATCCAGTCCGGGAGACGGCAAGTTCGGCGGCACCGAGGTCGGCGGGGTGCGGCTGGAGTCGGCAGGGCCGGACTACGACCCGACCCTGGCCGCCCTGGCGCTCCTCGTGGAGATCAGGGCGATGTCGGGCGACCGGTGGAGCTGGCGGACCGGCCATTTCGACCGGCTGGCCGGCACGGACGCGCTGCGGGCGGCGCTCGATGCGGGAGCGACGTACGCGGAGCTGGCAGTCGCGTGGGGAGAGGGTCTGGAGGGCTACCTGGCGCGCCGGGCGAAGTACCTGCTGTACCGGTAGCCCGCTACCACCACCTCCCCGGCACCACCTCGTCATCCCGCTCGAAGAAGCTCGGAGCCGGCTCGAGTTCGTCCTCCGGATAGTCGAGCGGCTCCCCGGTCGTCTCGTCGATCCCCAGCGTGACCCCGCTGTTCCAGTCCGGCGGCTCGACGCCCAGCAGCCACTTCACGAAGTAGTCGTCGCGGCGTTGGCGGAACTGCCCGCCCACCCCGTGTCCGCCGCCCGGCTGCACGTAGAGGTCGAACTGCCGGTCGGCATCGATCAGCGCCTTCACCAGCTGCATCGTCGATGACGGGTCCACGTTCCGGTCGTGCTCCCCGACGGCCAGCAGCAGCCGGCCCGTCAGCCGGTGCGCGTTCACCATGTTGGAGGACGCCTCGTAGTGGGGGCCGAGCGGCCACCCCATCCAGTGCTCGTTCCACCAGATCTTGTCCATCCGGTTGTCGTGACAGCCGGCGCTGGACACGGCGACCTTGTAGAAGTCCCCGTGGAAGAGCAGCGCTCCGGTCGAGTTCTGGCCCCCGGCCGAGCCCCCGGTGATCCCGACGCGGGAGATGTCGTACCAGGGGTACCGCTCGGCTACGGCCCTGTGCCAGAGGATGCGGTCGGGGAAGCCGGCGTCGCCCAGGTTCTGCCAGGCCACGTCGTGGAAGGCCTTGGAGCGGTTGCTCGTCCCCATGCCGTCGATCTGCACCACGACGAAGCCGAGTTCGGCCATCGACTGCACGTTCGAGACCGGGCTCCAGTCCTTCGGCACGTGGGAGCCGTGCGGACCCGCGTAGATGTTCTCGATGACCGCGTACCGGCGGGCCGGGTCGAAGTTGGTCGGCCGCACGATGATTCCCCAGATGTCGGTCACGCCGTCGCGGCCCTTCGCCACGAAGACCTCGGGCGGCCGCCAGCCGGTGGCGAACTGCGCGGACATGTCCCCCTTCTCGAGCTCGGCGAGGAGTCGCTGGTCGCTGCCGCGGCGCAGCTCCAGCACGGTGGGCATGTCGACGCGCGAGTAGCGGTCCACGTAGAAGCGTCGGTCGGGCGACCAGTAGATGGCGTGGTTGCCGTCGGCCTCGGTGTACCGGACCAGGTTCGACCCGTCGAAGTCGATGCGGTAGTGGTGGATGAAGTACGGGTCCTGCCCGGGGATCATCCCGCTCGCTTCGAACCAGATGCGGCGGCCCGCCACGTCCACGCTGTCGACGGCGCGCACCACCCACTCGCCCTGCGTGATCCGGTTCTTCACCTCGCCGGTGACGCCGTCGTACAGGTAGAGGTGGTTCCAACCGTCCCGTTCCGACATCCAGATGACCTCCCGCCCGTCGTCGATGTCGTAGCGGAACTGCTTCCCGGAGTCGCGCGTGTTGGTGCGCATCCGGCGGTAGTTGAAGAAGGTGGGCACCTCCTCGGAGATGACCGCGCGGGCCTCGCCGGTCTCCGCGTCCACCTCGATCACACGGTAGACCTGGTGCCCGCGCTGGTTGTACTCGAAGGTGAAGGCGCGCCCGTCCTCCCTCCAATCCACCGACGAGATCCGATACGCGTTCGGGAAGAGCGCGTCGTCGATCTGGACCCCCGCCGCACTCTCGATGTCGAAGAGTACCGGCCGGTTGAGGTCGAGGACGTCGCCGGGCTTGCGGTAGAACATCGAGTCGAGCTTCGGCTGCAGCTGGTCTTCGGGGGACGACAGCACGAAGTAGACCGTCCGGTGGTACCCCGGCCGCTGGCGGTAGGCGACCAGCTTCTTCGAGTCGGGAGACCAGCGGATCGACTGCAGCTGGTAGGAGTCGCCCTCGGAGCCATCGTATGAGAGCATCGTGTGGGATGGGCGGCGGCGGCCCGAACTCCCGGGTGGGCCCGCGCCGGCACCGTCGCGGTTGCCCGCCGCACCACCCACACGCCGGATCGCGACGTTGTAGTTGTGGATGAACGCCTCGGTCAGGCCGTCCGGCGAGACGCGGGCCGGGCCGCTGTTCCGGTCGATGGGAAAGCTCCCGAACCCGCCACCACCCCCGCCCCGTACTCCGCCACCGCCCTCCTCCTCGACGGCCTCGCAGGCAAAGTCGGCAAGCGAGCAGCGCCATTCGTTCCCGGCGGCCCCGACTTCGACGGCCTGCCCGTCCTGCACGTATTCGAAGGATCGGAACGGCAGCGTCACCGGGGTGTATTCCCTGCCGGTGGCGGCCGAAAGGCCCTCCGCCAGCGCGGCATGATCGAAGGCGGGAGTCTTCTGCTGCGTCTCCGCGTCGACCAGGACGAACTCGTGGCCACCGGCAACCGACAGCCGGTACCAGAAGCGGCTGGTGCCGTCGATCCAGTTGGGCGCGTCGGGCACTCCGACTGTCAGACCGTTCAAGCGCTGGCGAACGGTCGCGGCGCTGCGGTAGTCCTCAAGGGTCCCCTGGGCGGCCGCGGGCGGGGCAGCCGGGAGAACGGTAAGTGCCAGAGCGGCACCCAGGATGATCGTGCGGACTCGCATGGTTCCCTCCTTGGGGCAGAACTTGGCGCCGCGACACTCGGGCTCGTCACGGCCTGCTGGCCACCCTCGGAGGCAATCGCCGGTCCTGGCGCTGACGCGGGGTATCCACGGGCGCCAGCAGTCGTGGGGCAAGTTGGGACCCGGGACGCCTGGTGGCAATGCAGATCCGGAGGATTGCCAGCACAGGATTGCCGGAAACAGCCGAAGCGCCCGATCTTGGGAAAGCCGACGAACCGGAGACGATCAATGGCGAACATCGCGAGCGCCGACAGGGTGGGGACGAAGAGGCTCGGGGCCATGGTTGGAGGCGGAGTCCCGATGCGGGATCGCGCGCCGGTCGCCGGTGTGCTCCTTCTCGCCTCGCTTGCCGCCGCGTGCACTCACCAGAGCTCCGATACCGCCCGTGCCGACCTGCTCCTCGATCCGTCCCACCCGGAGTGGACCCGCCCCTCGCCACCCGTTTGGCGCGCCCGCTTCGAGACCACCAAGGGCGACTTCATCGTGGAGGCGGTGCGGGAGCACGCGCCCATCGGTGTGGACCGGTTCTACAATCTCGTGCGGCTGGGATACTACGACGACACCAGATTCCACCGGGTGAGCGAGGGGTACATCGTGCAGTTCGGGCTGCACGGCGACCCCCACGTGAACACCGCGTGGCTGCACCGGCAGATCCCCGACGACCCCGCGCACGGCAGCAACGTCCGGGGAACGCTGGCCTTCGCCATGTCCCCGGAGCCGAACACGCGCAACACCCAGATCTACATCAACCTCGGCGACAACACCCGCAACGACGCGGAACCCTTCGCGCTGTTCGGGCGGGTCGTTGAAGGAATGGACGTGCTGGACCGGATCCATTCAGGGTACGGCGAGCAGTCCGGCAGCGGTGTGCGGCAGGGCCGCCAGGGCCCGATCGTCGAAGGCGGAAACGCGTACCTGGACCAGAACTTCCCGCTCCTCGACCGGCTCATGCGCGCGACCCTGGTCGAGGACCAGCTGCCGGAGCGGGCATCTGAGCCGGAGCGGGCATCTGAGCCGGAGCAGGCATCTGAGCCGGAGCAGGCCGCTGCGCCACAGCAGGCATCTGAGCCGGAATGACCGTCAGCCGGGACACCTCGGCCGCCAGTCCCGGTCTCCCATGAAGCGCTCGATGATGGTGGAGAGGAGCGGATCGTATTCCTTCAGTTCGGCCCTCGTGTCCACGTGGTTGTGAATGCCGGCCTGCGGTTGCTGGTTGGCATCGAACCAGGACTGAACCCCCTCGGCCCAGTACTCGAGGGGGTTCGAGCCGGCATAGGTATCGCGCCACAGCCCCAGCGCCAGGACGGACGCGTGCAGGTTCCGCAGCTCCGAGTGGATCTGAGGCTCGACCAGATCGATTCCGATGAGGTGGATGGAGTGCGCGAACTCGTGGACAAGGATGTTCTCCCCCCGGTAGCGGTCGGCGACCAGGCACAGGAGGTTCTCCTCGCCAGCCGTTGTGATGGGGAGTTGCGGAGTGCCGCCGAGACCGCGGGCCCGCTCGTCCCAGTCGACATCGGGGTCGTTGGCGAGATGGGCGTGCTCGGGAATGTCCGTCGTCACCTCGTCGCGGGACATGATTCCGACGTAGGCCCCGCGCGTCCGCATCGCGGCGAACACGTCGGGGCGGTGGGCCAGCATCTCCTCGACGATCTCCCTGGCGAGGAGAAGCGCCCGGTCCTGCGCCTTTTCGGAGCTGATCACCGGGATTCCACCCGCATCGACATACTTTTGGTAGAACGGGTGGTAGCCCAGTGATTCCAGGGTGGGCCGGTCACACAGCGGCGTCTGGCAAACGGGGCCCGTCGGGACAGCGACCTCCCCGCCCTCACCGCACGCGACGAGCAGGATAAGTCCGCAGAATGTAAATATAACCTTACACAATGTCATGTTTACTTCACTTGGCCACCGTGTGTCGCCGGACACTCCACCGGCCGAATCCGCTTCCCGTGGTAGATGTCCATGGGGATGTGGTGCGTGTTGAAGACTCGGCCGATGAGTTCGAAGAGCACGGGGTCGTAGGCCCCGAACTCCTCGGGAGACTCCACCTTGATGTCCCCCGCGAAGCACTCCCCGTAGTTTGAGAAGAACCACCACTGGACGCCCTCGGCCCAGTACTCGTTCGCGTTGGTGGTCGCATAGTGCCGGCGCCCGTCCGGATGGCGATACTTGTCCGCGGACATCGCGGCGTCGTACGCGTCGCTGATCTCCTGCGCCATGCCGGGGTCGACATCGCGGATGGCCCGGTGGATGGCGTGAGCGAACTCGTGCACGAAGATGTGCTCGCCCCAGTACCGCGTTCCGGGGTAGCCGAGGATGTTCTCTTCCGCCCCGGTCGTAGGATTGCCGCCCAGTCCGCGGGAGCGGTTGGCGTGGTAGTCGCGGTCCGACTGCATGATCGGCTCGTTCTCCGGCGCACCCGGGCGCTTCATGTCCCCGTATTCGGGGATGTCCATGGTCATTTCGACCTCGGCGATGACGCCAGTGCGCCAGTTCCGCTCGATCATCGACGCGCGCAGGTCCGAGCGCGCCACCAGCATCGTGTTGATGATGTCGCGCACGACCAGCAGGGCGATGTCGGGGACCTTGGTGGACGCGAGCACCGGGATGCCCCCCGCGTCGACGTACTTCTGGTAGAAGGGATCGACCCCGAGCGATTCCGGGACCGGGCCGACCGTGGCAGCCACGTAGTCGTGGATGACGGCGACCGGCTGGCCGGTTTCGGCCTCCTGTCTCGCCCGTTCCGCCCGGTTGCGCTCGGCGGCGGCGCGGGCTTCGGCTTCGGTCCGTTGGCGCCGGTCCTGCGCCAGCGCCGCGTCCGTCACGGTGCCGGCCATCACGACGGCCGCCGTGCAGGCCAGCAGCCGGCGGGTTGCAGGATTCCATCTCTTCATGGTCACACCCTCCTTCCAACATGTTCCATCGGCAGCGCGCGGCTTCGCCACAGCCGTTTCGTGTCATTACAATACGTCCCGGCCATCCACCCCGCACCGGCCAGCGACGAGCCCCGATGCCTCTTCCACGCGATCTGCTCCCCTTCCCGCTGCTCCTCGCGGCTGCCCTGGGAGCTTGCGGCCCGCCCGGCGCGGACGACGCACGCGGCCCGGACGGAGCAGGCCGGGCCAACGGACGAGCGGGTGCGCGCTCGGAAGATGACGGCTCCGAACGGCTCTTCACACTCATGCCTTCCACGCAGACGGGCATCACCTTCGCCAACCGCCTGCCGGAGACGGCCGCGAGGAACGGGCTGGCCTACCAGTACTATTACAACGGCGCGGGGGTGGCTGTCGGAGACCTGAACGGGGACGATCTCCCCGACCTCTATTTCACGGCCAACATCGGTCCCAACCGGCTGTATCTCAACCGGGGCGGGCTGCGTTTCGAGGACGTCACGGAGCGCGCGGGGGTCAGGGGCCCGTCCGACGGATGGGCCACCGGAGTGACCCTGGCCGACGTCAACGCCGACGGCCGACTCGACATCTACGTCAGCCAGTCGGGACCGTTCGGCGAGGACGACCTGCGGCGCAACGTGCTGTACATCAACCAGGAAACGCGGAACGAGGTCCCCGTCTTCACCGAGCAGGCCGCCGCCTACGGCCTGGACGACCCGGCGTACTCGACGCAGGCGGCATTCTTCGACAGCGACGGCGACGGCGACCTCGACATGTACCTCATGAACCACGGGATCCCGGCCTACCGGACGTTGCTCGAGCTCGGAACCGGCCGCTCCCCCCTCGAAGTCGACAAGCTGTACAGGAATGACGCAGGGCGCTTCACGGACGTGTCGTCCGAGGCCGGGCTCATCGACACCAACCTCGGCTTCGGCCTCGGCCTGAGCGTGGGGGACCTGAACAACGACGGCATCGCCGATCTCCACGTCGCCAACGACTACTCCGGCCCCGACTATCTCTACCTCGGCCGGGCGGACGGCACCTTCCGCAACGTGATCGAGCGGTCGCTGGGCCACACGCCGCTCTCGTCGATGGGCTCGGACATCGCCGACATCGATGGCGATGGCTGGCTGGACCTGGCCGTGGTCGAGATGGAGTTGCCGACACACTTCGGCCGCAAGACCAGGGAGATGGGCACCGAGCAGGAGCGCTTCGCCCTCATGGCTCGGGAGGGGCTCCACTACCAGTACATGGCCAACGCGCTCCAGTGGAACCGGGGGACACCGGACGGCATGGTGCCGGCGTTCTCCGAAGTCGCGCATCTGGCAGGCGTCGCACGCACCGACTGGAGCTGGGCGGCGCTGTTCGCCGATCTGGACAACGATGCGCGCCAGGACCTGTTCGTGACCAACGGGATGGCCGGCGTGAGCATCAACCCGGATTTCGACGCCTACATGTCCCGCCGTCTCGCCGAGGTGGAGGCGGCGACGGGAGGGACAACGGCGGCGGTCATCCTCGAGCTGATCGGGAACATGCCCCGCCGCAGGACGCCGAACCACGTCTTCCGGAACGCCGGGCACCTGGACTTCACCGATCGAACAGACGATTGGGGACTGGACCAGCCGGCGTACTCCACCGGAGCGGCGTACGCCGACCTGGACCGCGACGGGGATCTCGACCTGGTCGTGAGCAATGTGCTCGAAGAGGCGTTCGTCTACCGCAACAACGCCCGTGAGACCAGCGGGGCGCACTACGTCGCGATCCGGCTGCGGGGCCCGTCGCCGAATCCGTTCGGGATCGGCACGCGCGTGTGGCTGACGGCTGGCGGGACACGGCAGATGCAGGAGATGCACCTGACCCGTGGATACCAGTCGTCGGTCGAGCCCGTGCTGCATTTCGGACTCGGGGAGTGGGCGACGGTGGATACGATCGATGTCCGCTGGCCGGACGGGTTCACCGAGACGCGCACGAGGCTCGCCGCGGACGCCATCCTGACCTTCGACCATGGGGACGCGCGGCCCCCGTCGCCGGACTCACGGCCCGCGTCGCCGGGCAGACTGACGCCGGCCGCAACCCCGTCCGCCCCCCCACCCCTCTTCACTGACGCTCGCTCGGCACTGCTCCCAGTACCCCTCCACACGGCGAGCCTGTCCATCCCGGACGCGCCGCTGCTGCCCTATCCGTCCCGCCGGGAACAGGTCGCGCTGGCCGCAGGCGACCTCAACGGCGACGGGCTCGACGACTTCGTGTTCGGCGGCAGCGCCAACACGCCCACGACGGTCTACATCCAGCGCGAGGACGGCACCTTCCACGCCGACGCCCGGCTCCCTGCCGACGCGACCCTGTCCGAGACGACCGCAGCGGTGACCCTTGACGTCAACGGCGACGGTCGCAACGACATCTGGACGGTTTCCAGCCACCCCGCCGCGCTGAACCGTCCCGAGCACCGGCACCGGCTATTCCTGAACGCCGGGGACGGCACCTTCGCCGAGTCGCCGGAGATCTCCCTGCAGCAGGGTGGGGACCGCGTCGTCCTCGCCTCCGGAGACTACAACGGCGATGGCCGAGCCGATCTCTTCGTGGGCAGCCACTCCGTGCCGGGCAGCGGGCACGACCTGGGAAGCCGCCTGCTCAGAAACGATGGCGGAACGTTCGTGGACGCGACCGGTGAGACGGCGCCCGCGCTGGCCCGGCTCACGACCGTGACCGACGCCGCGTGGGCGGACATCGACGGAAACGGAACCGCCGACCTGCTCGTCGCCGGCGAGTGGATGGCCCCGACGCTGTTCCTCAACGAAGGCGGCCGGCTCACCGACGCCACCGCCGATGCGGGGCTCGAAGGCTTCACCGGATGGTGGCAGTCGCTGGCCGTGGCGGACTTCGACCGCGACGGTGATCCGGATGTCGTCGCCGGCAACCTGGGGCTCAACTATCCGTACCACCCCTCACCCGACGCGCCCTTCGAGTTGTACGTCGCCGACTTCAACCGCGACGGGCGGGACGAGAGCATCCCCGCACACTACGAGGCAGGCGCGCCGTATCCCTGGTTCGGCCGGGATCGGCTGGCGTCCATGCTGCCGTGGATCCCGGAGCGCTACCCCACCCTGGACGCATTTGCGCGCGCCACTCTGGGCGAGGCCCTGAACCCGGAGGGGACAGCCGGGGCAACGAGATTGGACGTTCGCACCCTAGGCACGACCTACCTGGAGAACATGGGAGACGGCCGGCTCCACCCCCGCCCCCTGCCACGCGCGGCGCAGATCTCGGCGGTGGCGGGCGCGGTGCCGGCCGACCTCGATGGTGACGGCAACCTGGACGTGGTCATCGCCGGCAACCTGCACCCCTTCGACCACAGCGTCCCCCGGCTCGATGGGGGCGTCGGCCTCTACCTCCGGGGCGACGGAGCGGGCGGGTTCGTTCCCGTGCAGCCGGGCGCCAGCGGCCTCTGGCTGCAAGGTGAGGTGCGTGAACTCACGATGCTGCGCCTTGGCCCGGGCAGCCCTCCGGCCATCATCGCCGCCGTGGCCGGGGGGGAAGCGCTGCTCGTGCGCGCCTACCGACCCGCTACCGCCGGATGATCTCGATGACCCCCCGCGGATTCCCCATTCCGAAGCGGGCTCCGGCCTCTCCGGGCGGCCAGTACCGAAGCTCTGCCACGTCCGTGACGTAGACTTCCCTCAGGTAGTCCAGGTCACCCATGCGCGACCCGTTCATGTATACGTTCGGGCGCGCCTCGGACGCATCCGTCAATGAGACGGGACCGCGCCCTCTCAGCCATTCGGGCCTGACGAGCTCCAGGGCCTCGTACACCATCTGGCTGTTGGTGGCGGCCAGCTCTTCGCCGCTCAGCCGGTTCCGGTCCGCGGATGTGCCTCCGCCGGGAGCCGTCGCGCACCCGGTCGACGGGACTGCCGCGGCCGTGGCGACCGCGAAGAGAACAAGAGCCCTGATCTTCATGATGTTCACCTCTTATCAAGGGATCCGCCCGATGGGTATGCGAATCAGCGTCATCCCCGCGGGAGGCGGGTTTTCGCGGTCGGCCCCCGGGGGCCGGTTCGGATCCTCCTGAAGAAAGATCTGATCCACCAGAAACGCAAACACGATGGCGGCACCCCCCAGAGCGACGGCCGTGCGTTGCGGCGACAGTTCGCGCAGGTGCAGGTCCTGTACCTCGGTCGCAGGAAACACGATCGTCTCGCGCACGTCCTCGAATTGCGTCCCGCCGTAGTTCCGGCCCAGCCAAACGATCACCGCGACCGAATCCGCCGGGCGCGGTTGCACATCCGCATCCAGTTCCGTCGCAATCCGCCCGAGGTGGCGGGCGGCCCGTACAGCCCCCTCATCGGTAAGCCGCACCCTCACGTCCTCCCCCGCCGCCGCGCGCTCGAGATCGACGTTGACATACCTTATGCACGCTGACGAAGAATGCGACGCGAGCACCAGCAGCATACACACGCGCGCCAGTGACGGGATCCGGCGGGCCGCCTCGCCGATTCCCCTGCCGACGTGCGACGTGCCGCCCGGAACCGGGCCCCGGCGACGCTGGCAACCAGCATCGCCGGGGTCCGGCCGGCGGGATTCCACCTAGTTCCCCCTGGTCACGCTGGCCGGGGGCGATCCACCCCACCACACCGACGGCCCCGAGAACAGCATGCCCCTGAGCCCGGCATCGACCCCCGTAGCGTCGACATTCGCGCGGTTGCTCGCCAGCTCCGATTCCGGTGTGCGGATCCGCACCGGGATCGACGGCAGGAAGGCCCCCGGAACGGGGTCGATCCGGGGATATCCCGTACGGCGCCAGTCGTTCCAGGGCTCGATCGTCAGGTAGTTGGCGATCCACTTCTCCCTGATGATCTCCTCGAGCGGGTTGGGCACCGACGCCAGCGACGGCCGCTCGGCCAGATACGCGTCGATGTCGGCCGCGTCCACGCCCCACTTCTGCATGATCGCCCGGATGCCTTCCCGGTACGGACCGTCGGCCGCGCCGGGCCCGCTCACGATCAGCCGCGCCTCCGCCTCCGTGAACTTCGCGTCGGCGAAGGTGCCCACGTTCAGCGGCGCATCCTCGGCGGTAAAGTAGTGCCCGACCTCGGATATCGTCGAGTCGTCCTCCGTGTCCACGTGGTTGTAGTGGCCACGATAGACGACCTCCCCGTTCTCCATATCCTTGATCGCCGGCTCCACCATGATCGGAAGCCTGGGGTCGTTGCGTTCCATCAGCATCTCGACCGTCAGTCCGCTCGCCGTAAAGAGCAGGCCCCGGTCGACATACCGCCAAAGCGGGTTCCGCGAACCAGGTCCTCCCGGATACTCGAAGACGGCGTCGTCGGCGTTGCTGGTGAAGCCCTCGGAGAGCGCGGCCAGCGCCGCCTGTGCGCGTTGCTGCGCGTTCTCTCCGGGAGCGTACGCCAGGCGCAGCTGGTGCCGGGCCTGAACAGTCCGCGCCAACTTGATCCAGCGGGACATGTCGCCGCCGAAGAGCAGGTCGCTCGCGCCCGGCTTCCTCAGGCTCGGCTGCCTCATGGTTGCCACTGCCTCTTCCATCATGGTGAGCGCCTGCCCATAGATGGTCGGAAGCTGGTCGTCGTAGGGCGGCGTCGGCTGGGCGGGGTCCAGGGCATCCGTAAAGGGCACGGGGCCCCACAGATCCGTCGTGTACGCCCACATCCAGCCCGTCAGGAACTGCACCAGGCCGGCATACGCGGCTTCCTCCTCGGGGTCGACCTCCTCGGCCATGAGCTTGAGCTCGTTCAGCATGGTGGCGTAGTGGAAGTTCCACGCCCCGTTCGCGGAGTTGTCCTGCACCTCGTACAGCTGGATCTCGTCATAGCCACGCGAGTCCCGGTTGTACGAGGTCTGTTGCATCCACTCGACGGTCCACTGCCCCGGGTCGCCGTAGTAGACGGTATGCACCATCCCGGTGACGATCGCCGGCAGACGGACATCCACGCGCGCATTCACCGGCGCGTTGGGGTCCGTATTGACGTCGAGAAAGCTCTCGCAGCCGCCCACCAGCACGACCAGGAGCGCAACCGAAACGGACCGGGTGATCCACGATCTCTTCATATCAAACACGGTTCTCCTCCTTTCTCTCGGGTGCCGATGGTCAGAAGCTGGTCCGGATGCCGAAGGTCAGGCCCCGGGTCTGAGGCGCAGGGAAGTGGCGGTAGTACTGCCACGCGCTGTTCACGCCCCCGGAGATGTCGCCCTCGGGGTCGCCCATCGAGAAGTCCGACCAGACCCCCAGGTTCCGCCCGATCACGTACACGGTCGCGCGGTCCACGCCAATGCGGTCCAGCGTGTACCTCGGGATGTCGTACGAAAGCGTCACCTCGCGCAGCTTGACGAAGCCGCCGGGCTCAATCTGGCCCTCGTGCTTGTCGTAGCCGTGCACGAGTTCGTAGTACGTCGGATCCTTGATGCGCGGGTGGGTGTTCGGCTGGCCCGTGGTCTGGTTTATTCCCTCCATCACCACTTCCTGGTAGCGGTCGTTCGTCAGGATGTGCCGTCCGTTCCGGCCCGTCGTGTACTGGATCTCGAAGTTGAGGATCTGGCTTCCCTTGCGGATGTCCCAGAGACTCGACAGCCCGACGCCCTTGTAGCGGAAGACGCTCCTGAAGTTCGCGAGCCAGTCCGGCAGCGCGCTCCCAAGCGGCAACTGCCGCTGCGTGCGAATGGGCAGGCCGTGGCAGTCGCCTGCCCGGTTGAAGCGAACGCTCGCACAGTTCTCGTCACCGAGGATGAGCGCGCCCCTCGGCTGGTTCGGGAAGCAGTAGTCGCCCGTTTCCGGCATGCAGTTGCGCTGGTAGCCGTAGCCCCAGATCACCCCGTAGGGGAGCCCCTCCATGATGCGGATGCTGGGCCACGAGTACCCGGCCAGATGCAGGTTGTCGATCCCAGGCGCAAGCTCGATCACCGAGTTCTCGTTGCGTGTCCAGTTGGCGCTCAGGTCCCAGGTGAAGTCGCGCGTCTGAATCGGCCGTCCGCGAACGGAAACCTCCCAGCCCTCGTTGCGAAGGTCGCCGGCGTTCCGGACGATGGAGGTGTAGCCGCTCGACGCGGAGGACGGAACCCGGAAGATCTGGTCGTAGCTCTTCTTGCTGTAGTAGGACACGTCCAGACTGGCGCGATTGTTCAACCCACGCAGCTCCAGTCCGATTTCGGTCTCCGTCGTCGACTCCGGCCGGATCAGCGGGTTCCCGAGCTGGGTGCCCTGCACGTACCCGACCTGCCCGCGGAAGGGGAAGGTGATCGTCGTCGGGTCGAACTGGTAGCTACCCTGGTGCACCCCCGGAGCGCTCGCCGAGAAATACCGCGACGACAGGCTGTAGGGCGGAGCGTCATTCCCGACCTTGGCGTATGACAGGCGCACCTTGCCGTATTGCAGCCAGCCGGGGTGCCAGTTGAGCGCGTCCGTGAAGATGACGCCGACGCTCGCGGACGGATAGAAGTAGCTGTTCGCGTCCTTCGGGAGCGTCGAGCTCCAGTCGTTCCGGCCGGTAAGCGTGAAGTAGGACCAGCCCTTGTAGTCGAGTGTAACCTGGCCGTACAGCCCGAGCAGCCGCCGCTTCTCCGGCAGGGCCGCGAAGACCCGCTGGTCCTCGAAGTTCTCGACGTTGTAGTAGTCCGGGATGACGATGGTGCTGCCCCGCCCGGTGATGCGGCTGGTCTCCGTCATCCAGATGTTGCCGCCGACCAGGCCGCTGATGCTGAAGTCCTCGGCGAGCCTCGTTTCGTTCAGGCTGACCACCAGGTCGTTGTTCATCTGCGTGCGGTTGAGCTTCTCCTGCTGTGTGTAGCCGGAGTTGAGCCCCTGTGCGGTTCGCCACGGCCGCTCGTTCTGGAAGGTGCGGCGCTCATCGAGGTAGGTGTCCAGCCCGACCGTATTCGTAATCCGAATCCCGGACACGACGTTGGCCGTAAAGCGCTGAGACACGATCCAGCGGTTGACGTTGCTGTCCCTGTACTCGTTCTCGGCCACCCATTGGTAATGCGGGCTGTTCGAGCCCCACAACACCGGCGTTCCGTCCTCGTTCCACGCCGTACGGATGTCGACGTTGGGCGGAATATGGAGCAGGTTGTGATGGACACTGACCCAGGAGTCGTGGGGCCAGGGGTTGCGGGTATTGATCCGCTGGACGCTCGTCGTCGACGTAAGCCTGTCGGACATCTGCAGGCTGACGTTTGCGGTCGCGTTGAGCCTCTCGAGCTTACCCGTCGGGGTGATGTCGCCCTGGTTAAGGTGCGATATCCCGAAGGTGAATGACCCCGCGCTTCCCAGGCTGCCCGTGGCCCGCAGCGAGTTGTCCAGCGTCTGCGCCGTCTGGTAGAACTGGCTGCGCGAGTCCTCGAAGACCACCTCGCCGAGCGCGGCGATTACCTCGGGCGGTATGCTGTCCCTGTGGGGACCCCATCCCGGATAGCTGGAACTCGTGATGGTACGTGTCTCGAAGCCCGAATCGGTGGGGTACCCGGACTGGCAGTAGCCTCCGTCAACCTGCCGGATGCCGTCGCACAGAAGACGATCGCGCCCCGCGGCCCAGTCGGTCACGTAACCCTCGATGAGCGGGTTGTCCATGCGGTAGGAGGTCGAGTATTCGAACCGGATCGGCTGGCCGGGGGTTCCCTGCTTCGTCGTAATGACGACCGCCCCCGCGGACGCCCGTGATCCGTACAGTGCGGTGGCGGCGGCGCCCCGCAGCACCGAAATCTCCTCGATGTTCGTGAGGTCGAAATCCATGCCCCGGTTGCCGGCTTGCCCGCGTCCGTAGATGCTGCCTCCGGATTCCGCGTCCAGGTCGATGCTCACTGGTATGCCGTCGATGATGAACAGCGGCTGGCTCGACCCGGTGAACGTCGACTGCCCGCGAATCTGGATGGTCGACGAAGCCCCCGGGCGGCCACTCGACTGAACGACCTGAATGCCGGCGGACTGCCCCTGCAGTGCCTGAACGAGGTTGACCTCGGGCGTCCGCTCGAGAATGTCCGATTTCACGGTCTGGACCGGGTAGGTGAGGGCGCGCTCCTCCCGCTCGAGGCCCAGGGCAGTGACCACCAGGCTCTCGATTTCGATCGCCTGTTGCGTGAGCGCGAAGTCCACTGTGTGGGTCCCCTCCGCGGTGACCGTCACCTCCTGTTCCGCGGGCGCGTAGCCCAGGATCCGCACGCGCACCGTGTAGGTGCCTGGCGGAACGTTCAGTATGATGTACCGTCCCTCTGCGTTACTGAGGTTGCCGCGGGTCGTTCCGTCGAGACTGATCTGGGCGTTGAGGAGCGGATCCGTGCTCAAGGCGTCGGTGACCCTCCCCATCACGGTGCCGCCCTCCTGGGCCGACACCGCGGATGCTACAGCCAGGGCAAGCAACCCCGGGCAGAGCGTTAACAACATCCTCTTGGTCATGAGACACCTCCTTGAAGCAGGACCCCGCAGGAGCGGGCCCACCCGGACCCGCTAAGGACGCGAACGCGCAGGGCGACTGGAAAGGAAGGGCGGGGACGGCCACACCCGCCAAGTCGCCAAGCCGGCTGCCTTCGCACGTTCGGTCACCCGGTGAGGGTAGATAGACTACGTCACGCAAGAATACGGGCCGCCGTGCCGCCAGGCAAGAAATGTCGTGATCCGACTACGCTCCGTCGCATCCGGACCTCGGTCTGTTGCGGCGGCAACCCCTATTCTTAGGTTTTGGACGCGTGTCCGCCGGAAAGGGTTTCACAGCTTATGCCGGAGCGAACTCTGAACAGTAGCGCCCAGGGCGGGGCGCGGCGGCCGTTGGCTTCCCTGCTTCCGCCGACGTTGCGGCGACTGCTTGCGGTCGCGGTCGGGCTGGCCGGGTTCATGCTTGCGGACACCCTCTACCTGCTTCTGGTGCGCTTGGCGGACCGCGTCGGCCTCGAGCCCTTCGCGCTGGGCGCGGCGAGCCTTCCACGCTTCTACCAGGTGCTTCTCCTGGCCCACACCGGCGCGGGGCTGGTCCTCGCCGTACTGATGGCGGCGTTTCTTGTCGCGCACCTGCCGCGGGTATGGCGGCGGTATCACCACTCGGCCGCGTTGACCGGCGCGCCCTATGTCGCCGCCGGTGTCGTACTGGTCGTCACCGGGCTTTTCGTCTTCTCGGAGGCGGCCAGCGAGGGGAACAGCCGGGTGTGGTGGCTTCACGGAGCGGCTGCGGTGCTGGCGCTCGCCGGCTACGGGGCGCACCGGGCGGTGAGCCATGCGTGCCCGCCCAGGACCCGGTTGGGGCGCTTTCTGGGTGCTTCCACGGCAGCGAGCCTGGTGCTGTTCGTCGTGCACGGGGCTCTGGCGATGGGGGGCGGCGAACGCGGCGCGATGGCCGGAAGTGCGGGAGCGGAGGCCCCAGGCGGTGTTGAGCGCGACGCCGCGCGCATGTTGCGCGGGGACTTCGGGCCTTCCGGATGGGTGCCCGCCGGCGCGGTCCCGCCGGGGAGCCCCTTCTTCCCCTCCCCGGCGACGACCACGACCGGTGGGTTCCTCGACAAGAGCGTTCTGGCGCGGGATGACAGCGGTGGCAGCTGTGAGCGCTGCCATCCGGATGTCGTGGACCAGTGGGCCGCTTCCGCACACCGCTTTGCGTCGTTCAACAATCCGTTCTACGAGGCGACGATCAACGCGATGCGTGCCGACCCCCGCGAGTCCAACCGCTGGATCGACCGCCATCTGGCAACTCCCGGGGTCGCCACCACGGGCGTGGGCCGGGCCGCCAGCAAGTGGTGCAGCGGCTGCCACGACCCCGTGCTCCTCTTCGCGGGAGAGATGGGGCGCGAGATCGACCGCACTTCGCCCGGCGCGCAGGCGGGGCTGACCTGCCTCTCCTGCCACGCGATCGACCGCATTCACGACCGGACCGGGAACGGGAACTACAACATCGCGGACGCCGCGGCCAGCCCATACATCTTCGCGGACGCGCCCCCGGGGTCGCTGCGGGGCTTCCTGCACGACGCGGCGGTCAGGTCGCGGCCGGCCGTGCACTCCGCCCGCATGCTCAAGCCGTTCTTCCGCGAGAGCGGCTACTGCGCGACCTGCCACAAGGTCGGCCTCGCCGAACCGGTCAACAACTACCGCTGGCTGCGCGGCCAGAACGAGTTCGACAACTGGGACGACAGCGGCGTGTCGCTGAACGCGGCGCGCACCTTCTACCTGCCGGCGGCGAGGCAGGTGTGCCAGGATTGCCACATGCCCCTCGAGCCCGCTCCGCGCGGGGACATGGCGGCGGCGAACGGAATGGTACGCTCGCACCGGTTCCTCGGAGCCAACACCGCCCTACCGTACCTCAGGGGGGACACCGCCACGCTGCGGCGGATCGAGGACTTCCTGCGGGCGGAAAAGCTGCGGGTGGACGTGTTCGCGGTCCGGGTCGGCGGGTCGGGGGCGGCGCGGATGCCGGAGGCGGACGGTGGCGCGGGCGCGACGATGGTTCTCGCCGATGACGGATCCGAGGTACCGGCGGGCGTGCCCGTCACCTTCGATGTCGTGGTCAGGAACCTGGGTGTCGGGCACACCTTCCCCGGGGGAACCAACGACTCGAACGAGGGGTGGATCGAGTTCACCGTCACGGATGCGGACGGGCGGCGGCTTGCGGCGAGCGGACTGCTGGCGGAGGACGGGCACCTCGATCCCTTCGCGCACACCTTCAAGGCGGTGATGGTCGACCGCGACGGCAACGCGATCCACAGGCGCAACGCGCAGGATATTCATGCCACCGTCTACGCGAACGTGATCGGACCCGGATCCGCCGATGTGGCGCACTACGAACTCACGCTGCCGGCGGAGCTGGCAGGGTCTGAGGTGACGGTGATCGCCCGGCTCATGTGGCGGAAGTTCGACCGCACGTACACCGAGTTCGCGTTCGAAACGAATCCGGCAGGCTTCAGGGGCTTCGACGCGGTGCCGGACTTGCCGGTGACGGAGATCGCGGCGGATTCGGTGCGGGTGCGGGTGGTTCCGGGCGGCGGGGGGATGGCGGCCGGGACGGTGCGGGTGGCCGGCAGCGCGGGGGAGCACAACAGGCTGGCGGAAGAGCCTCGCGCGGAGCCGGGCGGGAACCTGGACTGGACGCGCCACAACGACTACGGCATCGCGCTGCTACTGGAGGGCGATTTCAGGAGGGCCGCCGAGGCGTTTTCCCGCGTGGAGATGCTCGAGCCCGGGCGGATCGACGGTCCGCTGAACCTGGCGCGCACCGCGTTGGCGGAGGGCAATCTGGGGCTCGCCTACGAGGCGCTCGCCCGGGTGGAGGCGATCGAGGCCGGGAATGCGCGCGCCGCGTGGGCGTGGGGACAGGTGCTCCAGGAGGATGGCCGCTACGACGAGGCCGCGCGGGCGCTTCGCCGGGTGCTCGAGGTGTTCCCGGGCGACCGGGCGGCGTGGCGCGCCCTCGGGCGGACGTCCTTCCTCGACGGGCGGTACGAGGACGCGCTGGACGCCCTGGACAGGGTGCTGGCGATCGACCCCGAAGACCGCGTCGCCCACTACCACCGGATGCTCTCACTGCGGGCGCTGGGGCGCGACGACGAGGCCGCGCAGGCAGAGGCCGCCTACCTCTACTACGGGATCGACGAGGCGGCTCTGGAGATCACCCGGGCCTACCGGGCCCGCGACCCGGGTGCCAACATCATGGCGCAGCAGATCCCTGTGCACCGGCTCGAGGTCATCCGGTGAGGGCGCAGATGGCCGCCAGGACGGGCAGGCCTCCGGGCACGGGTGAGGTTACGCATGAGCCCAAATCGTGCGCCTGCGGGCCGTGGAAGGCCTCTGGCGTGCCTGTGGCGGTGTTCGCGGGCGCTGTCGTGCTATCGTTCGCCGCCTGCGAGCGCGGTGAATCCGACGCGGAGGGACCTGGATACTCCGAGCCGTCCCATGCGGCGGATCCGGACCCACCCCCCGAAACCGGGATTCACTTTACGGAGATCGCCGCCGAGGCCGGCATCGAATTCGAGCACGAGAACGGTGCGTTCGGCGAAAAGTGGATGCCCGAAACGCTCGGCAGCGGCGCCGCTTTCCTGGACTACGACATCGACGGCGCACCCGACCTGCTTTTCGTCAATTCCGACTGGTGGCCCGGCCACGAGGGCCCGGGGCAGCGCCCCACGCAGCGCCTCTACCGCAACCTGGGAGACGGCAGCTTCGAGGACCGGACCCTCGCGGCGGGACTCGGCCTGTCCCTCTACGGGATGGGTGCGGCCGTGGCCGACTACGACGGCGACGGCGACCCGGACATCTACATCACAGCGGTCGGCCCGAACCGCCTGCTGCGCAACGACGGCGGCGTCTTCACCGACCTGACCGCCCGCATGGCGGTTGCGGGCGATCCTCCGGGGGGGCCTCCGGCCTGGTCGACGGCCGCCGCCTGGGTCGACACGGATCTCGACGGATGGCTCGACCTGTTCGTGTGCAACTACGTGCGCTGGACACCCGCGACCGACCTCTTCACCACCATCGACGGCACGACGAAGTCGTACGCGACGCCCCAGCAGTACGAAGGAGAGTCCTGCCGGCTCTACCGGAACGAGGGGGGCGGGGCGCCCTTCACGGACATCACGGAGGAGGCGGGCGTCCACAACCCGGAGGGGAAGTCGCTTGGCGTCGCGGTGACGGATTTCAACGGGGACGGTTGGCCGGACCTGGCAGTCGCGAACGACACGCAGCGCAACTTCCTGTATCGGAACGAGGGAAACGGCACCTTCACCGACATCGCGGTGCGGGCGGGCGTCGCCTTTGACGAGACCGGGCGCGCGCGCGCGGGGATGGGTATCGATGTCGCGGACCTGAGCGGGGACGGGCGATGGGCCATCGTGATCGGGAACTTCGCGCACGAGCCCCTGGCCCTCTTCACCCGGATCGGCGAGGACCTCTTCCAGGACCGTGCGGGGGCCGCGCGGCTCTCGCGCCCCACGCTGGTGCCGCTGACCTTCGGCGTGGCATTCGCCGACTTCAACCTCGACGGTGCCCTGGACATCGTTGCGGCAAATGGACATATCGAGCCGGGGATCAACGCGGTGAGGCGGGAGCAGACGTTCGCGCAGCGCCCGCAACTGTTTCTGGGGATGGGCGGGGGCGACTTTGCCGACGCCGGCGACGCGCTGGGGGCCGACTTCCGGGAGGTGCTGGTGGGCCGGGGCGTTGCTACCGCCGACATCGACGGCGATGGCGATCTCGACTTGCTGATCACCGTCAACGGGGGTCGGCCGAGGCTGTTTCGCAATGATCTGGAGGGGGCGGCCGGGATCCGTGTGCGCCTGGAGGGGGCCGCGCCCAATCGCGACGCGCTGGGGGCGCTCGTCACCGTTCACGCGGGCGGGCTGGTGCAGCGGCGTTTCGTGGCCACCGGCTCGTCGTATCTTTCGCAATCGGCTCTCTCGCCGCTCATCTTCGGGGTCGGAGTGGGACGCGAGGCCGACAGCGTGCTGGTGCGCTGGCCGGGGACGGGGCGGGTGACGCGAATCGGCCCGGTTGCGGTCGGCGCGGTGGTGACCGTGAGGGAAGATCCGGGATAGCGGCCGGCCGGGTTGTTTGGACCGGTTCGCGCCGAGCGGCGAGGGTCTGGTGGCCGTGACATGTAAAGAAAACATGACATATTGCAAAGCATACACTACACTTTCCTTCGGTTTGTGGGGCCGTCGGGCGCAAGCGCATCCCCGGTCGGCGTCCGCGCGCCGTGTGGCGGGGATCGCCCTGTCGCTCCTGGGTGCGGGGTTGGCTGCGTGCGGGGACGCGGGTCCCGACCCCGTGGAACTCCAGACCATCCGGGCTGTCGGGCTCGCCCACCTGGAGGAGAACCGGCTGGAGGAAGCCGCGGCCGAATTCGGGCGTCTGGTGGAGATGGCGCCACGCGAGGCGGCCGGCCATGCCAATCTGGGACTGGCGTACCTGCGGATGGGACGCCTGGACGAGGCCGAGACATCGGTCCGCCGGGCACTCGATCGCGATCCCGGCGGCCCCGACGCGCGCCTGATCATGGCGGACATCCTGCTGGCGGCGGAACGTCCGGCCGAAGCGCGGACGGAGTTGGAGCAGGCGCTGTCAGCGGATCCGGGGCACGCCAGGGCACTGTACGCGCTCGCGGCCCTTGACGCGGACTCGACCGGGGTGGCAGCGGCCGCCCGGCGGGCCGCCACGCTGGGCGTGCTCGCGACGCGTCATCCGGGCAACGTCGCCGCGCGCGTCGAGCACGTGCAGGCGCTGCTGTCGGCCGGGGACGCGGACTCCGCCGCGGCCGGGCTTGAGGACTTGCGCCAGCTGGTGCCGGTGTTCCCTGTCGAGGGCCAGGACCTCTTCGACGAAGCCCTGCGGGCCGCGAGGAACGGGGACGCCGCCGGGGCGTTCGCCGCCGTGCGTCCCTTTCACAACGTGATGCGGACGACGCCGGGCTACCAGCGCGGTCTGCGCGATCTACGCGGATCGGGCGGAGTCCTGGCCGGGCTGCCGGTGGTCACGCTGGGGGAGGTGGTCGGGGGTGGGGCGCGCGATGCCGGAGCCGTGCTCGCCGCCCTTCGCTTCACGGACGTGACGGAGCTGGTGGGGATCGTGCCGGGCCGGGGGGGGATGAGGGGTGGGGGCGGGGGGCTCGCGGCCGTGGATTTCGACGGGGACGGAGACACGGATGTCTACGCGGGAGGGCGGTTGCTGCGCAGCGATCCGGGCGGGT
This sequence comes from Gemmatimonadota bacterium, assembly GCA_022826005.1. GTDB lineage: Bacteria > Gemmatimonadota > Gemmatimonadetes > Longimicrobiales > Gaopeijiaceae > Bin94. Next base: position 39,089 of record JAJDVT010000071.1, on the reverse strand, counting down.
TTGTGGACGTGACCGAAGAGGCCGGACTCGCCGGGCGGGAGCCGGACGCCGCGGCCTTCGCCGACTTCGACAACGACGGCGCGCTCGACCTGTATCTGTCGCACGGCGCGGCGGGCGCACTGTTTCGCAGCCGGGGCGACGGCACCTTCGCCGACGTGACCGCGTCCCTGGGCGCTGCGCTCCCGGCGGGGGCGCCGCTCTTTCTCGACTACGACCATGACGGCGATCTCGACCTCGCGCTGGCCGGGTCGGAGGGCACGGCGTGGATGCTGCGCAACAACCTCGACGGCACGTTCAGCGACGTGACCGCGCTGGCGGGGATGGGTTTGGGGGATGCCGAAGCGGGGGATGCTGCGGGCCGAGACGACCCGGGCGCCGAACGCGGGTCCCAGGCTTTCGGTAAGGCCGCAGCCGCCCTCGGATCCGCGGCCTTCGGCGACTTCGACGACGACGACGACCTCGACCTTGTCGTTGCGGACCCCGCCGGCCCGCTCCGGCTCTACGACAACGAACGCGCGGGCCGTCTCACAGAGCGGGGTGCCGAACGCGGGGCAGCCGCCGAGCGCCAGGGCATCGTCTCCGTGGGCGACTACAACAACGACGGGGTGCTGGACCTTCTGGCCGCGTCAAGGGGCGGTGCCGGAATCAGGCTCTGGCTCGGCGGAAGCGGGGGCTCCTTCGAATCCGACGAGCGCCCCGAGAATCTCCTCGCCGAGGCCGACCGCGTCACCATTCACGACGCGATCTTCCTCGACTTCGACAACGACGGATGGCTCGACATCGCGCTCGCGGGGGAATCCCCGGGGGACGAGGGTGCCCTCCGTCTGTACCACAACGCCGGCCCGGGACGGTTCGAGGACATTTCGCACATCCTTCCGCAGGTGCCGCCGCTGCGCCGCATCGCGGGCGCCGACTTCGGCTCGGACGGAGATCTCGACCTCTTCGCCTCCACGTCGGACGGATCGGTACGGCTGCTGCGCAACGACGGCGGCAACGGGAACCGCTACCTGAAAATGCACCTGGTCGGCCTTTCCACCGGGAGCGGCAAGAACAACCACTTCGGCATCGGCTCGAAGGTCGAGGTTCGGGCGGGCGCGCTCTACCGGGCGCTCGTCGTCACCGGTCCGGAGATTCATGTCGGCCTCGGCCAGCGGGCGCAGGCCGACGTCATCCGGGTGCGGTGGCCCAACGGGGTGCCGCAGAACATTCTCTACAGCGACGCCAACCAGTCGATCGTCGAGGAGCAGATCCTCAAGGGTTCCTGCCCGACACTCTTCGCATGGAACGGCGAGCGTTTCGAATTCGTCACCGACATTCTCTGGAAGAGCGCCCTGGGGATGCCGGTCGGGCTCATGGCACGCGGCGACGCTCTCTACGCCCCCCCGCATGCGTCGCGGGAATACCTCCGTATCCCGCCCGGCGCGCTCCGGGAACGGGACGGAAGCTACGAATTGCGCATCACCGACGAGCTGTGGGAGGTCTTCTACATCGACGAGGTGGACCTGATCGCGGTCGATCATCCCGATTCCGTCGACATCTTCCTCGATGAGCGCTTCGTTCCCCCGGGGCCGGAGACCCCTCTGCGCCTTCACCAGACCGCGCACCGCAGGCGGCCCGTCTCCGCCACCGACCACCTCGGACGCGACGCACTGCCCGCCTTGTCTTCCCTGGACGACGTCTACGTCGGCGACTTCGAGCCGCTCCGCTACCAGGGCATGAGCGAGCTGCACGATCTCGTCCTCGACCTGGGCGACTTCGACCCGGGCCAGCCGCTGCAACTGTACCTGCGTGGCTGGATCTTCCCGACCGACGCGAGCATCAACGTCGCGCTCTCGCAGTCCTCCGCGCTGGCGACCGTCATGCCGCACCTGCAGGTCATCGGCACGGGCGGCGAGTGGGAGACCGCGGTCGCCGAGCTCAGCTTCCCGTCGGGGAAGAACAAGACGATCGTGCAGGACCTGACCGGCCTCTTCCCCACCAGCGACCACCGGTTGCGCATCCGCACGAACATGAACATCTACTGGGACGAAGTCTTCTTCTCGGTGGGCGCTCCCACGGCCCCGACGCAGCTAACCGTGCTGGAGCCCGCCGCTGCCGACCTCCGCTACCGGGGCTTTTCCCGGGAATACCGGAAGGGTGGACGCTCGGGTCCGCCCTGGTTCGACTACGGCACGGTGTCCGAGGAGCCGCGCTGGCGACCCATCGTCGGACGCTTCACCCGCTACGGCGATGTCCTCGCCCTGGTTGGAGAGGCCGACGACCGCTACCCGATCATGGCCCCCGGCGACGAACTGGCGCTCCGCTTCGAAGCAGGCGAACTGCCGGATCTGCCCGACGGGTGGACCCGCGACTTCGTCATCTACACGGAAGGGTGGCTGAAGGACGCCGACATGAACACCGCAGCCGGGTGGAAGGTGGGGCCCCTGCCCTTTCACGGGATGAGCCGATACCCCTACGACGAGGGCGGACAGGCTGGGGGTGAGGCCCGGCGCGTGGGTGGGGACGCCCGGCCAGTCGGCGAGGCCGACCTGGCCCGCCCCGGTGCCGCATACCCCTACCCGGAGATCGTCGAAGCCTGGCACACCCGGGAAGTTCGAAGGCGGTAAAGGTACTACTGAACGGATTCCGCCGGGAATCGCGGACAAGCCGTGCCCCGCGACAAGCCGTCAGCTCCTCGGGTGCCCGGTCTCAGGCGCACACCACTGACCCGCCGGCGGGAGGGACCCAGTGGGGGACGCAGACGGGGGGACGCGGACACGCAGACGCGGACACCCGCTTGCCCGGGGAACTCGGCGCGGCCTATGGTACCCGGGCACACCGCTCTGGTCACCGGGCACACCGCTCTGGCCGGAAGGAACTGGACATGATCGGGAACCGCGCAGCCGCAGCTATTCTGGCAGTCTCCCTGGGTCTCGCCTCGGCAGGTTGTCAGCCCCCACCCGGCGCTCCCTCCGCCGCCACCGCCACCGGCCCGAACCCACTTGTCGGCGACGGGGCGGTCCTCGCCGGCCTCTCCTGGCGTGAAATCGGCCCCGCCATGTTCTCGGGCAGGATCTCGGATGTCGCCGGCATCCCGGACAATCGCAACATCCTGTACGTGGGCTCCTCGTCCTCCGGGCTCTTCAAGTCCACGAACGGCGGCACCACCTTCGAGCCCGTCTTCGAGGACGGCGGCACGCTTTCGATCGGGGCGGTCGCGGTCCGCCTGGACAACCCGGACGTGGTGTACGTCGGCACCGGGGAGGGCGCGGTGCGCAACAGCATCTCGATCGGCGACGGCATCTACCGCAGCACCGACGGCGGGGCGACGTGGACGCACCTCGGGCTGACCGACACGGAGCGCTTCTCGCGCATCGTCATCCATCCCCGCAATCCCCGGATCGTCTTCGCGGCGGCGATGGGCCACGCCTGGGGACCGAACGAGGAGCGCGGCCTCTTCCGCAGCAGCAACGGCGGCGACACGTGGGAACGCGCCCTGTACATGAACGAGACCACCGGCGCGAGCGACGTCGCCATCGACCCGCTCGATCCCGACATCGTCTACGCCGGCATGTACGACTACCTGCGGCGGCCCTGGCACTTCCGCAGCGGCGGTCCGGGGAGCGGGCTCTTCCGCTCGACCGACGGCGGCAACAGCTGGGCCCGCCTCACCGACCCCGCGCTCGCGAACGGCCTGCCCGGCACCGGCGTCATCGGGCGCGTGGGCGTCAGCGTGCACGAGGCGGACCCGAACCGCGTCTACGCGCTGATCGAGTCCCGGGAGGAAGGCGAACTCTGGCGCTCCGACGACCGGGGGATCACCTGGCGGATGGTCAGCGCCGAGCGCCGCCTCAACAACCGTCCCTTCTACTACACCCAGGTGCGCGCCGACCCGGTGGACCCGGACCGCGTCTACACCCTCGCCGGCCAGTTCAGCGTCTCGACGGACGGGGGGCTCACCTTCGGCGGGCACGGCGGGAGCATGTTCGGGGATCACCACGCCCTGTGGATCGACCCGACCGACCCGGCGAGGCTGCTGTCCGGCACCGACGGGGGCTTCTGGATCTCCAACGACTTCGGCGACAACTGGGACTTCCTGAACAACATGCCGATGGCGCAGGCGTACCACCTCGGGCTCGACATGGCCGAGCCGTACAACGTCCTCGGCGGCTTTCAGGACCACGAGATCTGGCGGGGGCCGAACGAGAAGTGGAACCGGGTCGGCGTGCGCGAGGGCGACTGGGTGCGGCTGCGCTACATGGCCGACGGAATGTACACGATCGCGGACCCGCGCGACCCCGAGATCATCTACTACAACGGCCACTTCGGCGACATCACGCGGGTCGACATGCGCACCCGCGAGGAGCGCTACATCCAGCCGTATCCGCCCGGCCCCGCGGGCGGAGGCGCCGAGCTGGAGGAGTACCGCTTCAACTGGAACTCGCCGATTCACATGTCGCCGAGCGACCCCGACGTGATCTACTACGGCGGCAACGTGCTCTTCCGCACCCGCGACGGCGGAGAGAGCTGGGACATCATCAGCCCGGATCTGACCACCGACGACCCCGAGAAGCAGGGGCTCTCAGGCGGCCCGATATCGCCCGACAACACGCGCGCCGAGTATCACAGCACGATCCTGTCGATTTCGGAGAGCGCGCTCGACCCGGAGGTGATCTGGGTGGGGACCGACGACGGCAACCTGCAGGTTACGCGGGACGGGGGGAAGAGTTGGTCGAATGTGGCGCCGAGCATCGATGGGGCGCCGCCGAACTCGTGGGTCGCGAGCGTCCAGGCGTCCCGCGCCGTGGCGGGACGCGCGTATGTCGCGATCGACCAGCACCGGATGGACGACTTCGAGTCCTACGTCTTCGCGACCGACGACTTCGGGGCCACCTGGCGGCGCATCAGCGACGGGCTGCGCAGCTATGTGCACGTGGTCGACGAGGACCTCCGTTCGCAGAACCTGCTGTACGCGGGCACCGAACTCGGGATCTTCGCCTCCTTTGACGGCGGGAACCGGTGGGTGGACCTGAGGCTCGGGCTGCCGCCGGTGGCGGTGCGCGACCTGGAGCTGCACCCGCGCGACAACGATCTGGTGATCGCGACGCACTCACGGGGGTTCTACATCCTGGACGATGTGACCGCGTTGCAGCGGCTGGCGGAGGTGGGGGTGCCGGAGGCGGGAGGCGGTGGACCCGGGCGGCTCGAGCTCTTCGACCCGATGCCGTCCGTGCGCTACACCCGGGCGGCCGATGTAAGTGCGCTGGGGAACCGGGTCTGGGTGGCGCCGAACCAGCCGTACGGGGCGCTGCTGACCTACTGGGTGGACCCGCAGTGGGGGCCGGGAGGGGGGGTGCGCGTGGATGTCAGCGACGAGGGCGGGCGACTGGTTCGCTCGCTGACGGGGCCGGCGGAGGCCGGGGTGAACCGGGTGGTCTGGGATCTGGCCGAGCGGTCGGCATGCCTGGCGGAGGGGGAGGACGCCGCTCCGGGGGCGGTGGAGGGGGGTGGCGGACGGGGGGGGCGGGGGGGCGGCACGTGGGTGCGTGCGATTCCGGGGACGTATACGGTGCGGCTCACGCTGGAGGGCGAGACGAGCGAGGGGAAGGTCGTGGTCCGCATGGACCCGCGAGTGGATGCATCCGCGGCGGATATGGAGGAATGGTACCGCGCGGCGGCCCTGATCGAGCGGGCGGAGTGCACGGTGCGGGACGCCTTGGCCGGGCTGCGGCCGCTGGACGCCCGCATGGAGGAGGTGGAGCAGACATCTGCGGACGCGGCAATCCGTGCGGAGGCCGCGGCCGTCCGCCAAGCGCTGCGGCCGATCCTGCTCGGATTCGCAGGCGATGTCCGGGACCCCGGGCATGTCAATCTCGCGGGGCGCCTCAACTGGTTCACGATCCAGGTCGGCAACTACAGCGGGCGGCCGACGGCAGCCCAATGGGAGTGGATCGAGCGCTACGCGGCACAGGTCGAGGAGTATTCGGCCAGGCTGGAGCCAATTCTGGAAGGGCCGGTGGCCGAGTTGGAGCGGAAGCTGGGAAGCGGGGTTGGGTGATGGAGAGGCGTGCATCGGCCAGGCAGGAAGGTCCCGCGGAACACACGGCGGCGGATCGCCGGGGGACCATCGACCGGCGACTGTTCCTGCAAGCGGCGGCCGGCGCCAGCATCCTTCCCTTCCCCACCGCGCTCCAGCGACTCGCGGGAGATCCGGATGGCCGTGCCGCCCTGCTCGACGGGCTCGACGCCTCCCCGCTTTCCCCCGTCGCCGACGACTACCCGCTCCACGCGGTCCGCTCTGCCCAGGTGACGATCACGGACGAGTTCTGGCGGCCGCGGATGGACGCGAACCGGGCGGTCTCCCTTCCCTACTGCTTCGATCGGTTCGGGGACGGGGGATTCAGCCTCTCCAAGCTCATAGAGGCGGCGGCCTACATGCTCGAGGAGCGGCCCGACCCCGAGCTGGAGTCGTACGCCGACGAACGCATCGACAGGATGCTGGCCGAGCTGGAGCGGAGCATCGAGGCGCCGGCACAGTCGGTCCGCGTCTCGGGCCACGTGCTGGAAGCGGCGACAGCCTACGCCGCAGCGACCGGCAAGTCAGGACTCCTGGACGCGGTGGTGCGCTTCGCCGACCAGATGGATTCCGTCTACGGCCCCGGGAAAGAGACGTACATCTCCGGACACCAGGGGCTGAAGATCGGTTTGGTCGCGCTCTACCGGGCAACCAGCGACGAGCGCTATTGGAAGCTGGCGAAGTTCTTCGCCGACGAGCGGGGCCGGGACGACTACGAGCGCACCGGCGAGTATGCGATCGACCGCACGTACGCCCAGGACCACGTCCCCGTCGTGGATCAGTCCGAGGCGGTCGGGCACACGGTGCGGGCAACCTTCCTGTACATCGCGATGACCGACATCGCGGCGCTCTCCGGGGACGCCGCCTACACGGAAGCCGTGCACCGGATCTGGGAGGATCAGACCCACCTGAAGACCTACCTCACCGGCGGGATCGGGTCGACGCGCTTTCACGAGAAGTACGGCGAGCCCCACGAGCTGCCGAACCTGAGCGCCTGGAACGAGACCTGCGCCGCGTACGGAAGCGCCGTCTGGTGCCACCGGCTGGCGCTGCTAAACCGCGACGCCCGCTACGCCGACGTGATGGAGCGCGTGCTGTACAACGCCCTGCTCGTCGGCGTGTCGCTCCGGGGCGACCGCTTCTTCTACCAGAACCCGCTCAAGTCCTTCGGCGACTACGAGCGCTTCGACTGGATCAACGTTCCCTGCTGCCCGCCGAACGTGATCCGCATGCTCGCGTCTATCGGCAGCTACGTGTATGCGGCCGACCCGTCGTCGGGGGGCCTGTATGTGAATCTTTTCACAAACTCAGACGCCCGCATCGACATCGCCGGGGCGCCGGTGCGGGTACGCCAGGAGACGCGCTACCCGTGGGAGGGGCGCGTCCGCATCCTCATCGATCCGGAGCGCGAGGCCACCTTCCCGCTGCATGTGCGGATCCCCGGGTGGGCACGGGGAGAGGTCATGCCGGGCGAGCTGTACCGATTCGCGGATCCGGACCCGGAGCTGCCAACGCTGCGGGTGGGCGGGCGCGACCTGCCGCTGGAGAGTGTCCCCGCACGACCGGTGGACCGCAGCGACGAGCGCGGAGACCCGGAACGTGCCGGAGCGAAACGCGGCGATGCGTCGGCGGACCGATATCCGCTGGAGGGCGGGTACGTATGCATCGACCGCAGCTGGCGGCCGGGCGACGTCGTCGAACTCGACCTCCCGATGCCGGTGCGGCAGGTGCTTGCCCACCCCGACATCGAGGACGACCGCCGGCGCGTCGCCCTGCAGCGCGGGCCCCTGGTCTACTGTGCGGAGTGGCCGGACAACGGAGGGCGGGCGCTCAACATCGTCGTCCCGGACGACGCGACCTTCGACGCCGGGTTTCGGCCGGATCTGCTGGGCGGGGTTGAGGTCGTGCAGGGCGATGTGGAGGCGATCCGGGAGGACAGCCGCGGCGAGGATGCGCCGACCGCACCGCACCGGCTTGCCGCCATCCCCTACTACGCGTGGGCCAACCGGGGGATGGGCGAGATGGCCGTCTGGATGGCGAGAGAGCCTGCCGCGGCCTGGCTCCCGCCCACGCTCCCGGCCCCGGTCGCCGCCGTACGCACCTCGGGAGGCGTCGAGAAGGGCTGGACCGGATACAACGACCAGAACGACGACCTTGCGGCGATCCACGACGGGCGGGAGCCGATCAACTCTGCCGACCAGTCGCACCGCTTCTTCCGCATGCGGCCCCCGGCGGGCGAGCGCGCCTGGCTGGAATATGAGTTCGAAGCGCCGGTCCGCGTGTCTTCCTCGCGCGTCTACTTCTTCGACGACAAGCGCTTCTGCAACTTCCCCGAATCCTGGCAGGTGCTCTGGCGGGACGGCGGCGAGTGGCGGCCGGTGGCGGCCGATGGCGCCTTCCCGGTCGCGGAGAACGCCTGGAGCACAATCGAATTCGAGCCGGTCGTGACCCGTGCGCTGCGATTGGAAGTCGAGCCCCGCACGGTGTCGTACGAGGCCGGGCAGATAGGCCCGCCAGCGGCGATGTTCATCGACGAGGACATGGAGTGGCGGGAGTTCGGGATCATCGCATGGCAGGTGGGCTGACGCGCCCCTGGACTGTCCCGGAGGACATCTTCGACCTTATCGAGCCGGTGCATGGCCGGCTCGCCGGCCGCCAGCGAGGATGTGCAACCAGGTGCTTGACCTGCGGCAGCTGGCGCGCCAACGTCCAGCGGAGGCAATACGCGCGGCTCCGCGACGCGTTCCAGGGATGGGTGCTGGGCATCGCCCGGATCGGAGACTTGATCATCGAATGCGAGACGGGAACGGAACTGCCGGAGCACGCCCGCGAGGCGTGCCGGGGGTAGACGCGCGCAATCGTTGAGTCAGCCTACCGGATGAGCGGCGATGCCGAGGAGTGACGCCATGGACCGCCGGGAGTTCGTACGCCGCGTCTCGGCCGGCTCGGCGGCGCTTGCGGGCCCCGCAGTCCTCGGCGGCCTGGCCGGTTGCGCGGAGCCGTCCCGCGTCGGCGTCCCGCGACCCAACGTCGTCCTGATCTTCGCCGACGACCTCGGCTATTCCGACATCGGCTGCTACGGGGGGGAGCTTCGCACCCCCAACCTCGACGCGCTGGGAATGGGCGGACTGCGCTTCACCAACTTCATCAACGCGGCCCGCTGCTGCCCGTCCAGGGCGTGCATTCTGACGGGTCTGTATCCCCACCAGGCGGCGGTTGGGGGAATGATGAACGACCGGGGCGTGCCGGGGTACCGGGGGGATCTGGGCCGCGACTGCGTCACGCTCGGCGAGGTCCTCCGGGACGCAGGCTACGGCACGTACGCGACGGGCAAGTGGCACGTCACCCGCTTCATCGAGGCGGACGGGCCAAAGCACAACTGGCCGCTTCAGCGCGGCTTCGACCGCTACTTCGGCACGATCACGGGCGCGGGCAGCTACTTCGAACCCCAGACCCTGACGCTGGACAACGATCCCGTCGAGGAGCTCGGGGAAGGCTTCTACTACACCGATGCCATCGGCGACCGCTCCGTGCAGTTCACCGAGGACCACCTGGACCGCACGCCCACCGCACCGTTCCTCCTCTACCAGTCGTTCACGGCGCCCCATTGGCCGCTCCACGCGACCGAGGCAGACATCGCCCTCGCGCGGGGACTGTTCGACGCCGGCTGGGACCGTCTCCGGCTGGAGCGCCACGAGCGGATGCTGGCGGCGGGGATCGTCGACCCGCGCTGGACGCTCCCCCAGCGGGAGGCCGAGGCCCCGCCCTGGGACGAGGCGCAGAACCGGAACTGGCATCTCCGCCGCATGGAGGTCTACGCGGCCCAGGTCGAGTCGATGGACCGCGCGGTCGGACGCCTGGTCGAGACGCTGCGGCGGCGCGGCGTGCTGGATGACACGCTGATCCTCTTCCTCTCCGATAACGGCGGGTGCGCCGAGGAGATCAACACGCAGGGGTGGTACGACTACATCCTCCGCGGCAGCGAGCGCGTGAGCCGTGAATCCACCCTGGACGGACGGCCGATCCAGGTCGGAAACGACCCTTCCGCGATGCCCGGCCCCGACGACACCTACCAGAGCTACGGCCTGCCCTGGGCCAACCTCTCGAATACGCCCTTCCGGCTCTACAAGGCGCTGACCCACACCGGCGGCGTCGCGACTCCGTTCATCGCGCACTGGCCGGCGGGCATCTCCGCCGCCGGTGAAATGCGAGACCAGCCCGGCCACCTCATCGACATCATGCCGACGCTCGTGGAGCTCGCCGGAGGCACCTATCCCGCCGTTTACGCCGCCGAGGCGATCCAGCCGATGGAAGGCGTGAGCCTCGTGCCGGCCTTCGCGGACGACCGCCCCCTGGACCGGGACGCGATCTACGTCGAGCACGAGGGCAGCCGCGCGGTGATGGACGGCACCTGGAAGGCGGTGGCGCGGGGCAGCGCCGGCCCGTGGGAGCTCTACGACACGCAGCTCGACCGGACGGAGACCGATGATCTGGCGGCGCGCCAACCCGGCGAGCTGGCCCGGCTGGCAGCGATGTGGGACGAATGGGCGAACCGGGTGAGGGTGTTCCCGCGGCCGGGGTAGGGGTCTTCGGCCTGCCCGGACTCAGCGGCCAGCCATTTCGCGGCCCGAGGAGCGCGTACACCCCTTGCCGCACGCGTCCCCTTGCCGGACGCGTCCCCTTGCCGCCCGCGAGAACGGAACTCTATCCTGCCGCAGCGGGCGCTCGGGCGGGTTCGACACCGGAACACCGCACGGCTCGATCAACTCGGAGACTCGTCGGCGGGCACCGCGGGAGGGTGCCTGCATTGAGTCCAACTGTAATGCAAACCTTACAACATGTAATGTTTTCTGTACCTTCCTGGCCTGCAAAGGGCTCCCGGGAAGTCATGCGACGCTCCGCGGCACCTCGACCGGCCTGTGCGCCGACGCACGGCTTACTGTTCTCGCTGATCGCCGCCATCGTGGGGTGCGGCGACGAAGCGACGGCCGGCCTACCGGCTTTCGTGGGCACCGATGTCTGCGCTACCTGTCACTTGCCCGAGGCGGAACAGTGGCGCGGCTCGCATCACGACCTCGCAATGCAGGATGCGACTCCCGAGACGGTCCTTGGCGACTTCGGGGGCACGCGCCATGAGAGTACGGGGGCGGCATGGACGCTCTCGCGCACGGACGGCGCGTACTTCGCTCGTGCGGAGGGAACGGGGCGCGCGCCGGACGCGCTCCAAGCGCCGCTGGATCACCTCGTTTCGTACACCTTCGGGGTCTTCCCGCTCCAGCAGTACCTGGTCCGATTACCGGGCGGACGTTACCAAATGTTGCCGATCGCGTGGGACTCGCGCCCGGCCGCGGAGGGGGGACAGCGCTGGTTCGACGTCCGGGCCGAGGAAGACGCGCAGCATCGGTTCGCTGCCGATGACCGGGCGGACCCCCCCGCCGCCGATCCGGCACAGCACTGGACCGGCCCCGACCTGACATGGAACTCGATGTGTGCGGAGTGTCATTCGACGGGACTGATGAAGAACTACTCGCCCGCCACGGACAGCTTCTCGACCGAGTGGGCCGAACTGGATGTGTCGTGCGAGGCGTGCCATGGACCGGGCTCGGAGCATGTGAGGTGGGCAGAAGCCGCCGGCGCGGACTCTTCCCTCCCCCCCGCGCCTGAGGGCGCGCGGGACCGCGGGCTCCTCGTCCACTTCGAGCCGCACGATCCCACGGCCTGGACGCCGGACCCCTCGAAGGGCACCGCCCTACCGCGCGACGAGCCCGACCGCGACGGACTGCTGGACGCCTGCGGCCGCTGCCACTCCCGCCGCACGGCCATCACCACGCGGTACCGGCACGGCGAACCGCTACTGGACACCCACCAGCCGGCGCTGCTGGAGGACGGGCTCTACTTCGCGGACGGCCAGATCCGGGAGGAGGTCTACGTCTGGGGTTCGTTCGTGCAGAGTGCGATGTACCGGGCCGGCGTATCGTGCAACGACTGTCACGACGCGCACTCGCTGGAGGTGCGGGGCGAAGGCAATGCCGTCTGCACGGGGTGCCACGCACCCGCGCGGTTCGACGCGGTCGGGCACCACTTCCACGAGGCGGGCACGGAAGGCGCACTTTGCGTGTCCTGTCACATGCCGGCGCGCACCTACATGGGCGTGGATGCGCGGCGGGACCACTCCTTCCGCGTACCGGACCCCGCGGTGGCCGAGGCGGTGGGTGCGCCGGACCCCTGCACGACGTGCCACGCGGGGATGACCGGCGCGGAGGCGGCCGCCGAGATCGCCAGTCGGTTGGACGGCGTCCCGATCCGGCGTACGGAGCATCACGCGGAGGCCATCGCTGCCGCCCGGCAGGATGACCCGCGGAGTCTCCCGGGTCTATACGCTGTGCTGCACGACCCCAAGGCGCCTGCGATCACCAGGGCGACGGCCTTGACGCTCCTCGGGGCCAACCGGAGTCCACAGCGCGCCGCGGCCGTGCGGAGAGGCGTTAGTGATCCCGACCCGATCGTGCGGATGGGGGCGCTGCGGGGCATCCGGCTGGCGACCTGGCCGGAACTCGCGGCCATCGCCGTTACGCTTCTGGAAGATTCGGTGCGTACCGTGCGGCTTGCCGCCGTCGAGGCGGTGCCGATGTCCGCGCTCCGGTCGGCTGCCATCGCCGGGAAGGCCACGCGGGGGGCCAATTCGGGTGCCGACCCGGTCACCAACTCGGAAAGCCCGCTCCGAGCTGAGGGCAGGAGTCCGGTCGCGGAATACCGCGAAGCACAACTCGCCAGCGCCGAACGCCCGGAAGCGCAACTCAACCTGGCGTGGCTGGCCTTGGCCCTGGGCGCACCTGCAGAAGCGGAAGAGGCCCTCGAAACGGCGATCGCCCTCGACCCCGCCTTCGTGCCGGCGTACGTCAACCTGGCGGACCTCTACTTCCGCACCGGCCGCGACCCGGACGGCGAGTTGCTGCTACGGTCGGCGATTGAGCTTTCCCCCGGTTCGGCGGATGCGCGCCATGCGCTGGGATTGCTCCTGATTCGCAACGGTCGCACCGACGAGGCGATGCCCCTGCTGCAGCGCGCCGCCGAACTGGAAGCCCCGGGCACCCGCTACTCCTACGTCTACGCGGTAGCCCTCCAGTCGGCCGGCGACACCGCGACGGCCCGCGCCGTCCTGGAACAGACCCTGGAACGTCGCCCGCTGGACCGCGATGTCCTTCTGGCGGTGGCTGTTCTGCACCGCGACGGAGGCCGCACGGCCGAAGCACTTCGCTACGCCCGGGCGCTGGCAAACGCCCACCCCTTCGACCCGGCCGGCCCGGCGCTGATCGCGGAACTGGAACGCTGACCGCAGGGCCGCGGCCGGGCGTCGCTTGCGGTCAGCCTGCTATCACCCGGCGCATGTCGCCGCGAAGCCCCGCCAGCCCATCCGTCGTCACCTCCCCCCAACCCCCCTCGCCGCCTCTGCCTCCAGAATCGGCTCCAGCCACCGCGCCAGAACCGCCACCGTGTCCGCGTACATCGGATCCGCCACCAGGTTCACCCGCTCCTCCGGGTCGTTCGCGTGGTCGTACAGCTCCCCGCTGCCGTCGCGGTAGCGGATGTATCGCCACCGGTCCGTGCGCACCGTGTGCTGGCCGCTTGCGAACGTCGAGATCGCCGGGCGGTCGCGGGCGCGTTCCGGATCGCGGAACCAGGGCATCAGGCTGCCGCCTTCGAAATCGTGGGCTGGTGCCGGGACACCCGTCAACTCGACAAGCGTGGGATAGATGTCCAGCAGGTCCACCGCGCCTGCCGACCTCGTGCCCGGCTCCACGCGCCCCGGAGCCACAACGAAGAACGGCACCCTCGTGGACTCCTCCCAGAGGGTGAACTTCTCCCACGTTTCGCGCTCTCCCAGATGGAAGCCGTGGTCGGACCAGAGCACGATGATAGTCTCGTCCGCCCGACCGCTCGCTTCCAGTGCATCGAGCAGCCGCCCGACCTGCGCGTCGGCAAAGCTGATCGACGCGAGGTATCCCTGCACTGCACGCGGCCATTCCCCGTTGGCCTCGATCCAGCGATGCCACTCCCTGCGCTCCGCACCCATCCTCTGACCGGCCTCGGGCAGGCCCTCGCGCCAGTTCCCCGGTTCGGGCAAGCGGACATCCTCCAGCGGGTAACGGTCGAAGAACGGCTCCGGCACGAACCACGGGATGTGCGGCCGGAAGATCCCCACGGCCAGGAAGAACGGCTGTTCGTGGTCACGGCCCAGCTGGTCCACCGCCCAGTCGGTGACCTGCTCGTCCGGAAACGGTTGGCCCTCCGGGAAGGGCGCCCAGTCCATGAAGTAGGGCACGTCGATCTCGGGGAGTTCGCCGACCCCGGCCGCGACCCGCTCCCACTCGTACCGCCAGAACCCCTGCTCGTCGACCGTCCTGACCGTCCCCTCGGGGAAGCGCGCATCGGGCATCTGCTGGTCGAGCGACGGGTGAAACTCGTCCCAGGCGTTCCGGTCGTTCTGGTCCACGCCGTAGTCGCCGTTCAGCCACGAGAGGGCGTGAAAGATCTTCCCCGTGCCCAGCGTGCGGTAGCCGTTTGCGCGGAAGTGCGCGGGCAGCGTGGCGACCCCTTGCAGCGCCGGCGCGTCGTACCAGAGCGTCCGCAGGTCGTAGACGCCCGAGGTGGACGGACGCAGCCCGGTCAGCACCGCGATCCGCGACGGGTTGCAGGAGACTGCTGGCACGTGTGCGTTGGTGAAGGTCATGCCCTGCTGCGCCAGGCGTTCCAGGCTGGGCGTGTGGACTGTCCCCGGGTAGCCGCCCAGCGGGCCGATCCAGTCGTTCATGTCGTCGATGGCGATGAAGAGCACGTTGGGCGGGGCGGGGGTGTCGGACGGGCGGGAGTCGGGGCCGGCGCAGGAGTGGATGGCCAGCGAGAGGGCCGGCGCCAGCGCGGCAGCGGCCATCAGGCGGCGGGAACGAGCGTGGCGGGTCATCATCCGCCGACCACCGAAAACTCCGGCGGCCACACCGGCGAAAAACCCCGGATCCGCTCCGACAACTTCTCGCGCACATCCGCGTAGTCGCCGTCCCCGTACCGGTTGATCAGCTCGAACGGATCGTCATCCAGGTCGTACAGGTCGCCTTCGCCGTCGTGGGGATAGAGCCCGAGCTTCCACCGGTCCGTCACGATGGAAACGTTCCCGCGGACCTCGATGAAGACCTCGTCCCGCACCGAAGCCTCCGCATCCCCTAGCAGTCCGTGGATAAAGCCCCGCGAGCACCGAGAGCGGCGAGGCGCCGGGCTGGTAAGGCGCGACGAGAGGGGAATAGCAGAGCTATTCGCCCGAGGAGCAACGCAGAGCGGAGCCTCGGAGGGACGAAATGTATAGTCGACATGACATTGTGTAATGTTGTCTTTACATCGTGAACAGGTGAAGCGACGCGTCCAGCGCGGATGCATCGCCGCTCGAATGCCGGGGGGATTTTGTCCACGGGCTGCCAGCAGCGCGGTGAGGTCGCAGCCCTCCATCGCTTCGGGCAGCGGCGCGCCGGCCAGGGAGAGGATTGTCGGCATGAGGTCGACGTGGGCGCTGAAGCCGTCCCGGACACCGGGCGGGATGCTTGCAGGGTGGCGGACGACGAACGGCACGCGCGCCGAGAGGTCGTAGTGCGTGCCCTTGTGGATGAGGTCGTGGTCGCCGAGGTGGGAGCCATGATCGCTGGTCCACAGGACGATGGTGTCGTCGAGCTCGCCGCGACGCTCCAGCGCACCGATCACACGTCCCATCTGTTCGTCGATGAACGACAGGTTCCCGTAGTGGCCCGCCCGGATGGCGTGGATGATCTGGTCGCGGCGCCGGTAGTCGGAGTCGATCAGACGGGGGATGTCGCCGGTGTAGTTGAAGCGCAGCCGCGTGTGGTCGGTGGGCTTGGTGTCGAGTTCACCGGGGAAGGTGTGCCCGAGCGGAAGGTCCATCTCCCTGTAGGGCGCCGAGCAGCGGGCCGGAGGATCCCACGGATTGTGGGGACCGTTGAAGGAGACCCAGAAGAACCATGGCTCCCGCAGCTCGCCGCGCTCGACGATCTCCAGGGCACGGGCGCCCACAAAGTGGTCGATGTGCCAGGACTCGTCCCAGGGCCAGTCGTAGACGTGGGGCGTCGGCGCCTCGACGCCCATCCGCAGGTAGTCGTCGCGCACGAGTCCGCGCTCCGCCAGGAACGTGGCGTAGTCGTCCTGCTGGCCCGCCGCCCCGAAGTTGCCCTTGCGGTCGGCCGAGACCCAGCGGTCGAAGCCTCCGAGCGGCTCGTCGTCGGGGAATCCCAGGTGGAGCTTGCCGACCGCGGTGGTCTGATAGCCGTGCGCGCCCAGCTCGGCCATGAGCACCGGGCTCGTATCCGGCACCCATCCACCGAGGTTCTCCCACTTGCCGTGGGTGTGGGGGTACTGCCCGGTGATCCAGGTGTTGCGCGCCGGGATGCAGATGGGCGCCGTGGAATAGTGGCGGCGGAAGACCGCGCCCTCGCGGGAGAGCCGGTCGAGGGTGGGCATGTCGAGGAAGCGGTGGCCGATCGCGGGGATGTCCATCCCGCTCTGGTAGTCGGTCGTGACCAGGAGGATGTTGGGGCGGCCGGGGGGCTGGCCGGATCGAGTGCCGGACTGCGAACTCCCCGGGGCGTCGGAGGTGCACCGGGCGAGCGAGAGCGCCAGGGCGCCGAGGCCTGCCCGCTCCAGGAAGGCGCGCCGGGAAGTCGATGAATCCATCCGCAGGTCCACCCTGTTGGTTGACTCCGTCTCCAACCACCAGCGTATCGCCGCCGGCATCCCGGCGACAGGGCGTGTGGCGCCTGGACCGAATCCCACCGTAACATGTAGCCGAGTGGCAATCCCCCACCCCGGAGTCCGGAGGTCCCCATGACGATCTCTCGTCGCACCGCCCTCAAGGTCGGCCTCGGCGCCGGCGCGCTTCCCCTGCTGGGCTGTTCCAGACTCGGCGCCGGAGCTGGTGCTCGCGCCGCCATCCTCGCTGCCACCGCCGCGGGGATCATCAAGGCCCGCCCCATTCCCCTGAGCGCGGTCCGCCTCACCGGCGGCCCCCTCAAGCACGCCCAGGACCTCAACGGCCGCTACCTCCTCGATCTGGAGCCCGACCGCATGCTCGCCTACTACCGCGACCGGGCAGGCCTCACGCCGAAGGGCGAGCCGTACGGCGGCTGGGACGGCGATGGCCGCAACCTGACGGGCCACATCGCGGGTCACCACCTCACCGCGGTCAGCCTCATGTGGGCCGCCACCGGCGACGAACGCTACCGGGACCGCGCAGACTACCTGGTCACCGAGCTCAAGGAGGTACAGGATGCCCACGGCGACGGCTACCTCAGCGCACTGGCCGGGCTGCGGAACGCCTTCGGCGAGCTGGCCCGGGGCGAGATCCGCTCGGCGTCCTTCGACCTGAACGGCGAGTGGGCGCCCTGGTACACGCTGCACAAGACCTTCGGCGGCCTCCGCGACGCCTACCGCCTTACCGGCAACGAGATGGCGCTGGATATGGAGATCGCCTTCGCGGAGTGGGCCGAGGGGATCCTTTCGGGGCTCTCCGACGCCCAGCTCCAGCACATGATGAACACCGAGTTCGGCGGGATGAACGAGATCATGGTCGACCTCTACGCCGACACCGCCGACGAGCGCTGGCTGGACCTGTCGTACAAGTTCGAGCACCGCGCCTTCATCGAGCCGCTTCAGCGCCACCAGGACATCCTCGCGGGCAAGCACGGGAACACCGCCGTGCCCAAGCTCATCGGTTCCGCCGACCGCTTCGCCCTGACCGGCAACCCGGCCGACCTCATGGGCGCGAGCTTCTTCTGGGACCGCGTCGTCCAGCACCACACCTTCTCCAGCGGCGGCCACGGCAAGGACGAGTACTTCGGCCCGCCCGGCCAGCTCAGCGACCGGATCGACGGGCGCACGGCCGAGACGTGCAACATCTACAACATGCTCAAGCTCACCCGGCAGCTCTTCTCGCTCCGGCCGGACCCGCACTACGCCGACTTCCACGAGCGCGCGCTCTTCAACCACATCCTGTCGTCGATCGACCCGGAGGACGGGCGCACCTGCTACATGGTGCCGGTGGGCCGCGGCGTGCAGCGCGAGTACCAGAACATGCAGCGCAGCTTCACCTGCTGCGTGGGGTCGGGGATGGAGAGCCACGCGCTCCACGGCGACGGGCTCTACTACGAGGACGGGGACCGCTTGTGGGTGAACCTGTACACGCCGTCGACCGCGGAGTGGGCCGACGCCGGGGTCCGGCTGGCGATGGAGACCGGGTTCCCGGAGGGGGAGACGGCGACGCTCCGGGTGGAGGCGCGGCAGCCGCGCGAGTTCACGCTGATGCTGCGGCAGCCCTTCTGGGCGGGGGCCGGCTTTGGGGTGAGGGTCAACGGGGAGACGGTGGCGCCGGACACGCGGCCCGACGGCCTCGAGTTCACCGGCCGCAGCCAGTACGGGCGGTTCGAGTACGACGCCAGCTCTTTCCGGGAGCTGACGCGGACGTGGCGGAGCGGCGACGTGGTGGAGGTCGACCTGCCGAAGCCGCTTCGGCTGGAGGGGCTGCCGGACAATCCGCGCCGCGCGTCCATCATGTGGGGTCCGATCGTGCTGGCCGGTGATCTGGGGCCGGAACGCGAGCGCGGGGCCGCGAGTTCGGAGGGGCGGGAGCCGCCGAAGGTACCGGTCTTCGTCGCGGCCGATGAGCCGGTGGAGTCGTGGGTGCGGGCGGTGGACGGGGGGGCCGGTCACTTTCGCACTGATGGCGCCGGCCGCGAGCCGGATGCCGCTGGGCGGGCTACGGATGTGGACCTTCGGCCATTCTTCCGTCTGCACCGGCGCACGTATTCGACGTACTGGGACCTGTTCACTCCAAGCGAGTGGGAGGCGCAGAAGGCCGAGTACGCTGCCGAAGCGGAGCGGCTGCGGAGCCTGGAGGGGGCGACCGTGGCCTACCTGGAGCCCGGCGAGCGCGTCTTCGAGGACGCGTTCAACTACCAGGGGAGCGAGGAAACGGTCACCCAGCGGATGCTGGGCCGGCCAGGGCGGCGCGGAGGTGGCTGGTTCTCCTTCGACATCCCGGTCGCACCGGACCACCCCATGACGCTCATCGCGACGTACTACAGCGATGACCGGCGGGGAACGCCCGCGTCGTTCGAGATCCTGGTGGACGGGACCCCGGTTGCCGAGCCCGAGGTGGACCGCAGCGAGCCGCCGCGCTTCTACGACGTGGAGTATCCGATCCCGGCCGGGCTGGTCGCGGGCAAGGAACAGGTGACCGTGCGCATTCAGGCGAAGCCGGAGAGCCAGATCGCGACGGTCTTCGGGCTGCGGATGGTGCGCGCGGACGAGTTGCGGTGAGGTGGCGATTTGAGGACCACATGGTAAAGCAGACACGACATTTCGTAAAGTCGGCTTTACAATCCGCGTGATCGACTACTCTCTCCTCGAAGCCTGGTTCTTCACGGGCAGCCAGCACCTCTACGGGCCCCAGGTACTGGAGGAGGTGCGCGCCAACTCGGAGGAGGTCGTGGCGGGTCTCAATGGGTCGGGTGCGCTGCCGACCCGCGTGGTTTTCAAGGGAGTGCTGACGACGCCGGAGGAGATCTCGGCGGCGTTGCGCGAGGCGGATGGGGCGCCGAACTGCATCGGCGTCATCGCGTGGATGCACACCTTCAGCCCGGGCAAGATGTGGATCGGGGGACTAAGGGGACTGCGGCGGCCGCTGTGCCACTTGCACACGCAGATGGAACGCGGCATACCCTGGTCCACCATCGACATGGACTTCATGAACCTGAACCAGTCGGCGCACGGCGGGCGCGAGTTCGGCTACATCTGCACCCGGCTGGGCATTGAGCGTAAGGTGGTTGTGGGGCATTGGCGGGAACCCGCCGTGCAGGAGCGTGTCGCGGTCTGGCTGCGCGCGGCCGCGGCGTGGCACGACAGCCAGGGGATGAGGATCGGGCGCATCGGCGACAACATGCGTCAGGTGGCCGTCACCGAGGGGGACAAAGTCGAGGCCGAACTGCGGTTCGGGTATGCCGTGAACGGGTACGGACTGGGCGATCTCGTGGCGCACGTCGAGGCTACCGAGGAGGCCGCGGTCCACGCGCTGTGCGAGGAATACGCGAACTCGTACACGATGATGGCCGGGCTGCTGCCCGGCGGCGCGCGCCACGAGTCGTTGCACGAAGCCGCGCGGATCGAGCTCGGGCTGCGTTCCTTCCTCACCGACGGCGGTTTACACGCCTTCACCGACACCTTCGAGAACCTGCACGGCCTGCGCCAGCTCCCCGGCATCGCCGCGCAGCGCCTCATGGCCGACGGCTACGGGTTCGGCGCCGAGGGGGACTGGAAGCACGCCGCGCTGGTGCGCTCCATGAAGGTGATGGCCCACGGCCTCCCGGGTGGCACCAGCTTCATGGAGGACTACACCTACCACCTCGAGACCGGGGCGCAGGCGGTTCTGGGGGCCCACATGCTGGAGATCTGCCCGACGATCGCCGCGGGCACGCCGTCGTGCGAGGTGCACCCGCTCGGGATCGGGGGCCGGGAGGACCCGGTGCGGCTCGTGTTCGACGCGGCCGCCGGGCCGGCCGTGAACGTGACCGTGGTGGACCTGGGTGACCGGTTCAGGATGGTGGTCAGCGAGGTGGAGGCGGTCGAGCCGCTCCCGCTGCCGAAGCTCCCCGTGGCGCGCGCGCTATGGGAGCCGCGTCCGGATCTGGAAACGGCGGCGGCGGCGTGGATCCACGCGGGCGGGGCACATCACACCGGGTTCTCGCTCGCTCTGACGGCGGAACACCTTGAGGACTTCGCGGCGATGGCGGGGGTGGAGTGCGTGTTTATCGATGGGGAGACGGAGTTGAGGCGGTTCAAACGGGAGCTGCACGAGTGAATTGAGGAGGCGGAAACAGACCGTGGTTTCGTGCCGCTATATTGCTTCCATGCTGCCGCGATGGCCCACTATGGCCTCCATGAGTCGCGCCTCCATTTCCTTCCTGTCCTGGCGCGCCCTGTCAAACCGTTCGCCGATCCGCGTCTCCATTCTGTCCATGCGCTTGTCGAGGCCGTCCATGCGCTTGTCGAGGCCGTCCATGCGCCCGTCGAGACCATCCATACGCCCGTCGAGACCATCCATACGCGCGTCCAGGCGTTCTTCAACCGCCCGCAAGCTGTCTTCCATGTGACGGAAGTCGTTCCTCTTGAGTCGTTCGTACAGGTTGTCGCATGCGTCCCTCGCTACGTTCTCCGCGAGGGGACGAAAGAGCCGCATCAGCGCCCAGCATACACCCGCAACCGATCCTCCGAAGCCCGTGAGCATTGCGATGGAGGGTAGAATGTCACCCCAGCCCGGCCAGGTCATCCCTTTCGAGTCTCCTCTTTGCGATTACTGATGAAGTTGTCGCGGCCCAGCGTCCCACAAGCCAACGGCAGCAGCGGTGGATGGCCAAAGCCAAATATACCTGATTCTCGGGCATGACGCAAGGATTGTGGTATCAATAAGTAAAGTTGACATGACAATTGGTAATGTTCCCTTGACATTGCAGGTGCGTGAGCACCCAGTACGGCGCGGACGCATCGCCGCCCGAAAGCAGCGGGGACCTATTTCATGGAATGCTCGGTACACACTCCGCTGGCCTTCGTTCCGACGACCGTCTACTATGTCCGAAACCCCATCGTAGTCGGGGACGGCGGCCAGTGGCCAGAAGGGTGCGGGTCCCCCCCACCCCCCATCCCCCCAGGAGAGCGCACCACCATGACCCGAGCAAGATTCGGCCCCCTGCCGGGCCCGGCGTTCACCATCGCCCTCGCCCTCCTTCCCCTCCTCCCCGCCTGCGCCCCCGACGCCCCCGACGCCCCCCCCACCCCCATGCGCAGCATCGCCACCAACCCGTTCGGCACGACCTCGGCCGGCGATCCCGTCACGCTCTTCACCATGACCAACCCGGCCGGGATCGAGGTGCGGGCCATCACCTACGGCGGGATCATCACCTCGCTCAAGACCCCCGACCGGGACGGCAACCTCGACGACATCGTCCTCGGCTTCGATTCGCTCGCACCCTACTACGCGGGCTCGCCCTACTTCGGCTCGATCATCGGGCGGTACGGGAACCGCATCGCGCGGGGGCAGTTCACTCTCGACGGCGAGACCTTCTCGCTCGCCACCAACAACGGCGCCAACCACCTGCACGGCGGCGACGTCGGCTTCGACAAGGTGGTGTGGGCGGGCGAGCCCTTCGAGCGCGACGACGCGGTCGGGGTGGTCTTCACCTACACCAGCCCGGACGGAGAGGAGGGCTACCCCGGGACGCTCGCGGTCCGCGTCACCTACACCCTCACCGACGCCGGCGAGCTCATCTTCGACTACCACGCCACCACCGACCGCGCCACCCCCGTCAACCTCACCCAGCACAGCTACTTCAACCTCGCGGGGACCGCCGCGGACGACATCCTCGGCCACGAGCTCACCATTGACGCCAGCCGCTACACCCCGGTCGACACCACGCTCATCCCCACCGGCGAGCTCGCGCCCGTCGAGGACACGCCCTTCGATTTCCGAGCCTCCACGTCGATCGGCGCGCGCATCGACGCCGACCACCCGCAGCTCGCGGCCGGCCTGGGCTACGATCACAACTACGTCCTCGACCCCGACCCTAACGTAACGTCAGGGTCGGGCGCGGACCGCGGCGAAGGCGCCCTGCACCGCGCCGCGTTCGTCTACGAGCCGGTCACCGGCCGCACCCTCGAAATCCGCACCGAGGAGCCTGGTATCCAGTTCTACTCCGGCAACTTCCTCGACGGCACGATTGCGGGTAAGGGCGGGCGCATCTACGGGCACCGCAGCGGCTTTTGCCTCGAGACGCAGCACTACCCGGACTCCCCGAACCAGCCCGGCTTCCCGTCCACCATCCTCCGCCCCGGCGAGGAGTACGGGACCCGCACCGTCCTGATCTTCGGCGTGGGGCGGTAACGTGCGGCGCGACAACCTTCTCCGGCGCGCCCGAGACCTCCGGCCCGCTCAGCCGGCCTGACGCGAAAGGGACCCCATGGCGACCCTCGACTGGCTGATCATCCTCGCGTACCTCGGCCTGGTGGGCGGACTCGCGGGCTGGGTCTTCCGCAGGCGCAAGGACACGCCCGACGACTACTTCCTCGCCAACCGCAACCTGGGCTGGTTCATCGTCGGCGCGTCGATCTTCGCGTCGAACATCGGTTCCGAGCACCTGGTGGGGCTGGCCGGATCTGGGGCGACGGACGGGGTCGCGCTGGCGCACTACGAGCTGCACGCGTGGTGCCTGCTGATCCTGGCGTGGGTTTTCGTCCCCTTCTTCATGCGCTCACGCGTCTACACGATGCCCGAGTTCCTGGAGCGGCGCTTCTCGCCGGCCGCGCGCTGGGTGCTGTCGCTGATCTCGCTGGTGAGCTACGTGCTGACCAAGATCGCGGTGGGGATCTTCGCGGGCGGGGTGGTCTTCGCGACGCTCCTGCCCGACGTGCAGCTGCAGATCGGGGCGTGGGCGCTGAACAGCTTCTGGGTGGGCTCGCTGGTGGTGATCGTGCTCACCGGGATCTACACGGTCGCGGGGGGGATGCGCGCGGTCGCGTACACCGAGGCGCTGCAGACGCTGGTGCTGGTGCTGGGATCGGGGCTGCTGACGTGGTTCGGGCTGAGCGCGCTGGGGGGCTGGGGGGGACTGAGGGAGGCGCTCGATCCGGACATGTTCAACCTGTGGAAGCCGATCATCCCGGAGGGGATGGACGGGACGTGGGCGCCGGTGATGGAGCCGAACCGGATCGCGTGGTACTTCAACGGGAACTTCCCCTGGCCGGGGATGCTTCTGTGCGCGCCGATCATCGGGCTGTGGTACTGGTGCACCGACCAGTACATCGTGCAGCGCGCGCTGGGCGCGCGGAACGAGACGGAGGCCCGCCGCGGGAGCATCTTCGCCGGGATGCTCAAGCTGCTGCCCGTCTTCATCTTCATCATCCCGGGGATGATCGCGCTGGCGCTCGCCCGCACCGGGGAATACGGGGCGCTGAACCAGATGGTCGACGCCGACGGGAACGTGATCCCCGGCACCGCGCAGGCCGCCTTCCCGCTCCTTGTGACGAGCATCCTGCCTGTGGGGGTGCGGGGGCTGGTGGTGGCGGGCCTGCTCGCCGCGCTGATGAGTTCGCTGGCGGGCGTGTTCAACGCATCGTCCACCCTCTTCACGATGGACCTGTACCAGAAGTGGCGGCCGCAGGCCACGAAGCAGCGGCTGGTGTGGGTGGGACGGATGGCGACCACGACGATGGTCGTGATCGGGCTGCTCTGGATCCCGGTGATCCAGGGGTCGCGGGGCCTCTACCAGTACCTGCAGGGGGTGCAGGGCTACCTGGCGCCGCCGATCTTCGTCGTCTTCTTCCTCGGCGTCTTCATGAAGCGGCTGAACGCGAAGGGATGCCTGGCCGCGCTCGTCGTCGGCTTCGTGCTGGGGGCCTTCCGCCTGGCGGTCGACACCCCGGTATCGATGGGGATGGCGGGCTTCGAGGCCGGCTACGCCCCCGGCTCGTTCCTGTGGATCGTCAACAACATCTACTTCCAGTACTACAGCCTCTTCATCTTCACGGTCTCGGTGGCGGTGATGGTCGTGGTGAGCTACCTGACCGAGGCGCCGTCGTACAAGCGGATCTCCGGGCTGACGTACGCGACGGTGACGGACGAGCACCGCGCGGAGTCGCGGAGAAGCTGGGACCGGCGGGACGTGGCGGGGTCAGCGGTGGTGCTGGTGATGATCCTGCTGGCGTATCTGTATTTTCGGGGGTGAGGGGTGTCCTGGGCGACTTACTCCCTCGGCCTCGACTACGGCACGAACTCGGTCCGGGCCGTCGTGGTCTCCTGTGCGGATGGACGCACCGTCGGGACGCACGTGTTCGACTACCCGTCGGGGGAGCGCGGCGTGATTCTGGATACTGGGGACCCCCATCTCGCCCGCCAGAACCCGGCTGACCACGTGGAAGGGCTGCGGGTGGCGACGGCGGGTGCACTGGCGGAGGCGGCTGCGGACTCCGGCTTCTCCCGCGACCAGATCGTCGGCATCGGCGTCGACACAACCGGCTCCACACCGATCCCGATAGACGCGCGGTGCCGCCCCTTGGCATTCGATTCGAAGTGGCGCGCGAACCCAGCCGCCCACGCCTGGCTGTGGAAGGACCACACCGCTGCCGCAGAAGCAGCAACCATCACCGAGGTCGCGCGCAAGCACGCCCCCGAGTACCTCGCCCCCATCGGCGGCACCTATTCCTCCGAGTGGTTCTGGTCGAAGGTCTGGCACTGCCTGAACGTGGCGCCGGACGTCTTCGAGGCGGCGGCGACCTGGGTCGAGTTGGCGGACTTCATCCCGGCCGTGCTCGGAGGCGTCTCCGACCCGCGCACCATTTTCCGGTGCGTGTGCGCCGCGGGCCACAAGGCGATGTACTCGAGCGCGTGGGGCGGGCTCCCCTCGGAGGACTTCCTCGCCCGCCTCGACCCCCGCCTGGCCGAGCTGCGGGGCCGCCTCTACGACGAGGCGCATCCCCCGCACCTGCCCGCCGGGAGGCTGTCGCCGGAGTGGGCGGACCAGCTCGGTCTCCGGGCCGGGATTCCGGTGGCCATGGGCGGGTTCGACGCGCACCAGGGGGCGGTGGGAGCGGGGGTCGCGCCGGGCACGCTGGTGAAGATCATCGGCACCTCGACGTGCGACATCACGGTCGCTCCCACTAGCGAACCGCTCGGGAACGTGCCGGGCATCTGCGGAATCGTCGACGGCTCGGTGATGACGGGCTACTACGGGATCGAGGCCGGCCAGTCGGCGGTCGGGGACCTGCTGCACTGGTGGGTGGACTCGGTGTGCGAAGGGGATGACACCCTGCACGGCAGGCTCTCGGACGAGGCGGCGCGGCAGCGTCCCGGCGCGTCCGGGCTCCTCGCGCTCGACTGGAACAACGGGAACCGGACGGTGTTGGTGGATCCCCGCCTCACCGGGCTGATCCTGGGACAGACGCTGCAAACGAGCCGCGCCGAGGTGTACCGCGCCCTCATCGAGTCGACCGCCTTCGGCGCGCGCGTGATCGTCGAGCGACTCGCCGAGTGCGGCGTCCCCATCGACCGGATCGTCTGTTGCGGGGGGATCGCGGCCCGGAACGACCTCTTCATGCAGATCTACGCGGACGTGCTCGGGCGGCCGATGCTGCTGGCGGGCTCGACCCAGACCCCGGCGCTCGGCGCGGCGATCTCGGCAGCCGTTGCGGCCGGGGCCGACGCGGGCGGGCACTCTACGTTCGAAGAGGCCCAGGTGCGGATGACTTCGCTGCGCGACGAGCGCTTCGACCCGGACCCGGGGGCGCAGGCCGTCTACGACGAACTCTTCGCGATGTACCGGGAATTGCACGACTCTTTCGGCGGCGTTGCGGGCGCCGAGGCCGACTTCCCGTCGCTGATGAAGCGGCTGCTTGTGCTACGCGAGCGGACCGCCGGGAAAGCAGCAGGATGAGCCCGATTTCAGGCATCCTCCGTACTGACAGCGTATGCGCGGCATCCGGGAACCCCGGAGGTCAGCCATGAGCCCCCGCACCCGAGCACTCAGGGAGTCAGTCTGGGCGGCGAACCTCGAGCTCGCCGACAGCGGCCTCGTCACGGGCACCTTCGGCAACGTGTCCGGTGCCGACCGCGACGCCGGCCTATTCGCGATCAAGCCGAGCGGCGTGCCCTACGCCGATCTCACCCCGGACCACATGGTGCTGGTCTCACTGGAGACCGGCGAAGTGGCCCAGGGCGATCTGCGCCCGTCGTCCGACACCCACACGCACCACGAACTCTTCCGCGCGTTCCCCTGCGGCGGCATCGCCCACACGCACTCCGAGTTTGCGACCGCGCTCGCGCAGGCGCGGCTTCCCATCCGCTGCATGGGGACTACCCACGCCGACTATTTCCGTGGCGATGTCCCGGTTACGCGGGAGATGACGGAGGCCGAGGTCGCGGGCGAGTACGAGCGCAACACCGGGCTCGTCATCGTGGAGGCGTTCGCGGACGCCGGCATCTCGCCCGAGGAGGTAGCGGCCGTCCTGGTCGCCAACCACGGACCGTTCACCTGGGGCGCGGACGGCCTGGAAGCCGTTGCACGCTCAGAGATGCTGGAACTCCTCGCGGGCATGGAGTGCACGATCCGGGCGATCGCGCCCGATGCTCCGCGCCCGGCCCGCCACCTCATCGACCGGCACTTCCTCCGCAAGCACGGCAGGGATGCGTACTACGGGCAGGAGTGAAGGGCAGCGTCCGGCGCGGGCGTCCCCCGAACGCGCGACCGCGGTCGCGCAACCGCTCCGGTCTCGGGGCCCGCGCGATCCTGCCCCCCGGAAGCCATTGATCGGTCAGTCTTGTAGCCTGCCGGTCACCAGCGCTACCTTTGCCCTCATGTCGAGAATGCGCCACCCACTCCGGATCCGGAAGCCCGCCGCCGTTGCGCTCTTGTTGCAGCTTGCGGTGATCTCCTGGTTGTCCGTCGTCGAGGCGTCTCACAACCACTTCGAGCCGCATACCGCCCAGTGGCACGGCGATACCGATGACCACCCGGGCGAAGGTCAGTCCGCTCACGCCCAGTGCGTTCTGTGCGCGTACGGCGGTGCGTGCATGCTGGTCGCGAATCGCGCTTGGGGCGTTCATGCGGCGGCCGTCCAAGGCGTCCGCGCCCACCTTCAGCCGAGCTCCCGCCTCGCCGCGGTTGACGCCGGCTTTTCGACCCGCTCCAGGGCTCCTCCCGGTCACCTGATTTAACCGGAATCCCAGCCCGGCCGTCGCTTCTCCAGCCGCCGGGCCACCCTCACTCACCCGGTCGTCCTGGCGGAGACCACGCTCCCGCCCGTGACGACTGTCGGGCGCCCCGGGTCCCACGGCAAGTCTCCGAAGAAGGAATCCGACACCATGAAAAACTCTCTCGCAATCGTCCCGTCGAGCGCGCATCTGGCTTCCGGATCACGGCTGGCGGCGTGCGCCGCGATCTGGTGTGGCCTGCACTGTGCGCTCACACCCTTCCTGGCCATTGCGGCACCCGCGCTGGCGCTCTCCGAAGGCGTCGAACGAGCCGTTTGGGTTGGGACCGTCTCTCTCGGCGCAGTGATGCTCGTCATGGGCCCGGCCCGCAGGAACGCGGCCCTGATCCTCACCTTTCTCGGGGGGGCCGTGCTCTGGGCGGCCTCGCTCGCCGGTTGGCTCAATCCTCTGCCGGAGAACGTGACGTCGGCAGCCGGAAGCCTGACCCTCGCCGGCGCTCTGGTGCAGAGTGCCCGTGTCTGCAAGGCCGGCTCGTGCTCGGTGTGCGCCGACGAGGAGCAAGCGGATCAATCGCCCCCACAGTTCTGAACGATCGGTTTTGGCAATGCGCGGCTTCCCTGGTGTCCCGCAACAGTCCAGGAATCCGACATCGTGACTGGACTCGCCCGCAGCCGTTCGCCGTGGTTGCGTCACCAGCGGCCCCGCTGGCGCACCATCGCACTCTGCGCGCTCGCAGCGTCGTTCCATCCATCCGCCGCCAGTGCACAGGAGGTCCCGGTCGCCTACGCATCACGAGCGACTGGCACGCTCGAGGTCGACGGGCATCTCGAAGACGACGCGTGGGATGCAGCGCGCGGAATCGGCCCCTTCGTCCAGGTCGATCCCACCGCCGGATCCCCGAGCCGCGCCCCAACCGATGTCCGCCTCCTATGGGACGGCGAGGGGCTCTACATCGGGGCCGAGATGACCGAGCCGGACGCCCGCACGGCCACGCGGGCGGAAGGGCTGCGCCGCGACTTCACCTACGAGACCAGCGACGTGTTCGGCGTCCTGATCGACGGCTTCGGCGACGGCCGCTTTGCCATGGCGTTCATGACGACCCCCGACGGGGTGCAGCGCGACCTGCTGGTCTTTGACGGACGGGACGCGGACGAGTCGTGGAACGGGATCTGGCGCGTGCGCACGGCCCGTATAGACGGAGGATGGACCGTGGAAATGTTCATCCCGTGGAAGACGCTCCGCTATGCGGGCGGCGAGGGGTGGCGGGTGAACTTCATCCGGGAGGCGCGCGCCATACAGGAGACGAGCGGCTGGTCCCCCTGGCATCGCGGCGTCGAACCGTGGGACATGGCCTTCGCCGGGCGCCTCGAAGGGATTGCGCCGCCGCCGCCCCGCGTGAACGCCCAGATCCAGCCCTACATGGTGGGGCGCTCCACATCGACCGGAAGCGCCTTGTTCAGCGACGATACGTCCACTCGCGACGTGGGTGTCGACCTGAAGTGGGCGGCAACGCCCAAAACGGTGCTCGACCTGACCTACAACATGGACTTCGCTCAGGCCGAGGTGGACCGGCAGGTGGTCAACCTCGACCGCTTCCCGGTCTTCTTCCCTGAGCGCCGCACCTTCTTCCTGGAGAGCGCGGGCCTATTCCACACGGGCCTCGACCTCATCTCGCCCTTCTACAGCCGCCGCATCGGACTCGACAGCGAGGGGCGGCCGGTTCCGGTCACGGCCGGCGCGCGCGTGACGCACCGGTCGACGAGGTCCAGCGCCGGCGCGCTCCTCGTGCGGCAGGAAGGCGTCGGTCCGGTCGACGGCAGCGTCTTCGGCGTGGGGCGCTACGTGCGGAACGTCGGCGCGATGGGGCGCCTCGGGGGGCTGGTCACGACCCGCCACGACCAGGGCCTGCCGGCCGGCGCCTCCGCGCTCAACACCGTTGCCGCCGCCGACTGGTTCTTCCGCCCGACGACGAGCCTCGTCGCGCGGGGGATGGTCTCGCGCTCGTTCACGGAGGGAAGCGGCGGCGACGGCTGGGCCGCGCACGCGCTGGTGGGAAACTACGCGCCCTGGGGGTACATCGGCTGGCTCCAGGAATACGTGGGCCCGCAGTGGGAGCCGCGCTCAGGCTTCCGCTTCGCAAACGACGTCATCCTGACGGGTCCGGCCTTCTACCTCGATCTGCGCCCGGAGTGGCTTGGGGAGTGGGTCCGGTCGTACGCGCCGGGCGCGATCTTCTACTTCTTCAACGAGGCGTCCTCGGGCGATTTCTTCTCGGGTTACGGGAATGTGCGGCCGTTCACCTTCCTCCTGGAGAACGGGGGCGAGGTGGCCGTCTCCCTGCGGCCGGAGTGGCAGCGCTTCGAGCGGGCCTTCCGGCCCATCCCGGGGCTCGTCGTGCCACCCGGCGACTACAGTTTCACACGATGGGTCGCGATGGCCTCGCACGATCCCTCCGCGAACCTGACCGGCAGCGTGAGCTTCACGTTCGGACCTTTCTACGACGGCTCCCTCGTCAAGAGCGAGCTTTCGGCAAAGGTAGTTTTCTCCCCGCATGTCGTCGGCTTCGCTTCCTGGGAGCGCAACCGGTTCCGCGGCGTCGGCGGATCGGACGGCACTACGCACCTCCTCACGCCCGAACTCCGTCTGGCCCCGAACCCCCGCTTCGAGGTCTCCGGCATCTGGCAGTACAACACCGCGGTCGAGGCTTCCAGCCTGAACGCTCGTCTTTCGTGGGAGTTCCGGCCGCTCTCGTTCCTCTACGTCGTCTATAACGAAAACGCCTCGCACGACGGAGCCCTTGAGCCCTTCCCGGCCCGCCGCCAACTGATCGTCAAGGGGACCTGGTTGTGGCAGCCGTAGGCGGGCCGTCCATAGCCCGGGCGTCGCACCAGGTACGGCCGCGGCACCCCGGGTCAGTCCGCGCCCCGCACCCGACCGAGTCCAGCCCCCGCGGCTGCGCCCACCAACACCAGAAGTCCGCCGAGGACCGCCAGCGGAACAGCCGCGCGGCGCGCAACGTCCCCGGATCCCTCGTCCGCGAGACTGAACCTGGGCAGATCGGGAAGGACGCTGGCGTCCATCTGTTCGCCGGCGAGGATTGCGGGCACGAAGAATCCCCGCCAACGCTCCGCGAACGCGCGCACCTGCGACTGGAAGCCGGCATAGCGCGCGTCGCCCGTCCCGGCGGCGTCGACGAGCACCTCCTGGGCCAGGAGCGCCGGCGACAGGAACCGGTAGCGGCGCACCAGCGCGATCTGCTCGGCTCGGCGGGCATCGTGTTCCCCCGTGACCTCCTCCAGGCGGCGGTTCACCGCGTCCGTGGCGGCCCAGGCAAGCGCGCCCGAGAACGTGACGTCGGCCACCACGCCCTCCGCCATCTCCGGATGGTCCTCCAGGTACCGGGCGAGGAGTTCGCTGCGGCGGTTCACGGCGTCGTTCGATGCCTCGCGCTGGGCGGTGACCATCTGAACGCGGGACGGCAGCGGGTGCAACAGTCCCGACGCAATGTTGATGGTGGCCGGCAGCACCACCACCAGGACCAGCCAGGCGCCCACCAGAACCGTGG
This sequence comes from Gemmatimonadota bacterium, assembly GCA_022826005.1. GTDB lineage: Bacteria > Gemmatimonadota > Gemmatimonadetes > Longimicrobiales > Gaopeijiaceae > Bin94. Next base: position 7,664 of record JAJDVT010000071.1, on the reverse strand, counting down.
CGTTCCAGGCGGATGAACGCCGCAGGCTGTTCACCCACGCCGCGAGCACGAACCAGAAGAGCGCGTAGATGACGACCGCGGCGCACCAGAGAAGCACCCGGCCGGGCGAGCCGAAGCCCCCGGTGACAAGAGTGCCGAGCAGCGAGGCCGCCAGCACCATTCCCACGACCAGAAGCGCCCGGAAAGCCAGCTTCGCCACTACGACGCCGCGGGCCGACACCGGCTGCGAAAGCGTCAGCGCCAGCGTCCCCTGCTCGCGCTCCTCCGACAGGACGTTGTAGCCGAGCGCCAGCACGAGTAGCGGCAGCAGGTAGATGACCACGAAGGCCAGGTCGAAGCGTCCGACCATCAGGTTGAGCGGATTCTCGACCTCGCCGTTCTGCTGGAACGACGACTCGTTCGTGTAGATGTTGACATCGTAGTAGTACGGCAGCAGATCGCTTTGTCCGACCGCCAGGGCCGTCAGCGGACCCGGCGTCAGGACTGCCGTGTGGGTGCCGCGGCCCCCGCCCAGCACGTAGGGGTCCCGGGGATCGGAGAAGCGCGAAGCCGGCTCGGCGCCGTTCGCAATGGCGGCTAGCTCCTGCTCGATGGCGCTGGCGCGCTCGGCGTTGCCGGTCTGCACGGTCTCCACGATGCGCTCCTGAAACCGCAACCAGACCACGCCGTTGGCCAGCGCGTAGAGGAGCAGGACGGCGAAGAGCCCGAGCACGATCCGAAGCGCCCGGTCGGCCATGAGCAGACGCCACTCGTTCCGCAGCACAGTGCGCGCGGCCATGCTATCCCACCTCCGCGCGCCGGACGCGCGCCGCGGCCACCAGGACGGTCCCGACCAGCCATGTCCCCAGCACCAGGAGCGACAGGATGCGGTTGCCCAGCACCCAGCCCAGCGTCGGGGCGGCGTACTGCAGCGGAGGCACCGATTCCCAAAGCTCGGCGTCGGCGGCGTACGAGAAATCCCCCGTCCGCGAATTCTCGGCCATGTCGCCGTTCATCCTCCGCATCAGGTCCCGGCGGTACGTCTCCGCGGCCGTGGCGAAGTGTCTGTGCTGTTCGACATCCGTCCCGGCCAGTCCCATTGAAAGCGTGCGCACCGCGAGCAGCGGCGCCGCCACCGCCAGCGTCTCGTGCACGACGCCCTGGCGTTCGAAGGTGTCCCACAACGCGCTGTAGTTCCGGTCGAAGATCCGGTTGCCGAACTCCTCGCTCTCCTGCAGGTAGACGCCCACAGCGTTGATGGGCAGATCCTCGACCTGTTCCACTCCGTACTCGGCCAGCAGGCGTTCCGTGGACGCATCCCGGTCGGGAGGAGAGATGTCCCCCGCGCCGGAGGCCATTTCGCGTTCGATGGTGCGGGCGAACTCGATCGCCGACGGCGTCGGGTGCAGCCACTTCGACAGATCCACCGCGACGCGCGGCGCCACCAACCCGTTCACCACCCACACGCCCAGCAGGATCACGAGCGCGGTGCGCGCCGAGCGGGCCCAAGCGGACACGGCCAGGGAGAGCGCGAGGAATACGGTGAAGTAGGCCAGGTAGACACCGGCCAGGACCACGCCCCGGGCCAGGGGGGATGCCGCCGGACCGGGACTCCCGACGACCAGGGCCGCAGCTCCTACCAGGGCGGCGGGCACCAGCATCAACGCCAGCGCCCCGCTGACGCCCAGTGCCTTGCCCGCGGCCAGCTCGCGCCGACCGATCCCGCTGGCCAGCAGTTGGCGAAGCGTGCCGCGCTCCCGCTCGCCGGCGAATGCGCCGAAGGTGAGCAGGATGATGAGCAGGGGCACGAGATGCTGAAGCACCTGGGCAGCGGTGAGCACGCCGATCCGCTGTGCGGCCGTCGCGTCCTGGGCCGGGCGCAGGAGGAAGTCGTTCTGCCGGTGGGCCTCCAGCCAGACCGACGTACCGGTGTACGGATCAACCCCCTCGTCGACGAAGGACAGCGCCAGGCGGGGCTTGAACGCGTAGATGCCGTAGTGGGCCGCCGAATGCGGATTCTTCTCGCCCTGCGTTTCCCAGTGGTCGCGGGCGGTGGCCTGCGCGGCCGCGTGCTCCTGCTGCGCGTTGCGGGCCTGAACCCACCCGTGGCCGAGGGCGACCAGCAGCAGCGCGCCCACCAGGATCGAGCACCAGCGGAAGCGCCCGTCCCGAACGATGTCGGTGAACTCCTTGCGGATTATGTGTCTGATCATCGGTGTCCCCTAATCGTGCATGTGTTCCAGGTAGATGCGCTCGAGGTCGGCGTGGCCGATCTCGTCGGTGCTCAGCTCCGTGACGAGGCGCCCGTATCGCATGATGCCCACGCGGGTCCCGGTGTCCTTGGCGCGAAACAGGTCGTGAGTCGCCATGAGCACTGCGACGCCTCGTTCCCTGAGCCGCTCGACAAGGGCCGAGAACTCGTTCGAGGCCTTGGGATCGAGGCCGGAGGTCGGCTCGTCCAGCAGCAGCACGGCGGCCTCCTTGGCCATGGCGATCGCGATGCCGACCTTCTGCCGCATCCCCTTCGAGTAATCGGATACGCGCCGGCCGACCGCGTCGCGCTCCAGGCCGGCTTTGACCAGGATGTCGGCAAGCCGTTCCCGGCCCAGCGATCCCCTCCCGCCCAATGCCGCGAAGTACTCCAGGTTCTCGAGTCCGCTGAGGTTGCGGTACAGCATCACCTGTTCGGGTATGTAGGCGAGCTGCTGCTTCGTCTCGCGGTCGTGCGTGGATACGTCCAGGCCGGAAACGAGGGCCTGGCCACCCGAGGGCACCACGAATCCGAGGAAGAGGTTGATGGTGGTGGTCTTCCCTGCGCCATTGGGGCCGAGGAGGCAATAGACCTCTCCCGGCGCTATGGCCAGGTCGAGGGAGTCAAGGGCCCGGGTGTCACCGTAGTCCTTGCTGAGTCCGCGGGCCTCCAGAAGGGGCGTGTGCCCCGCCCGCGATTCGGTGGTCTGCATGAAGTTTCCATCTCTCGCGTTGGGTACGCCGTCATCGACGCAACCATTGGACTCTGCTGCCGACGCCTGGGCCGGCAGAGGGGCTCGTCGCTACAGAGAGATGGTGGGCGGCGGAGCGCGACTGCGATGAGCGGAGAGATGGACCATCCCGGAAACCGGCCGTTGTCCGGAAAGCGCGGGGACATGCAACACGACCGGTTCGAAGATGACCGCTGTGCCCATCGCGGACGTCGGCGCACCCTGGTGACCGAGCTCGCAGACGGCACACACGGCTGGCAGCTCGTCCTCCGTGTGGTCGTGGGACCCCTCGACGGCGGTCACGATGAGCAGCGAAAGGGCGATGGCCCCTCCCACCGACGCGCGCACGCACGCCTGTGATCGTCGAAGACCGATCAGGTGGGCCATATCTTCGCTCTCCCGTACCCCGCGGACGATACCCGGTCTCGCGAGACCGGCGCCGACACGGATGTTACGTCGAGTCGGTTGGCCGATCAAGGCAACCGTTGCAAGCGGCGCCGGGTGACGCTGGCGGCGAGTTGAGCGGGCTGTTGAGCCGATGCACCATCGGCGCCTACGATTGCGTAAGCCGCCGGAACCTGAAGAGTGCGAGCCACTGGTCGAAGGTGAGGCCGCGGGGTGGTCCGGAAGGTTCGAACCTGAGGTCGCGGCTCAGCCGATGGATCTGCGTTCGCGTGAATTCGGATCCCAGACACCGCCTGATCGAGCGGCCGCCGCGACCGAAGCACCCCCGGATGAAGCGCCGGTAGTCGGCGGCCTGGAATCGGTACACAAGGGGTCTGGTTCGACGGGCCAGCCAGAGTGCGACGGCGTCGACGCCGGGAGGGGGATCGGTGTCGGTACGGCGAAAGCGCCGCACGATCTCGATCTGCCACCACGGCTTGAGCAGCAGCGAGGACAGCGTCTCCCGGGAACAGGGACCGCCGGCAAACCGTTCGGCCGCTTCAAGCTGGACTACGAGCCAGGCGTCCCGCGGTGGAGAATCGGCCTGGACGAGCCGTCGGACGATGGCGGCAGTCCGATTGAACGGAATGTTCCCCAGCACCTTGTAGGGGACATCGGTCAGCCGAAAACGCAGAAAGTCGGACCTGACGATCGTGACACCGTCGTCACCCAGGAAGCGCGTGCGAAGCGCCTCGGAAAGCGCTCCGTCGAACTCTACCGCGACGACCTCGCGGCATCGACGTGCCAGTTCCCGGGTGAGAATGCCCCGGCCCGGCCCGATCTCGACGACCAGATCGTTTCGTTCGACGGGAGCCTGTGCGATCAGGCTAGCCGCAAGCGACCTGCTCCGGAGGAAGTGCTGCGAGAGGTCCGCACGCCTGGGTGTCCGGTACCTGGACACGACGAACCAGCACGAATGTAGACATGGTTATCTCCTCTGCACGAGCAGGAATGGGAAGGCTTCGCGTACTACGCTAGGGAATCGGGGGTCTCAACCGCAACCGACTCCGGCTGTAGATGCGGACACACGTGGACTTGGGCTATCGTTAGAGGGACGGAGGCAATCATAGCGGACAAGCTGATCGACAGGAATCCAGACATCCTGGGCGGCACTCCCGTGTTCCGCGGGACGCGCGTCCCGGTGAGGATTCTGATGGAGCATCTTGAAGCGGGCGACCGGCTTGACGAGTTCCTCGACGATTACCCCACGGTCACGAGAGACCAAGCCGTCGAACTGCTTGAGCGCGCCACGACATCTGGGGGCGTAAGCTCCTCAGGCGGCGTCGGGGCGTCGTCACAGCTTACCTACATGAGCGGGGCAGTGGCGAGCAGGATAAGCGGCGTAAAGCAACGCAGAGCGGCGGTTCAGGGATCCCAATAGTAAGGAAAACATGACAATTGGTAATGTCCTCATTACAGTTCGCGCGTGTGTGCGCCGCGGTCCGCGCCGGCACGGGGGGTGGCGTTGCGGGTTCCAGCACGGGCGCGACGGAGCGTGGATGCATCGCCGGCCGAATGCAGTGGGGACTTATTCCTCGGGCTGCCAGCGCGCCATTTCGATCCACGCCACCGATTCGACGTCGAACTCGCCCCTGTGGCTGCCCCAGATGCGGTCGTCGGTGAACCGCAAAGGCGAGAAGCTCTCGGGGAAGACGATGCGCCGAATCGCTCCGTCCGGGCCGATGCGAAGCCACTCGGCCCCGTCCCCTAACGACCTCCCCCTGCTCTGCACGTCAAAGAGCTGGAGCCATACCGTTTCGCCGGATCCACCGCACTCCAGATGCTTGTACTCCGGGAGCAGATCGGTTTCGAGGATATTCTCGCCGGCCTCGCTCTTGAACATCTCGAAGAGCGCCGCGCTGTCGGTCGGAAATCCCTCGGTTTGCGGACCGTCCGGACTGTCCATCGCCACCATCATCGGTCGATAGATCAGGGCCCAGGCACGTTCGAGCGTCACGTTGAGCAAGCGTTCCGGGGGGAGCGTGTGGGAGCCGGTCTCCCTTCCGCCGCGGTCCAGCCGCCGGACCGAGTTGGCCAGAGGGTCGTAGAGGATCATGCTTCCGTCCGCACAGGAGGCCCAGACCGGCACGGGATGGATCTCTCCCAGCTCCCCGTAGCGGGTGACCGGATCTCCAAGGAGAGCGCCGCTCGACAAGACCGTGGTGGCGGAGGAATCCAGGGCGAGATGCACGACGTCGAAATCCCACATATGCCGAAACGCTCCGCCCTGCACTCTGGAATGCGCGAAGAGAAAACCATCCGGGCTTCCGCCGATCCACCGGCGGCTCAACTCTCCCCCCGGGGTGTCGTCCCACGAGATCGTTCTCACCCCACGAAGACCGGAATCCAGTTGGAGGAAGAGCTCCTCGGTCTCCCACTCCGGTCCATCGACACGCACGAGCTTCCGGGCTCGGGAATCGAAGGCCCAGACCTGGCTCGGCTGCCCCGCCAGGAGGAGGTTGCTCGGACCGCCCAACTCTCCCGGTCCGTCCCCTCGTTGCCCTCGGTAGTCGAGGACCTCTCCTTCTGGAGACATGGCCACGAAGAATGGCTCGGTCGTGTTCAGCACCCACACCGTCCCGTCGGCGTGGAGGGCAATATCGGAGATCTGGGCGATCTGGTCGGAGGGTTCGGTGACGTTAACCGCCTCGGCGGGGATGACGGCAGTTTGGACCGAGCCGCCAGAGCCAGACTCCGGCAGCACATCGGTGGAACAGGCGAAGGCGGGAAGGATGAAGAGAAGAAGGAGGGCCGGAGAGATCGGATTCCTGGACGGATTCCGGCTCGCCACGAGCGCGCCGCGGATCGTGAGCGAGAGCGCCGCCACACAGGCCAGTACCAGGATCAGTATTGGGATCATCATCTCTTGACTCACTATCATCCTCCCTGCGAATGCATTGCGTGTACCTCTATCCGTTCCTGGTACGAGCCGGATGGAGGCCAGGTTTCCGGAGCGGGAAGGGGGCCGCTGCCCTCCCTCCGCCGGCCACGCCTTGCACCTGGTGCTGTTTCCTACCGATCAACGGGGCGAGATCATCAGTGGCTACCCACCAACCCGAACGGCTCCCGCGCAAAGACCCGGCGCACCATCGGCTCGAAGAACTCCAGCGGCAGCGATTCGTAGTCGGGATCGAAGGCGCACTGGTCCCAGCGGTGACAGAAGTCGACGGCGTCCTGGTACCAGGGGTGGTCGCGGAACCGGTCGCGCGCGTTGCGGTCGCCGCCGACGTGGTGGCCGTAGTAGTAGTACTGGAACAGACCGTGGTGCTTGACGATCCAGTGCGTTCGCTCGGTCACGAAGGGGCGCAGCAGGAGGGCGGCCAGCTCGCCGTGGCTGTGCGGGGCCAGCAGGTCGTCGATGTCGTGCAGGAGAGCGGCCACCACCAGCTCCTCGTCCGCGCCGTCGCGCCATGCGCGGGTTGCGGTCTGCAGGGAATGCTCCAGCCGGTCGACCTGATAGCCGGCCAGCGAACCGGAGAGCTCGCGGAGGTGCGCCAGGACCCGGTCGGCGGTGCCGGCAGCGAACTCCTCCTCCAGGCGATCGAGCAGCTCGTAGTCTTCGCGGGTGCCGTCCGCCATGCTGGTGAAGCTCACGGTCGGAACGGTCGGCTCCGGCGTGTCGTCCATGTCTGTCACTCCCGCAGGTGAGGGGTCCCCGTCACGCAGCGTGCGTCGAAGCGGGAAGCGGTGTCAAGGCACTTCCTCCTCGGGCTCCGGGTCTTCCTCCATGAGGAATTGCCGCACGTGCCCGTAGACTTCGTCCCAGACCTCCGAGGGGCTGGTCAGCGGCAGACCCGTATCCCGGCTCGCGTCCAACGCCCAGGCTAGATCCCTGGCGCGCCAGAACACCAGCATCGGCTCGCCGACCACCATCGCGATCGTGACGCCTCTCACCATTGTGTCGCCCTCCCCGGGGTCCCTGTCCGCAAACTGGGCTCCGTGTCCGCGAACGATACCCCATCCTGGTTAATAGACACGTCAACGCCGCCGAGCGTGCAATCCGGCACTCGGCTCCGCGCGCCCGAAACTGTTCAGGCCTGCCAAAATGGCAGTCCCGTCCACCCGTCCGCTCGAAACCTGCCAAAATGGCAGTCCCCGTCGCCCGCATCCCTCGAAAACCTGCCAAAATGGCAGACCACCGGTGGCCTGAATCACGGCAGGGAATCACGTAAGTTCAATCAGGGCTGCGCGATCTGCGTTTCCTGCCTTCAGACCCCATCTGACTTCGCCGCCCACGAACAGAGGGGAAATCGCACCAAA